>NZ_CP009056.1:673087-1346175 GCF_000807275.1 Frischella perrara | reverse complement strand
TAGCTTTGGTCGTTTTGTCTCTTGGTTATCAATGATTGGCATTATGTTAGGCTCATTTGGTTTAATCGTTATTATGTCAGTTATGAATGGATTTGAAAATGAGATGCAAAAAAATATTCTACAATTTATTCCGCAAGCTCAAATAACGACTCAAACACATCGTTTAAATTTCATAGATTATCCAAAAACAGTGGTTCCTAATAATGACCATATTAAGCATATTACACCATTAATTACTGGTGATGTGATTATTCAAAGTCCAAACAATATTACGATGAGTACAATAGTAGGGGTGGATCCAAACGAATTTGATCCTATCACTTCGTATATTTATTTGGGTAATTTATCAGATCTTAAACCGAATGAGTATAAAATTATTATTGGCGATTATCTAGCTAGCAAACTTAATGTTGGCGTTGGTGATAAATTACGTTTAATGGTAACTGATGCTAGCCAAATAACACCTGTAGGCAAAATCCCAAGCCAAAGACTTTTTGAAGTTGCAGGTATATTTTCTGTTAATCACGATATTGATCAATCAATCATTTATCTAAATATCAACGATGCAGCAAAATTAATGCGTTATCCATCTGATACGATTACAAGTTGGCGATTAACTTTAGACAATCCATTAAATATACAGTCTATTGTGGCACAACCATTGAGTAAACAATTACAATTTAACGATTGGCGCGATAAACGAGGTGAATTATTTCAAGCCATACGAATGGAAAAGAATGTTATGGCTTTATTAATTAGTCTTATCGTTATTGTTGCCGCATTTAATATAATTACTTCATTAAGCTTGCTTGTTATGGAAAAACAAACAGAAATTGCAATTTTAAAAACTCAAGGTTTAAACCGTTTTAAAACCATGCTGATTTTTATTATCCAAGGTGCCAGTTCAGGTATTATAGGATCGTTGATTGGATGTTCAATTGGACTGATTTTCGCATTGAGTTTAGCCAAATTTAATTTAACTTTTTCTGGTATCCCTTTACCTTCCATAGTTGATTCAAAACAAGTTATAATAGTCTTTATTTCATTGTTATTATTATCAATTTTGTCAACTCTTTATCCCGCTTATCGAGCGGCCAGTACTCAACCAGCAGAGGCATTACGTTATGAATAATGAATATACTATGGAAAGTAAACCACTTATTAAAACGATTGACCTATGTAAAAGTTACCAAGAAGGTAAGGTTAGCACTGAAGTATTAAGATCAATTAATTTCAATATTATGCCTAAAACTATGAATGCGATAATTGGCAGTTCAGGTTCAGGTAAGAGTACTTTATTACATCTTCTAGGAGGCTTAGATACCGCTTCATCGGGTGATATATTATTTAATTCTCAATCTATTTCACAATTATCAGAATCGCAAAAAGCAAATTTACGTAATAAAGAAATTGGTTTTGTTTATCAATTTCATCATTTGCTATCTGACTTTAACGCATTAGAAAATATAGCGATGCCATTAATGATAGCAGGTATTAATCATAAACAATCATATGAACATGCATATGAAATGCTTGAGTCAATAAATCTACTTCATAGAGCAAAACATCGACCTTCTGAATTATCCGGAGGTGAACGGCAACGTATAGCAATTGGTAGGGCATTGATAAATAATCCTTCAATCGTAATGGCGGATGAACCTACTGGTAATTTAGATCAGAATACGGCTGAGTCGATCTTTGAATTATTAATCAATCTTAACCAAAAACATGGAACGGCTTTTTTAGTTGTTACGCATGACTTAACATTAGCCCAAAAGATGAAATACCAATATGTGATGACATCAGGCACGTTAAAACCAATAAATCATCAAGGATCGTAATATGTTATCGTTAACTATGGCAAGAAGATTTAGAAAAGGTCGTCGTCAAAGTGGTATGTTATCTTTCATTTCGATACTTTCAACTCTTAGTATAGCCATTGGTATTGCTGCGCTAATAATTGGTTTGAGTGCTATGAATGGATTTGAAAAAGAATTACATAATCGTGTTTTATCGGTTATTCCGCATGGTGAATTCTATGTACCAGAGGGACAAATATCTCATTGGCGTCAACTTAAATCACAAATTGAAAAAAATCCAGATATCACAGCAGCAACACCTTTTGTTCGCTTTACCGGTTTATTAGAAAATGGTAATAAATTAAAAGCAATACAAATACAGGGAATTGATATTGACCAACAAGCTAGAATGAGCCGTTTACCACAATATATTTTAGATAACCGATGGAATGACTTTAAATCGAATAATAAAGGTATATTAATCGGCACCGGATTAGCAAAATCACTGTCTGTCACTGCCGGGGATTGGATTACGCTGTTAATTCCTATTTCGGATTCACAAAAGAAATTAAAGCAACCTAAGCGAATCCGATTACAAATAGCGGGCTTAATGGATTTTAGTGGTAATTTAGGTAATGATTTAGCAATAATACCCTTATCAGATGCACAGAATTATTTAGGAATAGGTGACACTGTCACAGGTATTCAAGTAAATGTTAACGATCTCTATCATGCCAGTGAAATTATTCAACGGACAAAGCTAAGTTATTTTCAACCCATTTATGTAGTTAGTTGGCAAAGTAACTATGGTTTTATGTATCATGATATACAAATGATTAGGCAAATTATGTACTTAGCTATGATAATTGTTATTGGTGTTGCCTGCTTTAGTATTGTTTCAACATTAGTTATTGCGGTGAAGGATAAGCAGCGTGAGATAGCAATTTTAAAAACCTTAGGCGCAACAAATCGTCTAATCAGCCAAACTTTTATCTATTATGGGATTATAGCCGGTCTAATTGGTAGTATTTTTGGCATTGTATTAGGTGTTTTGATAACTGATCAGTTATCTAATATTGTAAAATGTATTGAGTATTTAATTGGTCATCAATTACTTAATAGCCATATCTATTTTATTGATTTCATTCCTACAGAAATTCATATGATAGATATTCTAATCGTATTTTGTACTTCCGTTATACTTACATTGATTGCCAGCTATTACCCAGCCCGTCGAGCATGTAAAATCGATCCAGTAAAAATATTAAATGGGTATTAGATAAACGTTAACGATGTTAGAAGAGGGCAGTGTTAAATAAGAAAATCTTCTAATGATTTTTTTTTATTAGCATTTAAAGCTTGTCGTATTGGTTTGGGCATTCTTCCTTGCCCAGTCCAAGTTTTTAAATCACCATTTTGATCATAGTATTTATATTTTGGTGGGCGGATTGCTCGAGATTTTCGTAGTCGCTTGAAAGTTGGGAAGTCAGCTTTTTTCAGCAAATCATTAATTTCTATGCCATCTTTCTTAATTAATTGTAAATATGTCGCTATTTTTTTATTATAGTTATTGATATCTTCTTGAGCTTGCTCATTAATCTTACGCCGTTCTTCGATTACTAGGCCTAATTTTTGATGTATCTCTTCCAAAAGTTCAAGTGATAAATTTTTGGTTTGTGCTCTTATATTCCGAATATTATTAGAAATTAAAATCTTTTTTACCATATTTGACCAGCTTCATTTATTCGAATATCCAATTGCCAATGTTTATTTTCTTGCCAATAAATTTGTTCTTGTTCTAAATCAAGCAGTATCAAGCCATTTGTTTTGGCAAAGTTATTTTCAATATATAATTCCACATGAAAAATGTTATCATCTACAATTCTCAACTTAAATACTTTTTCATTAAGTGTCGCACTACGTTGATTATTAATTAAAACGGCAAGCCTTAGTATTTGTAGTAAAACCAGAACCTGTTTTTGTTCAAACAAACTAAAATTAGGAATGTTTTCAACCATAAATCCTTTGCGATGATAGCGAACTAGAGTAGACAGCAAAAATTGCTGCTCTTCATTGAAACCAGGCATATTACAATTTTTCAAAATATAGGCTGAATGTTTGTGAATATTTGAGAAATTGATACTTAAACCAATTTCATGTAACCATGCCGACCAATAGAGTAGTGATTCTAACTTTTCGTCAATAATTATATTCGCTGACATTTTCCATTGCGAAAATAACCATTTTACAATATCGACGGTTTTACCAGCATGAAGTTTATCAATGTTATAGTGTTTAATTAGAAAACCAACCGTTTTCTCGCAAATATCTTGTGTACTTTTGTGACCAGTAATTTCATATAAAACACCTTCTCTTAAAGCACTGTGGGTATAGTGTAGTTCCTGTAAACCAAATGCACTAAATACACCGTAGAATATCGCTAATCCACTTACGAAAATTAGTTTACGATCATTAGATAATGATGGGAAATCAATGTCATCAAAGCACTTAAATTCAAGAACATAAGATACTAAATCTTCTAACCGTTTGAGGGTTATAATTCCATCAGTAACGCCAAGGTCGAGTAAGATTTTATAAATACTTTTAATTGTGCCAGAAGAACCAAAAGCAATCGTAATATTCTTACTTTTCACTGATTGTGTAAATTTCTCAACTTGTTGTTCAGCAGCCAATTTCGCCCGTTCAAAATATTGTTTTGTAATAACTTGATTTGGGAAAAAACGTTTGGCATAAGTAACGCAGCCCATTGGACGACTTTCAACAAAGGCTGGTATTTGATCTTTGCCAATAGCTATTTCTGTCGATCCTCCGCCAACATCAATAATAAATTTAACATCAGATTGTTTGACCGATTCACTATTAATAGCTCCCAAATAAATTAATCGCGCTTCTTCTTGACCAGAAACGATCTCAATAGGGAAGGGGAAAACAAGACTTGCTGCTTTTAGAAATTCAAGTCTATTTTTAGCAACACGCAATGTAAAAGTTCCCACAACTTTAACATGTGAAATAGGAAAATCTTTCAAACGCTCGGCAAATAAGGCTAAGCTGTTTATTGCACGTTGGATGCTTTCTTGGCTAAGATGATAATATTTATCTAAGCCTGAAGCTAATTGAACCTGTTGTTTATTTTTATAGATTATTTGGAGAGAATTATCGATCTTTTTCGCAATAATCATATGGAAACTATTGGATCCTAAATCGATAACCGCATATTCATTAAAATCTGGCTTATTCGTATGCATTTGCACCCTCAATCGTTATTTATCATTTTCTAAACGATTTAAATAATCATAAATAGCAATCTGTGATCTTATCTTTTTCTTATTACCGCGTTGAACGTAATTATTTTTTAAGTCTTGATCAATAATCCTAGCTTTAACATTGTCATTAGATTGGATTGTGAATATATCTCGGATTATTTTTTTTATACCTGTATCTAAAATCTTTACTCCCACTTCAACGCGGTTATCAATGTTTCTTGGCATCCAATCTGCTGAAGAGATATAAGTATCTTTTAATCCATTATTTTCGAATATATAAACTCTCGCATGCTCTAAAAAACGATCGACGATACTAGTCACAAAAATATTTTCACTTAAATTTGGAATCTGCGGTTTAAGTATGCACATGCCACGAATAATCAATCTAATTTTTACACCGGCTGTAGACGCTTCATATAGTTTATTAATCATTTCTTTATCGGTAATAGCATTGAGTTTTAAATAAATACCACTCGGTTTACCGGATTTTGCATTATTAATTTCTCGTTGTACCAATTCCATAAATCGCATACGTGTATTTTGCGGGGAGACTAAAAGATAATGGAATGTAACTGGTTTAAATGGATTTTCAATAAAGTTAAATACTTTTTTAACTTCTTCGGTAATCATTGGATCGGCTGTTAATAAAGAGAAATCAGTATAAACTTTGGCTGTTTTTTCATTAAAATTACCGGAGCCAATATGCGCATAACGAGTAATACGTTCATTTTCTTTACGTTCAATTAGGAACAATTTAGCATGAATCTTTAGTCTTGGTTGGGAGTAAATGACTTTAACACCTGAACTCATGAGTGTTTTAGCCCAATGGATATTCGTTTCTTCATCAAAACGTGCTTGTAATTCCACTACAACTGTTACTTTTTTCCCATTATTGGCAGCATTAATAGCAGCTTGGACAAACCGAGAATCTTTAGCTACACGATAAATGTTAATTCTTATATGCGTCACGTTCGGATCAAACGAAGCTTGACGCATAATTTCCAAAACATGACCAAATGAATAATAAGGATAATACAATAGAATATCTCGATCGCGTATCGTATCAAAGGTATTACGAAATTGTTTAAATCGTTTATATGTCAAATTCGGTAGTACTTTATTTAATAAATTCGTTCGACCAATATATGGAAAACTCATTAAGTCTTTAAGATTAGGATAACGGCCACCTTGCATTGCATCATTTTCAGTTAGCTTTAATTTCGTTAACAATAACTCCATGAGCGCTTTAGGCATATCTTTTTGATAGATAAACCTTACAGGTTGAGCAGTTACACGTTGCTTTAATCCTTGAGACATGAGTTCCAATAAGCTATCCATTTCACTACTTAGCTCATATTCAGCATCGCGATTGATTTTGATAGAATAGGCATTGAATTCAGTAGCATCAAAGAAAATCTTAAAAATATCTGGTAAGCAGTAACGTAAAATATTATCTAAGAAAATAATAGATTTATTTTTTGAAGCACTATCTGATGGAAGTAAGACAAAACGTGAAATTTTATCAGTAGGTAATTCCAATAATGCATATTTAATTTCATTATTATTAATGATTTCAACACCAAGATAGGAATGATCATCTTTTAGAAACTGGATCAATTCTGTATGACTATCAAGTAAAATAGGATTGATATACTGTCGCAGATTTTGTTTATAAAATTTCTTAATCCATTCTTCTTGATTAGATGTGAGTTGTCTTTCATTGATTAGAAATATCTGATTTCTAGCCATTTCTAAAAGTAATTCGTTATAAAGTGTTTCGAATTTCAACTCAGCTTGAATAACTTTTTGATGTACTAATTTAAGCGTATTCTTAGCATTAGAAGCATTGCCTTTTTCTTGTTCAATTAAAACATATCGTTTTAAATTGGCAAATTGGACTTTGTAAAATTCATCAAGATTATTTGAATAAATACCCAAAAATCGAACACGCTCAATTAATGGATTACTTGGATCTGCGGCTTCTTGTAATACTCTTTCATTAAAAGCTAACCAACTTATTTCTTTCTGAAAATATAAATTTTCACTATTCATATTAATTTTAGATTAGCCTCACAATCATATACTTTGATGATTAATGATTATACTTAAATTAATTGATTTTGCACATTATTGTGATTAAAAAAAACAAAATCACCTGATAATAATATCTGGTCAATAATAAATGAGATTAACTAATTTTTGTTTCAGTTAATTGTTTAATTTTAAGAAACAACTAAAATTAAACAATTGAATTGCGAATAATCATATTTAGAAACATATATAACTATAGAAGAATGTATTTATCAAAGATAAAAAACCCGATGGAATCATCGGGTTTTTAATAAACTTAATCAAATTGAAGTTATCAATTAACTATACACGGTGGACGGAAGTTGTATTAGTTGTACCACTGGGAACTAGCGCACCAGAAACCATTACGACGATATCGCCAGATTTCACATAACCTAACTTAACGGCCATTTCTTTACCTAAACGATAGAAATCATCAGTAGAGTTAATAGAATCGATTAAGATAGGCTCAACACCTTTACTTAATAGTAATTGATTGATTGTTTTTTGGCTAGAAGATAACGCCAAGATTTTTGCTTTCGGGAAGTAATGACGAACTTCACGAGCTGATTTACCACTTCTTGTTGCAACAATAATTAGAGGAGCATTCAATCTTTCAGCAATCTCAACTGCGCCACAACAAACAGCTGCTGTAATTCTGAGTTTTTCAAGAGCTTGCAGTTCTAAAGATGCAGAAATTGTTTTATCTGTACGTTGGCAAATTGTTGCCATAACTTGTACTGTTTCTAAAGGATATTTACCTTTAGCACTCTCACCTGAAAGCATAACTGCGTCAGTTCCATCTAATATTGCATTTGCAACATCACCGGCTTCAGCACGAGTAGGGCGAGGGTTTTTGATCATTGAATCAAGCATTTGTGTCGCAGTAATAACTGGTTTAGATGCTCTGACACATTTTTTGATCATCATTTTTTGAGCAAAAATAACTTCTTCAACCGGTATTTCAACACCTAAATCACCACGAGCGACCATAATACCATCAGATGCATCAAGAATTTCATCAAAATTGTCTAAACCTTCTTGGTTTTCAATTTTAGAAATAATTTTAATATCTTCGCCACCATGTGTTGCTAAATGTTTACGGATGTCTTCCACATCTGAACGTTTACGAATAAAAGAAGCTGCAATGAAATCAACACCTTGTTCGCAACCAAAAATAAGATCTTGTTTATCTTTTTCGGCTAATGCAGGTAATTTGATAGAGACATTTGGTAAATTAACACCTTTATTTTCACCTAAGTCACCATTATTTAATACTTTACAAACAACTTCGTTACCTTTAATTTCGGTAACTTCCATCGCAATCAGCCCATCATCAACTAAAACACGATTACCTACACTTAAATCTTCAGCGAAACCTTCATAGGTCACAGCAACACGTTGTGAGTTACCAACAACTGATTTATCGGTAGTAAAAGTAAACGTTTGTCCTGCAACTAAAGATACGTCATTACCGCCTTCAAGTTTAATAGTACGGATTTCAGGGCCTTTAGTATCTAACATAATCGCCGCTTTTAGCCCGGTTTCTTGCATTACTTCACGTAAATTTTTGATACGATTTCCGTGTTCATTATAATCACCATGAGAGAAATTTAAACGCATGACATTCATACCTGCATTTAAAAGTTTAGTTAGCATCTCTTTAGATTCTGATTTCGGTCCTATCGTACATACAATTTTAGTTTTTTTCATATTAATATCTGCTGTTAAGTTAATGTTAAAAATAAAAATTAGTGGAATATTTTAAATCGGAAATAAAAAAACCAATGGCAAAGCATTGGTATAAATAGATTATGGTTTCTTGAATAATAAAAACAAAGTTAAAACAATATTGTTAAAGTTACCTGTATTTTTTAATGATAATATACTCACAAGTTGAACTCATAAACCATTTTAATCGTTGGCTATATTATATCGCAACATTTTTTTTTATAAAGAATTTTATGATTTATATGGTGCTAAAGTAAGATGTTTTTAATATTAACATTAGGAATAATATTAAAAAATAGATAAGGTTAATATCTGGTTTCACATCATTTTAATTTATCAATTTTTGTGCTAAAGGGAGCTTAAAAAACAGCATTGCTCCCTTTAATTTGAAGATTACTACATTAAATCTTTAACTTCAAAATGTAGTTCATTACTCTTATTTGATAATTCTAAATAAGTTGTATCATAATCATGTTTAATTTTGACTTTAGCCCCATAAGTAAATAAATCGCTGACAATACCATCAAGTTTATTAAGTTGTTGATCATCACTACAATATTTTTGTGTAGAAGATAAGTTTTTACTGGTTATCGTATCTTTATTTAAAGACGCTTCTCCAAAAAAAGTATTGCACATTTTTCCATTAAAAGTTAATTTTTCACTAAATTCAATAAAAGCTTGTTTTTCAGGTGCAATATTTTCACCATTAGCCTTAACTAGTAAAAAACGATGGTGTTGCAGCTCTTCTTTCATAATATCGGTTTTATCTTTATCGTCACATCCGCTTAATAATATTGTTCCAGTTAATATCATTAATAAATAAAATACATTTTTCATACATTTACTCCTCATTTGTCGGTACAAAACACTATATTCTTGTCATTATGATTAAAATCATAACTAAGTAATAGTTTTTTTTAAAATCTTTAAATTTTGCTATAATACATAACTAATTGAAGATTTTCATGAAATTAACTTTATTACAAAATATGCTTAATTCTCAGCAAATACAAGAATTATTTGATAAGTTAGATACTGTCACTATTAAGGAAAAAGTGAAATTTATCAAAGAATTATCTGATTTATCTAAAAGGAAATTAGCGAGCGAAGCCGATTTACTATCAGTTAAATCTCGCATAGAAATTGCGCACAATGATTATCTTATTCGACTACATAAGGTACCTAATAGAATTAGTTATCCAGAAGAATTACCAGTAACTCAAAAAAAAGCCGATATATATAAAGCTATAAATGATAATCAAGTTGTCATTATTGCAGGCGAAACAGGTTCTGGAAAAACGACACAAATACCAAAAATTTGTTTAGAGCTAGGACTCGGTGTCAAAGGGTTTATTGGTCATACGCAACCAAGAAGACTTGCAGCCCGATCTGTTGCCGTTCGTATTGCTGAGGAATTGAACTCTGAATTAGGAGATATCGTCGGATATAAAGTCAGATTTAATGATAATGTTAAAGATTCATCGCTAATAAAACTGATGACCGACGGTATATTGTTAGCCGAAATCCAAAATGATCGGTTATTAACTCAATATGATACGATTATTATTGATGAAGCCCATGAAAGAAGTCTCAATATTGATTTTATTTTAGGTTATTTAAAGCAAATTTTACCTAAAAGACCTGATTTAAAAGTTATTATTACTTCAGCAACAATTGATGTTGAGCGTTTCTCTCGTCATTTTAATCATGCACCTATCATAGAAGTATCGGGTAGAACTTATCCTGTTGAAGTTCGTTATCGACCTATTATGAAAGATGATGAAAATAATTATGATGATTTTCAAGGGATTATTAATGCAATTGATGAATTGTCAATGGAAGATAATCGTGGTGATATTCTGATTTTTTTGACAGGTGAACGAGAAATACGAGATTTGGCCGATGTTCTGTCTAAATTAAACCTATTCCATACAGAAATTATTCCTTTATATGCTCGTCTTTCAAGTGCTGAACAAAATCGTATATTTCGCCCACATAATGGTAGACGCATTATTTTATCAACTAACGTCGCTGAAACTTCATTAACAGTGCCTGGCATAAAATTTGTGATTGATCCAGGAATGGCAAGAATTAGCCGTTATAGTTATCGCACAAAAGTTCAACGTTTACCGATAGAAGCAATATCTCAAGCATCAGCGAATCAACGTAAAGGTCGTTGTGGACGAACCTCAGATGGAATTTGTATACGTTTATATGATGAACAAGATTTTCTAAATCGACCTTTATTTACTGAACCTGAAATTCTACGGACAAATTTAGCATCAGTTATTTTACAAATGATTGCATTAAATCTTGGTAATTTAGCTGCATTTCCATTTATCGAATCGCCTGAAAAAAAGCATATAAAAGATGGTAGCCGTTTATTAGAAGAATTGGGTGCAATTTATACTAAGAAAAATCATTATCATTTAACCAAAATAGGGCGGATGTTAGCACAATTGCCTATTGATCCTCGTTTTGCTCGTATGCTAGTTGAATCTCGTAAACATGCAAGCGTGAAAGAAATAATGATTATAACTGCTGCACTGTCTATACAGGATCCTAGGGAAAGACCTTTTGACAAACAACAAGCTTCAGATCAAAAACATCAACGCTTTGCAGATAAAAATTCAGATTTCATAAGTTATTTAAATTTATGGAGATATATTGAAGAACAACAAAAAGCATTAACAAATAATCAATTTCGTCAATTATGCCGGAAGGAGTTCCTAAATTACTTAAGAATTAAAGAATGGCAAGATATTTATACGCAAATTAGACAAACTATAAAGCAACTCAATTTTCCAATTAATAATCATGACAGTGATTATCAAGCTATACATACATCAATTTTAAGTGGTTTATTATCTCATATTGGGATGAAAGAAATTGATAAATTTGAATATCTTGGTCCTAGAAATATGAAATTTGCTATTTTCCCGGGTTCTAGCTTATTTAAAAACTCGCCTAAATGGTGTATGGCCAATGAGTTAGTTGAAACAGCAAAACTATGGGGTCGAAATGTTGCTAAAATTGAAGTTGAGTGGATTGAACCTTTAGCTAAACATTTAATAAAAAAACAGTATCACGAACCGCATTGGTCTAAAAAGCAAGGAACGACTATTGCCAATGAAAAAGTCACACTATTTGGTTTACCAATTGTTAATAATCGTTTGGTCAATTACAGCGACATTGATCCTGTGTTGAGTCGTGAACTATTTATTCGTCATGCCTTAGTAGAAGGGGAGTGGGATGCTAAATATGATTTCTATCTCAAAAATCAGAAACTCATTAAAGAAGTTGAAACACTCGAACATAAATCAAGGCGACAAGATATCTTAGTCGATGTTGATACATTATTTCAATTTTACGATCAAAAAATACCTCATACTGTCATTTCAACCAAACATTTTGATAGTTGGTGGAAAAAAGAGCATCTTACAAACCCAGATTATTTGTTATTTGATAAACAAACCTTAATTAATCCTAATGCTAATAAAGTAACTACTGAAGATTATCCAGATTACTGGATTTATAACAATATCAAACTAAAAATAAGTTACCATTTTGACATTGGTGGTGCACGTGACGGTGTCACGGTTACAATACCGGTTTCTGTTTTAAATCAAATCGACAACGATACTATTTTTCAATGGCAAGTTCCCGGCTTTCGTCAAGACTTAATCATATCGTTAATAAAGTCCCTACCTAAATCATTACGGCGAAATTTAGTGCCCGCACCAAATTATGCCAAAGCTTTTCTGGAAAGAGTCAAACCTGGTGAGGAAGATTTATTAGTAACTCTTGAAAAGGAGTTTAAAAGAATGACGGGCGTCATAATAAATCGTGAAAACTGGCAATTAGCATTAGTTGATGATTATCTGAAAATAACATTTAATATAGTTAATGATAATAATAAAACGATTTTAGCTGGTAAAGATTTGAATCAAATCAAACAGCAATTGAAAGATCAAGTTCAATCTGCTCTTCAACAAGTTACTCAACATACTGACAGTGATATAGAAAAACAAGAATTAACTAATTGGGATTTTGGGGATATTCCTGTTATTTATGAGCAAAGAAAAAAGAATTATACAATCAAGGCTTATCCAACTTTAATTGATGAAGGTAATAGCGTTGCAATAAAATTAGTCGACAATCCCTATGACCAATCTCAATTAATGTTATCGGGAATTAGGCGATTAATTTATTTGAATATTCCATCACCGATTAAATATTTACATGAGAAACTTCCTAATAAAGCAAAATTAGGTTTGTACTTTAATCCATTTGGCAAAATTAATGACCTAATCGATGATTGTATTTTTTGTGGAATAGATTATTTAATTCAGCAAAAATCTGAAGGTATTATTTATGAACAACATTTATTCCCGCCTTTATTAGAAAAAGTGAAAAGTAATATCAATGAATTAGTCGTCGATATTGCACAACAACTAGAAAAAATATTAACGTTAAATTATCAAATCAATAAAAAGCTGAAAGGTCGAGTTGATTTAAATCAGGCTTTAGCATTTGCTGATATTAAACAACAATTATCTAATTTAATATATAAAGGGTTTGTCTGTGATATTGGTTATCAACGATTACCTGATCTGTATCGTTATTTACAGGCAATAGAAAAACGCATTGAAAAATTATTAATAGATCCTAACAAAGATCGTAATAATTTGATAATTGTTGAAAGAGTAACGCAACGCTATTTATTTCTCAAAAAAAATAGCAATTTATATAAAGGACAAGAAAATAAAATTCAGCAAATACGTTGGATGATTGAGGAATTAAGAGTTAACCTTTTTGCCCAACAACTTGGCACACCATATCCAATTTCTGAAAAACGGATTAACCAAATTTTTGATGAACTAGAGAAATAAAAAGAAGAGGGTGATCCTCTTCTTTTATTTAATTTATTAAATCGATATTTATAGCGTTAACGATAAAGATCAATATAAATTGTTTTATTTGGTCCTTTTGAATCTTGTGCAATTCGAGATATATGGAAATATTTAGCTCCATTTTCTGCTGCTTTCTTACCAGCTTTATAAGAAATTTCTTGTGCTGTTACAAAATAACCTCTAATTTTAATTGTATCAAATGCTACCATTTTAGCCGCAGTTCCATCATTAAGTTCTTCAATTTTTGTTCCATCTGGCAACGTTACAGTGTAACGAGAGCTTTTTACTTGAGGAATTACTAATTGATTATTCGTAGATGGGGTAGGGGTGACCAAAGTTGTAGAAGCGACCGGTTTATTGTTATTAGTCACAATTGTTTGGTTTTTCTCTACAGCTTGTTCTTTTTTAACATTTGGTTCTTGCTTAACATCTTCAATTACTGAATTATTGAATTTTTTAGAATAAAATTGTTCATTAAATGCTGATGACGAATAATATCCTGGGCGTTCTACCTGCATTGCAGCTTCGCCCCCTTGAGCTAAAGCTAATTGACCCGCTTCTGAATCATAAGGAATCGCATTTTCAGGTTGAAGTTTTCTTTCAGCAGCATCTTTTTTAAATAAATATGCAGTAATTTGTTTATTTCCACCATTAACTTCAACTAATCTATCTATAAAAAAAGCATAAGCATCTTTTTTAGATGCGGCTTTAGCAACAGCATTATTTAATTCAACTTGAGTAGGGAAGTATCCACGTAATCTTATTATGTCATAAGGTTCATAATGAATAGCGGTATCTTTTGGATATTCAAGTACACCATTAAATTGTCGGAAATTTTCTACTGTCTTATCAACTGGTTTTGCATCTGCTTTATATAATTTTGCATAAACAATTCTTAATCCATCATTACTTGGAGCTACATTGGTACTCGTAATATAAAAGTAGTCAGCACCTTGTTTATCTGCTGCTTTTGACATTGCTCTAACACTATCAGATTCACTATAGAATAATCCTCGAATAGAGATTTCTTTAAAAGACTGAAGTGAATCGGCTTTTTCAGGTGTTAATTCTTGAGATGCATTGGCAGTACCAACCCCAATCATAGTAGCTAACAATGTAGCTATGTAAGATGTCTTAATTAGTTTCATATAAAATTCATTTCCCTGTTTGTGACCTTGTCACTTGTGATATTCAGCAAATTTGATTAATGCAGGTAGATTTTTAATTGTAATATACTTACCGCGTGCCGTTAGAATATTTAAATCCTGCATACGAGTCAAGATACGACTAATCGTTTCAATAGTTAACCCTAGGTAGTTTGCAATGTCATTACGGCTCATCGATAATTTTATATTAAGGGATACATGACCCCGACGGGCATATTTGCTATATAAAGAATAAATGAACATTCCAACTCGTTCTTCAGCATTTTTTTGCGAAAAACACAAAATTAGCTTCTTAAAGTCATGAATATCTTCACTCATTAATTTAAATAAAGTATCTCGTACATGAGTATTTTGTGATACTAATGTCATCAATTCTTCATATTTTAATTCACAGATTAAGCTATTGGTTAATGCTTTAACTGAACAATTATATTTTAAAGAATGAATACTATCTAAACCTATAATATCACCGGGTAAATAAAAGCCATTTATTTGCTCCTTACCTTCGACAGTAATATAGGTTTTTAATGCGCCAGCATTTATAATATAGAATCTATCTAAAGCAGTACCTTCATTAACGATAATTTCATCCTTTGAAACCGCATGTTTACAATTGACCACTGTATCAAGAGCGTTATTTAGTAATTTAGGTATGCAAATAGATGGACCAATGCGACATAGTTCACATGATACTGAGTAACTCTTACTGCGAATGGTTTTATAAATATTTTGCATTAGGATTATATATCTTATTGTTAAATTGTGCCTATCTTCGTAAAGATTAACATTTTTCAAAAAAAAATTAAAGGTTGGGTAACAACATTAATAAATAATTTATAATTCCATTAAAAATTTTTTTAAATCGCCTATAAAGTTTTTGTCTTGATTATAATTACAAATCTGTGGAGGTCAACCAAGTGAGGTGATCCCGGAATTTGGAAAACAAGCTCCATTAATGCGAGCGGGTCAGCCGGTAGAATTAGCGAGTTTATATGTATTTTTAGCGTCAGAGGAATCGAGTTATATTACGGCGGATACATTTGGTGTTACGGGTGGTATGCACATTAATTAAGATCGGAACGAAGATCGTTACTCTCTATTATTCAGGTTAAAAAACAAAAGGGCTTTAAGAAGTCCTTTTTATTTTATGACTTAATCAGAACTTGAAACTAACATAATAAAACGGGTACATATTTTTACCAATATAATTAAACGTCAAAAAAGCCCATAGTGTTAGTTTGTGCCAAGCACATCACACAAATTGACAAAACAAAGATAGAGCAGACATCAGACCATATAATTCATCAGCAAAGACTCGTGTTAAAATAGTTAATTTAACATAATATACATTATGCGAATTTATTATTTTTTTAAAAAGGATCTTAATTTATCAATGCGATCCTAGATAAAACGATCAAACTCAAAACCTATCCATCATAATCCAATTTTTAATTACGCCAAGTTTCCATAACTTTCCTTTTTCTTATCCAAAATATTTCTTATAGATTTATTCAAATATTCTGTTTTTGTAAAATTTGAACTTATAAAATAAAAAATTAATTTTCTTTAGCAATTTCTAGTAAATAAAATATGACTAAATTTTATTATGTTACTTGCCAATAAGATATGTTATTAATAAGATATTTCCAACCTAAAAACTTCGCATAATGTAAAATGCGTTATGCGTTATGCGTTATGTTGAAGTCGCAGATTGTTAAATGTTGGCCGACTCAGTCGGCTAACAATCAAGAATTTAGCATAACGTCATTATGCGAAATGTGAATCAATATTTATTACTCAATGATTTCTGTGGTAGCAATTGTTCCATAATAAGTTATATAAAGATATGTACCGTTTGAAAAAGATCCAATTGCTGTTGATATTTTTACGCCATATATGGTATTACCGTTACCTAACTCTTTGGCTGAATTAACAAAATTATCATAAGCCTCTTGATGTTCATTTTTATTGCGCTCTACAAGACCTCTAATAAATCCTTTTTTTGATATTTCAATTGGATACGTTGTTTCAATAATACCGTGAATTTCTTTTATTCTCATATTATTAGGCAAAGTGTCTGCTGTTATTATATTCATAATTTTTTATCCTTTTTATTAATATAGTTTAATTTTGTAACAATATATTACAAATAGCTTGTTATTTATACTATCACTTTCGACGTCAATTAAGTGACACCCGAACTTTACCATGGTTTTCCATGGTAAAAATTATCTTATAGTTAATTTCCCATTTTCATCAATATCAACTTTTTCTAAGATTTTATCAATTATATAATGAACAATATTAGATTCTTGATAAACAATTTTATTACCCTGATAGATTGCCTTTTTGTTAGAGAAAATGCTTTATCTTGTAATGAAACAGATTCTTCTTTTTTAATCTAATAGTTTTTTTTAGAGTATCCACTTTAACCCCTTTTATAACCTTGTTTGATAACTAATCCGCATAGTTGATATAAATTCTACTTTATTGTGCGGTCATTGTCTGTTACTTGTTGGCAAGTAATAAGTAACATGTATACATATGTTTTTTGATTGGTTGAGTTATGCGAAGTTTTTAGGTTGGAAATATCTTATTAATAACATATCTTATTGGCAAGTAACATAATAAAATTTAGTCATATTTTATTTACTAGAAATTGCTAAAGAAAATTAATTTTTTATTTTATAAGTTCAAATTTTACAAAAACAGAATATTTGAATAAATCTATAAGAAATATTTTGGATAAGAAAAAGGAAAGTTATGGAAACTTGGCGTAATTAAAAATTGGATTATGATGGATAGGTTTTGAGTTTGATCGTTTTATCTAGGATCGCATTGATAAATTAAGATCCTTTTTAAAAAAATAATAAATTCGCATAATGTATATTATGTTAAATTAACTATTTTAACACGAGTCTTTGCTGATGAATTATATGGTCTGATGTCTGCTCTATCTTTGTTTTGTCAATTTGTGTGATGTGCTGGGAACAAACTAAGTCTATGGTTTTTTTTGACGTTTAATTATATTGGTAAAAATATGTACCCGTTTTATTATGTTGGTTTCAAGTTCTGATTAAGTCATAAAATAAAAAGGACTTCTTAAAGCCCTTTTGTTTTTTAACCTGAATAATAGAGAGTAACGATCTTCGTTCCGATCTTAATTGATGTGCATACCACCCGTAACACCAAATGTGTCCGCCGTAATATAACTCGATTCCTCTGACGCTAAAAATACATATAAACTCGCTAATTCTACCGGCTGACCCGCTCGCATTAATGGAGCTTGTTTCCCAAATTCCGGGATCACCTCACTTGGTTGACCTCCACAGATTTGTAACGGTGTCCAGATTGGACCAGGGGCAACACTATTTACTCGTATACCTTTTTTAGCAACTTGTTTTGCTAAGCCTCGAGTGAAAGCAATTATAGCTGTTTTAGTACAAGCATAATCTAATAAATTGGCACTTGGTTGATAAGCTTGAATTGATGAGGTAGTAATAATTGTTGAACCTGCTTTTAAATATCCTAATGCAGCTTTCGTGACCCAGAACAAAGAGAATACATTGATTTCAAAGGTTTTCTTAATTTGCTCTGTTGTTAATTTCATTATATCTTCGACAGCCGTTTGTTTTCCGGCAACGAATGTGACATTGTCTAATCCACCAAGTTTCTCATGAGCCTGATCAACTAATTTTTTACAAAATGCTTCATCACTTAGATCGCCTGGAATGAGCACAGCTTTGCGACCAACTGATTCAATCACTTTAGCTACATCTTCGGCATCTTTCTGTTCATGAGGTAAATAATTAATTGCTACATCAGCACCTTCTTTAGCATAAGCTATTGCTGCCGCTCGACCAATTCCAGAATCGCCACCGGTAACCAACATTTTAAGGCCTTCTAAACGTTGATGACCTTGATAGCTTTTTTCTCCACAATCCGGAACAGGCTTCATTTCAAATTGTAATCCCGGAGCTGGCTGTTTCTGTTTTGGGAATTTGTCGTGATAGTATTTAGTTAGCGGATTGTTTGATTGTTTACTCATGATTTTCTCCTAAGTTAGACTTGCATTTAAATGCAACTTTAATATAACTTAAATAAAATCAATTTACTAATCACAAAATCCTATTGCTGAATGTTATTTATCGTTAAATTATTTAAATAATTCATATAGTTATGATTTATGGCGATTATTAAAACAATGAATGTCGTTTTAACCATATCAGTTTCGTATATACATATATAAGTCAAATCTAAATCATATTCACAACACAGTCAGATACATTAATATTAAATAAACGTGACATTGTCACATAACGATTAATTGAAGATTACTTTTATATGGCTTTTTATTGTGTCCCCCTCCCCTATTTAAAGAGGATCGTATTGTGATCTTTTCAAGCAATAGTTTATAAATTAAAAACCATAAAAAAACCCGTCCAAAGGACGGGCTATAGGGTGTAACTTTGAGCACTCCTAGTTATAGTTTTTCAATTGAAGCATATTGATCAAGTAATTTCATTTTATCATCTTGATAATTTTGACGTTTTTCTTTCTCTTTTGCTACAACTGCTTCAGGTGCTTTATCTACAAAGCTAGCATTAGAGAGCTTCCCATCAATTCGTTTAATTTCATTATCAAGACGATCTATTTCTTTACTTAATCGTGCTAATTCATCAGCTTTGTTAATTAATCCTGCCATTGGAATCAATAATTCAGCTCCATCGACTAATTTAGTTACAGACATTGGACCTTTCTCTCCTTCATCTAAAATAAGAATCTCGGAAAGCTTCGCCAATGATTTAATAAATGTGACATTGTCACTAATTCGTCGATGAACTAAAGGTGATGCATCACGTACTAAGAGTTGTAATGGTTTACTTGGTGCAATATTCATTTCAGCTCTTATATTACGAATTGCTATGACAACCTGTTTAATCCAATTTAAATCAGAAACCGCTTGTTCATTATCATGTCTATGATCAGGATTTGGTATTTTTTGCAACATAATGGTATCGGCATGAATATTCATTATACCTTTAACATTTTGCCAAATAGCTTCAGTAATAAATGGAATAATCGGATGGGCTAAACGTAATAGTGATTCAAGTATTGAAACTAATGTATGACGAGCAGCTCTTTGTTGATTTGTATTTCCATTATTTAAAATAGATTTGGTTAATTCCAAATACCAATCACAGAATTGATTCCAAGTAAATTCATATAAAATACTCGCAGCAATATCAAATCGATAGGTTGCAAAAGCATCTTGATAAGATTTAATAGTTTGATTAAATTCAGCTAAAATCCATTTATCAGCTAGAGAATATTCTAAATTCCCACCTTTGAAACCACAATCATGATTTTGTGTATTCATTAATACGTAACGACTAGCATTCCATAATTTATTACAGAAATTTCGATAACCTTCTAGACGTTTAAGATCCCAGTTAATATCTCGTCCAGTTGAAGCTAAAGCAGCTAATGTAAAACGTAATGCATCAGTACCATGTGGTTCAATTCCATTTGGGAACTGTTTTTCAGTGCGTTTTGCTATTTTTTCAGCTAACTGAGGTTGCATCATATTGCCAGTACGTTTATTAAGTAGATCGGGTAAAGAAATACCATCAATCATATCTAAAGGATCTATGACATTCCCTTTAGATTTTGACATTTTCTGCCCTTCTTCGTCACGAATCAAACCTGTTACATAAACAGTTTTGAATGGTACTTGTGGATTACCATGTTCATCCTTAATAAAATGCATAGTCATCATAATCATTCTGGCTACCCAGAAGAAAATAATATCGAAACCAGTTACTAGCACATCTGTTGGATGATAGGTTTTTAAATCATCGGTATTTTCTGGCCAACCTAAAGTTGAAAAAGTCCAAAGTGCTGATGAGAACCAAGTATCAAGAACATCCTCATCTTGATTTAAGATAATATCATTAGCAAGATTATTTTCTCGTCTCACTTCCGCTTCATCACGGCCAACATAAACATTACCTTGATTATCGTACCAAGCCGGAATACGATGTCCCCACCAAAGTTGACGAGAAATACACCAATCTTGAATATCATTCATCCAAGAAAAATACATGTTTTCATATTGTTTTGGTACAAATTGAATATCTCCATTTTTTACAGCATCAATAGCGGGTTCAGCTAACACTTTGGCTCTAACATACCACTGATCGGTTAACATTGGCTCAATGACTACACCACCACGATCGCCATATGGAATTGTTAAATCATGAGGTTCGATTTTTTCTAGTATTTCCAATGTTTCACAAGCCGCAATCATAGCTTTTCGAGCGGCAAAACGTTCTAACTTTCTAAATTCTTGCGGGATTTCTGAAGAATAAACAGAACTAGGTTCACCATTGGTATCGAAGACTTCTGCTTGTTCACGTATATCACCATCAAATGTAAATATATTGATCATCGGTAATTGATGACGTTTACCAACTTCATAGTCGTTAAAGTCATGTGCAGGTGTGATTTTCACACATCCCGTTCCTTTAGTCATATCCGCATGTTCATCGCCAACAATTGGTATACGGCGATTAACAAAAGGTAATAAAACATATTTTCCGATGAGATTTTTGTAACGAGGATCTTCAGGATTAACCGCTACGCCTGTATCACCTAATAAAGTTTCTGGACGTGTGGTTGCTACAACAAGATAATTTTTACCATCAGCAGTAGTAACACCATCTGCTAAAGGATAACGAATATGCCACATTGAACCTTTAACTTCTTTATTTTCAACTTCTAAATCTGAAATTGCTGTACGAAGTTTTGGATCCCAATTAACTAATCGTTTTCCTCGATAAATTAAATCTTCCTTATATAAACGAACAAAGACTTCTTTAACGGCATTAGATAAACCATCGTCCATAGTGAAACGTTCACGATCCCAATCTACGGAATCACCTAGACGACGCATTTGTTTAGTGATACTACCACCAGACTCAGCTTTCCATTGCCAGATTTTTTCAATGAATTGTTCTCGACCATAGTCATGACGCGTTTTATTTTCTTCAGCTGCAATTTTACGTTCAACAACCATTTGTGTTGCAATGCCAGCATGATCAGTACCTGATTGCCATAGCGTATTATCACCTTGCATACGATGGTAGCGAATTAGTGCATCCATGATGGTTTGCTGAAATGCGTGCCCCATATGTAAGCTACCCGTTACATTTGGTGGTGGAATTGCGATGCAATAGCTTGGTGCTGATTTATCACCATTTGGTTTGAAATAGCCGCTTTTTTCCCAGTGAGTATAAATGGGTTGTTCTATTTCTTGAGGATTATATGTTTTATCTAATGTTATTTTCATGTGACTTTGCAAATCCAATATAAAGAAACTGTGCCCATAAAATTTAAGCACATAAATAAATAGCCGTTATTCTACAACAATTTGCTCTGAGAAAGAAACGGAATAATTACAATTTAATAGGCAAAAATGTTCAATAGAAGAAATTCGATATTTATGTTTAAATGAAAAGCAAAATTAAAATAAATATCGAATTAAAGAGTGAAGTTTATTTTAGAAAAGATCTTTTACATTACCGCCTTTTTCGGCAATTTTTTTCATTACTTCTTTATGTAACCAAGTATTCATTGTAGCACTATCACTAGTATTACCTTGATAATGAAGTTCAGCAGCTAATTTTTTACGTGCCTCTAAACTACTATCTAATCCTAACAATTTTAACATATCAACAATTGATGTACGCCAATTAAGTTTCTGAGGATTATTTTTTGCTAAACCGTCAAGGATCGAAACGACATCTATATGTGGTGTTTGATTGCTTGAATTAGTTTGATTATTTTGGTTTTGGTTAGTTGATGATTGGGTCTGGTTAGATTGATTTGCTTGATTAGATTCATTAGGATGATTGGTGACTGCGTCTTTCGTTGCTTTAGCTGCATTTTCGACTTTATCTTTGATATTACCAACGACATTGCCAAATGATGATGGAATAATTTTTGAAAATATATTTTGCAAAATACTCATTTAAAACTCCTCGGTTAACTAGAAAATTTCACCAATACATAAAACTATGTATTTAGTTAATATTAAATCAACGTATATGTCAATGAGTTAGATTTAAAAAATTACTATATTTATCAATAAGATAGTAGAATTACCCACCAGAAACTTTAATAGTTTTAATATTGAATCCCATACTTTTATAAGTTAAATAACGCTCTCTTGCCAATGCTTTTAAGTTCTCATCTGGTGGAACAAAATCAATAATGTCATTGTATGCTGGCGAAAATTCAGGGAATTGTTCCTGAAGGTTAACTAATAATTGCCTATTACCATTCCCCTTTTTGCCGACCCATGCAATCTCAACAGGAGAACCATTGGTTAGCCCTTCTCCTACTAAATTATGCGGAACAAAACTCTCTGGACTTAGTTGCCATAAATATTCATCAATCCTTTCCGCTTGCTCTTGATTTTGACAAGCAACAAGAATTCGTAATCCTTGCTGCCAATTTAATATAATCTGTTCACAAGCTAGTTTTTCATGAGGCAATAATGCGTTATCAATAGAAAATTTTTTTGCATTTTCAATTAAGTAAAAAATAACTTTTTTTAGCATTATTGCTCCAATCAAACTAATTTAGTATTAAATATTTCATTAAGTCATATTGACCTAATGAGATTGATCTAACAAATATTGTATTAACATTGCAACAGGTCTACCCGTTGCACCTTTATTAGCACCTGATTTCCAAGCGGTACCGGCAATGTCTAAATGAGCCCAATGGTAATTTTTTGTAAATCGTGATAAAAAGCAACCGGCAGTTATAGTCCCACCATCTCGCCCTGCCGAATTAACAATATCGGCACAAGTTGATTTGATTTGCGCTTGAAAATCATCATCCATAGGTAATGCCCAAGCTTTATCATGTGCTTTTTTTGATGCTTCTATTAGTTGAGCAACAAGTTGATCATCATTACCTAATACACCTGTATAATGATGTCCTAGCGCAACAATACAAGCACCAGTCAATGTTGCGATATCAATCACTGAACGCGGTTTATATCGTTCAACGAAGGTCAGTACGTCACATAATACTAAACGACCTTCAGCATCTGTATTAATAACTTCAACTGTTTGACCGGATAGTGTTGTCAAAATATCACCTGGGCGATAAGATGTGCTGCTTGGCATATTCTCACAACCTGCCATAACACCAATTACATTGATCGGTAAATTGAGTTCAGCAATAGCTTTCATTACACCATATACCGTTGCAGCCCCACACATATCATATTTCATTTCATCCATAGACGCTGCAGGTTTTATCGATATTCCACCCGAATCAAAAGTTAAACCTTTTCCAACTAATACAATTGGCGCATCTTTCTTATTTTTTGAACCACGATAATCTAGAATGGTCATGATAGACTCATTATCTGAACCTCGACCAACAGCTAAATAGGCATCCATTTTTAATAATGCCAATGCTTGTTCGTCATAACAAGAAAATGATAATTTCTCATGTTCAAGACTCAATTGTTTAGCTCTATCCGCTAAATATTGTGCATTACATATATTTGATGGTTGATTAGCGAGTGATTTGGTTGCACTTACAGCATTAGCAATAATCTGACCATGATCAACCGCTAATTGCGCAGATTTTAACAATGTATTATCAGCTAAAATTAAGTCAAGTTTTTCAGTAATAACGGTCTTGGATTTTGTCGTTTGATACTCATCAAATCGATATGTATGATTGTTAAGGTTTTCTATGAAAAATCGTACGAAGTGATAAACGGATGAATCAGTAATATGACTTACTGCATAACTAACTGTTTTGCTATTTAAACAAGCTAATTGATCAGCGATACTTTTCGTAATTTTAGGTATGTTGATTAATAGATTATCTTGCGAATTACCAATCCCGACTAATAATACTTTCTTAGCTGCCACCTGCGATAAATGATATAGTGGTAGTGTGTCACCAATATTTCCTTTGAAATCACCTGACTTAATTAGTTTAGCTACCAAATTATCTGTTAACTGATCAAATGCTTTAATCTGATCTGATTGTTCTTCACCGTTAACTACGGCTAAAATTAAACAGTCCGTTTCTTGTTTAAATATATCATAGTGTTTAATCTCAAACTTCATAACATGACCTCAAAATTAGTCTGGTTGATCAAAAGCAATAACTAGTTGATTTTATTTTGCATATTATTTCAAATCAAATTGATATGCTAAAATTAACAACAAATAGTGGTTGTTTTTCGATATGCGGATTATAAATTTCAATAAAAAAAGAATAATGATTGTTATTCTAACGTTAAACACATTGATATCAACAAAAATTAATAACGAAATGAACATTTTCGCGTTATAATCCTGTGTCATTTTCATATAAAACATTTGTTGTAGGCAAAGTACGCGTGATAATTCGTCGATATATTACAAAAGAAACCCTAAAAACCCAATTAGCAATACTCTTTATCTTATTGATGATATTCTTTTCTCAAAAATTAATAAGAATTTTATCAAATGCTGTTGATGGTGATATCCCTGCAAATTTAGTTATGCCGTTATTATTGTTGGGTGTCTCAGATATGGCCGAACTTATTTTACCACTAAGCCTATTTCTCGGAATTTTAATTACATTAGGTCGTTTTTATTCAAATAGTGAAATGGTAGCTATGTATGCTTGTGGCGTTAAAAAGGCTATCATTTATCAAGTCGTTATTTTACTTTCTATAATTACATCTGTATTTACTATAAGTAATATTGTTTGGTTTGGACCTTGGTCTGATATTCAGCAAGAGCAATTAGTTGAACACGCTAAATTAAATCCAAGTTTGGCCGGATTATTAGCTGGACAATTCCAAAGAATGCCACAAGGTGATTCTGTTATTTATATCGGTAATGTGAAAAATAATACAATTGAAAATGTATTTATTGCTACTACAAATCGTTCTAAATCACAGCGCCCTACTATTATCTTAGCTAATAAAGGTCAAATTCTGTCTGATGAAAGTAACAATCAAATTATTATTCTAGATAATGCAAATCGTTACGAAGGTACATCGAATATCAAAGATTTTCGTATATCGAATTTTAATCATTATCAAGGTATTATCAAAACAAAAGAATTGAAAGAATCAGACTATAAAAAAGCAAATGATGTTGATCAAATCTCATTAAGTGAATTACGTCAGCTCAATACACCTAAGGCTCAAGCTGAATATTTTTGGCGTTTGACGTTAATTATCTCTGCTCCATTAATGGCCTTTCTAGTTATACCTCTTAGTGCGGCCAACCCAAGACAAGGGCGATTAGCGAGGGTATTACCTGCTATTTTGCTATATTTAATCTATTTTTTACTAGAAAGTTCAATTAAGGCTAATGCTGCTAAAGGAAGACTTGACCCGGCATTTTGGTTTTTTCTTGTTAATGGTAGTTATTTTATGTTGGCGGTTATCTTTAATATTTGGGATAGTTTACCAATGAGAAAATTGCGTTATAAATTTTTACCAACTCGTTTTGCTTCATAAGGAAATACAGACATGTTTACGATTTTAGACCGTTATATCGGCAAAACGATTTTGAATATGATTGGTATTACATTATTTTTGCTTATTAGTTTATCAGTGATTATTCGTTTTATCGATCAATTAAGACGAGTTAAGTTAGATTATAATGCCTTTTCAGCAGCATTATATTCCCTGTTCTTAGTGCCAAAAGATTTAGAATTATTCTTTCCAATCGCAGCACTTATTGGTGCTTTAATTGGGCTTGGTATATTAGCGTCTAAGAGTGAATTGATTGTTATGGAAACGGCTGGTTTTGGTCGCATTAATATCGTCAAATCAGTATTAAAAACAGCTATTCCGTTAATGCTAATTGTTATGGCCGTTGGTGAATGGGTCGCTCCTGTAGCTGAGCAAGCAGCGCGTAATATGCGATCTGAAAAACTGTATGGTGGTTCATTATTAGCTTCACAAAATAGTATCTGGGTCAAGGATACTAATGAGTTTGTACATATAAATAAAGTTAATGCAGATAATTCTATTTCAAATATTGATATCTATTCAGTTAATAATGGTAATTTAACCGCAATTACACATGCAGCTTTTGGTACTTATAAAAAAAATCATTGGCAATTACAGCAAGTTGATAAAACCGATTTAACCAATGCTAATAAAATTCAAAATACTAACTATATTAATATGGATTGGAAAACCACTATCACACCTGATAAATTAAATATCGTAGCACAAGATCCTGATTCATTATCAGCATCTGGGTTGTATCAGTATGCACAGTATTTAAAATTATCAGGTCAAGATGCAAGTAATTATGAGCTTTTATTCTGGAAGAAAATGTTTAAACCACTTTCTATTACAGTAATGATGCTTCTTGCTCTATCTTTTATATTTGGACCTTTGCGAAGTGTTCCAATGGGAATTAGAGTCGTTACTGGTGTCTTTTTTGGTTTTATTTTTTATATCACCGATACGCTATTTTCTAAGATTATTATTTATATTGGCTTATCTCCTATGCTAGGTGCTTTAATTACAAGTATGCTATTTTTAGGCTTTAGTTATTATCTGTTTACGCGGAAAAGGTGAATTTTTCATCATTCAATGCGAAAATGAATAATTATAGTTGCAAGGAAATAAGAGCTTAGTATAATGCCAACGTTTACTTTATTTACCTAGCAATGCCAGTGTGGCGAAATCGGTAGACGCAGCGGATTCAAAATCCGCCGCCCTTAAAAGCGTGTCGGTTCGAGTCCGACCACTGGCACCATAATCCACTATACATAATCCACTATAATAGTTTTAAAAATTAATTAAATCGCCCATCTCAATAAATAAAACAATCTATTCATTAGTACTTATTCTCACATACACTGAACAAAAATTGTAACGCGATTAAGTTTGCACTATTCTACATTTTGCTGATATCAATCTGTTTACAGCTCTCTTTGCTTGATTTGATTTATTTATTTGCCTAGCTATGTAGTCTTAGCAAGACTTGTGAAACAAATAATGAATGGTGTATAACAAATCAAGGTTGTTAATGCGAAACAATTAATAGAATTTGTTTCTACTTTCCTCTAAGCTAATTTATTATACTGTAAAGTAACGTGACAGTGTCACATGAAAATTCACCGAAAATATAGAAAAATGACTAAATACTATTTCTTCCTAAAAGAAAAGTAGGCTATCAAATCCATTGAATATAAATAAATCATCTGTATACATTCACCTCTGAAATAAAAATGTAATCAATAGAATTCTAACGTATCATTCAGATATCTAGATTGTTATTAAACTTTTCAGTATAGCTTCATTGCCAAAACAATGGTGTTATTTTGAATTGATTAGAAAGTTACTTTAAAATTGTGCTAAAATCGCTTTACAATTAATTCTTATAAAATTTTTAATGTGATGAAATTAGTAAAATATATCCTATTATTCGCTTCTAGCTTGTCTCTTGTGGGTTGTTTTGAAAAAGGCTCTCTCAATCGTTGGATTGATAATCCAACAGCAAATGAAATTAAATTAAAGATCGATAATACTGAATTAACAATTCCAGCAAGATCTGGTATTGATTATGAATTTGATTTTGGTAAACATACTTTAACCTATAACAATGAAACGTTAACTTTTGTTGTCAAACCCGCTAAATTAGGTACTACTAGTTTTATTAATCCAACGCAGAGTAATTATTTTGTACGTTCTATCATTCTTGCAGCACCAAATACGAATAACGAAGAATATGAAAAAGTTGCAAGAAAGGAGCTTAGAAATATTCCTGTAATTATTGATGGTGTTCGAAGAGAATTCACCCTACCTGCTAAACTCATTAATGATGTTATTATTGATAGATATGATAATAATTGGGACTATTCATATGATGAAGAATTACCTAAAGAAGAGGCAGATTTATCTAAAAACACGACTAATTTTGAAATAAAAAGAAAACTATACCGACAAAATGATTATCTCAAATATTTATTAGGTGATGAAGTACGCGATAAAGATGAGTTTATTTTCCCTTACGAACCTCAAAAATTCGAAAAAATTAAAAAATACAGTTTTGCTAAGATTAATCTAAACGAAATAACTTGTGAACCTGGTCGTGAATATATGAAAAACTTATTAGATAACTGGGAACATCTTTTTACATTAAAAGGTGGTGATTTTGCAAGTTCATATAATAAATTAGTTTCAGATGATGAAAATCATAAAAACAGTGAATCAGAAAAACTGTGTACTCAAGAAAATGATCCTAATAAAACTTATCATAAAAACTTAACAAAATTCCTTAAATCTATAAATGATGTACGTGATGTTCATCTTTACGTAATCAATTAGTACAATCAAGGTACATAATTACTAAATTGGCATAAAATTATTAGTGTAAATTTTATGCCCTCACCTCAACTCTCTTAAATGTATTATTATTTTTGTGGTAAATCTTTATAACTAATTAATTCTATATGATTCTGTTTAATCCAATTCTTTAACTCTTCTGCACAAAAGCATTGTATATCAATACATCTTCCGATCGTCAAACTTGATAATTGTGTCAATTCATAATCAATATATCCAGGGTGTCCAATTAATTCAAAATATCCGTCACTATTCAGTTCCTCTTGAGAAAAAAGATTTATGGTATCTGCTATATTTTTACTTGGTACAGTTAACATTTTTTGGATTGGTATAGTTCTATGGATAATTTCCTTAAAACATTCATTTTTATTAACGAAGGTTAATTGGCGGATAGGCAAATCATAACGATTCGCTAATTCCTGTATAATTTGCGAGCCTCCGTATATTGCTTCAATACCATGATGGGAATTAATGTGGTCAGGGATTTTACCTGTTAATTGAATAAACCTATCTACTTGTGCCTGACACTCTTGAGCAATCTCAACTAATTTTATATGATTTGAGGAATCATTAAGGATTGCTTTATTGAATGTGCCATCTTCTTTAAGAATTGATTTAGTTCTTTTATTTACTGGATACCCTAGCGTAATATTCAAATGTAAACCGACAGATAGCTTTGGATTAGCTTCCCAGAGTTTAATTGCATCTTCAGCATGGGGCATATTGATCATGATTGAAGTTGAAGTTAAAACACCATGATTAAAGCAATCAATAATGCCAAGATTACATGCGCGCGAAATCCCAAAATCATCTCCGTTGATAATTAGTTTCATGTTTGGTAACTCCGTTTTAATTGTTCTAATATTTCTTATTGAAAATAAATTCAATATTTTCAGTTCACTATTTCTAATCTTTTATACAAACCAATAATACATATTAATAAGCTAATAACTTGAAGGTAAATTAGAAATATATATTAAATCATCATATCAATATAACGATTTATTATTATTTAAATCTTATTAGCTAACTATAATCAATAACATTAAACATAACAAAATTAAAATTATATTATTATAGGAAATAGGATAAATAAATGATGCATGCTTACCCGTTACCTAAAAAGGACTTTTTAGGATTTATCCTCGCTCTTTTAATTATTTTTATCACTCCTCTAGCTCAAGCTAAGACAGATATCTTAAGAGTGGGAATTGATTTGACCTATGCGCCATTTGCGTATTTAGAGAATAATCAGCCTGAAGGATTTGATCCAGATTTTATGCGATTATTAGCTAGCAAAGGTAATAAAACTGCACAATTCAATGATACACGAATCGAGAATATTATTATTGGTTTAGAGTCTGGTCATTATGATGTTGTGGCCAGTGCACTCTACGTGAATGAAACTCGCGCTAAACAAGTGGATTTTATCCCTTACTTACAAACTGGCGGTGTATTACTAGTCCGTAAGGAGGATAACTTTAATCCACAAAATATAACAGATTTATGTAATAAAAAAGTCTCATCAATGAAAGGTGCTGCTTGGATTGAAACCATTAACCAAATCAGTGAAACCTATTGTAAAACGCATAATTTAGGCGCTATTGTTGTTAAAGAATATCCAAGTGCCCCTGAAGCATCGCAAGCATTATTAGCCCGTGGAGTTGACGTACAATATGAAGATGCCGCTGTTGCACAAATGGTGATCGCACAATTAAATAATGAATTAAAGATCACAAGTAAACATATGCTTAACCCAGTTTTAATAGGATTAGCGGTTAGAAAAAATGATATTAGTATTAAACAAGATTTAGTTGGTTTAATTAAGCAAGTAAGAGAAACGGGTCAATATGATGAATTAGTGAAGCAATATAATTTAGCCTACCCAAATCAGTCTTTGCTGGCAAGTAATCAGCAATTCATCATTACTGATTTAAATGGTGAATTAAAAAATAGAGATGTCGTTACATCACAAGGTTTTGACTGGCATTATTTTGTATCACAATTAGTAAATCCTAATTTTGTTAAAGCAAGCTGGACAGTAACTAAGTTAAGTATCATAGCTTGGACATGTGCCCTACTCTTTGGTTTGTTATTAGCTTTAGGCAATCGAGCTAAAAATCCAATTTTACAGAATTTAACAACATCCTATATTTGGTTATTTCGTAGCTTACCTTTGCTTGTTCTTTTAATTTACATTTACAGTTTACCGCGATTTTGGGAAGCAAGCAGTGTTGTGTTGTCTGACCCTTTTTGGGCTGGTTTGATAGCTTTAATTTTAAGTGAAAGTGCTTATATGGCCGAAATTCATCGCGGAGCTTTACAAGCTATTCCAAATGGTCAAATAGAGGCGGGTAAAGCATTAGGTATACGTTATTGGGCAATTCAAACAAAAATAATTTTCCCTCAAGCCTTACGCATTGCACTACCTCCTCTAACGAATCAACTCGTTACCATAGTTAAGCTTACCTCATTACTGTCCGTGATTTCATTAACTGAGATTTTACTAGTAGGACAGCAGCTTTATACGCGAAATTTTTTAGTCATAGAAACCCTAACAGTTGTTGCAATTTATTATGTCGCGATTGTGACAATGGTTACATGGTTAATTAAACGATTTGAAATCTATCTAGACGTCACAAAACGCAAAAATAAACAACCAGAAAAATTGACATCTTTAACTTCATTTTCAAACACCGAAACAACCTCAATCTTATCAAATAATCAAAAAAGTAAATTTGTTTTAGAACTAGCGAACCTAAATAAATACTATGGACATACTCAGGTATTAAAAAATATTAATTTAAATGTCTGTTGGGGAAATGTAATATCAATTATTGGACCATCTGGATCGGGTAAAACGACATTAATACGATCGATAAACGGCTTAACCCACTTAGATGAAGGTACGATTAAGTTGGAAGGTACGCCTTTTATTCAAGGACGTAAAAATCCTAATAAACAGTTTTATGAACGAATTGTTCATTTAGGTATGGTTTTCCAGAATTATAATTTATTCCCGCATAAAACGGTTCTAGACAATCTGCTATTAGCACCGGATTATCATAAAATGGATAAAGAGGAAAGCAAACGATCGGCTTTAATTTTATTAAATAAAGTGGGAATGATAGATCATGCATTTAAATATCCTCATCAATTATCTGGCGGGCAACAGCAACGTGTGGCAATAGCACGAGCTTTAGTAATGAAACCGAGTATAATATTATTTGATGAGCCAACTTCTGCCTTAGATCCCGAGTTAGTTAATGAAGTTTTATCAGTGATAGCTCAATTAGCGGCGGAAGGTATGACAATGTTAATTGTGACACATGAGATGTCTTTTGCGTTTAAAGTTTCAAATCGTATTATTTTTATGGAGAATGGGGAAATTATTCATGATGATTCTCCGGATGCTATAAGAAAAAGTAGTGATAAACGTCTACAACAATTTTTAAATCAATGTGAACATTAAAAACAATTGTATATTATTAATATAAATAACTGTTAAATGAAAGAAAATGATTTTTTTAAGGATTAAATGATGCAAGAGTTTCCTGATATTGGTATTTTACATCGACGTAAAATCGAAGCAGAAATAATCAAACCTATTTATGAAATATTAGTCCGTGATTACGGTAAAGAAGTGGCTAAAGCCATTATTGGTGAAGCTGTGGGGCAAGCTGCCGTTAATGCTGGAAAAGAGTTCGCTGCTAAAGAGCCGAATGGTACAAGTGTTGAGAGCTTTGTCGCACTACAACATCTTTGGGAACAAGATGATGCTTTAAAAATTACCGTAGTAGAAAATGACCACGAAAAATATGATTACAATGTCCATCGTTGTCGTTATGCAGAAATGTATCAAGAAATGGGATTAGCTGAAATCGGTTTTTTACTATCATGCAATCGAGATAGTAAATTCATAGAAGGCTATGCCCCACACGTTAAACTAGATCGCCCACATACCATAATGATGGGTGACGGCATTTGTGATTTTCGTTATCGCTTGCAGGTTGAAAATGAAAAATAGAACTCTACCCCAAATTAACATTAATCGTTTAGAACAGATGTTGAGTGATTTTGCGCAGATCGGTAAAACTGATAAAGGTGGTGTGACTCGATTAACACTGACTAAAGTTGATCAACAAGCGAGAGATCTACTAATAAGCATTAGTAAAACGGCTGGATTTAAGATTCGCATAGATAATTTCGGCAATATTTTTATTCGTCGTAATGGACTTGAAGATCTTCCCGTGGTGATGACGGGCTCTCATGGCGATAGCCAACCAAGAGGTGGACGTTATGATGGTATCTATGGTGTATTAGCCGGTTTAGAAGTTTTGTTGACCCTAAATGATTTTAATATTCAGACTCGTCATCCGATAGAGTTAGTAATGTGGACAAATGAAGAAGGTTCTCGCTTTGCGCCAGCAATGATGGGATCAGCGATATTTACAGAACAACTTGAAATTGAAACTGCCTATAAGATCAAGGATAAGGATGGAATTTCTGTCAAAGAAGCCTTAGAAAAAATTGGTTATATAGGAACAGATAAAGTTATTGGACAACCAATCAAAGCGGTAATAGAGGCTCATATTGAACAAGGACCTATCTTAGAATTAAATAATCAAACTATAGGTATTGTTACCGGTGCCTTTGGCCAACGTTGGTTTGAAGTAAAACTTACTGGTCTTGCCATGCATGCTGGAACAACACCGGTGAATATGCGTCAAGATGCAATTCTTGGGATGGCCCATTGCATTGTCGCTCTTAATCGTTTGGCACTTAAACCAAGCAGCAACGATGTTAGGTTAACCGTAGGCATGATTACAGCTAGCCCAAATTCACGCAACGTTGTAGCGGATGAAGCGTTTTTTACTATTGATATGCGCCATTATGATGCTGACCTGTTAGCCGATCTCGAAATTCAATTACGTTCAGAGTTGACTTCTATTGCCGACCAATTAAATTTAAATATAAATATCCAACGGGTGCTTTCAATGCCCGCAATACATTTTGATGAACAGTGTATAGATGCCGTCCGCAAGGCCGTAACTAAAAATCACTATGCATCACGCGAAATGATTTCTGGTGCAGGCCATGATGCTTGTCATCTAAGTACCATTGCCCCTACTTCAATGATATTTATTCCTTGTATAAAGGGATTGAGTCATAATGAGAGTGAAGCGATTACAACCGAATGGTGCCAAGCCGGTGCTAATGTATTATTAGATACATTATTAATTTTGGCAGAAAATGGCGGTGATTAATCGTTGATAAGACTAGTTACAGTCCCCAATTTCTATTATTACTTTACCTATCAGGATTAGGTCGTTTATCGAATGATAAACGACAATTTTGAAATTACCGTTCAAGCATTATTTACTTTTATACATTGCTACCAATTTATCTAAAAATACACACAATTTTTGGTTCATATCGTTGTAATCATGAGAACGAAGCGTTTCAACTGTATCAACGAATCGATATTTAGTTGCATGACGGAGATCGTTCTGTGTATTAGAAATTAACATTTCTATGATCTCTGTAGTAAACTCTAAATGACATTGAAAACCATAAACTCGATCACTATAAGCTATAATCTGACGAGGGCAACCTTCACTATGTGCTAAAATAACTGCATCAGCTGTTAATCCAGGCATATCACTATGCCAATGTCCAACCTCTAATTGAGAACCAAAATGGCTAAATAATGGATGATTCTGTCCAATGTGTGTCATCGTAATTGGATATTTTCCAATTTCTTTTTCTGGACTATGTTCATAATTAGCACCCAGCGCTTGACCGATCAATTGAGCTCCTAAGCAAACACCTAATACCATTTTATTTGCTTGAATAGCATCGTAAATCAATTGTTGTTCTGCTTTTGAATCATAATATGGACATTCATCAATTGAAGTAGCTGGAGATTGAGGCCCTCCCATAATGATAAGTAAATCAATGTCCTTAACATCCTTTGGTAATAGTTCATCAAGATAAACTCGAGAATAGGTTATTTGATAATGGTGCTGCTGTGCCCAAGTTAAATATACGCCTGGTGCTTCAAATGCTTCATGAATAACAAAATGAATATGCATTAGATCAACTCCTTTTTATAATTTAATTCACTAACGCTGGCTCAATATTCTTTTCATGCCAATAGTTAAAAATCAATAAATCCAACTTTTATTATTGTAATAAGTTAAAAATAATGCCCAATTAACATCAAATAAAATCGTCAATTATTTTATTAATATCAATTTAGAACAGATAATAATATATTTATTATACAAATACGAATTAGATATTTTTATTTAAATAGGAATTATTCTCATTATTTTGAGAAAATCAAACAAAAATACACCGGTAAGATGCATTTAATATATTAAAAGGATGGGTTTTTTATAAAAAATATTTGCTAAATATTTGTTTTTATTATAATAATGTAATATTTAAAAAATGAATCGAAAATAAAGAAGATTTAATTTAGGTAGGAATCAAAACTGGTAGTAATCAATATTTATTATTCCATTTGTCACTCTTTGATAACTAGCAGTTTATAAATTGGGCGCATTTGATGCATTAATGATAATTTATTAAGTAAGATTCCTATGATTGAATTTAAACATGTTAATAAGTCGTTTTATCATAATAAACAGGAAACTAAGATATTAAAGAATATTAATATTGCTATTGAGGACAATGATATATTTGGCATCATTGGTTACAGTGGTGCAGGTAAAAGTACCTTAATTCGACTCATTAATGCTTTAGAAAAACCTACTTCTGGTAAAATTTTAATTGATGGTCATGATTTAGCAAATTTCAATACTCATGAAATTCGCCAAATGAAACAGAAGATAGGGATGATTTTTCAAGGTTTTAACCTTTTAGAGTCTAAAACTGTCGCTGAAAATATTTCATTACCGCTATTGTTAGCTAAAGTAGCTAAAAAAGAACGCGATAAAATCGTCGATAAACTATTAAATTTTGTTGATTTAAAAGAGAAAAAATTTGCTTATCCAAGTGAATTATCGGGCGGGCAAAAACAACGCGTCTGTATTGCCAGAGCGCTTGCTAACCAACCTAAAATACTATTATGTGATGAAGCAACTTCGGCACTAGATCCACAGACAACACGAGCAATTCTTGATTTACTTAAGCGTATTAATCAAGAACAAAAAGTTACGATCGTTTTGGTAACACACGAAATGAGTGTGGTTAAACATATATGTAATAATATGTTAGTCATGGAAAAAGGACAAATTGTCGAACAAGGCAATGTAGTAGATATTTTTCAAAACCCGGCCTCCCCTGTTACTCGAAAATTTATCAATGCCGTTATTTACGATAAATTACCAACCCAAATTCTTAATAATATGTTGGAAAATGACATTACGAATATTTATCGATTTGAATTTCTAGGCTCATCTTGCCGACATTCTGTATTAAGTGATGCCATACTGCGTGATTGCGGAAAAATCTCTATCAATATTCTTTTCTCAAACATGATTGATATCAAAGAAAATGTCATTGGTTATATGTTTGTAAATATTGAAGGAAAACCAAAAGATATTAAAGATGCGATCGAGTTCTTAAGAAATAAGCAAGTTCGAATTGCAAAATTGGATAAGGATGGTAATTATGTTTGATTTTAATAGCTTATTGACAACTGATTTATTTCTAACTTCGTTGTATCAAACCTTCTTGATGGTTGGAATATCATTATTTTTTGGCGCAATTTTAGGAACAATATTCGCTGTAATCTTAGTTATCACTAAACCAAAAGGTATCGCCGAAAATAGGATTATTTATGTAATACTCAATACCTTCATTAATATTGTTCGCTCAATTCCTTCTTTAATTCTTCTCGTCTCTGTTCTACCTTTAAGCTACTTTATCATTGGTACTTCTTATGGCACAACAGCAGCCGTCTTACCGTTAATTTTCTTTGTAAGTCCTTATATTGCTCGATTAGTAGAGAATTCATTGTTAGAAGTTGATACTGGTATTATTGAAGCAGCTAATGCTATGGGAGCAACAACCTGGCAAGTTATTTGGCATTTTTTACTTCCAGAAGCAAAATCATCGTTAGTGTTAAGTTATACCACAGCAACAATCGGTTTAATTGGTGCGACAGCTGTAGCTGGCACAATAGGTGCGGGAGGAATTGGTGACTTAGCGCTTAACTATGGTTATTATCGATTTGATCATATTGCAATGATAACGACGATTATCACCTTAATTATCATTGTTCAAATTATACAAACCATTGGTAATCGACTATCCAAATCAATACGCAATCATCATCGTAAAGATTAAATCAATCTCTATTATTAGATTCTATAAAACCCCAATTATAAAGGAGTTATCATGAAGAAATTGTTATCTATACCCATTGTGATCATTTTAGGCTTTCTTTCCTTTGCATGTGATCACAAATCGGATAACCAAACAAATCATTCAGAGAAAAAAGAGATTGTAGTCGGACTACCACCTAGTATGCACAATATAATGATGGAACGTGTCATCAAACCTGAATTAGAAAAGATGGGATATAAAGTTAAGCTGGTTAATTTTAGCTCATTACGTGATGCTAATTCGGCTTTAGTAGAAGGTTACACTGATTTAAATGCTGCGCAGCATCAAGCATATTTGGATGTCTATAATAAAGAAACAAACAATAACTTAGTTTCTCTTGTACATATACCTTCAATACCGGCAGCATTATATTCTAAAAAACATCATTCCATTAATGAAATTGCTAAAGGTCAAACAATTGCTATACCCAATGATCCATCCAATACCGCGCGAGCATTATTAATGCTACAGAAATTAAATTGGATTTCCCTCAAACCCGGAATTGAATTAGGAACAGCAAATTTGACGGATTTAGCAGAGAATCAATATAATTTACAATTTAAGTCAGTACTATCTGAATTAATACCCCGCATGTTGAGTGAAATGGATTATGGTATTATGCCTGGCGGTGTTGCTTGGTTAAGTAAAGTACCCGCGTCTGATGCATTAGTTCAAGAACAATTAACACCGGATCTTGAACTAATGGTTGTGGTTAAAAAAGAAGATCTTAATAAACAGTGGGCAAAAGACATTAAAAACCTTTATCAATCCGATTTAATGAAGAAATTTATCAATAACGATCCTGACGCGAAAGGTCGATTCATTTGGCCTCGTGGATAACCTATTCTAAATTGGTATGCTAAAAAACGCCTATTCGAGTCAAAAACAGAATAGGCGTCATTTGGTATCATTAGCAAAAATAAGATGTGTTATGACACAATACCCTGACTACGAAGATAATCTTCATAATTACCACTGTAATCAATTACTTTTTCAGGTGTAATTTCGATAATTCTTGTTGCTAGAGAGCTTACGAATTCACGGTCGTGTGAAACAAAAAACAAAGTACCTTTATATAATTCTAAAGCTAGATTTAATGATTCAATTGACTCCATATCCATATGATTCGTAGGTTCATCCATTACAATGATATTTGGACGCTGTAGCATTAATTTACCAAATAACATACGCCCTTTTTCCCCACCCGATAAAACTTTAACATTTTTCTTAATATCATCTTGAGAAAAAAGTAAACGCCCAAGAATACCTCGAACCGCTTGCTCATCATCTTGTGGTTGTTTCCATTGACTCATCCAGTCAAAAAGATTGAGATCTTGATCAAACTCGTATTCATGATCTTGTGCATAATAGCCAATGTTAGCATTTTCAGACCATTTGATTTCACCTTGATCTGGACTCAATTCACCCATCAGTGTTTTTAATAGCGTAGATTTACCAATACCATTGGTACCTAGAATTGCTACTTTCTCCCCTACTTCAACCATTAGTTTAAGCTGTTTGAAAAGCGGAACATTATCAAAACCCTTAGTTAAATTTTCGACTACTAATGCGTTACGAAATAGCTTTTTATCTTGTTCGAAACGGATAAAAGGATTTTGTCGACTTGATGCTTTGACTTCTTCTAATTGAATTTTCTCGATCTGACGAGCTCGAGATGTTGCCTGTTTTGATTTTGACGCATTAGCACTAAAACGACTAACAAAAGATTGTAATTCGCTAATTTGTGCTTTTTTCTTAGCATTATCGGCTAATAAACGTTCTCGTGCTTGTGTGGCTGCCGTCATATACTCATCATAATTACCTGGATATATCCGTAATTCACCATAATCTAAATCTGCCATATGGGTACAAACCATATTTAAAAAATGACGATCATGGGAAATAATGATCATAGTACTTTCACGTTCATTAAGCACTTGTTCAAGCCAACGAATCGTTGCAATATCTAAGTTATTAGTAGGTTCGTCAAGCAATAGAATATCGGGATCTGAAAAAAGTGCTTGAGCTAATAACACGCGTAATTTCCAACCTGGTGCTATTTCACTCATTAAACCATAATGCTGTTCGACGGGAATTCCAACGCCTAATAAAAGTTCACCGGCACGGGACTCTGCACTATAACCATCCATTTCGGCATATTGAACTTCTAAATCTGCTACTTTGTAACCATCTTCCTCACTCATTTCAGGTAAAGCATAAATGCGATCACGCTCTTGTTTAACCTGCCATAATTCGGTATGTCCCATTATTACAGTATCAATAACAGTAAATTGCTCAAAAGCAAACTGATCTTGCTTTAGTTTACCAATGCGTTCATGTGGATCTAAAGCAACATTGCCAGATGTTGCCACTAAATCGCCACCTAAGATTTTCATGAATGTCGATTTACCACTACCATTAGCACCAATCAGTCCATAACGATTACCACCACCAAATTTAACCGATATATTTTCAAATAGTGGTTTGCTACCAAACTGCATTGTAATATTATTTGTACTTAGCACAGATTAACTCTCAGATTTAAAAAAATGTGGTCAAAAAATTGTGGGGTATTATGCCATATCGTGACAATTGGCGCGAGTAAATCAACATTTTTATCTAGTTTACTATAACTATATGATATAATAGGAATCGTAATTAGGTCTGATATCTACGAAAATTGTATATTAACCTCTCTTCTATTTTTAATCCCAAATAATGATGTGAAGTTTCATTCTATGACAAATAAAAATCGAGCGACTTTAATAGGTTTTTCAGCCATTTTATTATGGAGTTCTTTAGTTGGTACAATCCGTATCGTCTGTGAAAATCTTGGTGCTTATGGCGGAGTTGCAGTCATTTATAGTGCGGCAAGTGTAATATTACTGTTAATTTTTGGTTTGAAAACAATTCGTCATATTCCGAAACGATATTTATTTTGGGGAGGATTATTATTTGCAAGTTATGAGCTATGTTTCTCTTTATCTATAGGTTTTGCAAATAATGGGCGACAAGCAGTAGAAGTTAGTATGCTTAATTATTTATGGCCAACTTTGACTATTTTATTTGCTATTGCTTTCAATAACCAAAAAGCAAATTTTTTAATTATACCTGGCGCGATATTACCTGTTATTGGCATTAGTTGGGTATTAGGCGGAGATCAAGGCTTAAACCCTATGATGATGTTAGCTAATATACAAGATAATCCATTAAGTTATGCACTTGCTTTCATTGGTTCTTTAATTTGGGCTAGTTACTGTATGGTAACAGTCAAATTAGCTGATGGAAAAAATGGTGTAGCACTTTTCCTTATTTTCACTGCGATCATTATGTGGGTTCAATATGCTTTCTCTTCAGAACCTGCCTTATCAATTAATAGTTTCAGTTTAATTTTATATAGTTTTTTAGCTGCATTTGCCATTGGCGTTGGCTATGCGGCATGGAATTATGGGGTATTTTATGGCAATGTTACAATACTAGCTGGCGCATCTTATTTTATTCCAATCATTTCAGCATTTTTATCTTCGATTTTGTTAAATCTGACTTTAACTTACAGTTTTTGGCAAGGTACGGGGTTAGTTTGTTTTGGCGCTATGTTATGTTGGTTAGCAACGCGAAATAAAAAAAGTCATCTTAAAGAGATTAAGCAATGATAGCAATAATTAAGATATTGACTAAACGGATAATAATTAATTGATACTGTTTTAATTGTTTTAAAAAATCCCCCAGCACTGGGGGATTAAGCCATGGTTTTTACGGGTTAATTTGCAGTTAAATCAATAACATCAAATTTAACGTCTGGATTAACATCAGCATCATAATCAACACCACTAATACCAAAACCAAATAAACGTAAAAACTCATCTTTATAACCTTGGTAATCAGTCACTTGATAAATGGTATCATTAGTCACTTTTGACCAAATTTCTTTACAAGCGTTTTGTACTTCAGGACGTAATTCCCAATCATCTAAACGTAAACGATGATTATCGTCTGTTTCAGGTTCACCTGTTACATAAAGTTTAGTATAAAACATACGTTGAATTTGCTCTATACAACCCTCATGAATGCCCTGCTCTTTCATCACCTTAAATGACATAGCAATATATAATGGCATAACAGGGATAGCTGAAGAAGCTTGTGTCACAACTGATTTTAACACAGCAACATAAGCATGACCGTGTTTTGCAGCTAATTGATGATCAATTGCATGAGCTGCTCGATCTAAATCTTCTTTTGCTTTACCTAATGTTCCATGCCAGTAAATTGGCCATGTCAATTCTGTACCGATATAAGAATAAGCAACCGTTTGGGCATTGTCAGCTAATACACCTGCATCTGCTAATGCATTCATCCATAATTCCCAATCTTGACCACCCATTACTTTTATGGTATCAGCGATTTCTTGTTCATTAGCCGGTTCAACCGTTGCTTCAATTAAAACATCTTTGTTAGTATCAACAGCGACTGATTTATAAGGTTGTCCGATTGGTTTAAGTGAAGAACGTACCACTTCACCTGTGTCTGGCATTTTACGAACAGGAGAAGCTAAAGAATAAATGACAAGATCAACTTGACCTAAATCTTGTTTGATTAAATCAATCACTGTTTGACGACATTCATTAGAAAATGCATCGCCATTTACACTTTTAGCATATAAACCAGCCGCTTTAGCTGCCTTATCGAATGCTGCAGAATTATACCATCCAGCTGTGCCCGGTTTAGATTCAGTTCCTGGCTTTTCGAAAAATACGCCAATTGTTGCTGCATCAGAACCAAATGCTGCTGTAATACGTGAGGCCAATCCGTAACCTGTAGAAGCACCAATGACTAATACTTTCTTAGGTCCATTGGCAATTTTCCCTTTTGACTTAACATAAGCAATTTGTTGATTTACATTTTCCTCACAACCCACTGGATGTGTGGTTGTACAGATAAAGCCACGAATTTTTGGTTTAATTATCATAATTTTGTCTCAATAATTTTATAACATTTTTATTACATGTTGATATGTAACAAAATAAATTCATTTAATTTTTAATGTTAAAAAAGCAACTAATTCTATCATTTCTTTTAAAAATGTGCCAATAAGACAATACTGATCTTTCAGATCAAGATGTTAATTTAGCCATATCAAATGCAGTTAAGGTTTGTAGTCTTGCTTGTTTATGATCGACTATAGGTTTAGGATAATCAAGATTTAAATGCTGTTGCTCAGCCCATTTATGCGGTTGATGAATAAATTTATCAGGAACATCGGCTAATTCGGGTAAGTATTGCCGGATAAATTTACCTTGCGGGTCAAAACGTTTTCCCTGAGTTGTAGGATTGAAAATCCGAAAATAAGGAGCTGCATCTGTTCCAGTCGATGCAGACCATTGCCACCCACCATTGTTCGCTGCTAAATCACCGTCAATAAGTTGCGACATAAAAAAGGATTCACCTTGACGCCAATCAATCAGTAAATCTTTTACAAGAAAACTAGCAGTAATCAATCTTAAACGGTTATGCATCCAACCAGTAGAGTTTAACTGTCGCATAGCTGCATCAACAATTGGAAAACCGGTTAATCCTTTTTGCCATGCTAAAAAATCAGCTTCATTATTGCGCCAGATAATACGACAAGTCCAATCAATAAATGGCAAATTTTTAGATAATTTAGGATAAGCAACCAGAAGGTGACGATAAAACTCCCGCCAAACTAATTGGCTAAACCAACCATAAGCACCTGATTGGCTGAAATGTAGTAAGTTTGGATGTTTTGATAATAAATTCGATAAACATTGTCTTGGGGATAGTATACCAACTGTTAAATAGGCTGATAATTGACTTGTGCCATTTATGGACATAATATCCCGAAATGCTAGATAGTTCTCTACCGACTGTTCACAAAATTTATCTAAAAGGTTTATAGCCTGCTTTTCACCTATTGCAAAAAATGTGCTACTCAACATGGGATAATTAAATGATCTAATCTGTTTTGCATGATGTTCAGATAATAGCGATTGACAACGTTTATTAGGTTTAGGCAATACAGTTATCGAATGTTGTAAAAAATATTTTTGATAGCGCCGTCTGAAAGGTGTAAAAACTTGATACATATTACCACTACTAGTGACAACTTTTCCTGGTGGTAGCAATACTGAATCATCATAATGATGACAGCATATGTTATACAAACTTAGTTGATTTTTTAAGTTATTATCACGTTGCTGTTCATTAAATTCATATTGTCGATTGAAATAAACATCAGTCACTTTATATTGTTGACATAAAGATAAAACTACTGGAATTGAATCTTCAAATAATGCAACTTCCTTATAAATTAGTGGAATGTTTAATTCAGATAATTGATCATTAAGCGATTGCAAATGTTGATAAATAAACCAAGCTTGTCGCGCTGATAAATTATGTTTATGCCATTGCTTGGGCGTCGCAAAATAAACAGCAATTACCAATGCATTTGGGTCTGTACAAGCATGATAAAGTGCCATGTTATCATTAATGCGTAGATCATTACGAAACCATACTAAATGCACAGCCATACAATACCTGTCTTAGTAAAAAAGTGAATCAAATTAAAAAGCTACTTTTGTTTCGTAAATAATTTCAGATATTGTCCATACCCCTCTTTCTCTAATTCATTTTTGGGTATAAAACGTAATGCTGCCGAATTAATACAATAACGCAAACCGCCTGCTGCTTTAGGCCCATCATTAAATACATGCCCTAGATGGGAATCTGCATCAGCGGATCGTACCTCGGTACGATGCATACCGTAACTATTATCAGCTTTCTCGACAATATTGTTAGGTTCAACAGGTTTACTAAAACTTGGCCACCCACAACGCGAATCAAATTTATCTAAAGATGAGAATAAAGGTTCGCCGGAGACTATATCAACATACAATCCTTCTGCTTTGTGACTATTAAATTCATTATCAAAGGGAGGTTCAGTGCCATCTTGCTGTGTCACATATCGTTGCATAGCATTCAAAGCTAATATTGCTTGTTTTTTACTGACATTATTCATAAATCTCCCCTTTAAAATACAAAACAACGAATCTTCATCATATTCGTTGATACAAATTTATAGCATAGATTGAAGTACCTTATCCTTTACCCAAAAATAGTGAAATAATGCACCAATTATGTGTAAAAAAAGAAACATAATTAATAAGTAAGAACCATAATTATGAATAAGATGAAATATTACATAGCCATTGTTAGGCAATGAGACAGCGGGTATGGAAATTATCCCCAAAAAATTAAGTGCTTTACTACTCATTAAATAGCCGGAAAGAGGTAAAAGAAACAATAGTAAATAGATGAAACCTTGAACAGATTTAGCTAAAATACGTTGTAATTTATGCTCTCTGGGTATGACATCGGGTACCCCGTTTTTTCTGATGATTATAATACGCCATATGGTCAATAATAAAATGATGATCCCAAGAGATTTATGCAAAGAAAATAAATTAGCCATCGAACCTAACCAATTTACGAAATATAATTTATAAAGCGGTAAAGCAATAACGATGAAAACTAAACATGCTGAAAACCAGTGTAAATATTTTTGCTTATTAGTATATTGTGGATAATTTTGCATTTTCTTTCCTTTTCCTAAAAAGTCATGTTATAGAGGTTATTTCTTATGAGACCAATGTTTAGTGATGAAATCCGCTCGGCCAGATAATTGATTATAACGTTGATAATGATTAGGTTGTTTTAAATAAAAATTTTGATGATAATCTTCTGCAGGATAAAAAGGTTGAGCGGGTTCTATCGCTACCTTTATAGGTTTATTAAACTGTTTACTGTCTTGTAATGCTTTTTTCGATTCTAATGCCAGATTCTGCTGTTCAGCGTTATGATAGAAAATCACGGGCCGATAAGAATCTCCCCTATCGGCAAACTGTCCATTTCCATCGGTAGGATCAATTTGCTGCCAAAAAATTGATAATAATTGTGAATAGCTAATTTTGTTTGGATCATAAGTAATTTGTACAGCTTCAGTATGTCCGGTATCTCCCTTACATACTTGTTGATAAGTGGGATTAATCAAATGACCACCAGTATAACCTGATATAACCTTAATTACGCCATCATACTGATCGAATGGTTTTACCATACACCAAAAACAACCACCCGCAAAAGTTGCAAGTTCATAGTTTTTCATCCTATCACCCAATTTTTAACCCGTTATATTTAAAATTCAGTTATTTATATACTTTCATTTTATCATATCATTAAAGTAATTAACCACAAGCCAAACTTATTACTAAAATCAATATAACCTATTGATATTTAACAATTTATACCCATATATAGGCAATATAAAATCTATCAGGAGTAATAAGTATATGGCAGTTGGATGGGCGTCTGATGATGCCGTTAATCAACAAATTGAAAGTACAATAACTGATGGAATTGAAAACGCGCGACGTCAGTTAAATCAAAATTCAATCAGTGCAAAGTATTGTTTTGAATGTGGAGAATTAATCCCAGAAGCAAGAAGAAAAGCTATAAAAGGCGTAAAATATTGTATAGATTGTCAATATCAAATCGATAAACAACTTGAAAAAAATTTTTCATTATTTAATCGACGTGGTAATAAAGATAGTCAATTACGTTGAATAAGTAATTTATTGGGTAAGGTGGAATTATTTCCACCTTATTTAAGTTATTCCGTTGGCGTGGTTTTTTTGCTTACTCTTGGCTTTGTTGCTCTTTTAGTAGCGGTTTTTTTAACGGGTTTATCCTCTGTTTCTGTCAAAGTATTTTCATGGCGAACTTCATGATGTGCTTTAGGAGGTTGAACGACAACTCCATCGTTAGGATATATCCATAATTTATTATCAAACCATTCTGCACAGAAAATTTCACTCACTTCTTTGTATCCCTGTTTTTTGATTTCTTCATTTAACCAATTTTCATCTTTATGTAACTGTTCAAGATTATTTTGACTTATTGCACTATCTTCAATCACTAATACGGCAATATCTTTATCGCCTTTTTTGATAATGGTTAATGAACCATTTAATTCATACCAGACTTCTTTCAATTGATTAAAGCTATATACCCCTTGGATATTGACTAAAGTTTCAAAATCCCTAACTGGTAAATTCGCTTTTGTGAAATTTGTTGAAATCAAATGACCATTTTTAACTAACTGAATCGGTTTACCATCGATGGCATCTCTTAAACGAGAATTTTTCGATTTAATATAACGAATGAGAATTAATAAAGCTCCCCAAATGATAACTAAACAAGATGCATCTATAGCCGATACAGATGGACTTAATAGTGCACCACCAACTAAAGCACCAATGACCATACTACCGACTTGATCTAATTGGGACATCGGTGCAATTTGACTTTTACCAGATAATTTTACATAGATAAGTAATATTATAAGCGCTAATATAAATTTGGGTGTCATCTCTACTAAATACATAACCACTCTCCGAACAGTTTAAAAGTTAAGTCATTGTTTTATTAGAATATCATTAAAAATCAATATTATACAACTAATTTAAATGCTGAATTTGGATTGAAAAATGACAAAATAACATCCTTTTTATTACATAAAATCAATTCAATGAATATAAAATAAGAAATGAACGATATTGAAAATTTAAGTTGGATTGTTAAAAAGATGATTAAAAAATGAAGAAGTTATAATTAAGTAATTAAGGCAATTAATTAAAAGAAGATCAGAGTGGGATATGAAAACTAACCATTGTATCTAATTCCCTTTTAATAATTCTCTTTTAAAAAGATCTTAAGAAGAGAATTATATAAAATGAATGACTATTTTTATTTTGTTAATTTTTTTCTATTTGTCTTAATGGTTGATCATGTTAAGTTTTATGTAAAGACTATATAATTCATAAAATTAAAAAATGTTATAGTTAATTTGCGGATTCTTTAATTGATAAATATTTATGTAAAAATACATCATAAGAATACTTACCTTCGAAAAGACCTACGATTATTCCCAGGGAGTGAAGAACACATACAATCAATGCAGCAAGACACCAAAACGTAACTCCTTGATATTTTAAAATCCTAGATATACCAATTATTACTGCAATAATCATTAATAATTGAATTATAATAGTCACTAAAAAGATAAAATAATGCATAGTATTATTAAATGGGAAACGGCGACTAATGAACATGCAGATGGTAGATATAATCATAAATCCAAAATAATATCCCCAAAAAATTACCGCTAAAGTCAATTTACCACTAACTATTTTTTTTAAAATATCCATTATATTTATCCTTAATATTTATTATATTTAAGCTAACAGAGTTTATTATAAATCTCTTAGCTATTATCCAATTACTATCATAAAAGATTTAGTTTATTAATCAGCGCGGGAATTATAAAAAAAGCTATAAGATTTATCAAACATATTATTAATGCTATTATTCCCCAAAATGTTACTTTTTTCCTTAATATATTATATATACTTATAATGACCATTATAATAATGGTCAATAATGCTGGTTATTAAAAGAATTTCAAAGAAAGGTGTTGCAGGTATTCTGTTTGCAAAAATAAGGTATAACATATGCCAAAAATACTATTTATTAAGAGTCTAGGTAACCTCTTCTTTTTTCATATTTTTTAGAATCATCACTATTAATAATTTTGACTTAAAGTACTAATTCAGTAATATTTTTCTTTAGAGAAATCTCCTTCAATTTAATGTAACTAGTGTTATTGGTGGTATCTCTTGTTGAAATATAAACGACACCTAACTTAAGCTGATATAAAATGATTTTGAGATTTCAATTTCTTTAACAAATTATTTCCACCTCTTTAAAGCTAGGATAAATATTTTAATAATTTATTTTCACCATTGGTTTATTTAAAATTAAAGTTTAGCATTTGCTTGTGTAGTGAATAAAAATAAAAAATAGGAGCAACTATGAAGAAAAACCAATTACAAGCGCGTAGATCTAAAAATTTAAAACTATGGTTTTCAAATAGATCAATACCACCAAAAGAGAAAAGCTATATTTCTCAGCTAACTCATGGTAAAGCCCCTTTCGGGGAAAGATCAGCACGTCGTTTAGAATCTGATTATGGTATGCCTCCGTTTTATTTAGATAAATTACTTAACGAAGATTTAAGTGTAACTAATAATGTTAATGAAGATTACATCGATAATAATAAGTATGTAATAGAAGTTTTGGACGTAACTGCATTTTCAGAAAATAGAAATTTAAATAAAGATATAGTAGAACTTATAAAATGTATCGAATATGACAATCAGCTAGCAAAAACATTATTTAACGGAATGCCATCTAACAACTTAAAGATTATTAATGTTTCCAATGATTCGATGCAAGGAACGTTTGAGAATGGGGACATTATTTATATAGATATTACAGTTAATCAATTCCAAAATGATGGTATATATATATTTACCTTTGAAAATAGATTATATGTAAGGCGTCTTCAAATGATAAAAAATAAGCTTGTTGTGTTATCAGATAACAAGAAATATAGAGATTGGGAAATATTAACTGATGAGTTTGATCAATTAGGTATACATGGTAAAGTAATATTAAGTCAATCTATGATGCTTAAAAAGCATGGCTAATATGAACTTAGCTATAAACTTAGTCATTAATTAATACCCTCATTGAATACTTGAGTACTATATATCATTCACACTGACTTTGTGTTTTTATTGTTTAAAATTGTCATAAAATAATCTTATTTTTATTGCTTTGGTAGAAAAATACCATTAATTGATTTTTTATTCCTTGCACAACAAAATAGTATGCGATGTTTCTTCAAGTAAAGGCGATTAATTAAAAGAAGATCAGAGTGAAATATGAAAACTAATCATTGAATCTAATTCCCTTTTAATAATTCTCTTTTAAAAAGATCTTAAGAAGAGAATTATATAAAATGAATAACTATTTTTATTTTGTTAATTTTTCCATTTAGCTTAATGGTTGATCAGTTAAGTTTTATGTAAAGACTATATAATTCATAAAATTAAAAAATGTTATAGTTAATTTGCGGATTCTTCAAATTATAAATGTTTATCTAAAAATTCATTATAAGAATACGAACCATCTAAGAAACATATGATTATTCCCATGCAGTGAAGAACACATACAATCAATGCAGCAAGCCCCCAAAACGTAACTCCTTGATATTTTAAAATCCTAGATATACCAATTGTTACTGCAATAATCATTAATAATTCAATTATAGTAGTCACTAAAAAGATACAATAAAGCATAGGTTTATTAAATCCGAATCCGTAAGTAATGCCCATGCAGGCAGTCGCTATAATTATAAATCCAAAATAATATCCCCAAAACATTACCGCTAAACTCAATTTACCACTAATTATTTTTTTTAAAATATCCATTATATTTATCCTTAATATTTATTATATTTAAGCTAACAGAGTTTATTATAAATCTCTTAGCTATTATCCAATTACTATCATAAAAAATTTAATTTATTAATCAGCGCGGGAATTATAAAAAAAGCTATAAAATTTATCAAACATATTATTAATGCTATTATTCCCCAAAATGTTACTTTTTTCTTAGTATATTTAATATACTTATAATGGTCATTATAATTATAATGCTGGTTACTAAAAGAATTTCAAAGAAAGGTGGTGTAGGTATTCTGTTTGCAAAAAATAAGATATAACATATGCCTTATTAAGAGTCTAGGTAACCTCTTCTTTTTTCATATTTTTTAGAATCATCACTATTAATAATTTTGACTTAAAGTACTAATTCAGTAATATTTCTCATTAGAGAAATCTCCTTCAATTCAAGATGTAACTAGTGTTATTGGTGGTATCTCATGTTGAAATATAAACGATACCTAACTTAAGCTGTGCAAAATGATTTTGAGATTTCAATTTCTTTAACAAATTTTTTCTACCTATTTAAAGCTAAGATAAATATTTTAATAATTTATTTTCACCACTGGTCTATTTAAAATTAAAGTTTAGCATTTGCTTGTGTAGTGAATAAAAATAAAAAATAGGAGTAACTATGAAGAAATGCCAATTACAAGAACGTAATAAGAATACTCACCATTTATCAAACATCCGATTATTCCAAGGCAGTGAATAGCACATACAATCAATGCAGCAATACGCCAAAACGTAACTCCTTGATATTTTAAAATCCTAGATATACCAACTATTACTGCAATAATCATGATTAATTCAAGGATCACCGTCACTATAACGATACAATTAAGCACAGATTCATTAATTATACCACTACTAAGGGCTATTCCACCACTTATGCCCAAGCAGATATTAGCTATAATTATAAATCCAAAATAATATCCCCAAAAAATTACCGCTAAACTCAATTTACCACTAACTATTCTTTTTAATATATCCATTATATTCATCCTTAATATTTATTATATTTAAGCTAATAGAGTTTATTATATTTTAATAATAAATCTCTTAGCCATTATCCAATTACTATCATATAAAATTTAGTTTATTAATCAGCGGCGGGAATTATAAAAAAAGCTATAAAATTTATCAAACATATTATTAATGCTATTATTCCCCAAAATGTTACTTTTTTCCTTAGTATATTAAATATACTTATAATGACCATTATAAAAATAATCAATAATGCTGGTTACTAAAAGGATTTCAAAGAAAGGTGTTGCAAGAATTCTGTTTGCAAAAAATAAGGTATAACATATGCCTTATTAAGAGTCTAGGCAACCTCTTCTTTTTTCATATTTTTTTAGAATCATCACTATTAATAATTTTGACTTAAGGTACTAATTAAGTAATATTTTTCATTAGAGAAACTCCTTCAATTCAAGATGTAACTAGTGTTATTGGTGGTATCTCTTGTTGAAATATAAACGACACCTAACTTAAGCTGATATAAAATGATTTTGAGATTTCAATTTCTTTAATAAATTTTTTCCACCTCTTTAAAGCTAAGATAAATATTTTAAGAATTTATTTTCACCATTGGTTTATTTAAAATTAAAGTTTAGCATTTGCTTGTGTAGTGAATAAAAATAAAAAATAGGAGCAACTATGAAGAAAAACCAATTACAAACGCGTAGATCTAAAAATTTAAAACTATGGTTTTCAAATAGTATGCGATGTTTTTTCAAGTAAAGGCGATTAATTAAAAGAAAATCAGAGTGAAATATGAAAACTAACCATTGAATCTTATTCACTTTTAATAATTCTCTTTTAAAAAGATCTTAAGAAGAGAATTATATAAAATGAATGACTATTTTTATTTTGTTAATTTTTCCATTTAGCTTAATGGTTGATCATGTTAAGTTTTATGTAAAAACTATATAATTCAATAAAATTAAAAAATGTTATAGTTAATTTAGGGATTCTAATGCATCAAGAGCGATTGCATAAGTGTCTAAAAAAACATCATAAGAATAGCAACCATCAAAGAAAGATTGCATCATAAATATCCAGTTAAAACCACATACAATCAATGCAACAATAGGCCAAAATGTAACTCCTTTATTTTTTAAAATATTAGATATACCAATAATTACTACAATAAGCATGATAAATTCGAGTATAACAATTACAGTAATGATACTATAAAGCACAGGTTCAGTTATCACACCTAAAAGAGCTACTACATAACCTATGATAATGCCAATATTCATTACAGTTCGAAATACAAAATAAAATATCCAAAAAGTTACCGCTAAACTCAATCTACCATCAACTAGTTTTTTTAAAATACCCATTATATTCATCCTTATTGTCTTATTATATTTAACCTAATAGAGTTTATTATATTTTAATTATAAATCTCTTAACAGTTATCTAATCATTATCATATCAATTTAGTTTATTAGTCAGCAACGGGAACTATAAAAATAGCTATAAAATTTATCAAACATATTAATAATGCTATTATTCCCCAAAATGTTACTTTTTTTCTCAGCATATTAAATATACCGATAATGACCATTATTATTATAATAAAATCAATAATGCTGGTTACCAAAAGAATTTCAAAGAAAGGTGTTGCGGGTATTCTATTTGCAAAAAATAAGGTGTAACATATTCCAAAAATATTTTCCACAATAAAGCGAATTGAAATAAAAAAAATCCAACTTTCAAGAGATAGGATATAACATATGCCAAAAATACTATTTACAATGAGACGAACTAAAATATAAAATATCCAAAAAGTGACCGCTAAACTTAATTCACCCCTAGCTAGTTTGTTTAAAATATTCATTATTCCCACGCTGTAATATATCTAAATTAAATGTAGTCCAAAATTCAATTAATTTTTCTATTACTTACATATAAAATAGCTTTTATTAATAATTATTCTCTATTTTAGGATAAATTCCCGAATTATTTTATATAAATTAAATAATCTGTTGGTTCAACAAATCTAATTAGATAAAATAAATCAGTACAAGAAATTAGTCTATAAAATTGCGGGGAATATATAATTGAAGATAAATCAACTATAGTCAATTTCTCTATAGTTGATTATAAATAATAACTTTAAATAAAATTTAAAAAACTAATGGATTAATAAAATTTCTGATAGGAAGTTGGTAAAGTTTCACATGTCACCCATGGAAAATAAAACCTATAATCGTTATATCTAATTAATCATTTATTAGTTCATGTTTTTATTTATATTCATCATTAATTGAGTTGCTCGTTAGATAATTATTTTATTCTAGTACAAGTAACTTCAGTTTTATCTTTTTTATTACTTGAACTGTCTTTATCATATTTTTGGATATTTTCATATTCCTCAATTACAAGAAATTTATTATCATTTATTTTTCTTAAGGTTTTAGTTGATTTAGCAATGTAATCGTCCCCTTCAAATGTCTTTGTTTCATTTGTATACTTATCAAGTAAGTCATTAGCTTCATGCCATCCTCTATCATCTTGTTTCCGTACATACAAAGAATTATTTTTATTTTTGTATTTTATTGATGCTTCATGTGTTCCATTTATTGTAAATTCACCGAAATTATTTCCATCCCAAGTAGATTTATATTCGATAGCTTCACATTTCCAATCACCTACAAGCATTTCTTTTGTAACAGTCTTATCACAACCAATCAAAAATAAACTAACCAAACCAATCGAAAATACCTTTTTCATACCATTCTCCTTATTTTTGGAACAATAATATATAAAATCCTTTAAAACATCAAATACGATTTTAGCTATATTTTTGTGCAATTAAACACGGAAATCCACATACCACAAGGGACTCGAATGCTATCTGCTATTTTTTGAATTTAATAATACAGTTATACCCTATTTTCTAGCATCGGTTAATAAAATGTCTGATATAGAACAAAAAGAATTTACTGTACAATTCATGGGACGTTCGATTGAAGGTGATTATCCTTTCAACGTTAGAATATATCTAAATTAAATGTAGTCCAAAATTCAATAAATTCTACTATTACTTGCAAATAAAATAGATTAAGGTACTGATTCAGTAATATTTTTCATTAGAAAAATCCCCTTCAATTCCTTTAGCAAATTGGTTTTTCCACCAATTTATAGTTAAGATAGATATTTTCATCATTGGGTTATTTAATATTATATTTTGCTAGTTACGTGTTTAACTCAAACTATAGTATTTAAATTTTAAAAAGGAATGCTTTATGCGCAACACATGGCAAAGCTTAGTAAAGAAAAAAATGAAGGGTATTGGTGAAACTCAAGAAGGATTAGCGGAAAAATTGAATGTTACCCAAGGCAGTATTGCTCATTGGTTATCTGGCCGGAGAAAACCTGATATAGATATAGTAGCATCAATAATAAAAGCAGTTGGAATTAAGAGTATAACAATAAGTTCAGATGGTTCTGCCGATGAAACAAACTCGCAACTAAATTATAATAAAAATAATTTTTATATTGAAGGGTTAGATGTTACAGCTAACACCGACAATGGATATCTTAATTCGGATGTTATGGAAGTGATAAAATCGATAGAATATGATTCGGATCAAGCAAAAATTTTATTTAATAATATTGACGCTAATAATTTAAAAGTAATCAATATCGTTGGTGACAGTATGATGGGAACTTTTGAAAGTGGCGATTCAATTTATGTAGATATATCAAAAAAAGAGTTTAATGGTGACGGCATATATGTTTTCTCATTTGATAGAAACTTATATGTTAGACGATTACAAATGATTAAGAACAAGTTATTTGTTATATCGGATAATAAAAAATACAAAGAATGGAATATTAACGAAAATGAATTTGACCTTTTATACATACACGGCAAAGTAATGTTAAGCCAATCAATGATGCTTAAAAAAACACGGCTAATATGAGCTTATTGTTATAACTATTTTATTTTAGGAATGAAGTAGCTTCCATAGCTAGATTGTGATTTCAATTGGCTATTTCTGTATTTAAGGACAATACTTGAACTAGCAACTATTCAGTTATTGACCACTATTTTTTAGAGTGTTGATCAGTCCTAAACTAACTAATTCATTTAATACTGATAAATGGCGCTTTTATCCTTTATACCTAAATAATCAATTTACGGTGAAATGCTAATCTTGTTACTCGTTTTACCCTATCTTGTTGATTTACAAGTTATTAACAGATACACACGTAAAGCATTTGATGAATTTCAACCATTAACTCAACTATAACGGCATTAGAAACCTGAAGGGATTAGCTATAAAATGATTCATTATTTAACATCCATCATAGTGTACTCGGCTTATTGAGCACCGTTCTTACTAACCAAATCGGTATCAATATCAAATCCAGCCTTCTTAAGGTCATAAATGTGAACGTTCAATCAATAACAACCGTATAAATTCCATGCTTGTAATGAGTTAATGGCTCTACCAATCTGCAAATGAATTAATATCCGTTCGCAATGGCTTTGTATTTTTTGATTTTCAGCATAAAAATCACTTTCTACGAATAATTAACCAATTAACAATAAATCCGATAACTAAAGTTATTGAAAATGATATCAATATTGCGATAACTTATATTTATTAATTTTTTATAACCAAAATTATATAATTAGAAAGTGAGAGTCTCTATGAATACATTTAATGAACGATTTAAAATTGCATATTATGCAAAAAAGTCTTAGAAAATTAAAAACTTAGTACTGCTCCCACTTTTATTTCAAACGTTCCGATAGTAAATAATGATGTAAAATATAAATAATATAACTAACTATAAACCTTGAATTATGAAAATTTTAAAAAAGATAAATAGAGAAAGAATTAAATTTACAAGAAATATTAAATTCAACTTTAAAATATTTTTCTCTTATAAAACTACCCCTGCCATATTAGAAATAAATAAATGTAGAAATATTGGTATCTTATTTTATGGCAAGCAGTTGGGAGATACATTGGTTATGAGTTCAATACTAAGACCTCTTAAAGAAAATAATTTCAAAATATTTATTTTCTGTGATGATAAAGCCAAAACAATTTTAGAAAACAATGAATATCTAGATCAGTTGATTATTATTAAAAGTTTGAAGCATATAGATGAATATAATCATCTTAACATTGATTTATTGATTGATCTTACCTATAACACTCTGACTGAATATCATAGAATAATACTAAAAGAAAAAATAAATCCAATTTATTCGATTTATCTTTATCTTCATACTAGCACACGAAAAGAGCCATCATACGAAAAATTAACTCGAATACACAACGAAGCAATAATTTATAAAGAATACAATAAGCATTGTGAAAATATATATAAACATATCTTAGAACGATTAAACATTACAAACTATGGAAAACTAAGCTATATTTTTAATTTAAAAGAAAATAATTTGTCTAATGCAAAAAATTTTGTTTCAAACTTTGATGGCAAAAAAATTATAATCTTCAATCCATTTGCTGCAAATGATAAAAGGAGTTTGTCTATTGAAAAAACAATCAATATTATGACATATCTAAATGCTGTATATGATCATAAAACTATCATAATTGGAGACCCACGTTTAATTAATTCATTACCATGTTTTAATAATGTTATTAAATTTATTAGTAATGATATAAGTGATGCAATTGCGTTACTTTCTCTTAGCGATATTGTTATAAGTGTTGATACATCAATCGTTCATTTTTCTAAAATATTCAATAAAAAATTAATTAGTCTCTATAATAATTTAATGTGGGGTCGGTTTAATAACAATTTAATTTGGTCTCCGAATTACAATAATTCTACTCAATTATTTTCAAAAAGTGAAAATATGGATGATGTCGATCAAAGAGAACTTTATCAAGAGATACAACGAGCTTTAATCTAATTACCTTCAAATAACTTATTAAAAAATAAGGGACTAATATACTTAACTATATATTAGTCCTATTATTACTAAAAGATAGGTTTTTCCGGATATTCAATATTTACTATATTATTAACGTCTATCCGCGTTAATAATATACGATACCTTTTCCATTCTTTAATCCGTTCCTCCTCATTACCTTCTTGCATATCTAAATCAATAGCATCTTGCAGCATCGATATATTGTTATTAGCTTCTTCTAGTAAACTACTTATAGCTAATTTGTTCATATTTATGATTTTTTGTTGATAAGATGCTTTCTTTGTTACATCCTCAACCCATTCGCCATCAACATAGCTACAAGTTTGATAAGTGAGCTGATCAACCAATTCATACTCACCATTTTCGTGTTTATAGATTACTTTGTTTTCAGCATTTGCTTTTACGGCTAAATCAGCATATTCTTTATTACTTATCATAATTGTCCCTATTAAAATCCATAAGCTAAAAATGTAAGGGTGGAATAGGTATAATTGTAACCCTGCGATCTTGATGCTTCGCATCTAAATGTAGAAGGCTGTTTGTCTTGAGCAGCACTAGTTGTACTTACAGTGTCATTTAATGCTAGCGTATTGACCAAAATAACGTATTTATTAGATGAGAATGGAGTGACCAAGTTGTGAACAGTAGACATATTAAATATACCTTGCTTTATCCCTCCTTGCTCAACAAAGCCATTACTCCACTTTCTATACCAACTGCTACCGTCTTCGCTAGCGTATGTTTCTATAATATGCGCTGACCCTATATGGCTTTTTATATTTTCATCAGTTATTAATTGTGTAGGTTTTTTCCAAGTACCTTGGTCGCATTCTTGATAGAATAATTTTGAAGGAGACACGCCTACTTCTGTAAAAAATCTAGATGAGAATTTCCATCCATCACTTGTTGTTCTGTAGGGTAAGATTACCCCAGCAACTCCAGAACCAATTTTAATATATGGTTTAATCGATTCTGGCATATTGGCATAGGTACTACCAAAAAAAGAGGCATTCTGCTCGTTTAAATTATCGGATATATTTGTAAGAGACAAGTTTTGATGACCTACGCCATATTCATCTTGCTTTATTAATTTTTTACCTTGTGCATAAAAATCACCCATTGCATAAACTGTCCCAAGGCGACAATTAACTACGACAGTGCTATTAATCGCAGTATCTTTTTGACCTGAAGCATGCATCGGTGCAAAACCAACACCGTTCCATGATGCAAATGTTAAATTGGCTGTTTTCCCTAGTTTGGCATCATCCGCACCGGTAACTATAGCGAATCCACCACCTCCGGCTTCATGTGCAAGAATGGCATTCGGAATAGTGTTTGCTGCAGCTTGTATCCAACTATTTGATGCCATAATATCATATGTTTTTGGTTGGTTAGATTTTATTAATCCACTAACGATTCCGCCAGTTTTAGGGAATGCATTAAGCGCTTTATCATAAGCTTTTTTTGCGGTATCATTCGCCGTATTTGCACTATTTTGTGCATTTGATGCTAAATTGTATGCTGAATCGTATGCCTTTTTGACAGCTAATGGGGTTGCTGCCTCGGATTCTGATACGCTATTCACTGCCGAATTAAGCTGAACGATCCCCTTTCTGGTTAAACTGGCATCATCTAACAATTTTTTCCATTTTGTTGTGTTCGTTGAAGGTTTAGCGTTATTATTTTCGTTAGTCGCAATGTATAAAATACCGTTATATTTAATTACGGCATTAACGGGATATGTGACCTTATCACTCCATTCCGGCACACCTTGTTGAAGTAAATAAAGCATATGTTTATCAACTCTATTAAATGCTCCATTAAACCATTCCATTGGTGGCTTTGAGTCGGTTAGTTCAATTGTTGCACCCCATCCACGATTGATATCAGGGAATGCATTGAGTTCTTCTTGTTTTGCACCCTCAGCAAAAATTAAATAATCTGGGGTTTCTTGTACTTCTCTTGACATTGCTGTCCTCCTACATTTTGAATCCTTACGAATTTACCAGATACCAAAGCTGTTTTACTTGGCTATCATTAGAAAATCCAAAAGGTGTATGATTCACTAAAACTATTGATTGATAATTAACGCCAATTGGTCTAACTAAAATATCTATTTTGCTAATGGCATAAAATAATAACAAATTGAGATGATCACTATTAAGAATGATATTCATGGACATGGTTTGCTGCTCTATCACATTACCATTCAAGCTTATAACAAATTTAATTAATTTGACGATATTTGATCGTGTGCTGTTTCGATAATTCTTAGTTATTCGCGTTTAATAAAAAAGCAATAATCATCATATTAATAGAAGTCATCTATTCCAGATGATTGCCATGATGGTATTAAGCACTTTTGGCTTAGTGAGATACAGCCTTTTCCCTATTCAACAATCATCTCTACATTATTAACAATGCATATTCTCTAAAACCAATATTGGAAATATATAAAAATTTTGTAATATCGGTAGTTTGTTAATTGTTTTAATTGACTAATTTCTGTATTGAATAAGAAGTAATGAGAATAGAAATTGTCGATAAATGAATATAAACAGTCATTTTAATAATAAAGGCAACTTACAAATTCCTTTCATCGGGTTGAATTTAAAAATGGGGGCATGCCCCCATTTTATTAATCAGATTTCGATAGTCATGTGATATCAGACTCTTGATTAATATCAATGCGATTTAATAGCACCTGACATTATTTCATATCTGGAAATCCTTTTTTCTTTTCTGTAGCTATTACAGTATCATGAAAAAATTAATTTGGTTTGGATGGAAATTTTATATCAATATTATTGGTATCAATACGAGTTAAAACAATACGATACCGTTTCCACTCCTTAAGTTGCTCTTCCTCATTAGTTTCTTGCATTTCAAGCTCAATAATATCTTCTAATATTTTTATTTTCTCATTAGCCTCAATGATTAGATTATCCTTTCTAATTTTATTATTAAAAATAATATCTTCTTTTGTTATTTTCGGTTTTGATAATTCTAAAAATTCTTCTTCAGTAATTCGCTTTAATCCCGATTGAACGGTTATTTCGGAACCATCGGACTCTCCATATTCAGGCACATCATCTTCGTAAGCATAGACTTGATTATCATCATTTTTGTAAAATTTCATAAAAAAACTCCTATCTTAATTCAGTCCAAGTCTCAATGACCCAATAACCTTTCAAACAATATACTGAACCAACTGGTACTATAGCGGATAATGTTCCCCCATTGTTATAACTTGAATTCCGCCAAATTTTTGCAACCGCAATATTATCAACATATAGTGCATTTTCACTAAAACCAGCATCACTCGGTAAAAAAGAGACATTTACTAATATTGGTTTATTTGTTGTATTTGTATAATTTACGCCAAAAGCTCTCAATTTTTTGACATTTTGCCAGGTCTGACCTATTCCAATGCCATTTTGGTAATTGTTTATTATTTCATTAGTTATTAATTGTACGGGTTTTTGCCAAGTACCATTGTGGCATTCTTGATAGAATATTTTTGACGGGATCCCGCCTACTACTGTAAAAAATCTTGATGAAACTTTCCATCCCTCACTTGTTGCTCTATAAGGTAGATTTATGCCAGCAATACCAGCACCATTATCAATATATGGTTTAATCGATTCTGGCATATTGACATATGTACTACCAAAAAAAGAGGCGTTCTGCTCGTTCAAATTATCCGATATCTTTGTAAGAGATAAGTTTTGATGACCTACGCCATACTCACCTCGCTTTATTAATTTAATACCGTTTTCATAAAATCCCTTTAATGCTTTAACCTCCCCGTTGCGACAATTAATGACAACAGTACTATTAATAGCCTTATCTTCATTGTCTCCTGTCTGCATCGGAGCAAAACCGACACCGTTCCATGATGCAAATGTTAAATTGGCTGTTTTTCCTAGTCTGGCATCATCCTCACCAGTAACAATAGCAAATCCACCACCTCCGGCTTCATGTGCAAGAATGGCATTTGGGAAAGTGTTTTCTACAGCTCGTAACCAATTCTTAGAAGCAACAATATCATATGTTTTTGGTTGGTTAGATTTTATTAATCCCTCAACGATTCCACCAGTTTTTGGGTATGCATTATTTGCTTTATCATATGCTTTTTTTGCAGTATCATTCGCCGTATTTGCACTGTTTTGCGCATTTGATGCTAAATCGTATGCCTTTTTGACAGCTGATGGCGTTGCTGCCTCGGATTCTGATACGCTATTCACTGCCGAATTAAGCTGAACAATCCCCTTTTTGGTTAAACTTGCTTCGTCTAACAATTTTTTCCATTTTGTTGTGTTCGTTGAAGGTTTAGCGTTATTATTTTCGTTAGTCGCAATGTATAAAATACCGTTATATTTAATTACGGCATCAACGGGATATGTAACCTTATTACTCCATTCCGGCACACCTTGTTGAAGTAAATAAAGCATATGTCTATCAACTCTATTAAATGCCCCATTAAACCATTCCATTGGTGGCTTTGAGTCGGTTAGTTCAATTGTTGCACCCCATCCACGATTGATATCAGGGAATGCATTAAGTTCTTCTTGTTTTGCACCCTCAGCAAAAATTAAATAATCTGGGGTTTCTTGTACTTTTCTTGACATTGCTGTCCTCCTACATTTTGAATCCTTACGAATTTACCGATACCAAAGTCGTTTTACTTGGCTATCATTAGAAAATCCAAAAGGTGTATGATTCACTAAAACTATTGATTGATAAATGACGCCAATTGGTCTAACTCAATGATTGCCTTGATGGTAATAAGCATTTTGGGGTTAGTGAGATACAGCCTTTTCCCTATTCAACAATCATCCCTACATTATTAACTATGCATATTCTTTAAAACCAATATTGGAAATATACAAAAATTTTGTAATATCGGTAGTTGGTTGATTGTTTTAATTGACTAATTTCAGTATGGAATAAGAAGTAATGAGATTAGCAATTGTTGATAAATGAATAAAAACACTTATCTTAATAATAAAGGCAACTTACAAATTCCTTTCATGGGATAGAATATAAAATGGGCGCATGCACCCATTTTACTATTCAGGTTTCGCTGGCCACGTGATATCGGAATTTTGATTAACATCAATGCGATTTAATAGCGCCCGATATTTTTTCCACTCTGTGTATAGCATTTTTTCTTTTTCTGTAGCTATTTCAGTATCAATTGCATCTTGAAAATAATTAATTTGATCTGTTGCCTCTTTAATTAAATCAGCTTTTTTAGTTGTGGCTTGTTCAACATAAAATTGGTGCTTTCTTTGCTTATCAAGCTCCCATCCTTTCCCGTTCCACCTATCAAAATCGCTAGTCGGTTTAAGTAATGTAAACTCATCAGAAATCTCGCCAATTTTAATTTGTATTGATTCGGCAAGTGTTTCTTTTGAGTAAATCGTTTGTCCTCGATAATCATTTAAATAAACCCATTGGTTATTTTCTCTAACTATTGCCTTTCCATTTTCAACCGGAGAAGGTTCATCTGTACATGAATTTGCAGGAACGCTTACCCCTTCATTGATAAATTCATAGGTGACGCCGGTAAACTCTTTAGTTTTTGAATCATAGTGATAGACTTCTGCCCAGCCTGCAATTTTTGCAAAACCTGTTGCTGGATCAAATACGGCTTGTGTAGGTTTTATTTGATAACCCATTTATAAACTCCTTTCTCTTATGCGGCTTTAACAATATATAAAAATGCAATATTTCTTGGTCTGAACTCGTCCCCTGTCGGCCACACATTTGAGAAATCAATTGTATGTTTCATGGCCTGTCCTCCGGCGTCTCCACCAGTTTTTCCACCAGGTTCAGCAGTGATAAGCTCACCGTCTACTCCTCCTCGGTTCTTACAGAACCAAAAACCAGTAGCATTTCGAGCTTGGTCACCTTGCTTGCTTAATATATTTCGATTTAAATCAATATTAGCACCACTATCTAACCCCCTAATAAATTCACCTCGCAAATCAGGAAGAAAGCCCGATTGATAAGCTTTAGCTAATAATGGGTATTTATTTTTATTGAATGCTGACCCATCACATTTAAGCCAGCCTGTGGGTGGTGTCGTTGTAGGCCAAGGTTGGGGAATACCTACAGGCAATATATCATTGACGTTTTCTTCAGTTATTAATTTTATTGGTTTTTGCCAAGTATCATCCCTGTTTTCTTGATAGCATAGGTTTAAAGGTGTCACGCCTACTTCTGCGTAAATCCTAGCCGAAAAATTCCATCCTTTGTCTGTCGCTCGATATGGCAAAACAAATCCAACTACACCTGAACCTTTGTTAACATATGGTTTAATCGATTCTGGCATATTGACATATGTACTACCAAAAAAAGAGGCGTTCTGCTCGTTCAAATTATCCGATATCTTTGTAAGAGATAAGTTTTGATGACCTACGCCATACTCACCTCGCTTTATTAATTTAATACCTTTTTCATAAAATCCCTTTAATGCATTAACCTCCCCGTTGCGACAATTAATGACAACAGTACTATTAATAGCAGTATCTTCTTGACCTGAAGCATGCATCGGAGCGAAACCAACACCGTTCCATGATGCAAATGTTAAATTGGCTGTTTTCCCTAGTCTGGCATCATCGGCACCGGTAACAATAGCAAATCCACCACCTCCGGCTTCATGTGCAAGAATGGCATTTGGGAAAGTGTTTTCTACAGCTCGTAACCAATTCTTAGAAGCAACAATATCATATGTTTTTGGTTGGTTAGATTTTATTAATCCACTAACGATTCCACCAGTTTTAGGGAATGCATTAAGCGCTTTATCATATGCAGCCTTAACCGCTTTAGGTGTAGCAGCTTCGGATTCTGATACGCTATTCACTGCTGAATTAAGCTGAACAATCCCCTTTTTAGTTAAACTGGCATCATCTAACAATTTTTTCCATTTTGTTGTAGTCGTTGAAGGTTTAGCATTATTATTTTCATTTGTCGCAATGTATAAAATACCGTTATATTTAATTACGGCATTAACGGGATATGTGACCTTATCATTCCATTCGGGCACACCTTGTTGAAGTAAATAAAGCAAATGCCTATCAACCCTATTAAATGCCCCATTAAACCATTCCATTGGTGGCTTTTTCCCGGTTCGTTCACTTGTTACACCCCATCCACGACTAATATCAGGAAATGCGATGAATTCTCCTTGTTTTGCCTCCTCAGCAAAAATTAAATAATCTGGGGTTTCTTGTACTTCTCTTGACATTGCTTGCCTCCTACATTTTGAATCCTTACGAATCTACCGATACCAAAGCCTTTTGCTTGACTATCATTAGAAAATCCAAAAGGTGTATGATTTACTAAAACTATTGATTGATAATTAACGCCTACGGGTCTAACTAAAATATCCATTTTGCTTATAGCATAAAATAATAATGAATTGAGATGATCACTATTAAGAATGATATTCATGGACATGTTTTGTAGATCTATCACATTACCCTTCGCACCTATGACAAATTTTATTGATTTGACGATATTTGATAATGTGCCGATTTGATAATTCTTAGTTATTCGCGCTTTAATAAAAAAACGATAATCACTATCATTCAAAATAACTGATGCGGATAACGCATCACCATATCGATAGAAGTCACCTATTCCAAATGGAAGTGCACTTTCATCTTCTAGCCAACCAAAATACTCTTTTTTAAGAGCCGTTGGTAAAACCCGTGACACGCCAACATGTCGACCGATTAAATCAAGTGCGTAACCAGTTGCTGTCTCTATGTTTAGAATATCAGCGATTTGAATTGCATTTTTAAAGGTATTTTCAGTTTCTTTGTTGATTGCTTTGATAGTTTTAAGCGCTTTTGGCTTGGTACGATATTGCCATATTAAGAAATTTTCCCTACTCAATGATCACCTCTACATTATTAATCTGTGCATATTCTCTAAAACCGATATCGGCAATATTGGAATTATTGACAGTAAGAGATTTAATATAAAAACCATCCACTAAATTAATATCAGAGATAATCCGAGATGCATAAACGTTCTCGCCAATATCAAATTCTAGTGTGATTAAATTATCTTTGATTTGTTCAATATCAATATCACTAAATAATTGATAACGACCAATGATCATTGATACGTTAACGTCTATTTTTTTCGGACGATCAAAAAAGACTTTTCGGAGTAGTCCATCCAATAGGTAAGCACTTTCTATCTTGCCAAATAGACCACACCCACCTATTTTTTTCTTGGCAATGACCTCAGCTATATTTTCATTAACTCCGCCAAGAATAACTGCATTTAATGAATGCGCAGGTACTCCTTTTTCGTCTGTTATGTCCGTAAAATTTTCATAAACAACACATTTAGTCACACCTGTGATATTTAATAATGCAGATTGTATGCCTTGTCTGTCATCATAATTATTAATGGAATGAGATAGCATAAAGCGCTTTAATAGTTGAGGATCGGATTCTTCATCAACACCGCCGTAACTTTCCTTGCTCGCTGTGACTTTTTCTACACCCAGAATAATAGCGCATGGCATTAGTTCTTCTTGCGCATTAACATTGAAGCAACCTAGTTCTAACGATCTTAATGTCGTTGTCGCACTACCTAAATCATTTAACGTTATTGGCTCGGTTGTAACCCACTTATTTTTATTTTTATCCTGGTAAATTGAATTGGCCGGGATATGAGTTTTAGGTTCACCGTTAAAAATAACTTGATCTAAATATGAATAGGATGCGGTTATTCGTGTTATTCCTGCATACATTGCACGCTGCTCTAACCACTGCCCTGTTGCTTGGTAGGGATCTAACATCTGAACAATAAAAGAAATCGACTGGTGGATATTTGCAAGCTCTTGTGAGAACAAACCTAATAATTGTCCATCGGGGGTATCGCTATCTAGGTTTACATCATCGCCATAAATGGACTTAAACGCATTCACTAATCGATTCTGAATCGTTAATATATCGTCTATTTCTATACCTTTATCTGTTATTTGTAACATTGAATGATGCCCCATTAGTATTATTGAATTTATCAGTATAAGTAATGTGAATCTGAAATTGGCGAGTTTCTGGATCGAGTAAAATATCGAATTCATCAATACTTACAACACCTTCAACCTTATAAATCTCTGTCCTAACATCAATTTCTAATTGTTTCGTATTCGGATTTTTGGTGAGATAGTCAAACCAGGCAATACCATCATTACGATTCATGAACCAATCACTTTTTAGTGCTTGTAACTTTGTTTTAATGCATTGCGTTATGGCTTGAGATGAATTAAGATAATCAGCATAACCTCGCCCAAACATCCAGTCATGATCGTCATCAAGCTGTCTAACCTTCATTTGGCGCTCCTGTATTGTTGTTTCCTTTCTGTACACCATTGTGAACGTGTGTATTTAAACTCACGCCTTTATTAGTAATAACATTTTCAGCTTTTAGCGTACCTGAGCTTACTGTATTTCCTCCAGTTTGGTTATAACTTCCAACTTGGTTATAATTGCCCAGTTGTTCCGTGCTGCCCTCATGAATAATGTTACCTTTTATGTAAATAGTCCCCTTAGTTAGTCGAATATGAGTTGAGCCATCATCAGTTTGCATTGATGCGCCATTATGATAAAAATCAGGGATTTTATTAGGTACGCTATTGCAACCTACAATAAAAAAGCCGTCACTTAGATCATTAATTCTGTTATCTAGTGGTTTTGATTGTTGACCGCTTATATACCAACCATCAATACAGCGACTTGAAAAAACGACCAACCCCTCATCCCCAGCTTTTATTGGTACAGTAATACAAAATCCGCCAGCATGTGGGAACTGAGCGGGGACATCCACTAAAGGGGGGATCGTGATTTCTTGTCCATTTGCAATAATTCGGTTAATCATAATTTGGCAACTAACCGTATGACCATTAAAGTTAATTACTTTTGCCGGTAACGCAGTATAGATATTTGATTGTGCGCGTTTAATTTGATTTTCTATTGCGGTATATAATGAAACTGTCATAAATTACCTATGATTTATTAGATAATAAAAAACCCTCATTAAGAGGGTCGTAATTCAAACATTTATATTAATCTTTTACGGGTTGTATTGTCGTGAAATTTAAATAATTAAATCTCTTCAAATTTTCCACTCGTACAAACCAATTTACTATACCAATTTGAACCGTAAAGATCGCCATTATGCTCTATTGATTTAATTTTATAATCGCCATTGCATTCAGATACTCTCGATTCAATACGGACAATTGAACCAACTTTATAATGAGGGTTGCATAGCGTTTTCACCTCTACTTCCTCATTATTTTTTTGTGGGATGCCTATCATGCCTGTTGTCCGAGAAATAACCCAACCCTGGTTATTAGCCAGTCCCTTATTTTTAGGAATAATAAAAAGTTGACCGTCTTGAATAAACCAATCAGCATTTTGGTTGATAGCTATTTCATGCATAACTTCTCGGGTATCACACATCATTACTTTGCCTCGAGGTAATACTCTATCATTCGGTAAATTGACACTGCCTTTTTGTATACCGAAACTGTTTGCCGCTTCATTCAACAAGTCGTTATCAGTTTGTCCTTTTGCCACTGTTTTAATGATCGTTTTTTCAGTAAAAGCCTTATATCCATCTCCACAACGTAAAACCGTGATGATATCTTTATCATTTAATTTGTTTTCTACGTTAATAATGTCTCCGCAAAATATTAACCTAAGCATATCATCCTTATAACATACGCTTAACTCTAATAAATGATATTGTTTAGTCGCGATTAGATTACGATTTGAATCGTTGAGATTATAAATACTAATTTCTGCAGCATTGGGATTGGAGGATAACGTTTTTTTTATTGAGAATGTGACACGCAGGTGATCAATAATAATGCTCTCATTTTGATTACCAATTTTAAGTTGCAACATTCTACCAAATTGACGCACGGTATTCCTCCTTTATCATGATTAGCAATTGCATACGATTATTAAAATCATCTTTCGAAATTGAGTTAATACCTTTACCTGATTTATCATAAAGAACTAGCACAAAAGGCAAATTAAACTCAATGAGTGAAGGACTACCAACAGCAAGTCCTTTATTTCTCGTAATATACTGGTTTTTATTTATATCAAATAAATCGAATTGATACCCCCTCAAGACAGAATTGTAACGCAGTGTTAATCGCAAATTGATATCGTACAAAGAAAATGATTGCACTAGAATATCATCTGATGTTATAGGTATGATATACATGTTTGTTTGTTCCTTCTATCCTTTGATACACTACTAGTCTTTCGTCAAAATCGATGGATAAGGGTTAACTGTATCCTGTTTATTTTAGGGAAATTTAACCTGTTTGTTACCCTTGTTACCCTTGTTACCCTTGTTACCCTTGTTACCCTTGTTACTCGGGTTACCTGTATCCTTTTGATTCTGGGGAAATCTAACCTGTTTATTCTGAACACTGTTACCATTGTTACTGTTGAGTCTCTCATAAATCCAATAGTTATCATATGATCCCTGATTTGGATAAAAAATCGGGTTTAAGGAGAAATCCCCTTCAGCCGTTTTTGCAAACACACTTCTGAAATTCCCCTTATTTTCGAGCTGAATGTGACCTGAATTAGTCTTTTCAAGTTTAGAGATCCTTAGAACGTTAAAGATTTGAGTTTCAACAATGAATATCTCACGAAATGTTATGATAAATTCACCGACGGTACTTTCTTTTTGCGTAAGACCAATAGACGTAATAATCATATTTTTGTATTGCCGTGCATTGGTTAGTAGCGTCACTGGTTTACCGCTTCGCTGGATAGCTAATAATTTCTCATGAGCATCAGCGATCCTATCAGATGATAGTTTTTGGAATTTAGGTGATTGGTAATCCGGCAAAAAGTCGGCAACAGGCTGAACTAAGTTTTCTTCCTTAGTCTGATTAAGTGATGTATAGTACCCCTTAACCGTTTTTTCAGCTTGTGGTGTGATAGATCTTACCGGTATGGGTGACGGATAGTCTTTAATGTCATAACTCGTCACGCTTTTGTCTATGTTATTATTAGGATTATAACTAACAACCAGTCCATTAACGGTCACCTCTTTAGGCTCTAACACCGCATGATCTGCGATATTTGCCCCATTCTCTATCGGATTTTCTGTCAATCTTAGCTTTGATGTATGCTGTTCTACCGTATTTATGTCCAAATTAAAAGTAAAATCATCGGTAATGATTAAACCAGAATTTAAGGATGATTCATTCAGTATAGATTTATACATTAATTTGCTCCGAGTGCGGTTTGTGTATTATCAGCGACATTTTGAATCTCATTTTTGGCAAGATTATTCAAATTATCAAACCCTTCTTGCGGTGTACTAACGTGCATGGTGTTATTAATTGTCACAGCATTATTATTCACCTTTGATGAAACTCGATTCATGGCTGCTGCGTTTGCGTTATTAGTATTTAACGAGTTAGGGTGCTCAATTATAGTAGTTTTAACCTGTTCTTTGTCCTTATCATCATCAAATAATCCTGTCCAAGAAAAATATTTTTTGAATTTGGATGTGAACTTTTTACTTAAATTGGAATAAATATTGTTAAACCAATCAATTAATTCGGAAAACTTATTTTTTATCCAATCTATGCCATCGTTAACTGGATTAATTAACGATTCATATAGACCTGTAAAGATCTCGCTAACATCCGTCACCAAAGACTCAAACCCGTCTTTAATATACTGCCAAAATTGTGTAAAAGTAGATGTAATGAAAGCAAAAATATCTTTACATGTCTCTATAATTTTACCGATTACCCAATCTATGCAATTAATTAAGCCATTGATGATCAGCTCAAATAGCTCTAAAATGGCTTTACCAAGACCTTTAATATTCTGCCAAAGTTGTACAAAAGGAAACAACAAGAAAGTTAAGATAGCTTTAAATGTTTGACAAATTTTATCTATAAACGTTGTGGTGTCATCCTCCCAAATATCAAACAGTGAACTGACCAATTCCCACGCTGCTTTGAAAGGTGCAATTATTGACTCACAAAGTCTTATAAATGATAAATAAATACCATTTATAACATCACCGATATCAAGCCCAAGCATATCCATGATATAACAAATTGCTTTGTATAAAGCACGGAAAGGAAAAATAATCAGATCAAATAGATAACTAAATATTTTCCCTATTCTATCTACTGTTTTACTGGCTTTACTTTCTGACATACCGAAAAAAACAAAAATGTATTTTAACAAATTTGATAGTATGGTTTTAATTCCATTTATGTAGCCTTCATATATTTGTATAATAGAACTAATGAGTTTTTTCGATGTTGATTTGATAGCTTCTGAATCACCACTCCAAAGAGCTTTTATAAATTGAAAAATTAATTTGATATGCTCCCACAGTGCTTTTGCGCCATCAATGAGTGGTTGCCAATAACTGCCCAAAAGACTTTTACCGCCCTTCAGATAAACCATTAAGTCATCTATAAGTAACAGTAAAACCGTAATCGCCCCAATCACAAGTCCCACAGGACTCAGTAAAAAAGCCTTATTAAATAATGCCCATATAGCGATAAAGGCAATAATTGCATTTTTCCAACCAATCGTATTAGTAATAACCAAATCCAAGAATTCGCAAAAATGCTTTATAACTTGAATAATATTACCAACCACTTTAACGATTATGTCGATCCCATCCGCGATCAATTCTTTGTTGGCAATGAGCCAATCACTAAAGACTAAAATTAAATCAGTAACAGCCGGTGCAAGACCAAGCGCAATTTTGGTCTTTATAGTTTCAACCGCGAGCCCTACCTTACACATTACACTTTTATACTGTTCTGCCTGAAGCAGCTCTTTTTCAGAGATGTCAAAAAGTGCATTTTTTTGTAAAGCAAGAATTTGCGCATTCTCTATTGCCCCGTTAAATGCATTCCACATCATTTTGCCATATGTAACGGCAACATTATTCAACTCTGAAAAGCCTGTTTTTAAATTATTGATGACACCAGAAATTTCAGCGGCTTTAGAAGCATCAACACCTATTTTTATTAAAATTTCCTCTAAAATCATATTATGCCTCACTCTGTTGTTTTTCGGCTAATTTCAGTTCTGCTATGACGTTATGCATATCAATGACATCATCAAGCGAATAAACAGTCCTCAATTCGTGAAGCGTTGCGTATTTATTAACGACAACGCCCCATAGAAACCAATCTATATCGCTTTCTTGGTTATTTCCGCCAAGCTGAGCGTACTTAGATTGGACAATATGCCATTTGGTAAAAAACCCAAAAAATGGAACTTCAGACCTTCAATAATAATTTGATAATAATGGTTTCGATGTGTATTAAAAAATTCACCTTGTTCTTTAGGATTTTGAAATAAAATCGTTTTACCGTTTTCATCAACCGCGGATACATAATCCAGAACAAACTTTTCAATCTCAACAAATTCTTCACTACCAATATTGGATGCGAGCTGACCAATATCAAAGCCTGTTTGATTACCTTCCAATGAAAAACAGCCCTTTAAAAGGGCTGTTAATTTTTTAAGATATTTGTTGGCTTTGAAAAAATCGGCTTGTTTGAATGTATAGGTTACATCATCAATTATAAAATCTTTGTTTTGCATTATAAACCACCTTTAATTTTTATTTCTGCTTTAGTTGCTACAAATGTCCATGTCATACCATTGTGTGACGTTCCACGACTGATAGTTGGCGGTGTGGAAAACCAACATCCCGATAATAAAATTTCATCGCCATTACGCATATCTTTATAGGTAATTAATTTTGCTGTTGCATTAGTCGGGTTATTAATTTGTTGCTCACGTAATCTATTGAGTGTTTCGTTAATTTCACTGTGCTGTAATGTTTTAATCGTAACAGTCGCACCACGATTACTTGAGTGGACAAAAACACCTTGCCCATTAATACCATGGGTGATACTACCATCATCGCCAGCGGGAGCGATTGAGATTGAATCTTGTGCATTCTCGTAACCTGTTATTTCAACACCATCAATAGTCACGATTGCATCTTCTAAAGAAAATGATTTAGACATTTAACCTCCTTATCGATTAAATTGGACAATAATATCAACGCTATGACCTGCACCAGCAAGTTTTAATGCACAATTGATTGGCATCATTTTGCGTGCTTCACGGTCTGCTATATCTTGCGTATCAAATGAATCAGAATAAAAATAATAGCCATTGATTTGGTCACCATAAGACAAGCCACCCAAATCGCCTAATGTCCATTTACCTGAACCTAAAAAGCCATTATCGATAAACTGCTCACCTATCACTTTAATAGAACTGATGAGAATTTCTTGACCTCTGTCGGTTTGAGGAATTTTAGTTGGCTGACCTTGTAACGTATTGAAAGCTTGAATCTGGACGGCATTAATAAATGCATCTAATCCGGTTGTTTCGTCAATAAATGTACCACCTAGCATGACACCTTCCGCCAACATATTGACACCTGCATAATCGGTATAATAGTTAATACCTAAACGGCGGCATTTGTTAGCCTCATTTATGGTGATTTTATCGTCAGATGTTACGCTAACTTGCTGTTTAAATTTAACTGTTTTTGCAGTATTGATTCCATTCCAAACTGTAGTTAATGCAATACCCATTAATTCCGCAGCAGCATGTGTATTACCTTTATTGTTATATTGAACCATTAAACGACCACTGTTGCGCATAGAAAGTGTTTTAAGTACATTCGTATCAACGTATTCAATGTTAGCAGGTCGCGTCTCAGTAAATGCCATAACCTTCGCATTTTCGACCCCTTGAGCAATGATCCAATCATGTGCTTCGATTAATTCAGCGTCATTAATCGTATTTGCAAAATAAACACCGTACCAATTCTGGTATTGATTTTGTAATTTACTCAGTGCTTCGGCTGGCGTTTCTTTGTTATAACTTGCCGCGTCTTCACCATTAATTAGCGTACATTTACCGTCAACTAGGTTAGTTAAATGACCGATGTAAGTACCACCTAATTCAGCATTAAAAACATAACCAAAATTAGATCCTTTACCTTCTGTTTTAGACGATAAAATAAAACGCCTACCGACCGAATCAAAGATAAATTTGACTTGGTGATCCTCTAATTTTGCATTAATGATCTTTGTTACATCATCCATATTCGATACTTTAGAAAAATCTAAGCCACTAATATCGATTTGGTCTGAGCCATAATAAAAAGATAAATAGCCATCAGTGATGGTTTTAAAATGAATATAACTTATCGCTAAAGCTGATCCGTTAATTTTAGAATAGGTAGCGGGGATCGTTACTGTTTCTTGAACATATCTAGCAATGATCGCCGTTTTAGGCTTAGGTTTTGCTGAAAATAATGCTGATGCTGCTCTATATGCATCCGAATTAGTACCGAATAGTGATGCAACTTGATTAGCATCTGACACAACGATATAACGTGAATCAGGGTTGTTATACTCGTCGCACATTTCATTAGTAAAAATTGCCACAACGCTTAAATCGCGTTTCTGTGCGCCTTGTGGGGACTGTTGTAGAATTACATCTACAACCTGACTAATTGGTAAACTCATTGTTAACCTCGTATTAATTTAAAATTTACTGTTTTGCCACATTTAACGTTGGCTTTAATGATTGAATTAATTGAAAAAATAAGATCAACCTCTGCACGTTGTTCTTCACCGCCATCAATAGCAGTCGGCAGACTTCGAATCTCTGAACATCGTAAATAACCCATACCCATACGCTTTAATCGTTGCCAAACTGACGTTGATCGCATGGATTGTGTTAATTTACACAGTAGCTGATAGGAATTTTTACCGTAGGCATTAATCGAGATGTTGACCTCTTTCAATGTCGATATGATTTCTTCCTCATCCTTACCGTTAAACTTTATTTCAGTACCGATATCCAACTGGTGTGAATTTAAAACGGTAACAAAATAATCCAGTTCCGAAACATCCTGCATATTGTTAGCATCAAATACTCGCTCATCAGGTAACGTTAAAATCTCCGCTATCATGCGCCTGACTTCCTCCATATCGAGTTGCCAAACAGTCGTAATAGCCATAATCACTCCATATTGATTTAGATATGATTTTGTTTTTCATATCGTGATAATGAAATAGCATCCCATTAGTTAATGCAGTTTAAGAAAATAGCCGAACTGTGGGATTAAACCTTTCGCTTTCGGACAGAATTTGCAAATCGTCATTACAGGTCGGTCGAATAATGCATGTGATATCACCTAACCCGTCAACATTAACTTTATTTGCGAAAAACGCATCACTTAGAACCTGTGATATAAATTCACGTTTCATTTTTTCCTGACCTCATATGTTATGGATGCATGTAATTGACGCGTGTTAATCAGTGGTATGTTTGCATCGGGTGACCTCCTTATGTTATTTCTAACAGTAGCTAACTTTCGTCTTGTGGTTTTTCTGTGGTGTTATGCTCAAAATCACCGTCAGTGATTTTATCCACGATTTTCCCCTAAAATATGAGCCAATCGTTGCATAAGCATCATAATGAGAGATATTACCCGCTAAAGATTCATTTAATAGCTGTTTACTTAACTGCGTTAAATTTCCTGACTACTTTGAAGCGTTAGAGCGCAAGAATGATCGCTTAGGGATCCCTCTTTCCGGTACGCCAAACTCATAAATCAAGGCTTTTTTCTTATCGCCCTTTACATTCAACTTCCTTTGATTGTTGACGATATCAAGCTGATTAAAATATGCATTAACTGGTTATATTGCTATACACGCAAATTTTTATAGTTTATGTAGTAAGAATTAATAATTATTGATTAATTAACCTAATCGCTTTTTTATCCTGGTTACATATCTCAATAACATTTAATAGATGTTCGTTATATCTAACACTATCACCAAAGGTCATTGTTTTAGGCGGTATATTGGGGAGGCAATCACTTAGCAGGTTTGCTGGTATCGGTTGATTGACGTAGACTTTTCGCTCTGTTGTACAGGCTGTTAGAAATGGAAACAGGCACAGGCTGATCAGCACAATCATTATTTTTAAGTAATTCATTGATTTTTTCCTGCTGTTCTTGTGATGTGTTTTCTAATTCACGCGTTGCATTTTCATTCTCTGTTATGATTTTGTTTTGCTTGATTGCGTTATTTTCTAACTGTAGTAACTTTGCGGACAACTCATTGATTTTTTGATGGGCCACTCTATTGTCTTGCCATAGGTTATAAACAAGACACATTAATAAAACGCCAATAATGGCACTTATCATCAAGAATTTATTAGAGCTTAGCATTGAACAAATCTTCTTCTGCTTGTCTACGACGAATTAGACCACACAAAACCATTCCGTTTGCTTTGTTCCAACGTTTAAACTCATTAGATGCTCCAACGAAATCACTTGTATTAAGCTTGGCTAATAATGTAGATTTGTTAAATGCTGAAATACCAATGTTAAATATCAATGAACATAACGCATCAAATTGATTTTGATTAATTTTCACCTTAACCAAACGAATAATTGCCCGTTCAACCGAATATAAATCTTGCATCAAAAAACAATTAGCTTGATCTTCACATATACGGTCGCCTTCTTTGACGTTCTTCGTATGACCATAGCCAATCGTCCATACATTGGCTGAACATTTATAGGCTTTTAGTTGCAATGATTCGAAGTGTTTAATTAAGTCTAAACCATTCTTACTAATGATCATGTCCTAATCCTTTCCACTGGCTTTCTTAATTAGTCGTTCTTCTAACGCTTTTATCAATGTTGCGCCTGACCAACCGGCCAACCCAGCTATACCACCTGCTAGCTCAAAATCCAGATTGAAATAACTGGCGCCTAGCACAACTAATGCGCCTGCAAATGTTGATACTAATATTTGTGCCAATAGCATACCAATGCGGAACGTATCACCATTCATAATGTGATAGCAATAACTAGCTAGGGAACCTAGTAATGTTATAAAAAATAAATATATAACAACCGTCCAATTTATGTTGTTTGGGTCTTTTATAGGCATTTTCTTTTTCTTCATAAAGGCCTCCATTGTGAGGCGGTTAATAGTAGTGACAGCGTACTAGCTAATGACCAAGTCATTTCAGTGAGTGTTCTAGGTTGCTGTCGATTTGGCATGAGCTAAAGGAATTGAACCCTTATCAATGGTTTTGGAGACCATCGTTTTAATACCGTTAAACTAAGCTCATATAATTGTGGTGGATGTGTGAGATTCGTACTCACGCAGAGTGCTAGCCCTTGCTAATTTTCAAGACCAGTACATTAACCTGCTCAGCAAACCATCCAATGATCTTTTAAAAAAAAATAACATTTTTGTTTATTTTAATCATGTCTCAAAGCAATACTGAGGGATAGTGAAACAAAGTGAGTTTTTAAGATGACAAATTGCTCATAGAGCTGGAACAAAGCAAGAAGTTAAAAATAGAAGATGATCCAAATCTTAATTCTCTTGGTGTTAGTAGGTTTGAGTTTCTCAATTTATTAAAATCAAACAAACTGCCATAGATTTGAATAGGGTCAAAAGTCAAGTTTATAGTAGAGACGATAAAACTCTTTAAACAAAAGAAAAAAGCCTCATGAGAGGCTTTATTTAAATTTTCGCGGTATTTTTTACGTTCAAAACCGCATTTTTAACATATTATATATTTAAACGTTTAAACGGTCAAGTATTTAATGTTTTTTTATTAAATTATTTTTAAGCAACCATAATTATGCAGCTTTTAAAGTCGGATTCACTTGGGCAAACTATTTTTTTCTTTTGCCCTTTTTCATAATCTTTCCTCAATTTTGCTTAAATATACATGATTGCTGGTATTTTCCTTTCTCCTTCACCTATACTAGGATTATTTATAATTTTTCCTTTGTACCACAATGATGCGCTACCACCTCCATCAAGATTAAATGCATGAATGCAACCAAGATCTTTCATTTTTCTAGCTATTTGATCCATTGTACAACCAGCAAATCCAGATTTACCATCAACCGCAAGCAATATATAACTTCCATCATTTTTCTGTCCTAAACACATTCTAGCGGATAAATTTTTAAACCAACCATAATGAGTTACCAATCCATATGGAAGCGGATCATATACCTCACCATCTACAACAAGTGGAGATTGGAATGTTGCTGTTTGCCATGCATTTTCAGCAATACTAGCTGAAGCAATCATTAATGGGTTATTGGAACTATAACTAGGTGTTGAAAAATCGCGACATGTTAATCTATTGTATCTATCAATAACAAGCATGCTACGTGCCCACCAAAAATTTTCTGTGCCATAAGTATCATATACAGTCCCATTTACGACGATATCACCAAGTTTTTTACTTGGAACATGCCAAGCACTGCTATTCCATGCTAAGGTTGCATTATTAATAGATTTCATCCAGTCTGATAGTGTTTTAAAATCATAGTTATCAGCTGCTTGTCGTATATTTCGGTAATCATTGACTCGAAACTCAATAAGGTATGAAGTTGCATCATTAAGATCTGAATCACGCTCTTTTATAATTGGTTCTGAAATATAATCATTTCTTGACGGCTTAATTATATTTAATTTTTGCTCATTATAAGTATTTGTTACGTTAGCAGAAGAATCATTTCTAATGGTTTTTATTTCTCCAGGGGCATAGAATTCATTGTTATAGTATTGGCCATTTGTTACTTCCTTACTAAACCATAATAATCCTGTATTTGTTTTTGCAATATCTGTGTAAAATTTATTATTAAAAACAGAAATACTATCAGTGGATTCAATTTTTACGCCTACTGCTATACAATGAAATCTACAATCATGTATTCGCCAGAATTTACTTGGATAAGTATTTGCTTTTGTTTGTGCATTGAAATTAGCATCACCAATAATAACGGCGTAACCTGCTTCAATACCACGATCAAATACACAATTGAATAAATCAACATTAACACATCCCGTTGCCCTAATATTACTCGCTCTTTGGTTAGAAGTTAAATTCGAGTTATGAACTTTTACATCAGTACAGGCCTCTAATTTTATAGTGTCTGTTATTGTACTGGCTGTAATATTATTAATCATAAGACCATTACAAAAGTATGCTCTAATCCCGCCATGCTTTAACATATCCCTATCACGCAATGAACCTGTAATAACCAAATTATCTAAAATTATTTTAGATAGTCTTGCTGTATTCGTACCAATTAAAGATATACCAGAAACGACACAATTTGTTATACGGGTATTTTGGATACGAATTTCAGTAGCAGCAAATGACATTGTTGGTTCAATATAGATCCCTGTTAGGAACTCTTGAAATTCACAATTGTCGATTAATACGTGATTAGCATTTAGAACAGTTAATCCATTGAATGCTCGGCTCTTAATCGAAGTAAATTTACAACAACGAATAGAATATCCACTTGTTATCGTACGCGATTGACCAATTTGAAGGCTCGAATGTAAAAAATTCACACCGTTTAACTCAACCGGAGTATAGATTTGTTCATTATCTTTTGGCGCAATTTTCACTACCAGATTATAAAATGTTACATTTGAAACATTCATTCTACGTCCAATATAAAAAACCACACTAGGAGAAAGATCTTTATTGTCAGGAGCCTTAAAAGAAACAACGCCTGTGGAAATAAACTGTCTTTTTAATTCAATATCTGATGAAATAATATAAGTGCCGCTCGGGAATAGTAAAATTCCACCACTCTTATACGTTTCATCAATTGCCTTAGTAATAGCTAAAGTGTCATCCTGTAACCCATCCCCTACGGCTCCGAATTCTTTAACTGAAATAATATTTGATTTTTTATCATACTCTTGTAATGAATTCATTTAATTATCTCCTTAATAGTAATTTTATTCGCATTGCATTGCCTAAGTTCGTTCAACAACTCTGAGTAAAGAACTTAACATTGTCCCCAAAGTTATTCTTTTATCAATTTAGCTGTGTAAACGAGTTTTTTTATGAAAAAAATCTCGGCATTTATACAACCAATTAATAATAAATGTCGCGATCCCCATCATTTAAGATAATCACACCTAAAAGCGTGCATATTACAACCACAGAAATAAGATATTGGTGATGAGTTTCTTTCTAAGATTAAATCTTCTTATTAGTTAACGATGTGACAGCGTACTAGCTCATGATTAGTAATGTGTGTGAGTCTGGTGTTGTTATCGGTTTGGTGTTGAGAGAATAACTCAACATTAAGAAATATACCTCGTCCCTCGGCTGACATTTTCGGGCTTTAAAATCTACGGCAAATTGACATTGACCGTATTAGTTACATGTCTTGGTAAATTTCAAGTAAGGGTAATTTGACCTATCGCCCTTAACTGAAATCCACATTACTTTTTTATAATTGAATCAAAACTCACAGCCAAAATAAAAAGTAGTTTATCCAGGATTGGTTCTCTAAGTTTTAACAAAGTGAGTTTTAGTATTATTGAAATTTTGTTTATATGTTAATGCAGTAGTGCTAAACCTACCAAAGAGTAAGTCAGAAGAGAAATGAAGAGATAAAGAAGATGGTCCAAGTTTTAATTCTCTTGATGTTAGTAGGTTCGAGTTTCTCAGTTTACTAAAATCAAACAAACTGCCATAGATTTGAATATGGTCAAAAGTCAAGCTTGTAATAGAAACGATAAAATTCTTTAAAGAAAAGAAAAAAGCCTCATGAGAGGCTTTATTTGAACTTTTTCGGTATTTCGTACGCTCAACACCGCATTATTAACATATTATATATTTAAACGTTTAAACAGTCTAGTATATTTAGTTATTTTTAACCAACCATAATTATGCAGCTTTTGAAAATAGTTCAATGATGTGACCTCTGATAAAACATTCAGCTGCAAGTAATATCTTTGTGATTTCAGTTGTCTGTTTACCTAAAACTTTAGCCTGCTTAGTACATGATATTTCACGTAAATAAAAAGAAGTCAGTACAGTCCAATACTCAAAGTTATCAGCCTTAAGCGCTAACACGGCATTATCAACAATCTGTGCCTCGTCTTCTGTCAAATATTGGCGATAGTCAAAATCTCTTAAAGCTCCCTCAATACCCGCTGATTTTGATGGATATTCTGTTCCAATACGCTTTAAAACACGTGTATTCTTCCACGCCATTAGAATATCTTTAGTTCCTCTCATTTTGCCTCCTTTAATTCGCTAATATAAATTTCAACGTGTCATTATTGTTCTCAAAACCTGCTCTAACGATACGTAAATCATCAATGTACTTATCATCTTCAATCACTTTTGCGTAGGTTAATGATTCCAAAATAACCTTATTTAAATTATCAAAATCTCTAACTCGCCAATCTGGCATAATTGTGTAAATTTCTATTTTTAACTTGCCAATTAATTTGTGGGCAACGTTTTCTTTAATTACTATCGCGATGACGGCATTTCTCAAATCAATGCCTTGTTCGTTAATATAAACATGTCCATGAGATACCGGCCAATAATGATTGACTAATGGCTGATAAGGTAGAGTCACTTTATTTAACATTTAATTGCTCATCCCTTACTTTGTTCAAATCATTTCGATTAACGATTTCTCTACGTTGTTCATATAATCGCTCTAAATATTGTTCCGTTTCGGCTATGAGCCTGTCCAATGTTTCTAATTGTTCCATCATGCTACCTTGAATAATTGTTCTTTGTATCTGTCGAATGTTATTAAATCTGTTTATGTGAAAAATGTTTCTAACTAACGTCCTTGCGCATGGATAAATCCAAATTTTTGTTTTATCTCATTAAGTTTTGATAATTGTGCTTCACGCGATAATGGCTCGCGTTTTACTTTTATTGTTTGAGTTATTGCTTTTTTAGCAGGTTGAATAACATAACCCGTCATCATCTTTTTTGTGAGTATTGCTATTAACTTCTCAGCTTTAATCAGTAATTTATCTCTACTTAAATATTCATCTTGCATTGCTCGGTATAGATCATTGACCAACCAATAATTAGCGTCACTGCCATAATCATAATTACAAAAATCATCAGACCATTTGCATTCACAAAATCTAATAACATTTTTGACTAACTCATCGGGGGTGGGTAATCCGTAGATTTCTGACATTCCCTTTTCACACCATTCAATAAATTGCCCTACTGACGGCATAAATGGATTATTTTGTCGTCTTGCTATTCGCATACCTGAATTAATCATTGTGGGATTAATGCCATTTTCTATAAATCCAATAATCCATTGACGTTTAACCGCATTCTCATCATTATTATTCAGTGTGTGAAACATGGCCGGACATGCTGCTTTAAGTTGTCTAAATAATTTATTTACAATCTCAGCAATCTCTTCCTTCTTTTGTTTTTTTTCAGAATCATCACTATTAATGATTTTGATTTGAGGTACTAATTCAGTAATGTTTCTCATTAGAAAAAATCCCTTTCGATATCTTCTATCCAAGATATGTCCTGTATATTGGTGTTATTTCTGGTAGAAGTAATAGTTATTGGTTTATTTTTAGTAGGAAATAGTCCTTGCCAACCGTTCATAATCGATTGATTGATTATCGCCTCAGGGCTATTTTGTTCCTCTAACATTTGAGATTGTTTTATCCAGGATTGCGGTTGAAGTTTTTTACCTATTTTACTTCTGTAATCAATCCAGTTTTTCCAAATCTCAAGACTTACGTTTCTAGGCTTAACAATCAGAGGATCAAAATTAACATTTCTTTTTTTTGTAATATTGTTTTTTGTATTTTCTTTTGTAGAGGTACATTTTTTGTCACTGGTAGCAGGTACATTTTTTGCTATTGGTTCAATGCATTTTTTGCCACCAGTAGCAATTTTTGAACCCACATTTTTGGCTATTGGTATTGATGAATCAAGAACGAGTGAATATTCTGTTATTGTGCCACTGTTCTTTATCGTGTTAATCAATCCCAAACTAACTAATTCAGTTAATGCTGTATAAATAGTTCTTTTGTCCTTTATTCCTAAATAATCCATAAACTGTGAAATGCTGATTTTGTCACTCGGTTTACCCCATCCTGTTGTTTTACGAGTTATTAACAGATAACAACGTAAAGCATTTGCTGACATTTCAGCCATTAACTCATCTATAACAGCGTTAGGAACCTGAAAGGAATTAGTTATAAACTTCGTCATTAATTAACACTCCATTAAATACTCAGCAAATTTTTCCATTTTTACAAACCAATCTGCTATCAATGTCAAAACCTGCTTCTTTTGGATCATAAATATGTAAACTTACTCTCATACAATGATGTTGCTCTAACGCTTATACTGGGTTAATTGATTTACCGCTTTGTAGATGTTCTAAAATTAGCTCACATTGATTTTGAGTTTTGTCGTTATTAATGTCACATATTTAACTCTTACGAATAACTGACCAGTTGATGTCAGGTCTTAAATCTTCACATTTAACTTTGCCTTTAGAATGTAGTTCAATTTCTATACATATTTTTATGCCAAGATTAGAGGTACGATCGCTTAATCGTTTTCTTAAATAACTAATAGTAGTACCGCATTTAGTCGCGAATTCTTTTTTTTCAGGTACCGTTAATGTTTTTAAAAAGGCTCTTAATTCTTCCATTCCAATGACCTTTAGGTTTTATTTATTACCAAATGATACCAATAGGTAATATTTAAATCAACAATTTTTTATATTTACCTTTTGGTAATTTTTTTTTAGTATTAACCGATATATATTAAGGAGTGCGTATGAATAGATATGAAATTAGAAGATTAAATTTAATTCGCTTAAGAGATGAATTTTGCGATGGAAAAATCGTTAATCTTGCTAAGAAGTTAAATAAGGATCAAGGTTTCGTATCGAGACTTTTATACATAGAAGGTAAAAAATATAAAAAAAACATAGCCGACAAATTAGTTTTCGATATTGAAAAAGCATTTAATTTACCGCGTGGATGGCTCGATGGCTTAAGCGATGATAATAAAATGGTCAAACAAGGAAACGATTTGGCAGGTAACGAAAACGATGGAAATAGCGGAGTGAAAATAGAAGTTTTAGATGTAAAAGCGAGCTGTGGTAATGGAATTATAACTGATCGCGAATTCGTAAGTGTCTTGCGCTCAATTGAGTTCACACATGATTTTGCTATGAAAATATTTGGGAAAAGATCAACGGAATATATAAAAGTAATTACCGCTAAAGGTGATAGCATGATGCCAACAATTAAATCGGGTGCAAATGTTTTCGTTGATACAAAAATAAATTATTTTGATGGTGATGGTGTTTATGTCTTTGTTTTTGATAATGAAATATATATTAAAAGATTACAAATGACTGGCACAGAAATTATTGTTATTTCTGATAACGCCATTTATGAAAGATGGCGACTTGATAAACAGTTAATGAAAAATTTTTATATACAAGGAAAAGTTTTTATTGGCCAAAATATTGATTATATATACTTTGACTAAACTTTGATTCATACCTAACCGCTTCGGCGGTTTCTTTATCCCTATTTCTAACCTACGCCTATTTACTCCTCAATGACATTTTAAGCATAGTTTCTAATTAAAGTAATCCAAAGGGCAATATTAGGTTAAAAGAATCACTTTTTTTGATTTTGAGCGTTTTTAATTCGATCAATTATTGAAAGTTTTTCCTTTATCGTATAAACTTTGATCTATATTTAGTGGTTAATTATTTTTTATGCTACTAGATATGGGGGCCCGATATGTGTGATATATCGGGCAAATATAAAAACATAAAGCATTAGGGCTTTTATTTTGAGATCTCGAAATGATTGTATATTCGTTTTCTTTTTGTGTAAAGCCCTATTTAATGCTTTCTATTATCAGAAGGTAAAATATATATGGCCTATTCACCAATATGTCAGAACTCTCATCGATATGATAATTCATTTGGATCGTTACCTAATTATCAAGGAACGTTCAGCCGACACAAATGTGCTGGCTGCGCATATGAGTTAGGTTATTTTCATGCAATAAATCAAATACCTAAAGCAAAAAATGATTCTGTATTAGCTACTATTCCTTATAGTCAAGCAGGTCATGTTCGTCATAAAGATGCTTTTGCTGCATATAATGATGGATATAAATTTGCATTATCTTTAGCTATAGCGGCTTAACATCATAATGATTGACAAAGCCCCTTTGGGGCTTTTTTAGTTCAAAAACATCTCTGAATCCACTTTCATGTATATTTTAGATTAAAAAGTAATCAATCAGAAAATAAATTAACCCTAACAAAACAATAAATTATTACCTATTGGTCAATAAATTTAAATCAATCTAACTAAATGGTATTTACTAAAATATAACCATTTGGTAATATTTATACCTCATAACAAAGTAAAAATTAGCAATCATAAAAGTACGCATCGGGTGAACGACTTACCCACTACTAGCCCTAACCTTAAAGAGAGATCGACTAGCTAGCAAGTTCTTTTACTAAATAGATTGCTAATGTTTTACATAACATTCAAATCAAAGCCCATTTTATCCAATGGTTTTTAGTTTGAAATTAATAATAACGAGTGAGGTTGATCATGTACGCCGAAGCCATATCTGCAAATGACTGTATAACTAATCAACATCTACGTAGGTTAGACCATGAAGAAGATTTAAAACGTAATCAAGAGTTAATTATTGAAAATCAAGCTATTGAGGAAGCAAAAAAGCTAATTAATGGATCCTATACTAAAGAATATGATGAGTTCATAAACGAAATAACTTGGATTGATGAGAAGTTAGCTGTTCGCCTTTTTAAATTGGAGAAAAAACTGTTAACTTACAAACGCCTTAATCGATTAAGGGATGTAATGAAGTCAATATTGACAGAACTTGCAATCAGATATTTTATGGATAAACATCGTAGAATATCTAAGTTTAACCAATTTATGACTTGCTCTTTGCCGTAAAACTCACCTCATTCTATACCGACTTTAAACCTCTCCTCCGGAAGCGAGAGTTGCGATAAAACAGCATAGCATTAAATTGTGGTATTGATAAGTTAACCGGGATTATAGGTGAATATTGTAAAAAGGCTCACAAGTTTATATTGAAGGTCAATGACAAACTAGCAATATCATGCTTGCTCATTCTGAAATGATATTCAGTATTTAAAAATGAAAAAGATATATTTTAAAGAAACTTAAGGTTACAAATGACGAAGCTAATAAATGAGAGTGAATTAATTCACCCTGAAATGATTGAGCTAAGAAGAAAAATGCTAGGGCTAAGTCAAAAAGAATTAGCCTTAAGAGTTAGTATTACTCAAGGTACTTTATCAAAAATAGAACAAGGTTTGAACCCTATTACTGACAAACAAATAGATTTATTTTCGTCTGCTTTAGCGTGCCCCAAATCTTTATTTTTCCAAAAATCAAGATTATATGGTGGTCCTTTAAGCGCGATACCTATGTTTAAGAAAAATGCATCTATTGGCGTAAAGGTGTTAGATAAATTGGTGGCCGAGATCAACATTAGAATAATTCATTTGCGTAAACTACTTGAATTTATTGATTTTGAGCCAGAATATATATTCCCACAATATGATCTTGATGATTATGACGGAAATGTTGAAGAAATCGCTAAAAATGTAAGAAAAGCATGGCATCTACCGTCTGGTCCAATTAAAAATATCATTTCAGCTTTAGAGCGTGCTGGCTGCATAGTTATGGACTGCGATATGGAGCACACTGGATTATCAGGCGTGAGTTATTATATATCTGGTTTACCTCCTTTAATTTTTATTAATAAAAACCAATTTCAAGACAATTATAGATTTACACTAGCGCACGAACTAGGACATTTAGTTATGCATAGAATTCCAACGCCAACAATGGAAGAGGAAGCAGATCGATTTGCAGCAGAATTTTTAATGCCAGCATCGGACATAAAATCAGACCTAAAAGAGATGACTATAGAAAAGGCTGCTTATTTGAAACCTTTCTGGCGGGCTTCTATGAAGTCGCTAATTTATAGAGCGAAAACACTTAAGGTTATAACAGCAGGACAAGAAAATTATCTAAATAGACAAATGTCGTTACGAGGTTATAGGATAAATGAGCCTGTTGAAATTGAAATACTTGGCGAAAAACCAACTCTTATAACTGCTATATTAAATTATATGAGAAATGAATTGGATTATGATTTGGACGATATAGCCAAAATATTTTTTCTGTCTTCAAAAGAAGTTGAACAACTTTACAACTTAAAGCCTGCTATTCCCACATTTAGAATAGTTCAATAACCAATATTGTGTGAATCACGATTGTAGTGGCAAATGGAATAATAAAAGAAAAGATAAATAATTTTTAATAAAACACTCACCACTACCTACCAATTACCTTTATTTATTTTTAGTATTTTTGTGTTAGGCTAATTACAAAAAACACATTCATAGTGAAGTTCATAATTAAAAGCCATGAAATGAATGTGAATAAAAAATCCCCTCCCAACACATCCAAGTTATCAAATACTACAAAAAACATATAAACACAATAACTAAGCGTAAAAATGTAATAAATAATTGCATATATTCGCTTAAGATTTAAAGATTTATCACTGTAATAATTTGTTGCACGTAAGAAAAAATAAAGCCTAACGTAAACACTGAATACCGTAAAGCAAATAAATAATATCCATTGAATAATCATTGTTAGATAGCTCCTTAGTCTTAATACATCATTTCCATTTTCTTTTTCTTTTTCTTTTTCTGGTACTTATGGCAAACTCTAAAGTAGTTGCAAAAGAGTTATAAACTAAGATAATTATAAATACAGAAATTAGGACGGTAAAACTTTGTATTACTTCATTTCCAACTAACCAAAATATTAACATTGAGTAAGCTAATATAAAATAATGATATGCAATGCAAAATACCCTTTTAAGATTTAATTCTGGATTCATGTAATAATCAGAAGCTGTAAATTTTTTAAAATAATATTGAAAAAAGAACCCTACTATTACTAAAAAATAATAGAGGGCACAAGTGAAAATTATCATTGTTCTAATCAATCCCTATTATATTGCCTTCTAGATCTTTTCTATATTCTGTGTTATCACTTGTCTTACAGCGATAATAAGCCGGTACATCTTCATCTGTGCCCGTTACAGTTATTACTAGATGACAGTCATCAACAATCTGCCCTACATTAGTAATTGTTTCAGGCTCTTTAACAGTCATAATAACCTGTTCTGTAGTTTTGTTATAAAAGAAAACATTGTTCAACTGATTTATAATATCAAAGGTCAATGAAGTATCACCCAACATCTCTAAATTAAGTAGGTTAATACTCATTTGTTTATAAGCCCTTTCTAGATCCTGTCTTCCATACCAAAACAGTTTAAATTTTGGATCTCCAAATTCGTTTAATTTAGCCACAAGCTTTAATTTACCTTGTACTGAAACTGCTAAATCAAATACATCATAGACTATAGAACCGACCGAACTGTCAAACCCTAATGCTTCTACGGCTGATTGATACCCCTTTCTTAAAGGTCCTTCAACTTCTAAACTCCTATTACCACCGTCAATTTGATTCATAACTCCATTATAAATACCCGCCCCGCCTTCATATGTGCCATTCAATCCGTGAGCAACTATAGGAGCTGCAAATACACAACCGAGACCCGTCTCACACAATGCTACCCCTGACACAATCTGACCTATACCACCAAAAACAGAAATACCATTTTTACCCCAGAGATATGATTGATAAAGGAGGCTTTTTTTCTCTTTTTGGATCTCTTCCGAGCCTTCCGTATCACTCATTGAGCCATTATCAACCTGTGCAACTATACTATTTGCAAAGATTTCTATAGCCCTCATAAATTCCTGTTGAATCACCATATAATATAAATGCTTTTCGCAAACTTCTTTAGCCAAATCTAATAGCTTTTTTACATCTATTCTGATTTTTGAACGAGTTTCAGGATTAGATACATATCTTGTGCTTTCTGATGGTTTTGGTAGGATAACATCAACGGACATCCAGCTTAGACCCGCTATAATTTGATTACTTCCTATAGGAGTACATTGGCATGCTACACGGCAACCATGATAAGCAGCCGGTTTACCATGAAATGTAAGATTAGGAGCACCCTCAACAATTTGCCCTTTACTTCCACATTTTGGGCAAGTAACCAAATCACCCACCAAAGCTATACTCCTGCCACCACAAGTAGCAGGACCTGATCCAGTAAGTATATATCCGCCTTTCGTTGTTCGATCGCCTACCACTGCGACAAGTTTACCCATTTCAGAACCTCACTTTATAATTATTATATTTGTTAGGAATGGGTATATAGTTTATATATTTATAATAAAAGATCTATTATTTATATTGTTTGGGTAATCTATATTACTCTTTAAACTGTTTGTAAGGTGTATTATTAATTATGATCGTTAAACGTTATTAATTTTGAAGGGAAACAACATCGGGAATTTTTATATCAATACCAGTCAATAATATACGGTACTTTTTCCATTTTTAATCTGTTCCTCCTCATTACCTGCTTGCATATCTAAATCAATAGCGTCTTGCAGTATCGATATATTATTATTGGATAGGCTACACTAATTCGTACAACTTTTTTAAGGGATAAGATAAACTACTCTAAAAAAGAAAAATATGATGAAAATAAAACGACCAGAAAGACGAACCTATACAGATGATTTTAAACAGTAGATGGTAATGCTATATCAACAAGGTAAAACCCGCAGTGAATTAGTTTTACAGTATGAGTTAACGCCATCAGCATTAGATAGATGGATAAAACAATACTCCACAACGGGTTCATTCAAAACTAAAGATAATCTAAGTACTGAAGATAATGAGTTACTTGCCCTGCGCAAAGAAAATAAACGGTTATTGATGGAAAACGATATCCTAAAGCAAGCCACACTGATAATGGCACGAAAATCGCAGTAATACAATCAAATCGACATCGCCATTTATTGAGTTGGTTGGGTCGATGTTTAGGTGTATCAAGGCATTACTTTTATTATCAGTGCAAAACGCGCCTTGAGAAAAAAGTATTCATTCCAAGGATTTTTATAAAAATCAAAGAAAACTATAACTAGTTTTTTTAAAAAAATCATTAATAGAATGGCTAATTTTATCTAAATTAAAAATGCATCAACTCATTCTTTATCCTAGGGGAAAAACAGAAAAAGCACTCGTTGAGTGCTTTTTGTGAAAAATAGTGATTTAACGTGTTTTTTGAAATAATTTAATTATTCTGTTAGCTGCTTTAATTTACTACAAGCCTTTTTATGATGCCCTTCACAAGCTAGTTGGTAATACGTTTTCGCTAAAGATTGATTTTGCTTAACACCATCGCCTTCATCATACATAAGCGCTAAATTGTATTGGGCGTCAGGATCACCCTGCTCCGCCGCTTTTGTATACCAATATACCGCCTTTTGCTTATCTTGTTCTACGCCATTACCTTCATAATACATAAACGCTAAATTATATTGGGCGATAGCAATATCTTGTTCTGCCGCTTTTGTAAACCAATATACTGCCTTTTGCTTATCTTGCTCTATTCCATCGCCTTCATCATACATAACCGCTAAATTATATTGTGCGTTGGGATAACCTTGCTCCGCAGCTTTTGTACACCAATATACAGCTTTTATTTTATCTTGTTTTATGTCATCACCTTTACCATACATAATCGCTAAATTGTGTTGTGCGTCAACTAATCCTTGTTCTGCTACTTTTGTAAACCAATATACAGCTTTAACTTTATCTTGCGCTATGCCTTCACCTTGATAATACATAAGTGCTAAATTATATTGGGCTTGAAATAATCCTTGTGTTGCTGCTTTTGTTAACCAATTTACTGCTTTTTGCTTATCTTCCTCTATGCCATCACCTTCATCATACATAACCCCTAAATTATATTGGGCATCAGCATAACCCTGCTCCGCGGCTTTTGTAAACCAATATAACGCCTTTTGCTTATCTTGCTCGGTGCCTTCACCGTTATAATACATATCTCCTAAATTGTGTTGGGCGTTAGCATCACCTTGTTCTGCTACTTTTGTAAACCAATATAACGCCTTTTGCTTATCCTGCTCGGTGCCTTCATAATACATAAGTGCTAAATTATATTGGGCTTGAGATAATCCTTGTTTTGCTGCTTTTGTATTCCAATATATAGCACTAACTTTATCTTGCGCTATGCCTTCACCTTTATTATACATAACCCCTAAATTATATTGAGCTTCAGCATCACCCTGCTCCGCTGCTTTTGTAAACCAATATACAGCTTTAACTTTATCTTGTGCTGTGCCTTTATAATACATATACGCTAAATTGTTTTGTGCAGTAGAGTTACCTTGCTCTGCTGCTTTTGTAAACCAATATATTGCTTTTTGCTTATCTTGTTCTATGCCTTCACCTCCATCATATATCAACCCTAAATTGTTTTGCGCTTTAAACTCACCTTGCTCCGCGGCTTTTGTATACCAATATACCGCCTTTTGTTTATCTTGCTTTATGCCATAACCTTTTTCATACATAAGCGCTAAATTATATTGAGCGTCAGCATCACCTTGTTCTGCTTTTTCCTTACAAGAAGTAAAGGCTTTTTCATAATTTTCCTTATGCAAATCTTTGCTGCGTTTATTTGCATACCCGGCAAAAGAAAAAAAGTGTAATAATATGTTTAATAATCCTTTTTTCATAATCTTCCTTATATTATATTTATATAACAACGAAAACTTACTTATACTTTTTAAATGTTATTTTAGGAGTTAACTATCAATGTATTTATAAAATTTATATAGAATTATTAATAGGATTTTTATAAAAAATCCAAAGAAACTATAACGAGTTTTTCAGAAAAAATCATTAATAGAATGGATATTTTGATTAAGGTTAAAAATACATCAACTCATTTTTTATCCTGGAGGAAAACAGAACAAGCACTCATTGAGTGCTTGTTGTGAAAAAAAATAGTGATTTAAGGTGTTTTTTGAAATAATTTAATTATTCTGTTAGCTGCTTTAATTTACTACAAGCCTTTTTATGATGCCCTTCACAAGCTAGTTGGTAATACTTTTTCGCTAAAGATTTATTTTGCTTAACACCATCGCCTTTATCATACATAAGCGCTAAATTATATTGTGCGTTGGGATAACCTTGCTCTGCTGCTTTTGTATACCAATAAAACTCCTTTTGTTTATCCCTGTTCAATGCCATCACCGTTATTGTACATAAACGCTAAAATATATTGTGCGTTAACATCACCCTGCTCCGCTGCTTTTGTATACCAATAAAACGCCTTTTGCTTATCTTGCTTTGTGCCGTTTCCTTTATCATAATACATATTCGCTAAATTATATTGTGCGTAGAGGTAACCTTGCTCTGCTGCTTTTGTATACCAATAAAACGCCTTTTGTTTATCCTGTTCAATGCCATCACCGTTATTGTACATAAACGCTAAAATATATTGTGCGTCAGCATAACCCTGCTCCGCTGCTTTTGTATACCAATAAAACGCCTTTTGCTTATCTTGCTTTGTGCCGTTTCCTTTATCATAATACATATTCGCTAAATTATATTGTGCGTAGAGGTAACCTTGCTCTGCTGCTTTTGTATACCAATAAAACGCCTTTTGCTTATCTTGCTTTATGCCGTTTCCTTCATCATACAAATTCGCTAAATTATGTTGTGCGATGGGGGAACCTTGCTCTGCTGCTTTTGTATACCAATAATACGCCTTTTGATAATCTTGCTTTATGCCGTCTCCTTCATCATACATATACGCTAAATTATATTGTGCGTTTGGGTCACCTTGCTCTGCTGCTTTTGTATACCAATAAAACGCCTTTTGCTTATCTTGCTTTATGCCGACTCCTTCATCAAACATATACGCTAAATTATATTGAGCGTCAGCATCACCTTGTTCTGCTTTTTCCTTACAAGAAGTAAAGGTTTTTTCATAATTTTCCTTATGCAAATATTTGCTGCGTTTATTTGCATACCCGGTAAAAGAAAAAAAGTGTAATAATATGTTTAATAATCCTTTTTTCATAATTTTCCTTATATTATATTAATATTAACAACAAAAACTTACTTATACTTTTTAAATGTTATTTTAGGGATATTAACTATCAATGTATTTTTAAAATTTATACAAAATTATTAATAGGATTTTTATAAAAAATCGAAGAAAACTATAACGAGTTTTTCAGAAAAAATCATTAATAGAATGGATATTTTGATTAAGGTTAAAAATACATCAACTCATTTTTTATCCTAGGGTGAAAACAGAACAAGCACTCATTGAGTGCTTTTTGTGAAAAAAATAGTGATTTAAGGTGTTTTTTGAGATAATTTAATTATTCTGTTAGTTGCTTTAATTTACTACAAGCCTTTTCATGATACCTTTCACAAGCTAGTTGGTAATACTTTTTCGCTAAAGGTTTATTTTGCTCAATACTATCACCTTTATCATACATAACCGCTAAATAATATTGTGCGTAGGGGGCATCTTGCTTTGCTGCTTTTGTATACCAATATACAGCTTTTTGCTTATCTTGTTCTATGCCTTCACCTAGATAATACATTACCGCTAAATTATATTGTGCGTAGGCGTTACCTTGCTCCGCTGCTTTTGTATACCAATAATACGCCTTTTGCTTATCTTGTTCTATGCCTTCACCTTGATGATACAAATACGCTAACTTATCTTGTGCGTAGGCGTCACCTTGTTCTGCTGCTTTTGTATACCAATAATACGCCTTTTGCTTATCTTGCTTTATGCCGTCTCCTTCATCATACATATACGCTAAATTAGATTGTGCGTTGGGGTTACCTTGCTCTGCTGCTTTTGTATACCAATAAAACGCCTTTTGCTTATCTTGCTTTATGCCTTCACCTTGATGATACATATACGCTAAATTATGTTGTGCGTAGGCGTCACCTTGCTCTACTGCTTTTGTATACCAATAAAACGCCTTTTGCTTATCTTGCTTTATGCCTTCACCTTGATGATACATATACGCTAAATTATATTGTGCTTTGGGGTTACCTTTCTCCGCAGCTTTTATAAACCAATAATACGCCTTTTGCTTATCTTGTTCTATGCCTTCACCTTGATAATACATTATCGCTAAATTATGTTGTGCGATGGGGTTACCTTGCTCTGCTGCTTTTGTATACCAATAAAACGCCTTTTGCTTATCTTGTTCTATGCCTTCACCTTGATGATACATATACGCTAACTTATCTTGTGCGCCAGCATTACCTTGCTCTGCTTCTTCTTTACAGGGAGTAAAGGCTTTTTCGTAATTTTCCTTGTGCCAATATTTACTGCATTGATTTGCATACCCGGCAAAAGAAAATAAGCATAATGATATGATTAATAATCCATTTTTCATAATCTTCCTTATATTATATTTATATAACAACGAAAACTTACTTATACTTTTTAAATGTTATTTTAAGAGTTAACTATCAATATATTTATAAAATTTATACAAAATTATTAATAGGATTTTTATAAAAAAATCGAAGAAAACTATAACGAGTTTTTCAGAAAAGATCATTAATAGAATGGATATTTTGATTAAGATTAAGATTAAAAATACATCAACGCATTTTTTATCCTGGGGAGAAAACAAAAAAAGCACTCATTGAGTGCTTTTGGTGAAAAACGGTGATTTAAGGTGTTTTTTGAAATAATTTAATTATTCTGTTAGTTACTTTAATTTATTACAAGCCTTTTTATAATCTCCATCGCAAGCTAGTTGGTAATACTTTTTCGCTAAAGATTTATTTTGCTTAACACCAACGCCTTCATCATACATAAGCGCTAAAACATATCGTGCGTAGGCGTCACCTTGCTCTGCTGCTTTTGTAAACAAATAAAACGCCTTTTGATAATCTTGCTTTATGCCTTCACCTTGATAATACATATACGCTAAATTACGTTGAGCGTCAGCTAATCCTTGTTCTGCTGCTTTTGTAAACCAATAAAACGCCTTTTGCTTATTTTGCTTTATGCCGTCTCCTTCATCATACATTACCGCTAAATTATATTGTGCGTAGGCGTTACCTTGCTCTGCTGCTTTTGTATACCAATAAAACGCCTTTTGTTTATCCTGTTCAATGCCATCACCGTTATTGTACATATACGCTAAATAAGCTTGTGCGTTGGGATAACCTTGCTCTGCTGCTTTTGTAAACCAATAAAACGCCTTTTGCTTATCTTGCTTTATGCCTTCACCTTGATAATACAAATACGCTAAATTATGTTGTGCGATGGGGTAACCTTGCTCTGCTGCTTTTGTATACCAATAAAACGCCTTTTGCTTATCTTGCTTTATGCCGTCTCCTTCATCATACATTACCGCTAACTTATGTTGTGCGTTGGGGTAACCTTGCTCCGCAACTTTTTTATACCAATAAAACGCCTTTTGCTTATCTTGCTTTATGCCTTCACCTTGATGATACATATACGCTAACTTATCTTGTGCGTAGGCGTTATCTTGCTCTGCTGCTTTTGTATACCAATAAAACGCCTTTTGATAATCTTGCTTTATGCCGTCTCCTTCTTCATACATATACGCTAAATTAGATTGTGCGATGGGGTTACCTTGCTCCGCGGCTTTTGTATACCAATAAAACGCCTTTTGCTTATCTTGTTCTATGCCATCACCATTATCATACATAAGTGCTAAATTGTTTTGCGCATAAAACTCACCTTGCTCTGCTGCTTTTGTATACCAATAAAACGCCTTTTGCTTATCTTGCTTTGTGCCGTTTCCTTTATCATAATACATATTCGCTAAATTATATTGTGCGTAGAGGTAACCTTGCTCTGCTGCTTTTGTATACCAATAAAACGCCTTTTGTTTATCTGGTTCGGTGCCATCACCGTTATCGTACATATTCGCTAAATTATATTGGGCGTCAGCATAACCCTGCTCCGCTGCTTTTGTATACCAATAAAACGCCTTTTGTTTATCTGGTTCGGTGCCATCACCGTTATCGTACATATTCGCTAAATTATATTGGGCGTCAGCATAACCCTGCTCTGCTGCTTTTGTATACCAATAAAACGCCTTTTGCTTATCTTGCTTTATGCCGTTTCCTTCATCATACATATACGCTAAATTGTTTTGCGCATAAAACTCACCTTGCTCCGCAGCTTTTTTATACCAATAAAACGCCTTTTGCTTATCTTGCTTTATGCCGTCTCCTTTATCATACATATACGCTAAATTAGATTGGGCGTTGGGGTTACCTTGCTCTGCTGCTTTTGTAAACCAATAAAACGCCTTTTGCTTATCTTGCTTTATGCCGTCTCCTTCATCATACATTACCGCTAACTTATGTTGTGCGTTGGGGTAACCTTGCTCTGCTGCTTTTGTAAACCAATAAAACGCCTTTTGCTTATCTTGCTTTATGCCATCACCATTATCATACATAAGTGCTAAATTGTTTTGCGCATAAAACTCACCTTGCTCTGCTGCTTTTATAAACCAATAAAACGCCTTTTTCTTATCTTGCTTTATGCCTTCACCTTGATAATACAAATACGCTAAATTAGATTGTGCGTTGGGGTAACCTTGCTCTGCTGCTTTTGTATACCAATAAAACGCCTTTTGATAATCTTGCTTTATACCGTTTCCTTTATCATACATATACGCTAAATTATATTGGGCGTCAGCATAACCCTGCTCCGCTGCTTTTGTATACCAATAAAACGCCTTTTGTTTATCTGGTTCGGTGCCATCACCGTTATCGTACATAAGCGCTAAATTATTTTGGGCATCAGCATAACCCTGCTCTGCTGCTTTTGTATACCAATAAAACGCCTTTTGCTTATCTTGCTTTATGCCGTCTCCTTCTTCATACATATACGCTAAATTATGTTGTGCGTTGGGATTACCTTGCTCTGCTGCTTTTGTATACCAATAAAACGCCTTTTGCTTATCTGGTTCGGTGCCATCACCATTATTATACATAACTGCTATATTATATTGTGCGTCGGGATAACCTTGCTCTGCTGCTTTTGTAAACCAATAAAACGCCTTTTGCTTATCTTGTTCTATGCCTTCACCTTGATAATACATTATCGCTAAATTATGTTGTGCGTTGGGGTAACCTTGCTCCGCTGCTTTTGTATACCAATAAAAAGCCTTTTGCTTATCTGGTTCGGTGCCATCACCGTTATCGTACATAAGCGCTAAATTATATTGGGCGTCAGCATTACCTTGCTCTGCTTCTTCTTTACAGGGAGTAAAGGCTTTTTCGTAATTTTCCTTTTGCCAATATTCACTGCATTGATTTGCATACCCGGCAAAAGAAAATAAGCATAATGATATGATTAATAATCCATTTTTCATAATCTTCCTTATATTATATTTATATAACAACGAAAACTTACTTATACTTTTTAAATGTTATTTTAGGAGTTAACTATCAATATATTTATAAAATTTATACAAAATTATTAATAGGATTTTTATAAAAAAATCGAAGAAAACTATAACGAATTTTTCCGAAAAAATCATTAATAGAATGGCTATTTTTATCTAAATTAAAAATGCATCAACTCATTTTTTATTCTAGGGGAAAAACACCAAAAGCACTCATTGAGTGCTTTTGGTGAAAAACGGTGATTTAAGGTGTTTTTTGAAATAATTTAATTATTCTGTTAGTTACTTTAATTTATTACAAGCCTTTTTATAATTTCCATCGCAAGCTTGTTGGTAATACTTTTTAGCTAAAGATTTATCTTGCTTAACACCCCCCCTTTATCGTACATAAACGCTAAACGATATTGTGCTTCAGCATCACTTTGTCCTGCTACTTTTTGGATAGGTTACACTAATTCGTACAACTTTTTTAAGGGATAAGATAAACCACCTTAAAAAAAGAAAATACGATGAAAATAAAACGGCAATGAACTAAGACCGGGTTTTTCTGCTTATGCATATTGGTACAACAACAATCGGTTGCATTCATCATTAGGTTATTTGATGCCGATGGCATTTAATAAACAGTTACCCCTTAATTTTGTTGTATGAAGAAGTGTAGACATTCAATTATTCGCCTCATCTAGTAAATTACTTGAAGTCAATTTGTTCATATTTATGATTTTTTGTTGATAAGCTGCTTTCTTGGTGGCATCTTCAATCCATTCGCTATTAACATAGCTACAAGTTTGATAAGTGAGCTGATCGATCAATTCATACTCACCATTTTCGTGTTTATAGATTACTTTGTTTTCAGCATTCGCTTTCTTGCTATTTTTTTTATGGCCATGTCCGTGATTCTCTAATGATTGTTTTTTTATCTTAACTTCCTGATGTTTGTAGTACCAATTAATCAAGAAACTAAAAATTGTTGCGGACATACCTATGACTACTGCCCATTCGTTAAGAGTGAGTCAAAAACCATGCTAACCACCCTAAACAACCATGTTGATAAGGAAGTTTTATTATTCATTTTGTGTATGTTCATCGTTATGCCCTCCGTGAAGTGGGCTATTTAAAGGATGGCGGCGTACTAGCTGATTGGTCAATACTAGTTTAATGTGTGTCTAGTGTTGCCACCGATTTGGTGACTGCCATAACGATTCCCGACCCATTTAAATGTTCTATTGGGATGTTAGAGGACAGTCTTTTTGAAGGAGTAAAACTCTCAGAAGAGAGTTTATTAGTTTAAAAATTATCCATATAGTTTTAATAAAAATATTTTATTTAGACTCAAGTTTCTTTATACGATTTTCAAGAGTAGTAATTTTATTCCAGCAATCTTGTATTGCTTTAACGATGGGTGGAATAAATGAGTCATAACCTAATGAGTACACATCACTCCCTCCATTAACTAAAGAATGGTGTAATCCTGAAAAATCAACGCCCATTTTTTTACAAAGTGTTTCTACTTCTTGAGCAATAAACCATTCGTGATCACGGGTACGTTTTTTAGTTTTTGCTAGATAATCAGTTTTATTAAATTTAATTCTTGTTTCATAAATTGGTTGGCCATTTTTACTTGTTCCAACTTGAACCTCAGACTTTTCTAAGTAATCTTCACGGATGTTCCATTTTCCACGAACAGGACGTAAACCTAAAATAAAATCAATACCTAAATCAGAATCTCTAATATCCGTTGTATCTCTAATATCAGAACGTAACTGTAGTGGTTGGTATGCATATGGCGTTGTTTCTGAATTACCTAATTGTACCTGATTTGAACCGCTTACGAATGAATAAGCGCCAATACAAGTGACATTGTTTGCGGTCTTCATTGTCTCCCCGGTTACCATTCGATATCCAGCATCACGCCCGATTAAAGTATTACTATCTCCAGTAATTAATGCTCCACCCGAAGAATAACCAAATAGCGCATTACCATTACCAACCATTTTTTCACCAGCGTACCCTCCAACAACTGTATTTTGGGTACCAATTGATGTTGATTTTGCACCTGCGTTTGTACCTAATATGACATTATGAGCGCCAATCTCTATTGCATTCCTAGCTCCCTGGCTTCCGATTACAGTATTACCCTCTTTAATGGCTATTGCTGAATATGTAGAATAGCCTCCTATAATAGTATTATTGTTATAAATTTGTTGCGCTGATAACGCAGCTCCTCGACCAACAACAGTAATGAATTTAGAATTAGCTGCATCATCTATAACATCGGTTTCATAGTTAACTAAAATCACCTCACCTCTTGTTGAAAGTTCGACTGGCGAAACTACTGTAAAACTATTACCATCTATTGAACTCACCTTCATACAAACATTTTCGGTTGTGTTATTATAAATTTCGCCTGATGTGAATCTTAGCGTTACGTAATTACCAACAATAACATTATGTGATGGCATTGTAATAATAATATCTGTATCAATTTGTATGTAGGTACCAATACTTTCGACTTGAGAAATAATTCGTCCATTGATTGAAGTGTTTTTCTGAACAGTTCCCGCAGCGCCTGCACCAACAAAAACACTGGCATATAAGTTTTTACTGTACTTTGCTGCTTGGTGACCGACAAAAACATTATAATTTTCTGAATTATATGCACCCGCTTGTGAACCTAATGCTGAATTGCCATTCCCTCCCACCGGTATTTGTTGATTTGTTATTTTACCATCAACAAACATAGTACAATGTCCGTGAGATAAAGAACCATAACCAACAGACGTGTTATCATGTTGATCAACGAGTGAATGCCCCGCGTCTCTACCAATACAAACATTTCTATAGCCTTTTTCCAAAAAATGTAGAGACAACGCTCCGATTGCAATATTTCTAGAACCCGTAGTATTTGAAACCTTCGATGGATCACCAGTAATGTTAGTTAATGCCCATGAACCGATAGCTATATTTGCTGCACCTGGTGTATTTTTACTCATTGTTTGTGCACCAATGGCAATATTCATATTGCTCTGTGTTGCCGCACCTAATGCATCTCGACCCATTGCTATATTATCGGCAATATGACCAATTTGATCCGATGGTAAATTTTTGGCCGTGTTCGTTCCTATTGCAATTAATCCGTTTCCAGGTCCTGATATTTTTGCTTCATGATCCCATGCTTTAATTAATGTTTTATATGTTGCCTTTTTTAGAGTACCATTTATCAAAAAATAACCATTAAAATAATGTGCTTTGGTGGGCATTTTATTTACAAGGTATGTTTTACCTAATAAGTCGATGGTTCGATTAGCTGCTACACTATCAATCAATAAAAATATTTCTGTTTCATTTGAAGTGCCATCACCCAACGCGCCAAAATCCGCAGATGAAAGTTGTTCCGTATTTTTATCATGTTGAGTTCGAGCCACCGCACCAGCAAAGGGTTGTTTAACCCCAATCATAGCATCACCAAGTTTATCATCACTGGTATTAATTAAGTTTTCTTGGAGTGCATTAGCGCTAACACTGTTTTTAACTTCTTCAGTTAAAGCCTCTAAATTCTCCTTTAAATATTCTGTTCTGTTTGCTAATGCTTCGTGAGTTTTTTTTACAGCATCGCCCGATTGTTTTATATAAACATCATTTTCCCATTTTGAATTATTGTTCAAATCTACCATGCCAAGTTCCTTGATTAATAGTTATTGTATGTGTGTTAATTTATGCCTCTTTATTATGTTTTTCAATAATGTTCTTAGTCATGCTTAATTCAATTATTACTAATTTAATGGTAATAGCAATGACACTGCGTGAAATTAGAGAGGAAATTTCAAATAAAAAAAATAACGTTTAAGGAATGAACACTTGAGATTGGTTTATTGTTATCTATCACCGAAAACAAAATCTCTTCACGTTGATAGGAAAAAATGACTGGATCTTTTAAAACAAAATATTTTTAATCTTTAATCTCTAATATCTATTAATAAGCGCATGTCGCACTTTAATTCGATTTGTCTGGGTTACTCCTACTTCTTCCGCTTTTTGTATCTTGGGGGCGTTTCTAAAAAACCTGTGAAACAAATATATATAATAAATATTCACAATACAGATAATAAAACAAGAAAACTTAATATATACCCTTGTTTTAGTAAAACTAATATAAATACACTGTAGGTAATTACAAGATAACAATAGATAAGAAAGCATATTCTTTTATAACTGCTTTTCGCAAACTTCTTTAGCTAAATCTAATAGCTTTTTTACATCTATTCTGATTTTTGAACGAGTTTCAGGATTAGATACATATCTTGTGCTTTCTGATGATTTTGGCGGGATAACATCAACGGACATCCAGCTTAAACCCGCTATAATTTGATTACTTCCCACAGGGGTACATTGTCAAGCTACACGGCAACCATTATAAGCAGCCGGTTTACCATGAAATGTAAGATCAGGTGCTCCCTCAACAATTTGTCCTTTACTTCCACGTTTTGGACAGGTTACCGAATCACCCACTAAAGCGATACTTCTGCCTCCACAGGTAGCAGGACCCGATCCAATAATAATATATCCGCCTTTCGTTGTTCGATCGCCTACCACTGTGATATCAGAACTCCACTTTATCGTTATTATATGCGTTAGGAATGGGTATATAGTTTATATATTTATAATAAAAGGTCTATTATTTATATTGTTTGGGTAATCTATATTACTCTTCGGATTGTTTATAAGGCGAATCATTAACTACCATGTCCAGACGAACATCAATCCAACGCCTTTCCGTAATATCAATTGGATCACCTTACCAATTACCTTTATTTATTTTAGTATTTTTGTGTTAGGCTAATTACAAAAAACACATTCATAGTGAAGTTCATAATTAAAAGCCATGAAATGAATGTGAATAAAAAATCCCCTCCGAACACATCCAAGTTATCAAATACTACAAAAAACATATAAACACAATAACTAAGCGTAAAAATGTAATAAATAATTGCATATATTCGCTTAAGATTTAAAGATTTATCACTGTAATAATTTGTTGCACGTAAGAAAAAATAAAGCCTAACGTAAACACTGAATACCGTAAAGCAAATAAATAATATCCATTGAATAATCATTGTTAGATAGCTCCTTAGTCTTAATACATTATTTCCATTTTCTTTTTCTTTTTCTTTTTATTTCTCTGGGACTTATGGCAAACTCTAAATTACCAGAAAAAGAAATATAAACTATGAAAATGATAACTACAGAAATTAGGACGGTAAAACTTTGTATTACTTCATTTCCAACTAACTCAAATAATAACATTGAGTAACCTAATATAAAATAATGATATGCAATGCAAAATACCCTTTTAAGATTTAATTGTGGATTCATGTAATAATCAGAAGCTGTAAATTTTTTAAAATAATATTGAAAAAAGAACCCTACTATTACTAAAAAATAATAGAGGGCACAAGTGAAAATTATCATTGTTCTAATCAACCTTAATTATATTGCCATCTAGATCTTTTCTATATTCCGAGTTATCACTTGCTTTACAACGATAATAAGCCGGTACATCTTCATCTGTACCCGTTACAGTTATTACAAGATGACAATCATCAACAATTTGCCCTACATTAGTAATTGTTTCTGGCTCTTTTACAACCATAATAACCTGTTCATTATCTTTGTTATAAAAGAAAGCATTTTTAAACTGTTTTATAATATCTACGGTCAATGAAAGATCACCCAACATCTCTAAATTAAGTAGTTTAATATTCATTTGTTTATAAGCCCTTAATAGATCCTGTCTTCCATACCAAAACAGTTTAAATTTTGGATCTCCAAATTCGTTTAATTTAGGCACAAGCTTTAATTTACCTCGTACTGAAACTGCTAAATCTACCGAATCATAGATTGTAGAACCTACCGAAGCGTCAAAACCTAATGCTTCAGCGGCTGATTCATATAATTTCCTTAAGTCACCTTTAACTTCCAAACTCCTATTACCGCCATCAATTTGATTCATAACTCCATTATAAATACCCGCCCCACCTTCATATGCGCCATTAAATCCATGAGCAACCATAGGCGCTGCAAATACACAACCGATACCCGTCTCACAAAATGCTACCCCTGACACAATCTGACCTATACCACCAAAAACAGAAAGACCATTTTTAACCCAGAGATATGCTTGATTAAGGAGGCTTTTTTCTCTTTTTGGATTTCTTCCGAGCCTTCAGCATAACTTATTGAGCCATTATCAACCTGAGTAACTATACTATTTGCAAAGGATTCTATAGCTTGTATAAACTGCTGTTTTATCTCTTCGTAATATAAATGCTTTTCGCTAACTTCTTTAGCTAAATCTAATAGCTTTTTTACATCTAATCTAATTTTTGAGCGGGTTTCTGAATTAGATACATAGCTTGTGCTTTCTGATGATTTTGGCGGGATAACATCAACGGACATCCAGCTTAGACCCGCTATAATTTGATTACTTCCTACAGGAGCACATTTGCAAGCTACATGGCAACCATTATAAGCAGCCGGTTTACCATGAAATGTAAGATTAGGTGTGCCCTCAACAATTTGTCCTTTACTTCCACATTTTGGACAAGTGACCAAATCACCCACTAAAGCGATACTCCGTCCACCACAAGTAGCCGGACCTGACCCAGTAAGTATATATCCGCCTTTCGTGGTTCGATCGCCTACCACTGCGACAAGTTTACCCATTTCAGAACCTCACTTTATAATTATTATATTTGTTAGGAATGGGTATATAGTTTATATATTTATAATAAAAAATCTATTATTTATATTGTTTAGATAATCTTTATTACTCTTCTGATTGTTTATAAGGTGGATCATTAATCATCATGTGTAGACGCACATCAATCCAACGCCTTTTCGTAATATCAATTGGATCATTTGCAACAGTTTCACAGCGATCTGTATCAAATTTTTTAGTGTAGGTTTTAATAGTAATAATATTATTTTCATCAACTGAATAGTCAGCAAAGAATTTTTTATTACCGTTCGCGTCTTCTGGTAGTGTGATATACCATCCATCTTTGGCAAATCCTAAGCTTCCGTGTATTTCATAATGACCGACAGCAATTTTCTTTGCATACGCGTTTTTAGCTTCATCATTTACATGAGCAAAACCGGATTTAATAAAACCTTCATCCGGATTAACATCATCACTAGCAAATAATCTAAAAATAGGTGAAGCAGCTTTAAGAAAGCCATTACTATCAATTGTTGAATTCGCAGAAGTAATAAATTCAGCAATCCCTATAAATCTACCGTATTTCATGATTTGCGACACACATGAACGAGTTGGCATGTGCAAAGAGGAACGCCTTTATTCACCTTAAAAGAATTAGGGGTTGGGAAACTTTAGAAAAGGTATAAAAATATGCTCATTTAAATGCGGGACACTTAAGCCAATTTTCAAATGCAGTCACAATTTGGTCACAAAATGAAAGTAAGGATAATCAATAGTTAGGCTTGGTGTTCATAAATGATTGATTACTAAGGTTTTTCATGGCGTCCCCTACAGGATTCGAACCTGTGACCTACGGCTTAGAAGGCCGTTGCTCTATCCAGCTGAGCTAAGGAGACTTAGATAGGATTTGTTGTTGCGTTAGGTATTATATTCAGCAATTTTAATCAGTCAATGAATTTTAGTATTTTTATGATTGTTTATATAAAATATCGACAATAATTAAAATCATTGGCTATTTGTCATCGACTCATAACCAATGATTGAAAATAATTGGTGCTATCGCTGACTTGGGCGTTTAGCTCGGAGTCGTTTGTATTTGTTTTTGCGCTGTTCTGGCGTTAAGAAACTTTTTTCTTCACTATTTAAACCGACTAAGTCTCTTAAGTAATTTACATCATTAATATTTAATTCAGTATAAGCGCCACGAGGTAAACCTTTAGGAAGATAGATATTCCCATATCGAACACGCATTAAGCGGCTAACCTTAACCCCTACAGCTTCCCACATGCGACGGACTTCCCTATTTCGACCTTCGGTTATAACGACATTAAACCATTGGTTAGCATTTTGCCCACCTTGAGCTTGGATATATTTAAAAGATGCGGGACCATCTTCTAGTTGTACACCTTTTTGAAGCTGTCGTATTTGTTCATCAGTGATTTGCCCAAAAATTCGAACCGCATATTCGCGTTCGATCTCATTACGCGGATGCATTAAACGATTAGCTAATTCACCATCAGTGGTAAATAACAATAAGCCGGAGGTATTAATATCTAAACGACCAATATTAATCCAGCGAGCATTTTTTAATTTAGGTAAATTAGAGAAAACAGTTGCACGCCCTTGTGGATCATTACGTGAACAAATTTCGCCCTCTGGTTTATAATATAATAGCACTCTACAGATATCTTGTTCTTTTAGTCTAGTGGAGATCAAATGGCCATTAATTCGGATTTTAGGTTGCGTTTGCACATCAATTCTATCACCAAGTTTCGCTAATTGACCATTAACACTCACCTTACCTTCTTGAATTAATGCTTCAAGTTCTCGGCGTGAGCCGTGCCCTAAATTAGCTAAAACTTTTTGTAACTTTTCAGTATTATCTTTGATACTTTTCATAATCTCCTCTAGCTACCTTCACAGGTATCCTATTTTGTTATTTAACTGCTGATATAAATCTGGTATCCATATAATATCGACGAGGATTAGATTCATCAATATATACAGAAATAGTTTCGTTTTTGATATAAGGTTTTGGATTAAACCAAAATGATCCGCTTTTGAAAACTTGTTTAATATCCGGGTAATTGCTATCCGCATTCTCACTATAGATAACATAAGAACAAAGCCATCTAAACCTGAAAAACATCTTTACTTCAATTGATTGAATTATGGTTTCAAGGCATCGTCCTTTATGAATTAATCGATTTATTCGTTTATTTTTTATATAGATACATCCAAAATAAATCAGTGCGATGATTATCGGTACGATACCTAGCATTGCCATAAGCACAATAACTAACCATATAGCATGAAAGGTTTTGATTTCCGCATGATTTGATGTATATAGTACATCTACCTCTTGACCTAATTCATATTGAGGATTAATACTTCCCTCAGTAGATAAAAAATAAGCAGCATGACCATTTTTATCTGTATATTTAACAATTGGGTGATAAAAACGAATTTTTTCACCTTTTGAATTCATTTTATAATTTATTCTAAAATTAATAACATTACCCGAAGCATGATATGAATTATTAATGAATGCAAGTTGGTTAAAAAGCAATATAACTGTACAAATTAGCAATAAACTACCTATAATTAATAAACTTAGCATCACTTTTTTCATTATTTTTCTCGTTATACTATTGTTTTAGATAAATGGCGTTACATCACCACTCCCTCTACGAATAATCTCTGGATAATCGTGGGTTAAATCAATGATAGAGGTAGGTTGTTGCCCCAAATAACCACCATGAATTATGGCATCAATTTGATGACCAATAACCTGATCAATTTCTTCCGGATCAGACTGCGCAAAATCATCATTAGGCAAAATTAAACTAGTTGTCATTAACGGCTTGGTTAATAATGCTAATAGGGACTGATCAATTTTGTTATCCGGGATACGCAAACCAATTGTTTTGCGTTTTTCATTCATCAAACGTCTTGGAACTTCTTTATTAGCTTCTAAAATAAAAACATACTGACCGGGTGTATTATTTTTTAATAATCGAAATCTAGAATTATCTACATAAGCATAGGATGATAATTCTGATAAATCACGACACATTAAAGTGAAATTATGATTTTTATTTAATTCTCTTATTTTACAAATTCGATCAACACCATATTTATTATCCAAGGTGCAACCTAGCGAATAACCAGAATCAGTGGGAAAGGCAATCACACCTTGATTGTTTAGTATATTAACGACTTGTTCAAGTAATCGTTTCTGTGGATTGTCTGGATGAATATAAAACATTTGTGCCATAGCTATCACTTTATATTAAGAGTGGTTTTAAGTTGACCAATTATACCATATAGGCTTTACATTAGTTGGTAAAGGTTGAGTTTTCCCTAAATCAAGGTAATTATTTAGATCATGAAAATCAGAACCTTGCGAAGCCAAAAGATCAAATTTATTAGCAAAATGTGCTAACAATTTCAGAGCTTCTAACGTTTGACGACTTTGTGATACTTCCATTGCATCACCACCCTGCTCTTTAAAATAGTGAATCAGAGTCTGCATTTTAGTAGCTGTAAAATCATATCGAGAAGGATGAGCCAGCACAGCTTGGCCTTTTGCTTGGTGAATAATATTAATAGCCTCATCTATAGTTGACCATTTTGGTGCTACATAAGCATAGCCCGACTTTCCTAAATATTTCTTAAATGCTCGCTTAATATCTTTAGCATAACCATTATCAACAAGAAACCGTGCAAAGTGTGCTCTTGAGACAATATCGCCTTGTGCATAATTGCGAGCATTCTCATAAGCATTTTCAATCCCGACTTTTTTAAGCTTCTGACTAATTTGCAAAGCTCGCTCTATTCGACATTGTTCTTGGTGATGTAAAAATACATCTAATTGTGAATCATCGATATCAATATTCAAACCAACAATATGAATTTCTGTATTTTTCCAGAGTGTCGAAATTTCTACTCCATTAATTAATCGTATTGATAAATTTTTATCTTGAATATACTGATGAGCTTCGTTTAAACCTTTGACTGTATCGTGATCTGTAATTGCTAGCACATCCACAAGATTATCTACTGCTCTTTGAACGACTTGAGCAGGAGTTAAAATACCATCAGAGGCTTTAGTATGGCTATGAAGATCATATACAGACGCCTGATTTGCGTTAGTAATGGTCATTAATTCTACTTTATAAATAAAAAATGTTAGTATTTAAATGATTAGCGTGTAATATACCACACAACTATTTATTCCTATATAGGTATATTATGAAAACTCAAATTGCATTAGCACAAAAAGAAACGGATTCTATCATTGAAGAACTGCTAGAGGATGGCAGTGATCCTGATGCGCTATATCTTATAGAGCATCATATATCTTCAACTGACTTTGACAGTTTAGAAAAAGTAGCGGTTGAAGCATTTAAATTAGGTTATGAAGTGACTGATCCAGAAGAAATGGAAGATGATAATAATCAACCTATTATCTGTTGTGATATTATTTCTGAAATTCCTCTTGAAGCGGATCTTATTAATAGTCAAATAGCCCAACTTATTGAGTTAATAAATAAGTTTAATGTCCATTATGATGGATGGGGTACCTATTTTGAAGATGGTGAAGATGAAGAAGATGATTTTGAAGCTGAAAATACACTTCATTAAATTACCATTTTTTTATGAATAAGCGGATAGCTTAATATCCGCTTTTATTGTTTTTTATCCCCAATAAAACGATTAGTTTTCGGTATCGATTTCTTCGAAATTCTTCACTAATTCATCTATAGCTTTCATCTGTTTTAAGAAAGGTTCTAATTTAGCTAATGGTAAAGCCGAAGGTCCATCACATTTTGCGTGAGCAGGATCTGGATGAGATTCTAAAAATAATCCAGCAATTCCTACGGCCATACCAGCTCGCGCTAATTCAGTTACTTGACCACGACGACCACCAGAAGCAGCACCCATTGGATCACGGCATTGCAGGGCATGAGTAACATCAAAAATTACAGGAGAACCTTTGCTGACTTTCTTCATAATATTGAAGCCTAGCATATCGACTACTAAATTATCATAGCCAAAACAGCTGCCACGGTCACACAGAATGATTTGATCATTACCGGCTTCCTCAAACTTTTCGACAATATTTCCCATTTGTCCTGGACTGACAAATTGAGGTTTTTTTACATTAATTACGGCACCCGTTTTTGCCATTGCAACGACTAAATCAGTTTGTCGTGCTAAAAATGCAGGTAATTGAATGACATCCACTACATCAGCAACGGGTTGACATTGTTGTTCCGTATGAACATCAGTGATAATTTTGACACCAAATTGCTTTTTTAATTCTTCAAAAATTTTCATTCCTTCTTCTAAGCCAGGTCCACGATATGAGTGAACGGAAGAACGATTAGCTTTATCGAAAGACGCTTTAAAAACGTATGGAATATTTAATTTTTGCGTTACCGTTACATAATGTTCGCAGATTTGCATGGCTAAGTCGCGAGATTCAAGCACATTCATTCCGCCAAATAAAACAAATGGCAAATCATTAGCAACGGAGATATTATCAATTTTAACAATCTTTTGTTTCATATTTTTTTCCTAAATATTAGTTCGACTTTATGGTTTAAACCAGCGACCGACCGTCACTCTATCATTACCACTATAATCGGTATGAGTTTCAACTAGTTGAAAATTATTTTGTTTAAAAATAGTTCTTACATCCTCTCCTTGCTGCCAACCGTGCTCTATTAATAACCATCCATATTGGTTAAGATGCTTCGTTGCACCCTCAACAATTAGTTTAATATCTGCTAGCCCCTGATCATCAGCAACCAAAGCACTTCTTGGCTCAAATCGTACGTCTCCTTGAGAAAGGTGAATATCGTTTTCATCAATATAAGGTGGATTACTAACAATCATTGAGAATTTACGCCCTTTTAATGATTTATACCAATTACCCAGTAAAAAATAGGCATTGTTAACCCCATTGTGTTTAGCATTATTCTGTGCCAAGTGTAAGGCTTGTTCACTTTTTTCTACTGCTGTAAAAAGGCAATCTTGTCGTTCAGTTGCCATCGCAATAGTAATTGCACCTGTACCCGTACCTAAATCTAGCACCTCGCAAGGAACTTTAGGTAAATATTCTAATGCTATTTCAACAAGTTTCTCAGTATCGGGTCTTGGAATTAAGGTCGATGGAGAAACCTGAAATTTCAATGACCAAAATTCCTTCATACCGGTAATATAAGCAATCGGCTCACCTTCTTGCCGACGCTTTAAATAGGTATCAAGTAAGTCTAATTCTTGTTGAGTTAATTCCGTCTCACAAAATGCCATAAGAAAAGTACGTGTTTTATTTGTAACAAATCCTAATAATATTTCTGCATCTCGTTTCGGACTTTCGCTTTCATTAAGAGATAAAGATGCCTGTTTAAGCCATTCTAAATAGGTCATTATTCTTGTTCCGAAAGCGCTGCTAGCTGATCTGCTTGGTATTCTTGTACAATTGGATCAATTAACATTTCTAACTTACCTTGCATGACTTCATCTAATCGATAGATTGTTAGATTGATACGATGATCGGTTACTCGTCCCTGTGGGTAATTGTAAGTGCGAATACGATCCGAACGATCACCCGTTCCTAATAAGTTACGACGAGTAGATGCTTCCTCCTGTTGGCGTTTTTGCCTTTCAGCATCTTGAATTCTAGCTGCTAATACAGACATCGCTTTTGCTTTGTTTTTATGTTGAGAACGTTCATCTTGGCATTCTACAACTATACCAGTAGGAATATGGGTAATACGGATGGCTGAATCTGTGGTATTTACATGCTGACCACCGGCTCCCGAAGAACGATATGTATCTATACGTAAATCCGCAGGATTAATCTCAGGTAAATCGGCTTCTGGTACTTCAGGTAATACTGCCACTGTACATGCCGAGGTATGAATCCGCCCTTGTGATTCAGTTTCAGGTACACGTTGCACTCGATGCCCACCAGATTCAAATTTTAGATTACCATATACACTATCTCCACTGACTAACATGATTACTTCTTTATATCCACCATGTTCACCATCACTAGAACTCATAATCTCAACGCGCCAACGTTTAGCTTCCGCATATCGTGTATACATTCTAGCTAAATCACCTGCAAAAATAGCGGCTTCATCGCCACCTGTACCGGCACGAATTTCCAGAAAACAGTTATATTCATCATTAGGATCTTTTGGTAATAATAGTAATTGTAATTGAGTTTCAAGTTGATCGATTCTCTCTTTCGCTTCGTTTAACTCTTCTTGAGCCATTTCACCCATTTCAGGATCTGACAACATCATTTTTGCTGTTTCAATGTCATCTTGAGTTTGTTTCCATTGGGAAAAGCAATTAACAACATCTGTTAATTGTGCATATTCCTTTGATAAAGTGCGAAAACGTTCTTGATCGGATATAACACTGGCATCAGATAAAAGCGCTTGAACTTCTTCAAAACGTTCTTGTAAAGTTTCTAATTTAGTAATAATAGACGGTTTCATATAAAAGTAGTACCTAATTAACTGTTAAAATTTTTAAAACTGCGTTTAAATAAAGGTTTTTGATAGATGAATTTAACTTGCTAATGTTCTTTAAGGCCAAGTCCATGACTTAACACTTTTAAACAGTTACAGCAATTTTGACTGGCAGCTTGAAGTAGAGATTGCGTCGGGGCATGAATAAGTCGATTAGTGAGTTGATGAGAGAATTTAGTCATAATTTCATCTATATCTCCGCCCTCTTTAATCGCGTTGATAGCTTTATGGGTTAATTCTGCTTTAATCATTTCAGCTTGACTTCGATATTGTTTAATTAATGCTACTGCATTTCGTGAGCGTAACCATTGCATGAAAAGGTTAGCTTCTTCTTCAATGATAAGCTCTGCTTCTTTAGCTGCAATTAAACGTTGTTCTAAATTCGATTGAACAATTTGTTGCAAATCATCAATTGTATAAAGATAAATATCATCCATGTTACTAATTTCGCCCTCAATATCACGAGGTACAGCCAAATCAATTAATAACATTTTTTGATTAACTGAATTAAGTTGTTTACGAAGCGCCATAGATCGCTCCACCATACCTTTTCCAATAATGGGTAATGGACTAGCCGTAGAACTGATGACAATATCAACCTCTTTCAGTCTCACAGCGATATCTGGTAGCGCAATGATTTCCGCATCTAATAAATTCGCTAAATTTAATGCTTTTTCACGCGTTCTATTAGCAACAATAATATGGTTAAATCCATGCGGCTTGAGATAACGAGCAATGAGTTCTATTGTTTCACCTGCTCCCACGAGCATAACATTCAGCTGTGCTGGATTTTTGAATAACTGTCTGGCAATAAGGCATGCGGAATAAGCAACCGAAGCAGAACTAGAACCGATATTCGTTTCCGTTCTAATACGTTTAGCTACATGGAAAACCCGTTGAAATAATTTTGTTAACTCAACAGATAAACATTGATTCTCATGAGAATAAGCATAAGCTTGTTTAACTTGACCTAAAATTTGCGGTTCACCAATTATCATTGAATCAATCCCACAAGCAACTCGAATTAAATGCTCAACTGCATGATGATCGGTATACCAATATAGGTTAGCTTTAAATAATTGAATATCTAAATGATGAAATTGGCTTAACCATTGTTCTGCAGAACTTTGCAAACGCACTAAATCTGATGCCTGCTGATAACTAAAATAGATTTCAGTACGATTACAAGTGGACAAAATCACGCAACCGTCAACCAACGGATGTTGATAAAGACTATACAATGCTTTATCAATGGATTCTGGTGAAAATGTAACTCTTTCCCTTAAACTAACCGATGCTGTTTTATGATTAATACCTAAAATTGCAATAGACATTGTTAATATTCAATTTTCCCAACGCTGTGAGCAACATTATTCATGCAACAATTTAGTCAATAAATTGGGGTATAAAACGATGAAAAACTCATACGTAATTACCTTATTTATATTGTCTAAAATGATTTGAATAGCATAATTACATGTGATTTCATTAAATATAAGAATTGGTTATATAACTCATGAATCACAGCTATTTAATTATTAAAAATGATATGGCGTAATTATACATTAAAATTAATAAAAGTTAATGAATTGCTTTCATAGTAAACATATTTCCCATAATGAATATGTTTAGCTATAATAGCTTATAGCCATACTACTGTTGAAATTGTCAATGCTAAATATGAAAAAACCCATTAACTTATTGTTTACCCTGCTGTTATCCTGTTTAATCACCGCTTGTAGTTTTACTCAAAATACCCCAATAACCGAAAACCAATCGCAACTAAAGCTGCAACGTCAAAATCAACTTAAGCATATCACTGCCTTCCAGATTACCGGTAGCTTAAGCTATTTTGCAGAAAAATCACGCTACTATGGTCGGTTTTACCTTAAGCAAACATCGTATAATAATTATCAACTAAAACTCACTACTCCAATCGGAACCTCTATCTTTTCATTAAATGTCACACCAAGTTATGCAGAATATACTGATAATAAAGGCAAAACATATCACGATGTTAATGCAGAGCAATTAATGAAAAATATTACTGGTATGGACATGCCTTTAAAGACCATGACGAAATGGTTGATTGGTTATTCAAACGATCTGGCTACCGATAAGTTTGATAACGCAGGAAGACTGCTCAATTCTAAATTATTACAAGCCAATCAGACTTGGGATGTATCATTTAATAAATATAATAAAGTTAGATTTAGCGGTAGTAATATAGATCTGCCAACAATCATTGAACTTAACAATTCAAATAATAAACTTCGATTAACCATCAGTAATTGGAAATTAAATTAATATGAAAATCTGGCAATCACCGGCAAAATTAAACCTGTTTCTCTATATAACGGGTAAACGAGCTGATAATTATCATAATTTACAAACATTATTTCAATTTGTAGATTTATGTGATGAGTTGCAATTTTCCAGACGTCAGGACAATCGTATTACCCTAGCAACCCCCATTAAAGATATTGATGACAATAATAATCTTGTTATTAAAGCAAGCAAATTATTACTGGAATATGCCCATACTCATCATCTGACGCTACCAGAACAATATGGCATAACAATTCACATTAATAAAAAGTTGCCTATTGGAGGGGGACTTGGTGGTGGCTCGTCTAATGCGGCAACAACGTTGGTTGCATTAAATGAAGTATGGCAATTGCATTTATCTGTTAATCAACTTATGACGCTTGGTAAGTCATTAGGTGCAGATGTGCCTATTTTTATTTATGGGCATAGTGCTTTTGCTCAAGGTATAGGCGATTTATTAAAATCTGTCGCAATTCCAGAAAAGTGGTTCTTAATTATTAAACCAAATATTGAGATTTCCACGGTATCTATATTTAAACACCCTGAACTTAAACGTGACACTGTCACTAGAGATATTGATCAATTACTTAATAATTCGTTCGAAAATGATTGTGAGCCAATAGTAAGAAAGTTATATCCTATCATTGACCGTATAATCACATTGTTATCCACTAAAGCCCCTACCCGTTTGACGGGTACAGGCTCTTGCATCTTTTGTGAATGTGAATCATTACAACACGCTCAAAAACTACAATTATTTTTAAATAACCAATTTTTACCTACAGATAATATAACGAGCTTCTTAGCTAAAGGATGTAATAAGTCACCACTTTATCAATGAGTAATCTATTTATCAGCCTAAATAGGCGTGATAAGAATTATGTTAAACCTAAATAACCGACTAAAGTCTTAATCACTTTTCTTATATATGACTGTTTCAAATACTAGTTGAAATTAAGTTATTTAGGTTATTTTTTGAAACAGAATATCACGATGTATTTTTTCCGAAGATTATAATGTTATGTTTAATAATTAAAATTAAATAATGGAATTTTATATTATCGAATTCTATTTTTTTAATAGGTTTTCATTAACCATTAAATCATCAATGGTATATTGTTCCAATTGCTTTAAAAAAGCTTCTTTAGCATCGAGAAGATAATTCTTTAATAGGCAAAATTGACTTATCTTACAAGCTGATGGTTGACAATTCAGTAATTCCATCTGTTCTACTTGCCTTATCAATTTGCCTACATTTATATCTTTACTGGCTATCTTTAATTTAATCCCGCCACTTTTTCCTTGTTTTGTTTCGATATAACCCAATTTACTTAAATTATAAACAACTTTAACCAAATGATTATTGGATATCTTATAATATTCACTAATTTGAGTAATAGTCACTCGTTCTTCATCAGTTAAAAACGATAAATAAAGAAGAACTCGGATACTATAGTCAGTGAAATTAGATAATTGCATTTACATTTCCATGATAAATAATTGGGATTATATTCAAAAATACATAAAATTAAATTCATATCTTTCAAATCTACTCAAGAATTTAAGATTTGATTTAAATCCTTATCAACACGGGTAGTCTTATGCAAATCAAATTTTTCTTGTAAAACCTGTAGTAGATTGTCCGTTAAAAATTCAGGCATAGTCGGACCAGCATAGATCCCCTTAATACCTAATGATAAAAGTGTTAATAAAACAACAATAGCTTTTTGTTCAAACCAAGATAATACTAACGTTAAAGGTAATTCATTGACACTACAATTGAGAGCCTGACTTAACGTTAGGGCAAGTTGAATAGCTGAATAAGCATCATTACATTGACCTATATCAAGTAATCTAGGGACACCATTAATGTCACCAAAATTTTGCATATTAAATCTAAATTTACCACAACCTAAAGTCAAGATAATGCTATTTCTGGGCACATTATTAGCCATTTCATAATAATAATGGCGTTCACTCTTACTACCATCACATCCACCAATTAAGAAAAAGTGTTTAATATTGCCTAATTTAATTTCCTCAAGGACTTTAGGTGCAACATTTATCAATGTATTTCTTGCAAAACCAATCGTAATATAATGTTCCAGTTCGGTATAACTAAAACCGCTTTGATTTAATGCACAATCAATTACCTGACTAAAATCGTTATTCTTAATATGTGTCACACCTGGCCAACCAACAATACTGCGAGTAAAAATCCGATCAGCATAACCTCGTGTGAATGGATTGATTAAGCAATTTGATGTCATCACAATTGCACCAGGAAAATTAGCAAATTCAGTTTGCTGATTTTGCCAAGCCGTTCCATAGTTTCCAACTAAATGAGAATATTTCTTAAGCTCCGGATAAGCATGAGCGGGTAACATTTCTCCATGGGTGTAGATATTGATTCCTTTACCTTGCGTTTGTTCCAGAATAAGCCGTAAATCATGAAAATCATGGCCCGAAACTAAAATACACTTTCCAGCGATTGGTTTAGTATTAACTTGTGTAGGTATCGGGTGACCAAATGAAGTTGTCACTCCATTATCCAACATTTCCATTACTTTGTAATTTAATTGACCTACTTGCATAGATAATTGGAAAAGTTGATCAATATCTGTTGGATTATTACCTAATATACTCATAATTTGGTGATATTCAGTATATATTTCTTGATTAAATTGATTTAATACCGCAGCATGTTCCATGTATGCCGCTGTACCCTTCAAGCCATATAAAACTAATAGACGTAATCCGATCACATCCTTACCAACGCTATCTTGCTCACGATTTAACATCACCAAAGTAGATAATTTTAAAAATGCTTCTTTAGTCTTTGGATAATTTAACTGTGCTGCATAGGTATATGATGGCAGATTATCTTTGAAATTATGTGCAGCTTCTTTTGCTAATTTTTCTAATGTTAGACTATTTTTATCAGCCTGTTCAAGATATTCTAACATTCTATCTGCATCAAAATTAACATTCGTTAGTGTAGAAAAAAACGTTTGAGCTGACCATCTATCAATGTCTCTAACTACAATGCCATATTTTCGGCAGAGTGTTGCCCAAAATGATACCCTTTGCAAACTAGCCACTAAAACATCTTGCAAATCTGAAACTTCAGCGGTCTTACCACACATTCCTTTTGAATAACTACACCCTTTTATATTTGATTTTATTATTGTTTGCTCACACTGAATACAAAACATGATTTCACCAGTCTATTTTACTTTCCCAAAAGATGTATATAAAATACATGTTTTAAGCGTGAATGGAAAGTAAAATGATTTTTATTTATTTTATTTAATAAATCAGAGAGTTAAGGAATAATAATTAATATTTAGTTTTACTATTAATGATATTTAAACATTATTCCAAAGCTACGGATAAAATTCTTTTAATACCGTTTTCATTCTTATTTTTGGTAATCAAATAAGATTAAAAATTTATCGACAATAAAACGTGAAAATGAGATTAAGTTAATAGATTAATTCTGTATTATGCAATAGCTCGGAAAAGCTATCTTCATCAACCGTTCAAGATACTATAAACCCCATAGTATAGGAAAAGTTTGATTTAACCATCTGTCAATCTATCTAATCACAATGCCATATTTTCGGCAAGGAACAGCCCAAAATGATACTGTATGCAAATTACCTATTAAAACACCTTGCAAATTTCAAACTTCAACAGTTTTAGCACACATTTCTTTATAATATGTTCAACGCTTTATTTTTGATTTTATTGTTGTTTGTTCACACTGAATACAAAACATAATTTCAGCAATCTATATTTTTCTAATAACAGATAGATAAAACTCATATTTAAAAGAAGGATGGAAGATAAAATGGTAATTGTTTATTTTATTTGTAAATAGAAAAGTTAAGAAATAATAATTATTATTTAATTTTGGAGGATTTATAACATCATAATGTTATATTTTATTTTCATATTTAGAAAATATATTTATAATTATTTTTCTTAAAAAACATTATTTGTTGTGACTAATAAACAATTTATAATGAGAAATAATTTTATTAATCAATTATTTACATATTTCTTGTTTACCATGAGTTTCTTATAAATTTATAATAATGAATACTTATTATAATATTTAGTTCAATTCTATGATCATATTATGTTCAATCATATCTCTTTTTATATCTTTTTTTATTTTGCATAGGATAAATTTTAGCAATAAAATTAATAATAATTATGGTGTGATATCTATAACAGGCTCTAGAGCATTTCTTGCTGGTTTCGTAGCATTATCCCATTCTAATCACTTTCTTTATACAATGAATGGAAATAAATGGATTTTTGATAAGGACCATAAAATTTACTTTGGATTAGATAATTTTTATTCTAATTCAGGCAAAGTTGGGGTATTGATATTCTTCATGATATCAGGTTTTTTATTTTATAGATGCATTTACAATCCAAACTTTAATGCTAAAGAAATGATAAAAAAACGAGTTTTAAGAATAATCCCAATGTATTGGTTTTCTTTGTTATTAATAATTGCTTTTGGCTTATTTTTTTTAGATTTCAAATTTAATCTTATTGCATTTATACAATCAATAAAATGGGCCTTATTTATTGGAAATTATAAGATTGGCAATTTATCGACAGCAGATATAAATCAGGGTGTTGAATGGACGCTTAAAATTGAGTGGCTTCTCTATTTGTCAATAGTAATTTTATCTATCTCTTTGAAGAAGTTTAATAACAAAATAAAAGATTTATTTGTAATAGTAAGCATATTATTAATATTATCAATTGCAACTTTAATGAGAATTTATTGCGATTTTTACGTTGATCCTAGACCTACATTAGGATTTTTTACAGGATTTGTTGCCTTTAAATTAAGTGATAAATTAAGCATATTGAAAAATAATAATATTGCATCAATTATAGCTATCTTTTGTTTTATAATTAGTTTTTTTATTACTTCAAATACTTTTTACTACATCCTTATTTTTCTCTTTTCATCAATATTTTTCCTAATTATTTCAAGTGGCAACAATTTATTCACCTTTTTATCTAATAAAACAATCGTATCATTAGGTGAAGTTAGTTATAGTATCTATCTACTCCATGGATTAGTATTATCTATTTTAGTTAGATTCATTCCTGATGGAACTCAATTGAATTATTTTACTTGTATAGCTTTTAGTGTGGTATTCTTCTTAAGCACTGCATTTATAGCAAAAATAACCTATTTGTTTATCGAAAAGAAATTTTATACTTAATGATCACAGTCCAGTAAATTTTTTAAGTTATTTTATTAAAACAATATTAAGTTAGATTATATGAAGCATATGATACTATCAGAATCCTAGTAAATAAGATTATGGTAGTATCGTTATGAATAATATTAAACACATATATTTACACTATAAATAATTTATTGATTATTCTATTTTAATGTAATAGATTTTCCATTCACGCTGAGTTTATAACTCATCTATTTTAAATGGCCAAGGACATTCATCGAAATAATAATACTATCAGTTGCAAACCTTTATATTCTCTTAATTTGAATATTATTGTATATTCCATAACCAATTAATTTAGATATTAACTGTCATTATTAAAGGTTTGTTGTATCTTTTTTTTCTTTTTTTTCCTACGCTTTTTTTTATAATTTGTCACATTTATATTATTTACAGGTTTTGTTAAATTAGTTTTTTTGTTAATAATAAATCGTTCAATAACTAATTGAATTAAAACAAATATTACCGCAAATGAGAATAGATAAATAAGAAATGTATAGAACTCGCTATTATTATTATGAGAATGAGAATGAGTGTAAGATCTTCTAATATGTGGATGATAAGTACTCCTAGAATACGCAAGTGCACAATGACTATTAATACTTTGAATTGCAATAAGGAACAATACTGCAATCTTAGTAATTTTATTTCCCTTTTTTTGTAACATATTTATTATCATTCTTATGAGTTTCCTGCATTTATTATGCTGAACTACTTACCTTTAGTTTTGAATGCTATATATTATATTCATTTTTTTAAATAGCAATAATTTACATAATGCAGAATATATAATTTGTTCTATCACTCTGTGAATTTTAAACGAGAAAAAACCATATTGAGTGGATTTATTTTAAACAGACGTATTTAAATATTTTTCTTATTTGTAGATCAAATTCTCCTTGTGCCAAAATAGCTCTTCCTGTTAAATCATTTAACTTTTTCAGTATATCAGAAACCGATAGGGTAGTTTTTTTTAATATCACTATTTATATATGATGATTCATTTTAAGAATTAATTATTCTATCTGAATTACATATAAGACATCTTTTTTATAGTGAGGAATCAATATAAACCAGATAAAATCAGTTAAGTCTACTGCAATGAGGTGTTCCGATTCCAATTACTCTATTCAGGCTAACTTTCATTTTGTAAAGAGTACAATATTTAATAGCTATTTAAATTTGCTTATTATTTAATGATCAACAAATCTTCTTAGATTTAAGATTTCGATAAATTTATTTCATTCGTTAGTTCTATTTTTATGTTAAATCTATAACTTAATGATCTGATAATAATCTATTATTTAATACAATTCCTTAAAAAATCATTTTCAAGAATTATACATTCAACGCTATCATTTCCTATTATACTGTATAAATGAACAGAGATAACGTTAACAAAATTGACTTAAACCAATTATTAATAAAACACCCTTACGCAACTTATATTTTAAGAGTAAGCGGTGAATCAATGAAAGATGGGCGAATTAATGATGGTAATATAATTATAGTTGATTCAGCTAAAGAACCAACCCATGGTGATATAGTCGTGGCAGCGATTAATGGCGAATTTACTGTAAAAAAACTACAACTTCATCCTCGTTTGGCTTTGATACCGATGAATCCAGACTACAATCCTATCTACTTGGATTCGCTAGGTGATATTGATAATAATATTATTTTTGGTGTAGTAACACATTCAATTGAAAAAATAAGTTAATATCAAAGACTATCATATTGTAACATTGATATTAACTTAGCTTTTCGAACGAATTTAGGCTAAAAAACAATTCTAAATCATCCTTTGCTATGATTAATCATTTTAAGCATTGTTGACTGATAAACTTATTTTCATTACCTTGAATCTTGGCAATCAGCTTGTTGCGTTCACATTCCCAACGTTCTGGCGGATGCAATTTATCCCATGCTAACATTAACTGCTTATTCTGTTTTGATAAAGTTATATGATATTTATCAGACATATAAAAGTAAGTACGTGCAATTATGCCCCGAATTTCATCGCGTGGTTGAAATTGACGAAGTTTAAAATCTACAGCAGTTTGACACTTTCCATATTGAGTAAATTTTTTAGTAAATAATGAATATTGATAATTAGAACGATCGCCATTTACTTCACCAATAGCAGGTTGTAAATTATGCATATCACCTTCCATTTGATTAAAGGTTTTATCTTTTTTACAATTCTTACGCCCACCATTTTGCCAACATTGTAAATTACGTCCAAAATTCTCTGCTGGCATAACATGTTCCCACTCGATTCGAGAAGCCCTGGTTTCATTTTTACGTGACTTATAACCACATTTTTCGAAATCTACCATCCCCTTTTTATTAATAAATTTAAATTCACAACCACAATAGAAGGTTAAGGTCGATGGATTATCATTATATAACTTAATTAATTGTGTTTTTGCTTTAGTGAAATTTTGCCTGTTTGGGGCAGGATCATCAACGACAATTTGACTAATAGCTCCGTTAGAAGAATTAACAACATGATAATTTTTGTTAACTGCTTGGCTATTAAAGGAAAAAATTACGAAAGTTATAAGTAAAATCAGCTTTTTCTTAAAGTCCATTTATAGAATTCCTAATGCACTAAATCACCTTAATGTACCTCAAGGCGTTAAGATTTATGCGATATTAATCGCATTTTTGGCAAATTATACTTTCAAAATTTTACGAACTCAATAATTATAAAATTATAAATTTGTTTCTTAATATTGATCCTAAAATTTAGATGAAAAGACTCTGTTTCATTTCTTACAATTTGTTATATTTAGAATAAAAATTTCCAATTTTAGAAAAAACAATTAATTGATACGAAAAAGTTTTAACTAAAAATATATAAATCAAAACTAAATATTGAGATAACAGGTCTAATACATTTAAATTGTTTAAAGTAGTAATTTGATGTACTAAACAGAAGAAGTGTTGAATTTAATATTAAATAAGTGAAAAAAGAGATCTAATTTAATAATATAAACATCAAAGGGTTAAGTACTATTTAAGAATAATTTTTTAATTAAGTGATCTTATTTAAATAGTACTGTTTTATCGAAAACTAAGAACTTGATCTACAGATAACATTGACGTCCTTATCTAGGCTAATGATTACATTATTAATGTTGGACTTAAAGTAATTTAAAAGATAGGTTATATCAGCTAAATATTGAAATTGTTATATTTAGCCAAATATAACGAAGTGATAAAAAAAAGAAATTAATTGAATATATACACTAATTTATATAATCAATATTGCCAAAATCTGTAATTTCACCATATTTATCAACAATATAATAATTAGGTGGGATTTGGATTTTAAAATCACCGTAATATGAACTCACTACTGAATCACTTGTTGATGAGTTGGGCGCTGTAAGTTTTTCTAATCCTAGAATTTCTTGATTGGATAGAGTCCAATTAATCTGTCCTGTATAGCTATCGATCATTTCTAATTGGAATTGATTATTTACTTTATTTTTAACAATCACATAATCTGTATCAGAATAAAGTATTTCTGCATCAATGGAAAAAGGAGTGTTGACTAAACGTCCAAAATTAGGAATGATTTCACCACTTATTGCATCTAAGCCAATATAAGAATCACCATTTTGTTTAATTAAAACCGCATTTGTATCGTTTGTATCTTGATTATCAGTAAGAAAAGTTGCTTTAAATAAGTAACGTTCTTGTTTGTTTGTCTCTGGATACAAAACAAACGCTGTTCTGGAATAAGAATCAATCGGAGTATTTTTATCCTTTAAACTGATTTCGTCAGCATTTTCATTTAAATAATTACTTTGTTGTAAGGATCGATTTTTAGCTCTCTCAAACCGATTAAAATATTGGAAGGAAAGTAAAGCAATAAGCATTAATAGTACTAAACAGATTAAAATCCGTTCGATAAATCTTGAACGTCTATACTGATGATTAACGTTAATTGACCTTAAATTTTTATCCATAGATAGAGAATTTTTACATCGAATACAACAAATAGGGGTTTCTTCTGATAAAGATATCATATTGTTGCAACGACATTTTGGGCATTTTATTAGTTTTTTATGCACACTCATTTCATTAATAACTTTAAGTAGAAATCGTTTTAGTATTATAAAGGCTATTGAAACAAAAATAATCAGTTATTTTTAATCACAATTAATCAATATGTTATGAAAATTATTGATTCCTTCTCCATGCTGGTAGTTTTTTTAAAATGGTATAAGCTGTGTATTTAGCGGTATTATTATCCATTTTGTAAGTTTGGATATAATTGGCAGTTAATATTGAAAGTTTTTGCTCAAAACTCATCATACTTCCATCAGGATTAGCACAGTATTTACAATAATTCTTTGAAATATCATATAATGGATATTCAGAAATTTGTGTCATTGGCATGCCACAAGCAATACACATTTTCATGTTTAAACCTTCAAGATGCCATTAATTTATCTTATGCTACTCTGAGGTCGTTAGCTTTTCAATACTACTAGTCCGATAAAACTAATTATTTAATTTATTATTGGTTATATCCGTTCGCTAATCTTTATTTTGAAATGGTAATTCATGACTTTTAGGCTTTTTTTTGCTATATTACACGCCATTTTTATTTAAAAAGGTAACTGTAATAATGGAATTAATACCTAACTGCCCTATTTGTAAATCGGAACATACTTATCATGATGGCACATTTTTCGTCTGTCCTGAATGTGCACATGAATGGAATCCTGATGAACAATCAAATGTGTCGGAAGGATTACAAGTTAAAGATAGCAATGGTAATTTACTCGCTGATGGCGACGATATTATTCTAATTAAAGATTTAAAATTAAAAGGCTCTTCTACCGTTCTTAAAAAAGGCGCAAAAGCTAAAGGAATTCGTTTAGTTGAAGGTGACCACGAAATCGATTGTAAAATTGATAATATGAAAATTATGCTAAAAGCATGTTTTGTTAAAAAAGCATAATTGCGTTATTTTAATGCTGATTTATATCAGCATTGACTTGCTTAAGAGCATTTCAACACAAATCTTAAATATTACATTTCGCCGTAAAATTGGTTTAAATAAAAAAATAAAGCATACAAAATTTACCATTTCAAACTAAACTAAAAATCTACAAGAATTCTAATTGTCTTGTTTTTGAATAACCAAAATTATCAATTAAATTATCAATAAAAATGTTGTATGATTCGCATAGATATAAATTCTAACTTAATAATATTTAAAATATGACCGAATTCAATAATGATATAACCTTTAAAAAAGCTGAATTGAATGACCTTCCTTACATTGTTGATATCTATAATCAGACCATACCTAGCCGAATGATCACAGCTGATACTTCCCCCGTAACAGTGGCAGATCGCATTACATGGTTTGAAGCTCATAATACAACTAACCGTCCTTTATGGCTTATTCAATACAAAAATAAACCATGTGGTTGGGTAAGTTTATCTACTTTTTATGGCAGACCAGCCTTTAATAAAACAGTAGAGGTAAGTCTTTATATTGAAGAACAATATAGAGGAAAAAAAATTGGTCAATATACCATGCAAACCCTAGAAAAATATGCGCAAGAAATTGGTATATGTAATATCTTTTGTTTTATTTTTGGTCACAATCAACCGAGTCTAGCATTATTTAATAAATTAGGTTACCAAAAATGGGGACTTTTACCCGGAATTGCGGAACTTGACGAAATAAAGCGGGATTTAGTGATATTAGGTAAACAACTAAAATAACAACTCCCGCGTTAAACGGGAGGTAATCCGCTAAATTTAATTAAACACTAAAAGAAGATCCACATCCGCAGGTGGTAACAGCATTAGGGTTGTCAACAACAAAGCGTGATCCTTGTAATCCTTCAACATAATCAATTGTGCCACCAATCAAATACTGTAAGCTCATAGGATCCACAACTAAAGCGACACCATTTTTTTCGATGGTTAAATCATCGTCATTTACCTTTTCATCAAAAGTAAAACCATATTGGAAACCGCTACAACCACCGCCAGTAATATACACACGCAACTTTAAATTTAAATTCTCTTCTTCAGTAACCAATGACTTTACTTTGTTAGCTGCGGCATCGGTAAAAACTAATGGCATTGCACTACTCATACTACTCTCCTACTTTGATTTGCTTTATTAAATTTTCAGCAAACTATAGAAATTTTAATAACAAATTTATTATATTATAACTCATTCAAGGACAAAATAAGTAAATTAAATAAATCTACTAATATGCACTGTAAAACAACTCACTTGAATTCAAATGTTTTTTATGAATAAATAACCTAAATTAATTTTCTTTGAGAGATGATAATGAATAAATCTGAATTACTTTATCAAAAGGCATCACACATTATGCCCGGTGGTGTTAATTCACCTGTACGTGCCTTTAATGGCGTGGGTGGCACCCCAATATTTATACAAAAAGCGGATGGCGCCTATATCTATGACGTAGACGGCAAAGCTTATATAGATTATGTTGGCTCGTGGGGTCCAATGATATTGGGTCATAATCATCCTGAAATTGCTTCTGCCGTAACCAAAGCGATTCAACAAGGTTTAAGTTATGGCGCACCAACCGAAATTGAGGTAAAACTAGCTAATCTTGTTTCAAGTATTATACCTTCAATTGAAATGATCCGTATGGTTAATTCTGGAACAGAAGCAACGATGAGCGCCATACGGTTAGCGCGTGGTTTTACTAAAAGAGATAAAATTATCAAATTTGAGGGTTGTTATCATGGCCATGCAGACTATTTATTAGTAAATGCGGGATCGGGTGCATTAACCTTCGGTCATCCTACGTCACCGGGTGTTCCACAAGATTTTGTCAAACATACTTTAGTTTGTAATTATAATGATTTAAATTCGGTGAAACAGCGTTTTGAACAATATCCAGAAGAAATTGCTGCAATAATTGTTGAACCGGTGGCCGGTAATATGAATTGTGTACCGGCTAAAAGTGAATTTATATCCGGTTTACGTCAATTATGTGATGAATATGGTGCATTATTAATCATTGACGAAGTCATGACAGGTTTTAGAGTAGCCCTTGGTGGTGCGCAAGAGTATTATGATGTTATTCCTGATCTTACTTGCCTAGGTAAAATTATTGGTGGTGGAATGCCTGTCGGGGCATTTGGTGGGCGTGCTGAAATCATGCAGCAATTAGCGCCAACAGGTCCGATATATCAAGCTGGAACATTGTCTGGAAATCCAATTGCTATGACAGCCGGTTTTACGGCTTTAAATCGACTTAATGATGTTGGTATATATCAACAATTAGCCGATTCAACTGCTCAACTCTGTGAAGGATTATCATACGCTGCTAAACGTCATAATGTACCCTTTGTCACCAACTATGTTGGGGCTATGTTTGGTCTCTTTTTTACAGATGTAGAAGAAGTCACCAGTTATTCAGACGTAATGAAAAGTAATATTGAATTATTCAAAAAATTCTATCATCATATGCTTCTTGAAGGTGTCTATTTTGCTCCATCCGCATTTGAAGCAGGATTTATGTCACTGGCTCACAGCGATAGAGAAATCAATCATACGATTGATTCTGCCAATCGTTTTTTCAAAACACTTTAACAATTTAGTTTTTCTATAGGTAATAATGATATGATTAAACCACTTCAAGCAGGTGAAAACGCCCCTGAATTTTCACTTCCTGATCAAGATGGCGAGATAGTAAGTTCCAAAGACTTTAAAGGTCAGCGTGTTTTAATTTATTTTTATCCCAAAGCGATGACACCAGGATGTACAGTGCAAGCATGTAATTTACGTGATAATTTCGAAGAATTTGAAAAGTATCAGGTCGCTATTATTGGCATTAGTACCGATAAATCGGAAAAGCTTTATAGATTCGTTGAAAAAGAATTACTTAATTTCATTTTATTATCTGATGAGGAGCATAAAGTAGCGCAAGCATTTGGTGTTTGGGGTCATAAAGAATTCATGGGGAAAAGCTATGATGGCATTCATCGCATCAGTTTTCTCATTGACCAACATGGTAAGGTAGAACACGTTTTTGATGACTTTAAAACAAATAACCATCACGAAGTCGTTTTAAAATACTTAAGAGGTTAGTTTAATCTATAATATTGCCTAAAGTTTGTCGATATTAATATAAATAGGCGTCTTTAAGACGCCTTATATTAGGTTACTTGTTCTTCACTAATTCCTCTTGATTTGTTGGCCAAGCATTAATAATCGCTTTAACTAATGTTGCCAAAGGTATGGCAAAAAATACCCCCCAAAAACCCCATAATCCGCCGAAAATCAATACTGCAATAATAATAACTAAAGGATGAAGATTGAGTTTTTCCGAAAATAGCATGGGAACAGTTACATTACCATCAATTACCTGAATTAAAGTATACAAGGCTATTAATATGCCTAATTCTGAACTCCATCCCCATTGGAAAAGTGCCACTAAAATTACTGGTATCGTGGAAATTATGATACCAATATAAGGCACTATAACCGAAACACCGACAATAAATGCCAACAGTAATGCATAATCCAATTTCATAAACGAAAAAGGAATGCTAATTAAGCAAAATAGGATAATAATGTGTAATACATTACCGACAATGTAGTTACCAATTTGTTTGTCCATTTCCGCCGCGACTTTATTAAGAACTTGTCGATTTTTAGGTAACATCTTTGAACAATAATTCCAGATTTTTTCTTTATCCTTAAGTAACAAAAACATCATAATAGGTATCAATACAGAATTTACAATCACGGTCAGTAAATTAAAGATAGAGTCTATTGAAAATTGTAGTAAGGAATTGCCGGTTTGAACTACCCGTTGGTTGATACTCTGAATAATGGTATCAAACACGCCTACATCAATCAGTTCTGGGTAATGTTGCGGTAAAGTCATTAAAAATTTATTCAAAAAGGTGAGCATCGCCGGGATATTATCGAGTAAGCTGATACCCTGCTGCCATATAAGTGGTAAAAGAATTATCCCAGTTAATAAAACAAAGGAGACGAAAATCAATAAAACGAGTACAACCGCAAAGGTTCTAGGTAGACCTTTATTTATCAAAAACTTAATCGGAGTTTCTAATAAATAAGACAAGGCTATGGCAATTAAAATAGGTAATAAAATCTTATTAAAAAAATAGATAATAACAAAAAAGAGGATAATAAGAATTAACAATGATACTGCATCTGGATCACTAAATCGCCTTCGATACCAATCCATAAATATTTTAAACATTTGTTTGACCACTTTGATTAGATTAGAATTTAATTACGAAAATACCTTTACGTATAACTATTATTAAACGCATTAATATAATGACATATGCTAAGGCAAGTTAATAATTAATTTTTTTATTTTTTTGATTATATCTATTTTTTATAAATAAAGATAAGTTGTTTTATTAACAACCTAACAATTATTTATTTCGATAAAAATATATATAAAAACCGATCACATGAGCGATGTAAACAAAACATAACATCATTCTGACATGTAAGGAATTAACAAGAACGGCTGGAATGGCCAATAGTATAAATAGAAATATCAGTATTTTGATTAATTTTTTAAGTGTTAATTTCTTTTTTAAAAATGCTTCTTGTATATATTGTTTATAGTAACGGTTATTTACTAAGTAATTATGTAGTTTATCAGAGCTATTAAACCAAAGATAAGCAGTCAATAGGTAAAATGGCACAGTTGGTAGTACTGGTAGAAATATTCCAACTGTTCCCAAAAAAAATGATAGATAACCAAGTGTGATAAAAATTATTTTTTTCATTAATACTATAACTCTTTGTAAGCTCTTTCTTGGTTGCACTTTTTAATATAAGTACATCTTAATATAAGTACATCAAATTAATTATTAGAATATCATGTTATTTCAATTTGTTAATTGATAATAGCCTAAAAACGCTTTAATATATGCTCAATATTAAACAAACAATATACATCTCTGGCGTGATATCCCTTCAATTCATCGGTTGTTCTATTTATGATTTTACTTATTGATAATTATGATTCATTCACCTATAACATCTATGATTATGTCAAAAGATTAGGTGAAGAAATTCAAGTTATCAAAAATGATCAACTGACAATTAATCAAATTAAGCGGTTATATTTTGATAAGATAATTTTATCACCGGGCCCGGGTAATCCTGATTCAGCTGGAATATCGTTAGAAATCGTTGATAAATATCATCAACAAATTTCAATATTGGGTATCTGTTTAGGGCATCAAATTATTGCCCAATATTTTGGTTATCAAATTGTCAAAGCACCCTGCCCGATGCACGGAAAGATTGATACAATTTGGCATGATAACAAAGGAATATATACTAACTTAATCAATCCATTAAAGGTTGTACGTTATCATTCATTGATAGTCAAAGAATCCTCTACCCATAGATTACACGTTACCTCACGTAACAAAGATAATATAATTATGGGATTAAGACATCCAGAATTCCCCATTGAATCCGTTCAATTTCATCCAGAAGCGATTAAAACCGATTCCGGCATAGAAATGATAGCCAACTTTATTAATGGAACTATATAAAACATGAAGGTTCAAATTGATTTTGAAGGTGAAAGCCGACTTTTCAAAAATCCTATAAAAACGTTTATCTGTAATGATATATCATTAATCGCACAAACAATTGATGAAATAACACAGTTAGTTAATCAGGGTTTTTATGCCGTTGGTTATCTTGCTTATGAGGCTTCCTCAGCATTTAATCAATATCACATTACAAAAGATTGGGCTGAAAATAAATTGCCTTTATTACTTTTTGGTATTTATAAAGAATATCATACACCTATGCAAGATCTTAATTATAACCAATCTGCAACATTATCATTAAATTGCAATACCTCAGAGTCAGACTATCAAGACAATATTACCAAGATAAAGCAATATATTGAATCCGGTATCACTTACCAAACGAATTATACTGTTCAATTTCATAGTGAATTTAATGGTGATCCTTATGCCTTTTATCAATTTTTACAACGACATAATGAAGCTGATTATTGTGCTTATATCCAATTAGATAACTTACATATTTTATCAATATCACCTGAACTGTTTTTTAAAACGCAAAATCACCAAATCACCACTAAACCGATGAAAGGCACGACAGCAAGAGGTATTAATCTTATTGATGATGATCTACAGTTAAGAGAATTATTTTCAGAAAAAAATCAAGCTGAAAATATGATGATCGTCGATCTCTTACGAAATGATTTAAGTAAAATATCAATCCCCGGAACGGTCAATGTTAGCCAACTTTTCAGTGCAGAAAAATACCCAACCGTTTGGCAATTAACTTCAACAATACAAGCAGAATTAAAACCAGATACTGCCCTCTTCGATATTTTAACAGCACTGTTCCCATGTGGTTCAATTACTGGTGCTCCCAAAGCGAGTACCATGCAAATTATTGCTGATATTGAAAAACAACCACGTGAGGTTTATTGTGGAACAATTGGCTATATTGAACCTAACTTTAAGCAAACAATATTCAATATTCCCATTAGAACGCTAACAGTCCATCATCAACAAGCAACTTATGGTGTAGGCGGTGGTATTACTTGGGATTCAACTGCCTCAAATGAGTATCAAGAAATTATCAATAAAACAGCGATGTTGAATTATAAAGCCATAAAACCCGAATACCTCATTGAGTGTTTTTTATGTCAAAATCAACAAATTTATTTATTAGATGAACACTTAAATCGATTAACGTTATCCGCGCAGTTTTTTAATTTTAAGCATGATTTAGATCTTATCAGAAAGGATGTTAAGCATATTGAAAAACTTGATCCTAAATATGATTACAAAATTCGTTTATGTTTGAGAGAAAATGGTCATTATACTCTTGATGCAAATCCAATTCTCCAACCGATGCAAATATCTAACATAACATTAGCTACGCATTGCATTAAACGCGATAATATCTTTATCTATCATAAAACATCAAATCGGTCTCATTTACCGGAAATTGAATCGGGTCAAGAAATACTATTATACAATGAATCAAGACAGATTACCGAATTTGTAAATGGTAATATCGCGCTTTTCATCAATAATCAATGGCTGACTCCCAAACTCACTAGTGGTCTATTACCTGGCGTAATGCGTGAACATTACTTAAAACAAGCGATCCTTTTTGAAGCAACTTTATCGATTGAAGATATCTTAAAAGCTGAAAAAATGGCGTTTATAAATAGTGTACGAAAATGGATCAACATTAATGATCTAACTCTCACTAAATTAAAACAACAAATCCAACACGATCATAGAAATCTCAATCATGAATAGAAACCTCATAAGGATGTCTATCTTTTTTAATAAGGAATTTCATGATAACGGTAAGATTTACTTGATTAAATAATAATACGTTTTTGCACATTTAATTTTATAGGCGTATCATTAACCTAGTAAGATACAATATAGATTGTTATTTAAAATAATTATGAAACACTTTTTAGCCAAAAACGCAACACTACGCCATCGCTGTTATTCACTTTATTGCACATTATTTTGTTATGCTCGTAGTTTATTGATTTTATTTGTTTGTTTATGGGTAGGTAACTTTTTATCCCTGTTATTACCTATTTTGATTCCTGGCAGTATCATTGGGTTATTAATTCTATTCTTCTTACTCGTATTTCAAATTATACCGTCTACATGGGTTCGTAATGGCTGCAATCTCTTTATGCGTTACATGACCATTCTTTTTGTACCGGCTGCAATGGGAATAATGGATAATTATGTTTATCTTTTAAATAGTTGGGCGCCAATTATCATTGGGAGCCTGGCGAGCACCTTTATTATTATGGTCTTCATTGGTTGGTTAACTCAGAGGCTTCATTCACGGGCCTTACCGGCTATTGATAATAGCATAAATGATAATACCAAAGGAGAATAACCCATGTTTTGGATGTTACCATTAACTTTAATTATCTTTTTATATACACGAAAAATGGCGCTAAAGATTAAAAATCCATTATTTAATCCAATCGTAATAACAGTACTTATTTTGATACCTATCTTATTAGTGACTCACACATCTTATACTACCTATTTTTCTAATGTGAAAATTATTCATGAATTACTCCCCTATTCGGTAGTTGCACTTGCCTATCCACTATATGAACTCATGCCACAAATTAAATCACGTTGGAAATCAATTTTATTTGTTACTTTTGTTGCATCAATAACAGCAATGTTGAGTGGGGTATCTATTGCTTTTTGGTTAGGTGGTGATAAAGAAATTCTTGCTTCAATACTACCCAAATCAGTGACCACAGCTATCGCCGTGACTATATCGCAAAATGAAGGTGGCGTTCCTTCTATAACTGCGATGTGTGTCATTTTAGTTGGTACATTAGGTGCAATATTTGGTCACCAATTATTAAACCTATTTAAAATTAAATCGCCAGCAGCTAGAGGCTTAGCAATTGGGGCGGTGGCACATGCCGTGGGTACTGCACGGTGTATTGAAGTTGATTATAATGAAGGGGCTTATAGTTCATTATCATTAGTATTATGTGCTATAATGACATCGATTACTGCTCCATTTTTATTTCCTGTATTAATTTTTATATTTAGCCTTTTCTAATGGAATATTGATGAAATTAAAAAAATTATTTGTATACCTTTTCTATTTAATGATGTTTTTTATTCTCATTATATTTTTATTAGATTTTTATGTTGGTTTAAAAACAAGATCAAATATCTATTATAACTATGAAGATTTACCACCCACCTCTATTGGTATTGTGTTAGGTACATCTAAATACGTAAAATCAGGTGGAATAAATGAATTTTATAAATATAGGATTGAAGGAGCAATAGATCTTTATTGGTTAGATAAAGTGAAATATTTGCTTCTTAGTGGTGATAATGCTCAACTTAATTATAATGAGCCAATTACTATGCGTCGCGATTTACTAAAAGCGGGTATCCCTAGTTCAGACATAGTCTTAGATTATGCTGGATTTAGAACATTGGATTCTATCATTAGAGCTAATAAAGTCTTTGACGCCGATAACTTTACTATTATTACTCAAAAATTTCATTGCGAACGTGCTTTATTTATCGCTCAATACCAAGGCATAAAAGCGCAATGTTTTGCTGTTCCTTCACCGCGTCGCATGAAACTGGTTCGGGTTCGTGAATTTTTTGCTCGTATTAGTGTAATGATTGATCTTTATATATTAAAACGAGAACCGAAATTCCTAGGACCTGTTATTCCTATTATTACCCCCCCATTATCGACAAATAAAGTGAATTAAAATTAGGAATCTCATAATTTAGATTGCATTTCTATTCATAAAAATATAATATTTAGTCATATTTTGTTTCTCAGTAATGCCATATGGACTAAAATAAACAATTAGGAATTATGGATAAGATCTTAAATAATCAATAACTGAGTTCTTCTTTCTTAAGTAGAAATTATTATTTCTAAATTTAATAACCCGAGTTTTTATTATTTTATGAATATTGAATTAAGCCATATTAATTGTTTTTATGGTTCGCATCAGGCTTTATATGATATTTCTATTTGCTACCCTTTAGGGGAAACGATAGTGTTACTTGGTCCTAGTGGTGCAGGTAAAAGTTCATTGTTGAAAGTATTTAACTTACTTGAGGTACCGGTTTCTGGTGAAATGACCATTGCCGATATTCATCTTGATTTTCAGCAAAAGCCGGCTGAAGAATTAGTCAGAACATTACGTCGTGATGTTGGTATTGTATTTCAGAATTATAATCTTTGGCCGCATTTGACAGTTTTAGATAATTTGATCGAAGCGCCTTGTCAGGTGCTAAAAATGTCTAAGGCACAAGCGACTGCAAAAGCACTAAAAATATTACAACGATTAAAAATTGATAGTATGGCAAATCGTTATCCATTACATCTTTCGGGAGGACAACAACAGCGTGTTGCTATTGCTAGAGCGCTGATGATGGAACCAAAGATTTTATTATTTGATGAACCAACGGCGGCCTTAGATCCAGAAATCACCTCACAAGTGGCGGATATCATTAATGAATTATCTGAAACAGGTATTACACAAATTATTGTGACTCATGAAGTTGATTTCGCCAAAAAAGTAGCATCACAAGTGATTTATATGGAAAAAGGCAAAATAATCGAACAAGGTGATAAAACGTGCTTTATTCACCCGCTTTCAAAACAATTTCAGGCATATTTATCGCATTAACCATTAATATAAAAGGTGAAATTATGAAAAAGATTTTCCTTATCGCGGCTTTGACTTCCGCAGTATTTAGTGTTTCAGCCAAAGATATCAATTTTGGTCTTGAAGCTACATATGCACCTTATGAATTTTATGATGATAATAATACATTAGTTGGTTTTGATATTGATATTGCGAATAAAATTTGTGAAGAATTAAACTACACTTGTAAATTTACCAACCAATCTTTTGATGGTTTAATTCCAAGTATTAAAACTCGTCGTATTGACGCTGCTATTTCGGGTTTAGACATGACCCCTGAACGTCGTGAACAAGTCGATTTCACACAATCATATTATGATAATGTCGCTCAGTTCATTGGTTTAAAGGGAAATTTAGAATCTTTAGATTCCATTTCTGAATTAAATAAAAAGCATGTAGGTGTACAAAATGGTACTACTTTACAAAAATATCTTATTGATAAATATCCTGAAATAGATATCGTAAGCTATGATAGTTATCAATTTGCTGTATTAGATTTAAAAGCGAAACGTATTGATGCTATTTTGATCGACTCAGCCGCTGCCACAGAATGGTTAAATAAAGAACCAAGTTTAGTTAAGATTGGTAAAGAAGTCTCAGATCCAGATTATATTGGCGCTGGCTTAGGTATTGCTGTACGTAAAGGGAATAGTGCCCTTCTTGACCAATTTAATCAGGTATTAACTAAAATTAAATCTGACGGTACTTATGATCAAATTTATGCAAAATGGTTTAAATAGTTCTATTTGTTGTTGATTCAAATCAACTCGCCGCATAACTGCGGCGCTTTTTTTTATTAGCGTATTTAATTAATTTACTTTAATCACATAGAAAGCAATTAACGATGCAAGATTGGCATACTTTATTACCTTTATTTGATGCGACTAAAATCACATTATTCATTGCGATTAGTGCTTTACTAATCGGAATAGTGTTAGCATTTATCATTACTATTTTAGAATCATGGCGATTTAAACCTATTGCATGGTTTGTTTCATTATGTGTCATCGCCATTCGTGCATTACCCGAAATGCTGATTGTTATTGCCATTTATAATGGTGCACCACTAGCATTAATATTTATCAATGATACTATTTTAAATGGCGGTTTGGATGTCACAATACCACTATTTTTCACAAATCTATCATTACATCTTGAAATTACTGATTTTGATGTAAATCCTATTTTATGTGGGATTATTGCATTATCGATTTTATATGCTGTTTATGCATCACAAACCTTACGTGGTGCTTTCAAAGCCATTCCTAATGGCCAAAAACAGGCGGCTCAAGTATTAGGATTAAGTAAATTCAGAACGTTCACCCGTATAATTATGCCTCAAATGTGGCGTCATGCCCTTCCCGGCTTGGGTAATCAATGGTTAGTTTTATTAAAAGATACTGCTTTAGTTTCATTAATAACAGTCAATGACATAATGATGCAAACTCGCAGTATTATCGGTTATACGCGTGAACCATTCACCTGGTACCTAATTGCAGCTATTATTTATTTAGTCATTTCATTGTTCAGTCAACGCGTTTTGAAATATTTTGAGACACGTTCGCTTTATTTTGAACAATCGCAATCTGTTAATGAAAAATAGAGGAATATATGTCTGACAAGTTTTTTTATTATTTATCTATTTTAATTCAGGGTTTACCTACAACACTGTCACTAAGTATAGCTGGCATTTTGTCTGCCTGTTTAATCTCTATATTCCTTTCTGTTTTATTAACTTCAGATAAATGGTATGTAACCAAACCAATTAGCGTTTTTATTACATTATTTACTGGTACACCTTTATTAGTTCAGTTATTTTTAATTTATTATGGTCCTGCACAATTCCAATTCATAAGAGAATCATTACCACTTTTATGGCAGCTATTATCCTATCCTTGGTTTTGTGCTTATGTCGCCTTAACACTTAATAGTGCCGCTTATACAACATTAATTTTTCATGGTGCTTTAAAAGCTGTGCCTCAAGGACAATGGCAAGCATGTGTCGCATTGGGTATGAATCGTAAACAGTCCTTAAAAGTAATCTTACCTTATGCTTTAAAACGTGCATTGTCCTCTTATTCTAATGAAGTCATATTTGTAGTTAAAGGTACAGCTTTAACCTCGACCATTACGCTTATGGATCTAATGGGCTATAACCAATTTTTGAATGGTCGTTATTATGAATTTACTATTTTTATTGCAACAGGTTGTATTTACCTCTTGATAAATGGCCTATTAAGTACCATTATGAGATTATTGGAGAAAAAAGCATTAGCTTTTGAAAATACTCAATAATTTTTTAATTTGAATTGATATTAAAACCATTTATGAACCCTACTAAATTTGATTCTGTATCATTTTTAAAAACTGTCCCACATAAACCGGGTATTTATCAGATGTTTAATGATAAAAATACCATTATTTATGTGGGTAAGGCGAAAAATCTTAATCATCGCTTAAAAAGTTACTTTAACAGCAGCAAAAAAACACTAAAGACTGACTTGTTAGTTAGCCACATAGCGCGTGTTGAATTTACACTGACTCACACTGAAACAGAAGCATTGCTTCTTGAACAGACATATATAAAAAAATATCAGCCAAGATATAACGTTCTACTAAAAGATGATAAAAGTTACCCCTTTATTAAAATCACCAAAGAGCGTCATCCTCAATTATCACTTTATCGAGGTTCGATTAATCGAAAAACGGATGAGTTTTATGGACCCTATCCGAGTTCCTATGCAGTTAAACAAATATTGATCTTATTGCAAAAACTCTTCCCAATTCGTCAGTGCCCAGACTCAACTTATCATAATCGCACCAGACCTTGCTTACAATACCAGATCAAGCGATGTTTAGGGCCTTGTGTTGCTGGTCTTGTAAGTGATGAAGATTATCAACAGCAAGTTAATTATGTCAGACTATTTTTACAGGGGCAGTCTGAAACAATTATAGAGACCATCACTCGTGATATGCTGCAAGCGAGTGCTGATTTAAATTTTGAAAAAGCGGCTAAGCTACGAGATCAATTACAAGCTATTAAACAGATCAATGAAAAACAGGTTATTTATAATAAAAATGATAATTTAGATGTGATTGGTTTTCATTACCAACTAGGGGTAGCTTGTGTCTATATCCTATTTATACGTAATGGACAAACTTTTGGACACCGTGCCTATTATCCTAAAGTGCCGTCTAATACCGAACTTGAAGAAGTTATCGAAACCTTTTTAGGACAATTTTATTTACAAGGTAATAATAATCGCAATATTCCAAAGAAAATTTTGCTTAATTATTCGTTATCTGATCGCAAGGCGATGGAAGAAACCCTATCGCTTGTTGCTAATTACCAAGTAAAATTAGTTGATGAACCTAAAGGTGATAATCTAAAACTACTTAATCTTGCCATTGAAAATGCACAAAAAGAAGTCAAAAATAAATTATTGCAAAGTTCAACCCTAAAACAACGTTATGATGACTTAAAAACGTTCTTAGGGATCAAAGAAATTAATCGCATGGAATGCTTTGATATCAGTCATTTTATGGGCAAAAATACCATTGCTTCCTGTGTCGTATTTGATGATAAAGGACCCGTTAAATCTGAATTCAGACGGTATAATATTAGTGGTATAACAGAAGGTGATGATTATGCTGCGATGAATCAAGTCTTAACTCGTCGTTATAATAAACCTGACTTACCAGAAGATAAAATTCCTGATGTTATTTTTATTGACGGTGGAAAAGGACAACTTAATCAAGCAAAAACCCTTTTTGATTCGTTAGACGTTAACTGGAATAAAGATCACCCTATTTTATTAGGGGTTGCTAAAGGTTCTGAACGTAAAGAAGGGTTAGAAACGTTATTTTTTGAAACTCATGGTAAAGGACACTATTTGGATGTCCATTCACCTGCATTACTCTTAATTCAACAGATACGTAATGCTTCACATGATCATGCTATAATCGGTCAACGCAAGAAAAACTTAAAACAATTAACCGAAAGCACCTTAGAACAGATAGAAGGTGTTGGCGCAAAACGAAGACAAGCATTACTAAAACATTTTGGCGGATTGCGAGAACTAAAAAATGCTACGGCTGGCGAAATATCTCAAGTACAAGGTATTTCTAAATCATTAGCGGAAAAAATATTTGAAGAATTGCAACGTTAATATTCTTAAATCGACAAAACATTAGAGTCAAGCTTGTCACTTGATGTTATAATATTATGAATCGTCGTTTTTTGTTTTACGTTATATCTTTTTAGAGTTCAGTCATGAAATTCAATATACCCATTTACTTAACATTATTTAGACTCATTTTAATTCCTTTCTTCGTACTTTCATTTTATTTTCCCGGTGAATGGTCAGCTTTTTTTACTGCACTTATATTTTTGGTAGCGGCACTTACTGATATTTTAGATGGTCATTTAGCTAGAAGATTAAAGCAAACGACACGATTTGGTGCATTTCTTGATCCTGTTGCAGATAAAATAATGGTCACCATTGCCCTCGTATTGGTGACCGAAAATTATGATGCATGGTGGATTACCATTCCAGCAATTATCATGATTTCCCGTGAAATTATTATCTCAGCATTAAGGGAATGGATGGCAGAAATCGGTAAACGTAAAAATGTGGCAGTATCTGGAATTGGCAAATTTAAAACTATAGCTCAAATGACAGCATTGACCTGGTTATTATGGCGACCGTGTGATTTGGTTATTAATGCAGGTTTAATAATGCTTTATATTGCAACAATATTAACGCTTTGGTCTATGTTCCAATATCTCTGGGTTGCTCGAAAAGATCTACTAGATGATGGAGAATGACTTAAAAATAATCAATCAAACTTAAAAATGCAAAATTGTTATTGATGTAAATTCTCAATTACGTATAATGCACTGGTTTTCAGCGAATCACTCGCTAAAACGCCCGGGTGGTGAAATCGGTAGACACAAGGGATTTAAAATCCCTCGGCTTTTTTAGCCGTGCGAGTTCAAGTCTCGCCCCGGGCACCAATAACAAACACGTCTTACGCGGGAATAGCTCAGTTGGTAGAGCGCAACCTTGCCAAGGTTGAGGTCGCGAGTTCGAACCTCGTTTCCCGCTCCAAATCGACACTACATAGTAGTCCGTATAAGTTCGATAAACGAAGGTTTAATCTTACTTTCAATCAGAGAACAGAGCCATTTAAAACCTTCCCCGAGGATTTGGTTTAGGAAATGTATTGTTTTAATAATATGTCTTTCTTTAAATATTGAACAACCACCCTCAGGTTTATTTGTAATGTAAAAATTTTATCACGGCTCTGCGCATTACAATATACAATCAAGTCGGCAAAATCCGAAGAGAAATAATATACTTAAAAGATAGGCACTCCCCATTTCTCAACATTCATCCCAGCGATACAAAATACTGGCCAAATCAACTCCCTTGGAATAGTAAACACAATCCACACCGCAGAGCTATGAACCATTATAATGACACTTAAACAACATTGATCGGATGACCGGCGACAAAGGAATTCAAATTATCACTCAATCCTTCGACCAAGCGCTGGAAAGACTCCGAACTTCTACAAGCAAGATGCGGTGTTATAATAAAATTACCGAGATCCTCCTGCAACAATGGACTTCCATTTTTCGGTGGCTCTTCACATAATACGTCAAAACCTGCACCGGCGATATCACTACGACGCAGAGAATTAACCAGACTTTGTTCATTCGCCAAACCGCCACGACCGACATTGATCAGCAACGCTGTTTTTTTCATTTGCTCCAGCTCATTTGAACCGATCAAGTTTACGGTGGTCTCGTTTAGTGGGCAATGTAATGTCAGAACATCCGCTAGAGATAAAGCTTCTTCAAAAGGGACATAACCGGAACGACAACTCTCAGCACCTTTTCGCTCACTAAACAATACCGTCATACCAAATGCTTTCGCTAACTTGGCGACAGCCCGACCCGTATCACCTTTACCAATAATGACCAAAATTTTGCCCATTAACTCAAAATAATCGGGACCAGATATCGAATAAAATGCAGACTTTTGCCACTTTCCTTCGCGAATAAATGTATTGTATACAAACAATTGATGCGATAAAGCTAGCATCATCATCATGGTATGTTCAGCAACCGATTGCGTACTATAACTTTTCACGTTTGTAACAACAATGTTAAACTCTCTAGCCGCACTAATATCAATATGATTAAAACCTGTAGACGCAACCGCTATCATCTTCAACTCAGGATTAGCTACCATATGATCTCGCGTAATCCTTACTTTATTGGTAATAATAATATCTTTTCCTGCAATGACATCAAATACACCGTGGTCAGTGCAAGACTCACGATAGGAGATTTCGTTCGGAAAATTCAGAACCAAAGATATATCGGGGATAGTTATCCCATCTAAAATTGCTATTTTATACATTCGACGTACCTCATTTAAAATCTAATGAAATAGGGGATGTTATTTTCACGCTTTCACGTTCATACAGATTTTTACGTCTGTTGAATAAATTCGGATAATCATCTTCCACAATGTAAAAGAATTGTCGCAATAACAGATAATCAATACAACACACCATCGCTATATCTGATATAGAAAATTGTGCCTTCTCTACACTATAGAACCCATCAATATATTGTAGACAAGAACTTATCCTCTTCTTATATTTTTCCAAGACACCTGAATCGATCTTACCCTCAGCTCGTTTCAATTCCCATGAACATAATACGGCGGTATCTAAAGTGTCATGAACAACCCTGATGAACAACTTTTCATTAATTCCTTCCAGCCCTCTTAATGAATCAGAAGGGATCTTCTCCAATAAAAAATCGGTAATAACTGATGAATCAAATAGGGCAATCTCTTCATTAATAACAATGACGGGGATCTTCCCTATTGGATTAAGTTTTACCACTTGGCTATTGGGTTCCCAAGGCGAGTCTAGTAAAAAATCGTACGATAAACCTAGTTCCTGGAGTACAATTTCGACCTTGCGAACAAAAGGGCTCGTTTTGTTGCCAATCAATTTGATATTCATAGACTTACTTCCTTCATTATATTTTGGGAGCCACTGAGGCCACCAATTACAGCACCAATTGAATGGGCACATGCTTCGCCTTGAGGAATAATTATATCCAAAGCGCTTGTGAATAAAAACTTACCACTGACAATCTCACCTATGGCGAAAAAACATTGACTCGCATTCCCCTTTTTATTAAGGATTGAATGATTTTTATCAACATCGATCCCTCCGAATGGGTGCTCAACTGCAATTCCCTTTTCTATCAATCTATTTATAAATGGAGCATCGGCTTCAGCGAGTTTGCGAGGACTTCCAGTTGCATAGATGACGGTATCCACATGTCGGCTTTGCTCACCAACGGTTATATGAAACTTATTATCTACCCCGTCGGAAACCTGAGCATTACCCGTGACGAAATCAATTTTACCCTCTTTGAAATAACCGAATAGTTTTTCTGCATTTTCCCTAGGGATAGAAACTCTCATCGCTATTGCGGCGGCAAATAAACTCGAAAAAAAGAGATTACGTTCTTCATCCTGCATTGACGCCCAAATTAACCCCAATAAGTGATTGGTGTTATACAAGATAGCTTGCCAACCACGGCTTCCCTCAGCAAGCGATATTTCTTTTGAAAGAAAATTACCCAAGTTATCAACCGCCTTTGGAGGAAAAATAATTTCTTCATCTTGATCATCATTTTCCATTTTATAAACAGTCAATTCCTGCTTGAACAAATCAAGTAAATCTGACAAAGTTAATTTACCATTACGATGTGTCAATTGTTCTAATATTTCCCTTGTTAAGTGTTTGCACTCATAACGTCCCTGCGAGCCCCTTACGTAGGGAAAAAATCCACTTCGGGAATAAAGAGTAACTTTGCCTTTGTGACCATTTTCAATTAAACCGATTACCGAATCGATAGCGCTTAGTCTCGAACCAATGATGGCCACATTATCATTCTTACAAACTCTAGTCACTAGCTTACTGATTGGATAAGGATCTGAGAACAGATTTTTGCCCAATCTTTCGCTGTCGCCGATTTTTCTTTTCATAGTGCCACACGCGAGCAAAACTTTATTCACACGGAACTCCTCATTGCACGCGGTTTTTAAAATATGTTTCTCGTTACCATTACCAACCTCTATATCAATTACATTAGCGTTAATTGGCATTACTATTATTCCATTTCTTGACGCCTCCTTTATACTAAACCACATGGCTGATTTCAGGTATAGACCAAATAAGGAACGCGGCACATAATCATCTTCAGTATATTTTTTAGGGAATCGATGTTCGAAGTTGGCGTAGTTTTCCAGATACCAACGGTAAAAATCCCCCGGTTTATCTTTAAAAACAGTGATATAACCAGCTTTAGTATTGAGTATATTAGAGTCGAGATCCATTGGCGAATAGGCATTTCCGGGACCAAATGACATATTTTTTTCAAATAAATATACTGTAATCATTTCACTCGATTTTATCTTCGATAAGTTATGAAGAAATGCAATTGCGGCAGCGCCTCCACCAATAACACCAATAATATTATCCATAAATGATTTCCTTTGATATAGAGTTTAATAGGTTCATTGTCCTAATGCTTTTCGACACTTGAATCGGAAAAGCAATTAGTTGTTTGATTGAATCAATTGAGATGTTAGGTGCGATCTCAACTAAAATAAGTTCATCGTCTTTCAAGCGAAATACCGCCCGTTCAGTGATGATGAGTATATTGTTACAAGTGGACTTAGCTTGGACAGTGATCTGTTGTACACAATCGACAAACTTTCTAATCTTCCCTTCCTTTATTATGTTGAGTCCAACACCTTCTTGTAGTTCTATTTCTAACCCCTTCGTAGTGAGAGTTCCACAAAGGACAATTTTTTTTGCTGACTGTGCGATATTAATGAAACCACCTGCACCCATTAAATTTTTGCCGAATTTGCTAGAATTGATAGCGCCACGTCTGTCTATTTCGGCAAAGCCAAGGAACGCAACATCTATTCCACCACCATCGTAAAAATTGAATAAAGAGGATTGTTCCATAACGGCATGAGGACAACTTGATGCTCCGAATGATAAATTGTATAGTGGACTTCCCCCTATCACTCCGGACTCAACAGTAAGCGTAACCGTTTCCTCTTGTTGTTTCAGAAGAGCCCCGATGAGGGCTGGTATTCCGATCCCGAGATTAATTACCGCGTTACCTTTAGGTATCTCGCATAATGCTCTACTGGCTATAATCAATTTTTGCAGATCATCTTCTGGCTTTTCCGCACTCGGCAAGGCATGACCATAAGTCTGCGGATGGCATTCGTCCGAATCAGCAACAACGACGTAATCAACTAAATGTCCGGGAATTCTAACCGACTGAGGCAAAACCTGATCAACGATCTTTTTAACCTGTACGATCACCTTACCACCACATATTTTAACAGCCTGCGCCTGCGCCAGCGCATCATGGTAAGCAACCTCATCCGTCATCGTTATGTTGCCATTTTTGTCACACTCTGTTCCTCTGAGCAAGGCACAGTCAACTTTTATCGTGGGATAAAACAAGTAATCCTTCCCCTCAAAGTGCTTAACTTTAACCATTGACTCTCCGCATGGGGAAATGACGCCTCCTTCATGTCTAGGATCAACGAAAGTATCCATGCCAATCCTAGTCAGAACACCTGGAGATCCTGAGGCAATTTCTCTAAACAAATTGCTCATTACACCTTGGGGCCAATTATGCCCCTCAAGAGATCCTTTTTTGGCCATATCGACAAGCTTGGGGCACAAGCCCCAATAACCTCCTATTGCGAAACTTACCAATCCATCATGAGCTAATCTATTTAGACCTGCATCAGCCCGATCGCCTGCCCCAGAAGCAAACATAAGCCTGAGGTTTCTAGGTGTTCCAGTGTTTAGATAACGCCGCTCTATAGCTTCAGTTAACAAGTCTGGATGCCCGCAACTACCGAACCCACCAGGAACAATAGTAGCATGATCGGAAATTAGCAAAGCTGCCTCATCTGTTGTAATAAGTTTCATTTAGCATCCTTTTTCCCATCGTCTGCCAAGCCATCAACCAGCTGCTTCACTGGAATGTATCTCGAAGCAAGAATAGTACATCCCCCCTTCGATGCCATGCTATGACATGTTCCCGGAGCTCGAACAATAAAATTTCCTGCGGTAAATACTTGACCATTTTCTATATAATCGCCATTCAAGACCAGAACAGTCTCAAACCCCATATGAACGTGGCCTGGCACATAAGCCCCCGGTTCGTATCTTAGAAATGCTAAGTCAGGACCCTTTGGGTTGTTAACTGTTTCATCGAAGATGACGGAGATATCAACCCCCTCCCTTAATCCCTTTTGATATGGAACAAACTGCATGCTGTCGGGTAATTGTATATCCTGTGGGAAACCCAAATTGATTACGGAATCTCTCTGATCTGGTGGTGTTTTAAATTCCATATAATCTCCTTTTTTCTGTTGTTAAGTTTTGTTTCTTGTCGATTGATTAATTCCATTGAATCCCCAATTAGTACCGTCGTTATTTAACACTGAGGTGTAACAAACGCTATCATCAGCGATATCAAGCTCTTTTCTGAGGTACTGCCATGTTTCATCCAACCATGAAACTATGTCTTTTTCGGTATTTGTTCCTGCTGTAATGAATATGGATAACTGGTAGACTGCGTCGGTGACTAAACCGTTTGCACCAAACCACAGTCCGTGATCAGGCACGATATTAACCATCGTGACATCCTTATTTTTATGCAGGCATTGACTCGTCAGTGTGGTTAGTGATTTGGCAATCTTTTCTTGTTTCGATTCTGTGATAGCAATCGATGTTGTTAGAGTTAGTATAGGCATTTTAATCCTCCTTTGATTTAGTGTTTTTGCTGAACATATTTAAAGAATGCCCAAACCAGTAACTAGGCCATCGCGATCCTGCACCTATATTGTTGACTATCAACGCGACAATGACCAATAACACAGATCCCATCAAAACCGGCGTGAATAGGAACGAATAATCAGTGATACCAGACATGATAATAAGTATGGGATTCGCTCCCGCTGGAGCGTGGACGACACGCAACAACTGCATCGATGCAATTGATATTCCGACAGCGAGTGCCACGGTCAGCATTCCGTCGCCGAACAAATGAATGGCCAAAAGCCCCACCAGAGCGGAAACGAAGTGTCCCCCTATGACGCTCCTAGGTTGTGCCAACGGAGCTTTAGGCACTGCGAATAGCAGCACACATGTTGCACCAAACGGGGCCATGATTGATGGAGTCCCAGCCCAGTAAGTAACCGCAAGCAGGACTGAGATCCCCAATGAGCCACCAACAAAGCCCCGTAGTACTGATGTAAAATTGGGTGTAGGTTGTATAGCCTCTCCCCCCGTAATCTTTCTTAACATGGAAATCTCCCGTTAGTTATACAGTGAAACCATTAAGTTTAAATAAATAAACTTTGTAAACGATACCAGATACAAATCTTATAGTTAAAAACATTAAAGGTCAAATATTATTTATAATTATCCTTAAATGATTTTTTATGTTAATATGGGCGCGTTATTTCGTTATTTATTTGGAAATTGTAAAAATGAAACTAAAACCTGAAATTATGGAAACTATACTTACTGCCGCCGAATCGTTATTCAATGAGCAGGGATATTGCCCAGTAAGTCTTGAACTTGTTGCAGAAAGTGCAGGTGTTTCGAAGAGAACGCTGTATAAATACTTTGGTGACAAAAATGGACTTGTATGTAAAGTCTTGGAAAAGCGGAACGCTTTTTTTAAAAAATCATTAACGGATGTAATTGCGGTTTTCTCAGGGAGAAAAGATAAAATTAATGCCATTGTTTCGTGGCATATTAAATGGTTCAATGACAAGAATTATCGTGGTTGTATGTTTGTTCGGGCTAAAGCTGAATATGATAACAAAAGCGAAGAGGTGTGCGCCATTGTCAAAGAGCATAAACAATGGATTCAAGATTCGATTTGTCAGTGTCTAGGTGGGACGGAACAAAGTTTAGAACCTGCTCTTCTAATTATGTTAATACTTGAGGGTATGATCTCGTATACCTCAATTTTTGGTGTCGATGGATATGATTTTGAAAGGGAAAAAATGTATATCTATGATATAATAGACAGTATTGACAGTGCCAAGCAAGCTACAGAATAAAACAAAGTTGATTATTGTCAATGGGTTGCCATTATTATTTTCAGTTCGTCGTAGTCCATAAAAATCCATGAAGTTCCTCGGGAAATTAGGTCCAAGAAGTTTTTGGCATAGTGAGATTAAGGGATAATTTATTTACTTGGTCGTAGGGTTGGGTGTGGGGCTCGCCTCCCGCTCCAATCTAGCAACGTCCTATCAGTTCTTTTATAGGCAATACTTATAGCTTCCCCTTAATGACTCTTCTTTCTTTTTGATGAGGATTGCAGACTAACTGGAAAGCATTGAAAAACAGTAGAAACTTGGTAAGTTTACATCATACCTAGATAAATTTTAAAAAAAATCATTACCATGCGAATTTTAAAACCATTTCACAACCAATATCAATTAGATTTTCATCCGATTTCAATTTAGCTAAAATAATCCTCTAATTATTGATGTGTAATTCTCACTGATAGATTCATTTTTTTAAAAGTTTAATACAATTATCCCTAGTTTGAGAATTATGAATTCCTTGTTTATCGTGATGAATTAAACAAAACATTTCAATGATGATCGATAAAGAGAGCAGAAAATTCAACTCAACTAACAAAATCTGCCACATATATCTTTAATAAACTCAAATAAAGTTCGAATTGGAAAGGCAATGATCAATTTTGCGTTAGTTCGTAGCTGAACGTGTCTATGTGACTGTTGCTGAGAACTTAGCGCAGTGATTGCCTATATTTGATAAGATTTTGTTCCCGTTATGTTGGTGAGTAATTTAATTCCGATAAGCTGTATATTGCTTAGGTAACTGATATCACTTAAGTCAAAAAATCGGGAGGTTTATCAAACCCACCTGTAATTATTGATTCGTTAACATAACATGTGACTGGTCCTCTAACGGGTTGTTATATTGGTCAGAATTTAATCTATGATGCATTAAAACAAGCGCTAAACTTGTTTTCTATGGCTAGAAATTGAATTTTTAGATTAATCTATCCACTGTATTATGCGGGTTTTGTTTTTATGGTTTCCTTGTTTACTCATTATTGATAGGAACAAAAAATGCAATAGAGCTATCTTATATATTGCAGATTCCAACAGTAATTAACAACCAAGGCAGATAGGCATAATTTTGCTCCGTAGCAACCAAAACGCAAAAATAATGCCGCACATTGCGATGTTAACGTTCTCTCCTCTAACATTTGAGTCTAAAACATATTTGTTTCAATAGTAGAAGCCTAAGCTATAACAATATGTAGGATTGATTCACCTTTAACTAAGTAGACCGCCATCTAATTTATCTATTGCTATCATAGCTGAATAAATATCAGATTGTAGTAATTTATCCCATATATCTAAACAGGTATTAATAGCCTCTTTATCCATATCCTCTGTGGCTTCATCATAAATTCTTTGAAGAACAGCAAGCAGACTTGATTCTTCAAGATCTATTCCTGATGGTTGATTATTTGCATTGCAATTACCCGTAATATTTTCTACTAATTGTAAAATAGGAACACTAAAATTGGATAAATTTCCAGGATATTTTTTCAATGAATCAAATAGCATGATTAAACATTTCAAAGCCGCCTTTGACACGATAAATAAGCTGAATAATTTATCAGCATTAGGTTTTAACCAATAGTTTTCGTATCTAAGACATATTGCTAGTTTCCTTAGTATTTCATCATTATCATCATTGATTAATAACTGATAGGCATGTTCTATTTTATCTAGCTTATCGTTATATTTATCCTCACGAAGAAACTGTAAAATAACAGATACGCACCCCTCTTTTAAAATATTATCCCCTTGAAGCACCGCGTTAAGTTGTTCCTCAAATAAACCATTAAAAAACCAACGTGCGTATATTTGTATTGCGGCTTGTTTTTTTATTTCATCGTTGGTTGACGCTAGCATTGATAGGGTTAAAGCTATATATTGCTGTTGATGTTTTCCTTCAAAACCTTGATTAAAAAAATGATAAGCATAATTTCCACACGTCATACGTAAATCTTTATGACACAATTCAATAAATTTTTCATGCGCATAATCATTTTGATAATTAAGTAGTGGTGTTAAAAGAAAAAAGGCAGCCATTTTAACGGAAGGGTGTTCATCATTAATTGCACAATCGACTAGTTCAAGGTTTTCCAATGCAAATGTCTGGTTACGCCAAAAAATGTTAGAAATGCCTCGATAAGCTTTGCCTCGAATACTATTAATCGTTGTATCTAGCAATGTTTGAGCATCTACACAATCTGTTGAGTTCTCCTTTTGGGGGTCCCAAACAGTTAATTGATTTGATTCAGGATTAGTTGAATATTTTGCGAGGTTTATTAATCTATCAATGATCTGCTTAGACCAGCTATCAGCTCTGCTTGCTAATAAGCTAGCTAACGAATATTCGCAAGCCTCATTATTAAAATGAAGAATCACTTGCTCTATTAATTCCGTAGGACAAGTTTCCCATTGCTCCTTATAATTATCCTAATTGGTGTATTATTAGTTTCGGCTAAACCATAGAAAAAAGCATCAATATATTCTGTATGAATGTTCTGAGGGAGTGAAAGCGCTAATTGAGCAAAACGAATTGGCTCGTTTTTTACACGCGACTGCAAATCACGAGCAAATTGCTTAATATCTGCTTCGGCAACAGTATCATTATCTATTTGAGTTAACTTATGGGGGGTAAATGCAGATGCTGGTGTTAATATTAACTTGCGCCATGCTTTATTAGAGAGTTTATTTTTTCCACGTAAGGGCGAGATGACAATCCCTCCAATACTGTTATTCGCCTTACAGAAATCAAAGTTAGTATAGGCGCTAAATTTCCGCTCTAGTACTGGAATTAAATTTTTTGATTTACACGATATGCGCTGCTGATCCAAGGTCGGCAATAAAAAATATTGGAGTTCCCCCCAATAACTATAATATAAGTTAACTCTTCTCGCTTTTAATTCTATCTTTATTTGTTCGATATCTATTGAGGATGGGAAAAAATAAATTATTTTCTCCAGTTGCCAAAATAATGCATCTGAACAATGTGGGGAGAATTTAGTGATAAGTTTTCCTGATAAAATCCAAGCAGGCTCAATATACTTATTGCCACAGGCTAAACGTGTTTTAGGAGCAGCCAATAGCCAGTTAATAACCTGATCGGCATGTTGATTTGATAAATTTAATAAAAGCGTTGCAACCAAATGTGTTATCACGGCATTTGATTTTTGCACATAAGGTGCAATCATGCTTAACAATATGTCTGGATCGGCTTCTAACTGTTGGCCTGCCAACTCAATGAGGATGAATAGCCCATGTTGAATACTACTTACATCTTGATAGTTGCTATACCAATATCGATAAAACCATTCATGAATAGCGTATTTATCTTGTTCTGAGTTAAAAACACGGTCTATATATTTTAACAAAAGCTTAATAGTTTCTTCGGGTATCTCTATGGCTAATTGTTTAATTTGTTTGAGTTCATCACTAGTCCAACGATAACGACTAGTTATCTGTTTAATATTTTTTTTACTTGATGAGTGTGGAGATTCGCAGATAACGTTTCTATACTGCTCTAATATTAATTCAATTAAAGATAGTACTCGTAATGGATGGGTTTTGCTAAGTGACGCCCAATTAATATAATTTGCCGTACAACCTAAATTGAGTAATCTTTTTCGAAGCTCAAAAATATCATCGGTATCATCTTCAATTGTCCAAGGTAGTGCAGAATATACCCTTTGATTCCATTGTTCTGATTGGCCAACGAAGTCAGATAGCTCTTTGATAATTAATTCTGAATCATTTGTCGCTATGGATCTGAGTAATCTAATAGCTATATTAATTAGATTATCATCGCTACTGTGTAGCCATTTTGAAATATACTGATTTTCAGTTAAGTAATGGATAATAGCACTATTTGAGTAACAACTTATCGTTAAGAATTTTTTACAAAGCGCCGGGGACTCGAGGATTTTATCAATGAGTGATTTTGCTGGTTTTTTAATATCTTTGATTTCTTTAATTGAGTTTAAAACTAAGTATTTTAGATGGAATCTAATATTATCATTGAATAAGATTGCCTCAACGCAGTTACAAAAGAGATCTTGCCCGGAATCCAATAGTATATTTAGCGCATATTTGAGATGCTCTCTTTTGGCTAAGGTTTGTGTTTCATAAGGACCAATTTCAAATAAGAGTCTTTCTGGGGACTCACTTCCTGCTTTAAAAAGTTTGGTGCCCACTAGATAATCAAATAAAGCTTGATGCCGAAAGCTGATTCTTTGGTTTTGTTTACTGAGTACCCCAACAGAAATTAGTGCCTCTAGCTGTTTTTTGGTCCCTATTTGTAGTGCACTTTCAGAAATTGATAATTGTGAGTGATTAATCATCAATGTCACAATATGATCAATAAAAATGGCTGCCTCTTGCTCTGTTACCTTACAATCGGTAATTTGTTTTAGTCTATCTTCCCAGAACGTTCTTACTAGTTCTAATTTATTATTAAATTGAGGAGCTGTTTGCGTACGTTGTGCAATAGATAAGTAGATACCTAACCATAAAGGAATTTTAAGTATCTCTTTTTTTTCCTTTGCTAAAGAAGAATAAGTTTCATATGGTGAAACTAAAGGGATTATTGTGTTTTCACCTAAAGAAGATAATGTGATATCTAAACGATTATCGTTAATGCTTTGTAGCCAACTGGATAAGGCAATATCTTCATTTAAATCAAATTCTCGTGATGCGAGAACAATGCAGATATCTTTCCCTTCTTTTCTTAACCTAATAATTTGCCGAACTATTTCTCTGCAAATATCTAATGCATTACTTGAATGTGATGCAGTCCATCTTATGGCATCGAGTTGATCAAGAATAAACACAACTTTTTGTTGTGATGTAAATTTAATTAAACTATGTACAGGAGAATAAGGAAACCCTAAAGACTTTCCAAATTCTTTTGAATTATCTTGAGGATGTCTTCTATCTAATCTAATAGGAACCGAAATTATATTGTTGGCTTTTAAATGATTATGCAACTCCAAAAGTAAAGCACTTTTTCCTGTTCCTGCCTCGGCTTTAATTAAGGTTACTGCGTTATCTTGAATTGAATTAATAATAGCGTTTAGTTCATTCCGCCGAATTAATGTATTGGAAATGAGAAACGGTTTAATTGACTCTTCAAACTCTGTGGAAAGCTTATCTAGTACAGTCGATATTCTGTGGTCATCGGGTACAATTCTTTGTTCAAAACCACTTGTTTTTAAATCGGTCAATAACTCTGATAATGTTATTTTTTTCCTTAGTTTCTTAAACTCTACTGGATAATTTTTGAGAAAACTTAATAGTTTTACTGGCTCATCTGAAAATAATGCCGAAGCCTTATCTTCAAGCTCACTTTGGGTATAACGATTAATAATATAGGGGGTAACTTTGAATTTTTGAAGAAAGTAAATGGCTCTTTTTATATCTGATGGGTCAGCAATATTTAATCCTAAATAATTGCAAATAGCAGTAAAATTTTTTTCGCGTTCTTTGCTAACCTTAATTTGGTATTCCATAAAATCATTAGGGTTCATGTTGCTATTAAGTGCAGTATCGCTGAGATCACTCATTTTTTTACTGGATAAGGGGGATACAAGATGAAACTCGGTAACTATCTGTTTTTCAATATTTCGTTCAATTTGAAATAACGCATTGCGAAAAATTTTGGATTCATTGAGTTGAGATAATGTCCAAAGCTCATTATAACCTACACCAACCTTACATTGATGATGCTCTGTATGATCTTGATCGATACCAATTATTACATCAACACCAACTTCATCATCACCAATAGGTTCGACGACAATCCATGTGATCTTTTCTTCAAGTAGACGAAGTAATTGGAGAGCAACCCAATTAGCTTCATATCCATTACCTAATTTTTCAGCATAGCCACCTGCTTCTAAAGCCATCTTATGTCCCTTATGATACCCTTACTGGTTATGATATATTTTTGAATAGTTTAATCTCAAATTCAGATAGTTCCATTAATGTAACTTAAGCACCACTTTTTACCATAATAGCAACAGAAGCAACCCACAATCGTTGATTCAACAATAATAAAATTTAGATATTTTGCTATCATTATATCCACTGTGTAAATCTACATTTAACAGCCACAATCGACTTCAAGACCGCTTTGAGATTCGTCCCCTTCTGTTGCATAACCATCTCGTTTCCACCAATCAAGACCGCCTATTAATTCTTTTACTTTAAATCCTAGCGTTAAAAGTTTAAGCGCCGCTTTAGTTGAGGCATTACAGCCAATACCGTCACAATAACAAATATAAATTTTATGTTTATCTAAATGGTCGGTTGTATGAAATGACATATCTTTATGCCATAAATTTACGGCTCCTGGTATATGTTCCTTTTTATATGCTTGAGGAGATCGAGCATCAATGATGGTTATATTTTCTTGCTTTATAATGGACGTGTATAAATCTGCTGAATCTAATTCAAAAGATAATTTTGCTTGATAATGACACATTTGCTCGATACTCATAAAAACTCCTTTTAAAATTTAAACGTGAAGAATATTGCCTAAAATATAGGCTAATCGATCAATTATCATATCAATGTTAATTTTATTTTCAATTAGCTGTTTATAACGCAAATATAAACTGTTTTGATTAAATTAAAGTAATTTTGTAGATCTATGTCTATTTTTTATTATTTTACCTAACAACGATCATTATTCCTTATAAAGAACCTAGATAAACGGTAATTTATTGCCACCAAACAATCTAATCATCTTATTGTGTGAATTTGGTAACTTTGATGATTATTAACTATCCTTTTTTAAGGATAAATTAAAGTAAAAATGATCTTTTTTTGGTTATGTGGATTTTGTTTTTACGGTTGAATGGTTGCGCTGTTATTTTTTTATGAAGATTTTTATGAAAAATATGGTAAATACGGAATCAGCGGTCGTCATTGGATTGCTAGCCAATGAGATTTTATTTATTTTTCATCCTAAATAAAGACACATATGAATAAACAAACATGATAGTAAGTACGATGAAAGTGATACCCCATAATTTTTGATAGGTGGAAATGTACTTTAAAGGAGAAATATCTATTTCTAACAACGCTAAAGAACATGCTGCTCCAATAATAATTCCTCCATTTTGAAAAAGCCTTAACAAGCCACCAATCATTGATTGTTTATCTTCTTTTTGATCCATTGCTATCTGAATTAATGAACTTTGAAACAGTCCGCCACCTAGTCCGTAGCACAAAGCAGCTATAACATAATTAAAGACTGAAATATTAAAACTAACCAAGAAAAATAAAGCAAAAGCAAACAACATAAGCGGTAAAGCATAAATTAGTATAATTTTATCATAATTTGAATTCATTACTTTTTTTACAAACACACTTAAAATAACGCCAATGGGTGAAGCAGTACAAATTAATCCTATATAATCAATAGTATAACTAGTTTCTCTAATAAATATGATAGGTGATGCTGAAAAAATAATGCCCGCTGTCAATCCAAATATCAAACTACTAATTGAAATGTATCTAATTGACGAGGTTAATAATAATTTAACAGGGAAAAAAGGATTGGAGCATTTTGACTCTATCCTCCAAAAAAATATAAATATGATTAAAGTAGAAATACCAATGAAACTTGTTTCAATCAGCGACAGATTTATATTGTTAGAATAAATAAGAGAAACACAACCGACTAACATTATGAAAAATAGTATCATTCCGTTTAAATCGAAAGTCTTTCTCATTAGTCTTTTTACTGCATTATTTATTTTTAAACAAAAAAAACAACCCACAATACACAAGGGAACATTAATTAGAAACAAGAATTGCCACCCCCATAATTTTAAAATAATACCGCCAAAAGAAGGTCCTAAAATTGGTCCTAAACTTATCGCCAACATTATGAAAGAATTTAATCTTATTTTCTGTTCACTTGATTGTAAACCAGCCAATCCCAAACAATTTGCTTGCAATAATGCGGCACCTATTCCTTGACCACACCTTGATAAAATAAGCTGATTTGCAGATTCAGAAAGCCCAGCAATTAATGAGGTTATCCCAAGAAGCAAGAAACCCAGTATTAAGGCCTTTTTTTGCCCCCAAAAGTCACCAAGCCAACCGCTAGGAATGAGAAAAATAATTAAAAATAATAAATATAAAGTAACAGATAATCCGATATATTCCAAAGAAACGTCAAAATTGATAGAAAATGCATTGAGTGCTAAGTTAATAATACCGGTATCTAGGGTTGATAAAAACAATCCTAAGCAACATATAATATAAATAGAAAATATAGGTTTAGAACTATCTGCTACTTTTGTCATTTATAGGCCTCATCTCAATATAATTAAACTATTAGCTGACTTCCTACAGAAGAAAGTGATTTTACCCGTAACCAACCGTCAGAAGTTGCAATAATTGGATATTCATTATGGTATTTAATTGTTCCGGGTGAAGCGATTTCTTGTATTAAGAAAAACTCATCGGCATCAGTAATCCGGATAGTTTTATTGTTTCCTAATGTGACCATAGCACCAGGTAAAGGAGATGCAGCTCGGATTATTTGCAATATATGCTGTGTAGTATCAGACCAGTTAATCTGCAAAAGATCTTCAGTAGGAGCACTATAATAGGTTCTATTTTCAGATGTTTGTGTTGTAGGAACCAAACAATCGTCAAAAGCATCATAAAGAATTTTATCTAATAATTGATAAGCTTTTTGAAAATGGCATTCTCTAATTTGATAAGAATTTTCATTACCATTTAGCGCTATTGCATATTGATCGATGATATCACCGCCATCAATAATATCTGCAACTCTGCAACAGGAGACACCACCTAATCGTTCACTATTCATAGCCATCCAGAAAAAGGGAGCCAATCCTGCATAACGTGGTAAAGGACTTGGATGAAAATTTAGCGCCCCTTTCTTTGCTAAATTGCATAGCTCAGAATTTAACTTTTTCTGAAAATTGCCAATCACAATTAAATCAGGATCAAATTGTTTAATAACCTTTAGAAAGTCCTGATTTTTTAAATCATCCTGCTCAATATGTTTAACATTGAGTTCTTTAACTATTTCTTTTATATCATAAAGTTGATTATCATATTGGTAATAATTAAATGGCATTAAACTTTCTCGGGTCACTAACATTACAGATGATACTTTTTCATGTTCGTGAATTCTTTTTAAAAACTCTATTCCATAGGGAGAGTTTTTTTCTGTAAATAATATTACCTTCATAATTCAATCCTTTGTTTTTATCTAACAATGTTATCGTTATCCCACCATTTACCATTAAAAAGACGGGCTTCCCATGAAGCGGTGTCAAAAAATGCATATCCTGGTTGTTCTGGCAATGATTTATAATTGGGAATTTTTTCTCCTAAACCAGCCATTTCTATAGTAAGCCTTTCTAGCAGCACTCCTTCAGCTAATGGGGGGCAAGCGGCAAATATAGGCATGCGTTTTAAATCAATAAACCAATGTTTCAACATCTCTCTTGATGGGTAATCTGGAATTTGAGGCATAATTCTCTCCATCAGCCTTAAAATAGCCTCTGGCGTTAATGTGGTATTTTCATCAATACCGTAAACGTCTTCTATATGCATTGATTCTTTAGTATATTTAAATATATAAGTCCCATGGGCAACTGTCGGGACTTTTAGAGCAAATTTAAATTTAGGTGATTTTCTAAAAGCACGATGTAAAGCATATCTATTTTTTACTTCATAAAAATCCATTTGATCTAGAATATAGTCGCATCCTTCAACAAATTCTTCGGCATTTTGAGGAAGAATACCATCCGTGAAAACATCAATATCAACATCAGGCGTTACGTCATTTACTAATTCAGCAACAACTTCTGCTTTGTTCCTCTTCAAATTCGCAGGAGAAGCACCTATCTGTCTATTGATATTCGATACATCGAAAGAGTCAGGATCTGCCAATTTTATTTTTTTTATACCTAACCGACCCAAACGGCTAGCTACCATACCGCCAATTCCTCCACACCCTGCTAAACCGACTGTAATATTACTAAGTTTTTGCTGGGTTTGTTTTTGCTCTTCTTCTGTATTACCTAACCAACCTAAACTACGATTGACTCTTTCCCAATAAAACTCTTGGTCAATATCAAAAGTACGATAAAAAATTCTATTTTTTTCATATTTTTTCATGTCTTTCTCTCTTATTTTTTGTTGGTGAAAATATCGGATCAGTTTATTTACTTTTTAAGGGTTATGTTTAAAAATAAATTTAAACAATTTATCTAAAGTATGTATTAATATGCTCTGTTTAAGTTATTTTGAATTGAATAATAATTAACAACATCATTGATCTTTCAGGGAGAATATTAAGAGTGAATAAATTATATTGTGAGGATCTAATACGATTTTCGGATGCAATGTCTGACTTCAATAGAGTGTTAATTATTACGGAATTGATGAATGGCAGAGCTCTTTCAGCCTCATGGCTAGCAAATCGATTAAATTTGTCACCACAAGCTACTCGTTTTCATTTAAAAAAATTAGAAGATGTTGAACTTATCCACCACAGGGCATGTGGTAAACATCGCTACTATGAAATAAAAAATCAAGATACAGCGATGTTTATTGAATCAACTTTTAAAGTTATCCCACCTAAAGAGGATTTATTTTTAACCAATGCTAATACTAAAGAGAAGTTTAAAGAAGCAAGAACATGCTATAAACATTTAGCGGGTTCATGGTCTGTTGCACTTACCCAGTCATTTATTGATAATAAATTTATTGTTATACAAAATAATTTTTTTGTGGTTACTGAGAATGGTAAAAATTTTTTTAATGAACATAAGTTATTAGTTAATATGTTAAATACGGCTTCTATTGGAAAGCGCTGTATAGATTTTTCTGAACATAGAGATCATATTGGCGGACCATTAGGGACTTTATTGCTGCAATCAATGCTACAACAAGAATGGTTCGTACAAAATAATAATAATCGCGAATTAACAATTACGTCAAAAGGTAGAAAAAAACTTAAATCTATTATTAATTGATAAATAGGAGGTTTAAAACTGTTTGATGATAAGCTCGTTTTATATTTGGTCAAAAAATATAGCACTGAATCTAACCAATAATCCGTTGAATATATTTCATCAAATGCGTCGCTTTCCTATAGTGAATAATACAACCACTTAAATTATCTCAAAAACTTTTAGATTGTGTGCATTTTTAAATACAAAACAGTTTTATCATGTAAAAAATATTCAGGAGTCTATACCGTTATTGTTCTAAATGTTAATTATTTATCCAAATAAATACCCAATCATGCTAATTCTTAGCGTGCCCTTTAGCCAAGGGCATTTTTTATATCAAATATAGGATAGCTATAATTAATAAATTAATTAAATCGTTATGACTATCTTATTGTAGGAACAATTTTATGTGCTTTAAAACTTCATCAGGTGCTTCTGTTGGCGGATGATGAGCGACGCCTTCCAATACAATAAGTCTACCATTAGCTACGTTATCACTGATTTCTTTATTGACTTCAATAGGGGTAGCTTGATCTTTATCACCACAAATAACAAGGGTTGGTACTCGAATTTCTGGTAAATAAGATCGGATATCTTGTCGTTTAATTGTTGCTGCATCAATAGCTAAACACAGACCGACTTCATTATAAGTGTGCATTAGCCGTCTTTCATTAGCAGCCTGCTCTGTATTACTATTTATCCATTCAGATGAGTTGGCAAGTGATTGTATTCGTATAAAAAGTTGCTCTTTCTCGTCAAATGAACCTTTAGCAATAATATGTTTGGTTTCTTGCCATCTTGGCAACCTTTCGCTATATTCTTTGCGTGCAGAGGTGCCTATTACTATCAGATTAGCGACGAGTGATGAATGTAAAGCAGCAAGTAAAATCGCAATCATCCCTCCCTGACTTTGCCCTATCAATGTAACGGGAGATAGTTTTAATTCACTAATAAATAAAGCAATATCTTGAGCCAAGTCCTCCAACGTCCAACCTTGTTTAGGATAATCACTGTGACCGTGTCCGGGTAAATCAAACGTGATACAACGATAATTCTTTTCTAGTTGTGTAACCAGAGACTCGAAAATAGCTCTATCGGCAAATAATCCATGCATGAAGATTAATGTAGGGCCGTTTCCTCGGTCAGAATAAGCATATCGTGTGCCGTTAAGTTTAATTTCTTTTTTAGTAAAATCGTTAGTAAAGTTAAAACTCCGTGATAATAGTAATGAATCTTCGAAAATATGGTATCTAGCAATTTTTCCGTCACGTAAAGTAAAATGGATAGCCATATCGCTGCTAATAAAATGGCCAGTTTTATTTACTGAATAACGAAAATCACCCAATACAATCGCTTCATTTCCGTCAATTAATGTATTGTTAATATTGACTGCAATAGGATTTAATTGCTTTGGAAAAGCTCTCATCCAGTTGGCAATTTGTTGCTTACCTGAGGCAAGACCAATACTAAAAATATTAGCATCGCCATCTACATGCCAGACCACATCTTCCGTAAGTAATGAAAGTGCTTTATCGATATCTCCTTGTGCAATGGCTTTAAAATAGCTTTGTATAATATCTTTGGTGGGTAATAATTTTCGTTTATCTGTCATTAAATGCATCTCCATTAAGATCAGTGAATCTACCGATTTGTCAGAAACTTGATAAATCTATGCTATGCCATTGCAATAAAGATGAAAATGCAAAATAATGCCAGACTACTTTGCAAAAATAGAAAACATGCGTAATTAAGATAATGAAGAATCAATTAAATTGGGATGATTTACGGTATTTTTTACATGTTGCGAGAACAAATAATTTAACGCAATCGGCACTGGAGTTAAAAGTCAGTCAATCTACCATTGCTCGAAGAATTAGTGGTCTAGAAAAAGATATAAAAATTACACTATTTACTCGCCATCAAACTGGATATTTTTTAACTGATCAAGCAAAAGGTATTTTTCAATATGCGCTGGCTGTAGAAGCTAAGATAATGGGATTTGAATCTGCTGTCGATTCAGTAAAAGATGATGTGGCAGGTACCGTGAAATTAGCGACAGCAGAGAACATGGCGATTGAGGTGATTATTCCAGCATTACCAAAACTATATCAAAAATATCCTAATTTACGCTTAGAAATAGTGACTAGTCCCAATACTGTTGGTTTTCTAAAGCATGAAGTTGATATTGCTCTGCGCTCTGTGCGACCAGAACAAGATAATTTATTAGTCAGACGTGTTGGAAAAATGTCATATAGCCTTTTTGCGCATACAAAATATCTGGCTAATTTTAAGAAACCTTACACCAAGCATATAGATCAGTATCAGTTTATAACTTGGGATAGTGTTTATTCTCATCTACCTAGTGCCCGCTGGTTAGCCAAACATATCCCGAATGCTCAATCAATTCTTGCAACAACCAGTATCGCTACTCAGTTAGCTTCAGTAAAAGCCGGGTTAGGTATTGCTGTATTGCCGAATTTATTGACTGCACATGATAAAAAGCTGATTGCTATAAAAGAAGATGTTTTTGCAGATGATCTTTGGATAGTATCTTATGCGGAATTACGCTCATCAAAAAATATAAGAGCAGTTATTGATTTTATTGTTCAGGAACTTAATGAATTTAAATTAATTGATTCATTATAGCGCAGTGCGGGCTCTATGGGGAAGTTGGATTATACATTTTTCATTAACTCCATTTATAAATGCAACAGGTCTTAGTTGTGTTTGGATTAACTGCATCCCTGCTGTTCGAATAAAGGATATGACTAAGAATTACTATAAAAAGTTAATTATTGCTAACACGCATAGGAGTAACAAACAGCAAACAAAAAAACACCTGCCCAACATTAGTACCATGGTTCTTATATCGTTTCATAGTCTGATGGGCTTAGGTGGTTTTATATCCATTTAGGTTATGTGCTTCAATCGCTTATGAAGATTGCTGACGAGCATATTCAACCATATCTTTTGGGTAATACATAAAACGATGTAAGGTACTATCATCAATATTTTTTAAATATGCAACGGCTGCTGCTTCAAAACACCAGTAGCCATGGAAAGAACAACAATCTCTGGAGTCTCCTTGTTGCAATAAGTGAATATCAATATAAACATTTCCTGCTTTACGTAGCCCATCGTACCAACGACGCAAGTATTCATCTAAGAATTTTAAAGCATCTTTAGGTTTTTCTGCATGAATCGCTTTATAAAGGGGATTACGAAAGCTGAGTGATCGCGGTGTTTTTTCTTCAGTAATCGGATAGTTAGAAATTTTCATGGCAATCAAACTATCTAACGCTTTTTCTCGATTTTCTTGGTCAAAATCCACAGCTTTAACAATAGTTTCAAACCAATCTTGGCGTTTAAATAAAATAGCTAAACCTAATAAATTTGATAATGTTTCCGTTTCAAAATATTCCGTCAGGATAGTAATATCCATTCTATCATTAGGATTGGCAATATTATATTTATCTACATAATCGATAGAACTTTGTATATATTTTAAAATACACTCCATTCTGGATGATAATCCAATGATTTTTTTACCTACGGTATAATCTAAACAGAGTTGTTGATATTGTAGTCCTATCATAAATTCAGCATAACCATCTTTTTCCCTTTTCATATCACTATCAACCATACTAATTAGTTTGGTTAGTCTTTCTTGGAAATAATAGTAAAAATCCTCATCTAATAGTTTCTGACGACGTTGTTGTTCAAATTCGGACATATTAATGTTTCTCCTTTACTACTTTATTTTTTCTTACTTTTACTACCTTGGCCTTCGAGACGTAGTTGCTTTTCTTTAATAATATTTTCAATAGTAGGTTCACCATATTAGTGAAGCGGTTGGAATACCGAATGCTATAGTAAAGGCCATATCTCCCGTTATTTCAGCATAACTATTTTTTTCATCTTGAGTAGACTCTTCATTAACGGTATCAAGTTGCTCATTATCCTATTCAAACGCTTCATCATACTTTGATTTTTCTAAGAATCATCGATCGATAAATTTTAATATTTATTAACGACATTCAAAGCGTAACTACGTAACCAAAAATTGAATTGACTATCCTTGTCATTGTCTATCATAGTTTCTGATTTGTGGATCTCAAATTTAAAAGTTTTAACAAGCAGTACTGCCGTTACAAATTAGAGGATATGACTGAGAATTACTATAAAAAGTTAATTATTGTTAACACTCATAGGAGTAACAAACAGCAAACAAAAAAACACCTGCCCAACATTAGTACCATGATACTTATACCGTTTCATAGTCTGATGGGTTTAGGTGGTTTTATTTCTAGTTAGGTTATGTGCTTCAATCGCTTATGAAGATTGCTGACGAGCATATTCAACCATATCTTTTGGGTAATACATAAAACGATGTAATGTACTATCATCAATATTTTTTAAATATGCAACGGCTGCCGCTTCAAAACACCAGTAACCATGAAATGTACAACATTCTCGTGAATCACCTTGTTGTATTAAATGGCTATCAATGTAAACATTACCTGCTTTACGTAATCCATCATACCAACGGCGTAAATATTCATCTAAGAATTTTAAAGTATCTTTAGGTTTTTCTGCATGAATCGCTTTATAAAGAGGATTACGAAAGCTGAGCGATCGCGGTGTTTTTTCTTCGGTAATCGGATAGTTAGGAATTTTCATAGCAATCAAACTATCTAATGCCTTTTCTCGATTTTCATAATCTAAATCGACCGCTTTAACAATCGTTTCCAACCAGTCTTGGCGTTCAAATAAAATACATAAACCTAATAAATTTGATAATTTTTCAGTCTGAAAGTACTCGGTTAAAATTGTAATGTCAGCCCTATCACCTGGATGAGCGAGATTATATCGTTTAACGTGATCAATTGTATTCTCGGTATAATTTATTATTTTCTCCATCGTCGGTAATAAATCAGCAATAGGTTTACCTGCTGTATAATCAAGACATAATTGTTGATAATAAAGATCTATCATTGGTTCCAGATAAGGATCTTCAATAGCTTGTATTGTTTTTTTAAACTCCTTTATCTCCCATTCAAATCTTTCTTGAACAAATGGATAAAAATCTTCATCCAATAATTTTTGGCGACGTTGTTTTTCAAATTCTGACATATTTATTTCATCTCCTTGGCTTTATTTCTTCGACTTATTTTTCTTACCTTTATTTTCAAGACGTTCACGTTTGGCTTTAATAATATTTTCAATAGTCGGCTCACCATATTTATGTATCACTATACCTTCAGTACCATCATGACGAGTATGATCAAGTTCAGATTTATCATTCAATAGTGCGTCAATATGTGATAATCCTGGGTCAACTAAAAGCGATACGACAATAATATGTCGTGTATACATGCTATTGCCTATTTTTCCAGATCTAAAATCATTATTAATGCTCTTAGGTAATTTGGCTATCTCTATTTTTATTCTTTCCTGTACCCAATGATGATCCATCTGAATAATAGGTTTACCTTCATGTTTTTTCTTTAAAACTCCTAATTTACTCGCAACGTATTTAGTCGTTGGTCTTGCCACCCCAGTAGTGGCTTTTGCTTCAATCACTGCATATTTTTTACCTTGGTTATTAAGAGGATCTGCTCGCCAAAAGCCGTCTATCCCATCTTCATTACCTATCGCATGGTTTTTGTTAAGTTTATAGCCCTCATTAAGTTTACCTAAACTAATAGAACTCGGTTCCGTACGCCAAGTTCCTTGCCTGTATTTATCATGACCATCCCAATGATCTTTGCCCCAGCCTAATTTCTCTAAACAATAATAATCAGCAATATGTTCCCCTACTCCACCAATAACAAAGTTCATATTGATATTGTTAAACTTACTTCTGATTCGAGCTGTTAAATTACCTTGGCTTTTTGATACGGTCGGTTTACTGTTCCCCTTATTCGTTGTGCCTGTCCCTTGATTGGTATTTTTAGACGTGGTGTTGCTAGTTTTTGCTGAATTTTTGCGTCGCATTATACAACGCTCAATAGCAATTCGTACAGCTGGTGCTAGTATATCTTCAATTATAGTAGCCAATTGCTTACTAATTTCACGTAAAAAACCATCTAGCTTTTCTGGTAAACCTAACCAACGAGCAGCGGTATAATCATTAAGTTCTGCAACACATTTTTCACGAACCTCATCCAAATAACCCTGTAACATAGGTACATCAATCATTTGTGTCAGATACTTCTCGGGATTGAGGGGTAAGTCCATTTTAAAAAGCCGATTAGCCTCTTCTAAAATTGCCACAACCACATCAAACATTACTGGACCATAATACTGCGGTTTTCTAATTAAAGATTTAAATGCAAGCCGAAAACCACCACCAATTCCAGGAATAACACAGATAATACCCATTAATAATTGAAATTTTGCTTGTGATTTTTCGGGCGAGTTATCTTTTGCTTGGAACATATCCCATGCAGCTTTAGCCACTTCAGAAACGGCAACAACTAGTGAAGCGGGTGGAATACTGGATGCTATAGCAAAGGCCATATCCCCCATGATTTCGGCATAAGCTTTTTTTTCATCTTCGGTAGACTCTTCATTAACGGTATCAAGTTGCTCATTATCCTATTCAAACGCTTCATCATACTTTGATTGTTCAAAGAATCATCGTTCGATAAATTTTAATATTTATTAGCGACATTCAAAACGTAACCAAAAATTGAATTGACTATGCTTGTCATTGTCTATCGTAGTTCCTGATTTGTGTATCTCAAATTTTAAAGTTTTAACAAGCAGTACTGTTGTTACAAATTAGAGGATATGACTGAGAATTACTATAAAAAGTTAATTATTGTTAATACTCATAGGAGTAACAAACAGCAAACAAAAAAGCACCTGCCCAACACAATTACTATGATACTTATACCGTTTCATAGTCTGATGGGTTTAGGTGGTTTTATTTCTAGTTAGGTTATGTGCTTCAATCGCTTATGAAAATTGCTGACGAGCATATTCAACCATATCTTTTGGGTAATACATAAAACGATGTAATGTACTATCATCAATATTTTTTAAATATGCAACGGCTGCTGCTTCAAAACACCAGTAACCATAAAACGAACAACATTCTCGTGAATCACTTTGTTGCATTAAATGAATGTCCATATAAACATTGCCGGCTTTACGCAATCCATTATACCAACGGCGTAAATATTCATCCAAGAATTTTAAAGTATCCTCAGGTTTTTCTGCATGAATCGCTTTATAAAGAGAATTACGAAAGCTGAGTATTCGCGGTGTTTTTTCTTCGGTAATCGGATAGTTAGGAATTTTCATAGCAATCAAACTATCTAATGCTTTTTCTCGATTTTCATAATCTAAATCGACAGCTTCAACAATCGTTTCTAACCAGTCTTGCCGTTCAAATAAAATACATAAACCTAATAAATTTGATAATTTTTCAGTCTCAAAGTACTCGGTTAAAATTGTAATTTCTTCTCTTTCATCTGGATGAGCGAGATTATATCGTTTAACGAAATCAATTGTATCTTCGGTATAATATATTACTTTATCCATTATCGGTAATAAATCAGTAATCGGTTTACCAGCCGTATAATCAAGGCATAATTGTTGATAATAAACTTCTATCAATCCTTCCCGATAAGGATCTTCTATAGCCTGTGCCCTTTGTTTTAAATCTTCTATCTGCCAATCAAACATTTTTTTAATATAAGGGTAAAAATCTTCATCCAATAATTTTTGGCGGCGTTGTTTTTCAAATTCTGACATATTATTTTATCTCCTAAGGCTTTTTTCTATTACTTTTAAGACGTTTACGTTTGAATTCAATAATATTTTCAATAGTCGGCTCACCATGTTTATGTATCACTATACCATTATGAAAACTATGATCAAACTCATCCGGCATCACCACATTTCCATGATCACCATGATCACCATGATCACTATAACCCCGCAACAACGATTCAATATGTATTTTTCCCGGATCAACTAATAAGGATACTACAATAATATGGCGTGTATACGGGACAATCTTTGAGTTCATACCTCTAAAATCATTTTGAATGTCAATTGGTAATTTGATTAACTCTTTTTTTAATCTTGCTCGTATCCAATTACGATCCATCTGAATAATAGGTTTACCTCTAAATTTTTTCTTTAAAACTGACAATCTACTCGCAACATATTTAGTCGTTGGATATGCTGCCCCAATGGTTGCTTTTGTTTCAATCACAGCATATTTTTTATCTTGGTTAGTAAGAGGATTTGCCCGCCATAATCCATCGATCCCTTTATCATTACCTATCGCATGGTTTTTGTTAAGTATATAGTTATCATTAAGTTTACCTAAAGTAATAGAACTCGGTTTCGTACGCCAAATTCCTTGTTTATGTTTGTCATGTCCATTCCATTGATCTTTGCCCCAGCCTAATACCTCTAAACAATAATAATCTGCAATATGTTCCCCCACTCCACCAATAACAAAGGCCATATTGATATCGTTAAACTTACTTCTGATTCGAGCGGATAAATTACCTCGGCTTTTTGATACGGTCGGTTTACTGTTCCCCTTATTCGTTGTACCTGTCCCAGGATTGGTATTTTTAGATGTAGTGTTGCTAGGTTTTGCTGAATTTTTGCGTCGCATAATACAACGCTCAATAGCAATTCGTACAGCTGGTGCTAGTACATCTTCAATTATAGTAGCTAATTGCTTACTAGTTTCACGTAAAAACCCATCTAGCATCCCAGGTAAATCTAACCAACGAGCAAAGGCATAGTCGTTAAGCTCTGCAACACATTTTTCACGAACATCATCCAAATAACCCTGTAACACAGGTACATTAATCATTTGTGTCAGATACTTCTCGGGATTGAGGGGTAAGTCCATTTTAAAAAGCCGATTAGCCTCTTCTAAAATTGCCACAACCACATCAAACATTACTGGACCATAATACTGCGGTTTTCTAATTAAAGATTTAAATGCAAGCCGAAAACCACCACCAATTCCAGGAATAACACAAATAATACCCATTAATAATTGAAATTTTGCTTGTGATTTTTCGGGCGAGTTATCTTTTGCTTGGAACATATCCCATGCAGCTTTAGCCACTTCAGAAACGGCAACAACTAGTGAAGCGGGTGGAATACTGGATGCTATAGCAAAGGCCATATCCCCCATGATTTCGGCATAAGCTTTTTTTTCATCTTGGGTAGACTCTTCACTATCGGCATCATCTTCATCAAATTCATCATCATCTTCTTCTTCAAACTCTATTTCATCATCTTCGGGTCGAACTTCTTCATCATTGTATTCGTTAGTCATTATTCTTTTCCCTGTTTTTGTTTACCGATTTCGAGGTATTCTTCTGTGTAAGCAAGCTGACTATCGATATAAGCCTTCAATTCTTCCGGGGTTATATTGATGTGTTCTTGCAATTGCGCGGCTACGCTCGTTTTAGAATAATCTTCCGTTTCATATTCTTTCAATGATGGTAAAATTGCGTCATCCGTACTGTAACCAAAAAAGACATTGGCATGACCTAGAGGTGTATCCTCAAGTAAAGCCTCTCCATTATCATCCAAAATACCTTCTCGAACAGAACCATCATCAAATTCAACGCGATAACTCACTCTAGGAATAGGATTCAAATCACTGTCATGATAAAAAAGTTTGAGCTGCCCAGTGTTATCAACAAACGGAACAGGTAAGGATGTGGGGGTTAGATTGATTTGTGATGGACCTATTTTTTCAAGCGACGCGGATTTCACTCTCACATTACCTGATGTTCCTAGCTCTATACCACTGGCATCAATTTTGATATAAGATCCACCACAAACAAATGTTAAATCTTTTGACGCTGTAACTAGTACAGAACCATCCACGCTGTCAATCTTAATATTCTGTTTAGCGATCAAATCCATTGCATCATTTTGTGCCTGAATTTCGGTCTTACCTTGAGAGGCGAACATTTTAATTCCGTCGTGTTGAGCAAAAAAGCCTAGTGCCTTTTCTGCTGCTAAGGTAATTGTTTGGGATGTACTAATATCGGTGTTTTTTTCTGCAATAAGAGAAATACTCTGAGCACTTGACAATTGTATATTTTTTGGACTAAGCAGACCAATTCCTTGTTGCGCGTAGCCAAGAATACCACTTTCAGATAACTGACTAAGTGCAGTTTTAAGTTGTTGTTGATTCGGTATATCGGCTAAATGGGCTTGTGAATTTTTAGCCGCATTCTGCAATGATTTAGCAATAGATAAAGCATTCTCAAGTTGAGCAATCGCGTCTTGCATATCCAACTGGTTTCCCTGTGCTTTAGACTGGGTGTCCGTTGTTAAATATAATCCCTTTTGAGCAGCAATCGCCCCCCACTGATCGGTACGTAGTTCAAAACCTTCACCTCGTTGTTTTTTCTTTTTATCAACTAAGTGCCCTAAATTTATTTGTGTTTTACCATATTCTGTCGCCAATTTAATATGTTCTTGTCCACGCTTATCGTCCATCCTTAGTTTATTATTTGCAGGTGTTCGGATCACATTACGGTGTTTATTAGCGGTAGAAACGTGATCAGGATGGCTACTATCATGCAGTGCATAAGCAATATAGGGGCGATCAGGATTACCTTCTGTGAATGCTATTGCAACTTCAGTGCCATTAATTAAAGGAAAATGGAATCCATAAAGATTGCCGGCGTAAGGCTTTGCAAGACGAACCCATAAACTCTCTTCACCATTTTTCCATGTCTTTAAATCATATTCAAACTTAACCCGATAACGACCCTTAACATCTATGTAGCCATAGGTATCATTATCTGGGCTTGTTACGCGAGCAGGAAGAGTACCATTTATCTCTGGCCAAGGTAGGGGATTAGGTCTATAAGGTTTGAGAACATCAAAAGGGATTGCGGTAAATCTGAGTTCATAAGGATTAACTCTGTCTCCTACAGATTCAATACTTAAAATCATTACACCTTCAGTTAAGCTCTGACTAAGCGGATGCCCTTTCAACAATACTCTTTGTCCGGGGGTAAGTGTATATTCATTACTGGTACCCTTAATCAATATTTGCTCACTAATATGTCGTTGATGACGAATTTTTGCATACCATAAACCACTTTCTGGTTCAGTTTCACTACCTAGTTGTTTATAATGTTCCGAATAACCGTAGTCAATACCATATGTGGTTTCATCCTTTGGCTGAGTATTAACTTCATCTGACATGTTAGTCTGTGCTTGGCGATAATTATAATCCTGTACTAAAACAGAGGCTGTCACCATTTTACTATGAGTTTGTAAAGACCAAACACTGCTTGTACCACCGTCATTCGTTCCAGTTGGTTGTTTAAATGTTATTGAGCCTGCATTTTCTAAACCTTGTTCATAATCACTAATAACTAATACATCACAGTGATGTTTAGCATCACTTTCAAATCTAAACCAAACACCTATATCAGCTAAAATTCGTTGTATAAAAGTCAAATCACTTTCCTGCCATTGGGTGATAAATTCACGTGCAGGATAAGCTTCCTTAAGTTCAAGACGGTAATCTACCCCCGTAAAACCATGTTTACGTAATACTTCTTCAACTACTGCAATGACACTCTGGTTTTGATAAATAGCACTATAGCGATTTAAGTTGAGCAACACCAAACGAGGTTCAAGCACAATTTTGTAATGTGCCTCTTCTTTATTGACAGCTATTTGGCTAAATTCACTTACTACCCCATGAAGTAACCGTTCTTTAATGTGATTATCTGAAAAGGTTATCGTCTTAGTGATATTAAAACTAAGCTTAGGGTTGAATGTAAGGGTGGCTTTTTGGGCTAATACGGACTGAACCAAAATACTCTTATCAGTTGAAGTTACGATCACCTCATAACGCCATGGTTGGTTTAATGTTTCCTCGCCGGTGAGGGATAATACAGAGAGTGAAGAGTTTAAATTATCAATTGTAAGTGTATATTGATTGGATGCTTTCAATTTTCCTAACTGATCAAATGCTATAGGTATATCAACCATTAGCTCTCCTTATTGTTTTTATTATGAGTAATTATTATTTTTATAAAATTTTAACAAACTTAGTTAATTAATAAAAATACTATTATTAACAATTTATAGCAAACATAAATTTATAACTAGTCAGATAAATTCTTCAAACTTGACGCTGTTATCCCCTTTCCTACAAATCGAACAATACAGGTTATTCATTACAAATCCGAGTCTTTCTTCTAGTTTACTGGCTAACTGTTTGTTTACCGTGAAATTGCTTGACGAAGCAGCATAAATAACGACGTTAGGTTTGCATTAACCATCAAGGTTGAAGGTAATACACAACCAAATCAATTAACAAAAATAAAAATGAACGTGATTTGCCTTCAAATTCCCAACAAAATTCATTGCATTATGAAAAAATAGAGATTTGAATGAGAATATACTATAGTATTAGAAAACAAGTATCTTGGTAGATTAAGGGAGAATTATTGAGTCAACATTACACAATATGGAGGGGGGAGTCGCTTGAGTTTAAATAGCCATTTACACTATAGATACTGTATTATAATATTAAATCTACAAATAAAATAATTAATATAATGATGAGGAAATTTATGTTAAAAAAATACTGCATTCTGCTAGCTGTTTTGTTTTTTATTCCGATTTGTTTTGCTAACAGTATACCTGAAAAAGACGTTAAAACTTTAGAACTAGCTGGAGTTAAGTTAGGAATGACAGAATCTGAATTGATACAACTCTTTAAAAATAAATATCAACTTGCTGATACTGACATTACCATTAAAGAACAAAAAATGAAATTGCCACCATCAAAACCTGAGGAACAATCTACAATCATCGGCACGCTAAAAACTTACAAAGTAACGTTAGATCCGAATAAGTCTGTCACATTAATTGTTAGACTGGAAGAAGATATCATGCATGATCCTGTTCAAATAGTTGTCTTTGGTATCGATCAAATGATACCCTATTCTAGTGAAGCAGAGCAACATGAGTATGAAGCATTAGTCAAAAAATATGGTAAAGAACAATCCAAAAACTTTATGGGTGATAAAATGTGGAAATTCACCGTGGACGATGTGAATAGTAGTAATAATATTTTATTCTTCTCCTCGTCAGAAGATGGGACAATCGATATATCAATTGTTACCGATCAATATCGCAAACAAAAGATAAAATAGTCTGTTTTTTAATAATTGCTCTATTTTATTTTGAGTTTTCTTTAAAGCCTATACATAAGTAATTGCATGATCATAATGAATACTAATACAAGTTTAGTATTCATTCCCTTGGATTTATTCAATGATTGTCAATTGACTTAATTATTTTGTAACCACATACAAAATAATTAAATAATCTAATTTTTTGACCATAAAATTGCATATAGTAATTGAAATGGTTTTATAATAATTTTTATACAAAAGTATATTAAAAAATAAATGCCTACAAATATAAACAAAATCCCCCTCGACACGCGGTCAGGAAGAAATTGCGTACAAAAAGCAAATAAGACAAACAGAAGTATTAAGGATATGATTCCTAAAAAAGTCCACATAAAAAAATAGTCTACAAAAGTCGGACCATGTCTCATTGATGACATTGATGGTACATGTATGGGTCGGATATATGAAAAGGCTGTATCTATATGAATCAGGAAACAAATTAAAAGTACCACTATGTTTTTCATTATTATTTCTTCTATATTTTTTGAGTTTATTATTCTTCTGTATATGATGATAGATTATTTTAGTTTTTATTGATTAAGTATAAGAAAATAACTGATAATCTTAAAAAACAGATAATAGCGATAAAATAGAAAACTATACCAAATCCATTTTTTCTTATTCTTTAGGTGGTAAGTTTATCCTGATATATTCAATACATATTCCTTTTTGTACTATAGTAATTAAATGCATCAAAAGTAATTAAAAGCAAAAAACATAATGTAATTTTGATTTTAATTGTCTCTATTTTTCTTTTAAAAACAAAATATCATAAGCTTATATTAATTATTGGCTGATTATGATACCAATGTTTATTTTATTTTCAAATAATAACTGATTAGCTTGCCAATATAGAATCCTGATGTAGATCAAATGATTTTTTAAGTAACTTAATGAATAATATATTTTTTTAATTGTTTAGTTATCAAATAGATCAATCTGTTCTAAATAAAAAATAATGAATGCGTTTTAATCTTTGTTTGAATGATCTAAAAAATTCATTAAAACTTATAATTTATTGCATTGTTGAAAAAAAACACTAAAATAGTATAAATAATAATTAAAAAGGTGAACTTTTATGAATAGGAACGAGTTATATTTTATTTTAATCGGTATATGCGTTGTTATTGTGCAAACAATCGTCAGATTCAGTAGATTAAATAATAAAGATAATAATAATAATGGTGTTACAATTTTTAGTTCAATACTTCTATTATTCCTCACTTTAGCATTGCTAAGCACGTTATGCTAAGCACGTTACCCAAATAAAGAATGTACCATACTTATAAAGTAGTCTCTTTAATCTGCTCATAACCTAATATGAGCTTTGAATTAAATCTCTAAGTAATAGCCTCAAACTTAAGTCTAAAGTTTATAACTATTTTAATATAATTTTACTCATAAAGAATTTTTAACTTTTGATCCTCGCCAAAATACTGGGCAATGTTGGTCTCTATAATGTTGTTTAGTTAACACTGCTCTTCATATTGCTGTGGCAAAACCTTGTCATTGGCTGAATGACCTCAAGCGCTATTTTCAATTTCTTTTTGAATTTTATAAAAGTCTTTTATACTCATAGGTTGTATCAGTTTTAAATTAGTATTTCATTAATTGCTCTGCTTTGGGTTAATCACGAAAAACATTTCCACCATCTTCCCGACGTAACAGTTGCCAAGTTACATCGTTATAGACTTGTTGCGTTTCACTATCAATAAATGGCTCAACTTTATAACCTTGGATTAACTCCCGATATTCAACCTTGCCATTAATCTGAGCGGAATAAACACCCGTATGTGGGCATAATTGACCGGTTTGAATGCTAATCCGAACTTTTGAATCCATATTAATAACTTCCGCTGATTGTTGCTCATGACTTACTGCAATATCCGTTGCTTCGACATCATCAAACCGACTTTGCCACTCTTTTGAGGTTCGATTATTAAAACGAACTTCACCGTTTATTGAGCCAAAACCTAATGAGGCAATTTCTGGTGCTCGTGCGGGTTTCAATAAAGCATTAACATTAACATAGTGCTTAGGATAGGGGTTGCTTGCTACATCACCCAGCTCAGGCACTTCACCTGCCCGAACAACCACGCCTCCGGTGTAAGGATAAAAACGGATCTCGTTATCATTATTCCGCTCTTTTAACGTCTCAAGACTGCCTAATTTATCGGTTATAAGTTGGTCACTGAGTATGGTTAACCAGTTGATACATTTAAAACCATCTCTAAGGTGTTCATCATCTTCATCGTTAGAAATGTCTAAACCCAAAAATTGATGTGCCAGTTCATACTCTAAATATTGATAATCGTAATACTCATGACTATGCTGGATACCCAATCCAAAAAATCCATGCATTGGCTGTAATATTTCGCTGATTTGTTGATTTAACGCTATTAATTGCTCGACACCAAACTCTTTAAGTTCGGATATAGGTAAATAGAGTTGAACATAAGTTATATCCTGATGTAATTTTTCATACCATTCTGGTTTTGAAAAGGTCTCGATAAAATATTCTGGAACAAACTCTAAATTATCAACGTTACTCCAATAAAAATTCAATGTTTCAAAAGCATAGTTATTAATAAGATCTTGCTTTTTATCTATACTGAATTTTTGATAAGGATGCAGTTGGTTGGGGTTTCCATCCAAAAAACCAAACTTTAGCTTATTGCCCCAATATTTATCATATAGTGCCAAAACCTGACCGATTGCTTGACGCTTTTCGGGTAGATAACCCTGATCTAAGTAATAACACCCCACCAAGCCGGTTTTTATTGCATCTTCAATATTGTTGGGATCCAAATAATGACCATAGGTAAATCTGTTATAGTTTTCCTGATATTCATCTAATAACTTTTGTAATTTATCTTGCATGGTATATCCTATAATTCATTGTGCTTAATGTGGTTATCAACTGCCTTCAAAATCTGTCGGTTCATCACCGGGAGTAAAATAGTAATAAAACTGTTGTCGATATGGATAGTAATGAATTTTATAATTGTTTTTATCCAACCGAAATTTGTCTTTATTTTGCTTAGCTTCGGCAGAATCATCGATATACCCTATCGTTTTGTTTATTTTATCAAAGTCTGAATTCTGCTGATAACGATAATCAATCTCAATAAGGCGATCATCTTTATACTTAAGCTTTTCTTGCTCATTAAATTCTGGATAATAGGTAAGCTGCCCATTGCGTTCTAATACGTAATTATTAGTTGTTCTCTGCTTGGCTGCTAATGGTAAAGATGCTGATCCAACGGTTGCTACCGTGGCTTTTGTTATTGGGGTAAACTTAATGACTTTAGCGCCACTACGAACCACTGTTGTAGTTGCTATTTCGGTAACGGAGGTCCCAGCAACGAAAGCACCAGCCATTGCGGACATGCTTGCAATGCCAACTGCAGCTAATGGATAGTTAACAATCATCTCATGCCGTTGTTCATAACGTTGCCAAGCTTTTAGATAATTTTTTTCATTGTAATCATCAATTGCCACTAATTGTGGGCGGCTGTATTCAATCTCTTGTTGTTTGACCCATTTAATAATATGTTTATATATAGCATCATATTCAAGCTGCATGCGCTGTTCAATGCTTAGAGCTAATTTAGTATTAGCCATAGCGGTTTCACCAACTGTCTGATATAGTGGATCGGCTTTAGCTTTGGCAAGCATCTCTTCTTCTTTGTCTTTGCGGTTACGAAATTCACATTGCTTTAATGTCATTAAGCGAAATCTATCACGATTGCCTCCTGCAATTTTTAAATAATCTTTACGCTGATCCTTACTAAGATCATCCCCAGGAAATTTTATTTCAATTACAGTATCAATATTATCAGGATGGTAACCTTTTTCACCGGTTAAAGTATGATCCTTTTTTTTAATTACGTCAGGAATGCGGATCATACCTCGTCCATTTGGAAATCGCTCATTTGCAACCTTGGCATTGAGTGTTCGATAGGCTTTTTCAATGTCATTATCACGACTTCTTTTTAGCGATAACTCGTTTTCAAGTGTTGTTTTATTAACCATAGAGTCAACCACGTTAACGCCACCAAAATCAAATCGATAACCTCCTGTTGGGTCACCATATATATTTGCTTCGCGGTATTCACGATAGATCATTTGATACTTCGATACTGGCCAATAACTTGGTCGAAACGGTTCACTGTTACTCATTAATGGTGTAGGTGGGATAGTCGTCATTTTGTATCCTACCTCACCGCAATAAGGGAATTGATATCCAAAACTTGCAGCATCTTGCCTAATCCACATGGTTACTTGTCGTTGATATCGAGGTGTATTATTTGTTTTACAAATATAAGGGGAATTTTTTGCTGCTTGCATTTTAAGGCATAAATAAAAAATATCGACGGGATGAACTACTGGTAATACTGTACCTGATGCGGATGCATCACGACGAGTTGTGGCAGTACTACGCCCTGCAGATGTTGGTTTTGCGGTTTTTTTATCACTCATTCCATTCATTGTTTTTTATCCTAACTATCATTAAAATCGAGCTTTACTCGTCTACCTGTTGCTATATGTCTTGCTTCGAACGTATTTTGTAATTTATTTTTCATTAATTGCTCTGCTTTGGGTTAATTACGATAGACATTGCCACCATCTTCCCGACGTAACAGTTGCCAAGTTACATCGTTATGGACTTGTTGCGTTTCACTATCAATAAATGGCTCAACTTTATAACCTTGGATTAACTCCTGATACTCAATCTTGCCATTGATCTGGGCAGAATAAACGCCCGTATGTGGGCATAATTGACCGGTTTGAATGCTAATCCGAACTTTTGAATCCATATTAATAACTTCCGCTGAGTGTTGCTCATGACTTACTGCAATATCCGTTGCTTCGACATCATCAAACCGACTTTGCCACTCTTTTGAGGTTCGATTATTAAAACGAATTTCACCGTTTATTGAACCAAAACCTAATGAGGCAATTTCTGGTGCTCGTGCGGGTTTTAATAAAGCATTAACATTAACATAGTGCTTAGGATAGGGGTTGCTTGCTACATCACCCAACTCAGGCACTTCACCTGCCCGAACAACCACACCGCCTGTATAAGGATAAAAACGGATCTCGTTATCATTATTACGCTCTTTTAACGCCTCAAGACTGCCTAATTTATCGGTTATAAGTTGGTCACTTAATATGGTTAACCAGTTGATACATTTAAAACCTTCTCTAAGGCGCTTATCAGCTTGAACATTAGAAATGTCTAAACCCAAAAATTGATGTGCCAGTTCATACTCTAAATATTGATAATCGTAATACTCATGACTATGCTGGATACCTAATCCAAAAAATCCATGCATTGGCTGCAATATTTCGCAGATCTGTTGATTTAACGCTATTAATTGCTCGACACCAAACTCTTTAAGTTCCGATATAGGTAAATAAATTTGAACATAACTTATTTCTTGATGTACCTTCTCATACCATTCTGCTCTTGAATAGGCATTGCATAAATATTCTGGAACAAACTCTAAATTATCAACATTACTCCAATAAAAACAAATATTATCTGTTCCTGCTAGATTAATTTGATTAATTTTTTCATGTAATGTTGTTTGTGTATAAGAAATTAGATTATTTGGTTCACCGTCAATATATCCAAACTTTAGCTTATCACCCCAATATTTATCATATAGTGCCAAAACCTGACCTATTGCTTGGCGCTTTTCAGGTAGATAACCTTGGTCTAAATAATAACACCCCACCAAGCCGGTTTTTATTGCATCTTCAATATTATTGGGATCTAAATAATGACCATAGGTAAATCTGTTATAGTTTTCCTGATATTCATTTAATAACTTTTGTAATTTATCTTGCATGGTATATCCTATAATTCATTGTGCTTAATGTGGTTATCAACTGCCTTCAAAATCTGTCGGTTCATCACCGGGAGTAAAATAGTAATAAAACTGTTGTCGATATGGATAGTAATGAATTTTATAATTGTTTTTATCCAACCGAAATTTGTCTTTATTTTGCTTAGCTTCGGCAGAATCATCGATATACCCTATCGTTTTATTTATTTTATCAAAGTCTGAATTCTGATGATAACGATAATCAATCTCAATAAGGCGATCATCTTTATACTTAAGCTTTTCTTGCTCATTAAATTCTGGATAATAGGTAAGCTGCCCATTGCGTTCTAATACGTAATTATTAGTCGTTTTCTGCTTGGCTGCTAATGGTAAAGATGCCGATCCAACGGTTGCTACCGTGGCTTTTGTTATTGGGGTAAACTTAATGACTTTAGCACCACTACGAACCACTGTTGTAGTTGCTATTTCGGTAACGGAGGTCCCAGCAACGAAAGCACCAGCCATTGCGGACATGCTTGCAACGCCAACTGCAGCTAATGGATAGTTAACAATCATCTCATGCCGTTGTTCATAACGTTGCCAAGCTTTTAGATAATTTTTTTCATTGTAATCATCAATTGCCACTAATTGTGGGCGGCTGTATTCAATCTCTTGTTGTTTGACCCATTTAATAATATGTTTATATATAGCATCATATTCAAGCTGCATGCGCTGTTCAATGCTTAGAGCTAATTTAGTATTAGCCATAGCGGTTTCACCAACTGTCTGATATAGTGGATCGGCTTTAGCTTTGGCAAGCATCTCTTCTTCTTTGTCTTTGCGGTTACGGAATTCACATTGCTTTAATGTCATTAAACGCAATTTATCAGGATCATCTCCTGCAATTTTTAAATAATCTTGTGCTTGATATGTTGACAATGTATCCCCTAGAAATTTTATTTCAATAACAGTATCAATATTATCAGGATGATAACCTTTTTCACCGGTTAAAGTATGATCCTTTTTTTTAATTACGTCAGGAATGCGGATCATACCTCGTCCATTTGGAAATCGCTCATTTGCAACCTTGGCATTGAGTGTTCGATAGGCTTTTTCAATGTCATTATCACGACTTCTTTTTAGCGATAACTCGTTTTCAAGTGTTGTTTTATTAACCATAGAGTCAACCACGTTAACGCCACCAAAATCAAATCGATAACCTCCTGTTGGGTCACCATATATATTTGCTTCGCGGTATTCACGATAGATCATTTGATACTTCGATACTGGCCAATAACTTGGTCGAAACGGTTCACTGTTACTCATTAATGGTGTAGGTGGGATAGTCGTCATTTTGTATCCTACCTCACCGCAATAAGGGAATTGATATCCAAAACTTGCAGCATCTTGCCTAATCCACATGGTTACTTGTCGTTGATATCGAGGTGTATTATTTGTTTTACAAATATAGGGGGAATTTTTTGCTGCTTGCATTTTAAGGCATAAATAAAAAATATCGACGGGATGAACTACTGGTAATACTGTACCTGATGCGGATGCATCACGACGAGTTGTGGCAGTACTACGCCCTACAGATGTTGGTTTTGCGGTTTTTTTATCACTCATTCCATTCATTGTTTTTTATCCTAACTATCATTAAAATCGAGCTTTACTCGCTTACCTGTTGCTATATGTCTTTCTTCGAACGTATTTTGTGATTTATTTTTCATTCACTGCTCAGCATTGGGTTAATTACGATAGACATTGCCACCATCTTCCCGACGTAACAGTTGCCAAGTTACATCGTTATAGACTTGTTGCGTTTCACTATCAATAAATGGCTCAACTTTATAACCTTGGATTAACTCCCGATATTCAATTTTCATTCACTGCTCAGCCTTGGGTTAATCACGAAAGACATTGCCACCATCTTCCCGACGTAACAGTTGCCAAGTTACATCGTTATAGACTTGTTGCGTTTCACTATCAATAAATGGCTCAACTTTATAACCTTGGATTAACTCCCGATATTCAACCTTGCCATTAATCTGAGCGGAATAAACACCCGTATGTGGGCATAATTGACCGGTTTGAATGCTAATCCGAACTTTTGAATCCATATTAATAACTTCCGCTGATTGTTGCTCATGACTTACTGCAATATCCGTTGCTTCGACATCATCAAACCGACTTTGCCACTCTTTTGAGGTTCGATTATTAAAACGAACTTCACCGTTTATTGAGCCAAAACCTAATGAGGCAATTTCTGGTGCTCGTGCGGGTTTCAATAAAGCATTAACATTAACATAGTGCTTAGGATAGGGATTGCTTGCTACATCACCCAGCTCAGGCACTTCACCTGCCCGAACAACCACACCGCCGGTGTAAGGATAAAAACGGATCTCGTTATCATTATTACGCTCTTTTAACGCCTCAAGACTGCCTAATTTATCGGCTATAAGTTGGTCACTGAGTATGGTTAACCAGTTGATACACTTAAAACCACCACGAAAACGCAAATCACTTTCAACATTAGAGATATCTAATCCCAAAAACTGATGTGCCAGTTCATACTCTAAATATTGATAATCATAATACTCATGACTATGCTGGATACCTAATCCAAAAAATCCATGCATTGGCTGTAATATTTCGCTGATTTGTTGATTTAACGCTATTAATTGCTCGACACCAAACTCTTTAAGTTCCGATATAGGTAAATAGAGTTGAACATAACTTAGGTACTGATGTAATTTTTCATGCCACTCTGGTTTTGAAAAAGTCTCAATAAAATATTCTGGAACAAACTCTAAATTATCAACGTTACTCCAATAAAAATTCAATGTTTCAAAAGCATAGTTATTAATAAGATCTTGCTTTTTATCTATACTGAATTTTTGATAAGGATGCAGTTGGTTGGGGTTTCCATCCAAAAAACCAAACTTTAGCTTATTGCCCCAATATTTATCATATAGTGCCAAAACCTGACCTATTGCTTGGCGCTTTTCAGGTAGATAACCCTGGTCTAAATAATAACATCCTACCAAGCCGGTTTTTATTGCATCTTCGATATTATTGGGATCCAAATAATGACCATAGGTAAATCTGTTATAGTTTTCCTGATATTCATTTAATAACTTTTGTAATTTATCTTGCATGGTATATCCTATAATTCATTGTGCTTAATGTGGTTATCAACTGCCTTCAAAATCTGTCGGTTCATCACCGGGAGTAAAGTAGTAATAAAACTGTTGTCGATATGGATAGTAATGAATTTTATAATTGTTTTTATCCAACCGAAATCTGTCTTTATTTTGCTTAGCTTCGGCAGAATCATCGATATACCCTATCGTTTTATTTATTTTATCAAAGTCTGAATTCTGCTGATAACGATAATCAATCTCAATAAGGCGATCATCTTTATACTTAAGCTTTTCTTGCTCATTAAATTCTGGATAATAGGTAAGCTGCCCATTACGTTCTAATACGTAATTATTAGTTGTTCTCTGCTTGGCTGCTAATGGTAAAGATGCTGATCCAACGGTTGCTACCGTGGCTTTTGTTATTGGGGTAAACTTAATGACTTTAGCACCACTACGAACCACTGTTGTAGTTGCTATTTCGGTAACGGAGGTCCCAGCAACGAAAGCACCAGCCATTGCGGACATGCTTGCAACGCCAACTGCAGCTAATGGATAGTTAACAATCATCTCATGCCGTTGTTCATAACGTTGCCAAGCTTTTAGATAATTTTTTTCATTGTAATCATCAATTGCCACTAATTGTGGGCGGCTGTATTCAATCTCTTGTTGTTTGACCCATTTAATAATATGTTTATATATAGCATCATATTCAAGCTGCATGCGCTGTTCAATGCTTAGAGCTAATTTAGTATTAGCCATAGCGGTTTCACCAACTGTCTGATATAGTGGATCGGCTTTAGCTTTGGCAAGCATCTCTTCTTCTTTGTCTTTGCGGTTACGGAATTCACATTGCTTTAATGTCATTAAACGAAATTTATTAACATCATTACCTGCTATTATCAAATAATCATTACTTTGGTCTTTACTAAGACTATCCCCAGGAAATTTTATTTCAATAACAGTATCAATATTATCAGGATGGTAACCTTTTTCACCGGTTAAAGTATGATCCTTTTTTTTAATTACGTCAGGAATGCGGATCATACCGCGTCCATTTGGGAATCGCTCATTTGCAACTTTGGCATTGAGTGTTCGATAGGCTTTTTCAATATCATTATCACGACTTCTTTTTAGCGATAGCTCGTTTTCAAGTGTTGTTTTATTAACCATAGAGTCAACCACGTTAACGCCACCAAAATCAAATCGATAACCTCCTGTTGGGTCACCATATATATTTGCTTCGCGGTATTCACGATAGATCATTTGATATTTCGATACTGGCCAATAACTTGGTCGAAACGGTTCACTGTTACTCATTAATGGTGTAGGTGGGATAGTCGTCATTTTGTATCCTACCTCACCGCAATAAGGGAATTGATATCCAAAACTTGCAGCATCTTGCCTAATCCACATGGTTACTTGTCGTTGATATCGAGGTGTATTATTTGTTTTACAAATATAGGGGGAATTTTTTGCTGCTTGCATTTTAAGGCATAAATAAAAAATATCGACGGGATGAACTACTGGTAATACTGTACCTGATGCGGATGCATCACGACGAGTTGTGGCAGTACTACGCCCTGCAGATGTTGGTTTTGCGGTTTTTTTATCAATCATTCCATTCATTGTTTTTTATCCTAACTATCATTAAAATCGAGCTTTACTCGCTTACCTGTTGCTATATGTCTTGCTTCGAACGTATTTTGTGATTTTTTCTCAAGAGCCTCACCAACAATTGTTTCTGGATTATCAGTAAATATTCGTCGGGTATGCCCTTTTGCATCTGTGATACCACTAACCATTTGTCCATTAATTTCAATTTGATAAGGATGGAAAGGTAAAGGCTTGCCGGTTTCATGATCCGTTAGAATAAAAAATTCGCTACATCCATTGACATAAGGTAAGCTAAGATAAGGCGTCGGTATTGAAGCTGGCCCCATTTTCTGCAATGCATTACTTTTTATATAAACATTATCCGCCGTGCCCAGTTCAATTCCTTCACCACTGAGTTTGATGTATGAACCGCCACACATTAACGTCAGCTCTTTACTTGCGGTGACCGTTAATTTTCCATCGACACTGTCTATTTTAATATCTTGCTTAGCGGCCATATTCAGGTTGGCATTTTGCGCTTGTACTTCAACATCTCCCTGATTAGCAAAGACCTTCATGCCTGATTTATGGGAAAATAAGCCGATTGATTCCCCTGATGAAAGCGTGATGTTTTTTAAGGCATTGATGTCTGTCTGGTTTTCACTGGTCACCGATACACTGTTTGAAGTTGATAGTTGGATGTTTTCCGGACTGGTTAAAGCGATACCTTCTTGTGCATAAGCAATAATGCCACTTTGGGCTAACTGGGTTAATGTCGCTTTAAGTTGCGCCTGACTGCCGGTATCCGCATCATGGGCATCAGAGGCAATTGCTGCATTTTGTAGCGCTTTGGCTATCGATAACGCATTTTCCAGTTGGGCAATGGCACCTTGCATATCCAGTTGTTTGCCCTCTGCCTTAGGCTCGGTCTGACTGGTTAGGTATAAGCCTTTATTAGCAGCAATCGCTCCCCACTCATCAGTGCGCAATTCAAACCCTTCACCGCGCTGCTCTTTGTTTTGGTCAACTAAATGCCCGATGTTAAGCTGGGTTTTACCGTATTCGGTGGCTAACTTAATGTGCTCTTGCCCACGTTTATCATCCATCCGCAGTTTGTTGTTAGCTGGAGTACGAATGACATTACGATGTTTATTGATGGTGGTCACATGGTCAGGGTGAGTGCTGTCATGTAGTGCGTGCGCTATGTATGGTCTATCCGGATTACCTTCGCTAAAAGCGATAGCAACGCCTGTGCCATCAATTAACGGAAAATGAAAACCATAAGTACTGCCCGCATACGGTTTAGCCAACCTTACCCATAAGCTCTCTTCGCCGTTTTTCCATGTCTTGAGGTCAAAATCAAACTTAACTCGGTAACGACCCATTGTGTCAATATACCCATAGGTATCATTGTCTGGACTGGTGACTCGCGCCGGTAAGGTACCTGCAACTTGTGGCCAGGGTAATGGCATTGGTCGATATGGCTTTAACACATCGTACGGGATAGCAGTAAAGTGACATTGGTAAGCATCACTGCGGTCTGCGTAACTCTGGGTCGAGAGAATGATAACCCCTTCATTAATACCTTCTATTCCACTATTATCAATAATAATTCGTTGACCCGGCAGTAAGTGGTAGTCATTACATTCTCCCTGAATAATCATCTTTTGACTGAGATGTGCTTCATGACGTATGTTAGCATACCACTGCCCGCTTTCAATTTGGCTATTATCGCCTTTGCTTTTGTAGTGTTCGCCGTAGCGGTATTCTGTGCCTTGAGTGGTGCTATCTTTGGTATCGGCATTAACAAGGGAATATTGATTACTATCTGCGGTGCGGTAGTTGTAATCCTGTGTGATAATTTCTTTTGCCTTGGTATAGCTACTAAACTGTAAGTCCCATACACTGTTTTTTCTGCCATCAACCATACCACTTGGCGCTTTCAGGATAATATGTCCCGCATTCTCATAGCCTGCTTCATAATCACTAAGAACTAGCACATCACAGTGGTGGTCACTGTGGCTTTCAAAGCGAAACCAAATACCAACATCAGCCAGCAAACGCTGAATAAATGCCAAGTCACTCTCTTGCCATTGCGTAATAAACTCACGTGCTGGGTAGCTATCTTTCAGTTCAAGCCGATAATCAATCCCCGTAAAACCATGTCGCCTGAGCACCTCTTCAACCACGCTTACTACACTTTGGTTTTGGTAAATTGCACTAAAATGGTCATTTGCAAATAAAGCCAGACGTGGTTGTAAGGTGACCTGATAACGGGCTTCATCTTTACTGACAGATATCAAACTAAACTCAGTAATAACGCCATATAATGTGTGTGGTAGGGTTGGTTTTTCAAGGGAGCTGATTTGAGCAATTTGTGAAATAAGACTCGAGGTTTCAAAGGTGAGTGATGCAGTTTGACTCAGTACGGCATCAATAGCCATTTGTTTATTAGATGTTGTAAAGGTAATATCGTAACGCCAAGGCTGATTTAATGACGCTTGTCCTTCAATTGATAATACGGATAATCCAGCGCTAGCATCAATTCCATCAATTATTAATGTATATTGATTTTTGGGACTGCCACTCGCAACAGAGGTTAGCGTATCTGTCACTTTTTCTATCGTGACCATGTTGATTCCTTATTATTTGCACTCAAATTTATAATTATTTAATTCTTAAGTAACTTTATAAAACAATAACGATAAGCAGTTTTGTTATTATAAAATAGTTGATCTTTTAGGTTAGATCAATACCCTTTGTAATTGGGTTATTAGGATCGTGTATGGTTTATATTGTCGGTAATTTTTAGATAAGAATTACTATATAAAACACCTGTTTCGCATGTTTTATAACCTTTTTAAAAATGATTGGGATCTAATTAGACAGATAACTTATCTCATATCATTGATTTAAAACAATTATAATAAGTTATAAATTACGCTGTAAAAAATATTTAGGAGTGTATGCCGTTTGATTGTATATTAATATCTGTATTTAGTTTTAAGTGTCGATAGGTTTATAAGAGACTTGTGAGATTGATATTTTATAGTTCTGTCTTAGCATCATATTTATCACTTCACGACTGCTTTTTATTGGTTTGTTTTGGAAACATATTAAATAACATTAGTTTTTTTATGATGATTACATATTTCAAGTAGAAAATCTTGATATTGTATACTTCTTTGTAATTATGATATCTGATCTTCACCAACATATTAGGCAATAAATTGAACGAGAAAGCTAAAAAAAGCTCCGATTATGTTTACGCCATTGAGTTAAATAATAATATGCCTTTAATCACACCTTACTAACAATTTTTGCGTATAAAATTATCAAAGTAAAAAGCAATAGAGGAATTACCACATAATGAGCTTAACGATTCCTGATTTATTTAGATCTATGAAAAGATTATGAGAAAGAAAAAGCTAGATGGATTAATGAAAAGAAGAGATGATGAAGCTAAATTTTTCGCAAATGGATTATAGTAATGAAGAAAGTTCTACTATTTATATTTATATTTATATTAATATTTATAAGTAACAATGTTTTTAGTGATGTTAGCACAATAGATAAAATGTTCAGATAAGGGTAACAAAGGCGAAAATGTTGATAATGTAATAAAAAAATCAATTTGGTGACTAATTCTTATGCCGAATGACGAACAAATTTTGAGAAAATAAATAAAGCAAAAGCATTTAATTCGGTTTCTTTCAAATAAGGTGATGCAATGAAATATAAAATAGTACTGTTTATGTTATTAAGTTTAATTTTTACCATGTCAAATGCTTATTCAGATGAATATTTTGAATTAGATAGCATTCCAGAAGAATATCGATTCCCTAAATATAATAATATTGCCCATCCTCCAATTGATATTGAATATAAAGGCCATAAAGGAACAGCGATGTTTCTTAGTAATACTTTTGAAGACGGAAGGCGTAATTTAGAGGTGTATTTTTTAACAAATAATAATAAAGAATTGAATAAAGCGTACGAACTTTATACATATCAATATGGTGATGAAGAACTAGTAAGCGCTTTTGAGTATGTTGATAAAAAAACAGGTGACAAATATATTTATATGTTGCTTAAAGACACTTTAACGCCAAACAAATCCTACAGCTATCGCATTACTGAATTACCTTTATATATAGAAGAAGATGGTATATTGAGGGCGTTATTTTTTATAGGGGATGATAACAGTTTATCAAAAATTCCTTGTATTGATGATTTTGAAACCGATAGACGTTGTGAATTTTCGACGAAAGAGGGATTGATAAAATATCTTGATAGAGAGAAAAAATGGTAAAAAGTATTGAAGTAATAATATTATTAAGCGATGAGGTACCATTCATTACATCAATTAGCTAATTAATAATATAACATAATGTTTAAGATATTAATGAATGCCAGATAATAAGAATATTTCATCTGTTAACCATTAATCCTTTCTTTATTTTTGAAAAAGTTGCGTTTAAAAAAACACAACTTTTTCTCGGTAATCATCTAACTTTTTTATGTTATTCTTCCAAATCCAACTTTCTGGCTAGTGAGCGAGTTGTTTTTCAATATCGGTTATTTCTTGTTTATAATTTTGAATTAAACAAAACTTAACGTTAGATAAATAATGAGCAGTCTTTCTATCACCAGGAACTGGAGGCGGTAACATTAAGCAATCTGAAGCCATTTTTTGCTGTACTTTTGAATAAGATTTTTTGTGAACTTTTATGAATATGAACGAGTTATATTTTATTTTTATCGGTATATGCGTTGTTATTGTGTCAACAGTCATCAGATTCAGTAGATTAAATAATAAAGATAATAATGGTATTATAATTTTTGATTCAATACTTTTATTATTCCTCACTTTAGCATTGCTAAGTATGTTACCCAAATAAAGAATGTACCAAACTTATAAAGTAGTATCTTTAATCTGATCATAACCTAATATGAGCTTTGAATTAAATCTCTAAGTAATAGCCTCAAACTTATGTCAATGCTTTTGCTCAACTTAACTTAGGTATTATTCAAATGGCTTAATCAAACTACCAGCAAGCATGTATATTATCATCATCATACCCTAATGTCGCTAAACCAGCACTATTATTTCCAGTTGATGTTGCAAGCGCTGCTCTACTTCGTATTTTAGCGTTCATTTTTTTCTTTCTTCTTTACTCATATAAGCATCATAACCCACAGCTACAGAACAGAATATGCCCTTAAACTCTGAAAGTGAACCAGCAAATTTTACTAAATTTTTAGGGGGTAAAATGGGATCAGTAATACTGATCCCCGTTTTTTTAATAACTCTTCTTTATTATTATAAAGAATATCTGTTCCATCATATTTTGCGTAGGACATGATAGACCTTTTATCTAATTTATTCGATAATTGAAAATTGTTTCCCATCCACCATTGGGTACTGGATTATTTTCTTCATACTCTCTTTGTTTTCGCTCTTGTTCCCTTTTTTCCCACTCTTTTTCGTATTTCATGAAAATCGCTTTTAATGCTACGACTTCTTGTTGCTGAGATTCATAGCGATAAGAACTATAACCAACTTGCAATTTGCCAAAACGACAACGCTCTAACCACTCTTCTATTTCATCAGGTTTAGTCCATTCATATATCGCTTCGCAGATAAATAGTCCTAAACTTATCCATGGATTTAGTGCATATATAAATAATACTATTACACTTTTACCAACAGAAATTGCTATTCTTGTTAAAATAAATTTTTTAACAAGAGCTGTACTTATTAATTTAAGACTGGTATTAGTAATTTGAAGTAAGCTTTTCTTTCCTAATTGCAAGAATATATCAACGGTACTAACAATAGACGTAATCATTCCCATCCAATAAAAGGCTTTTTCTTTTTTTGTTTTATTTGACGTATCCTCATTCCAACTTGTACCAATTTGGATAACATTGGAAATAAAGCCAAAAATGTTACCAAAAAAGCCTAGCTGCTTAAGTATTTTTTCATTTAGCCGATTATTTTCACCATGAACAATAACAAATTTAAAACTTAACGAGATTATTCCTGTTGCCGCCATTACGAGTTTATAATTTTCTTCAAAATATTGTGCTCGGGTTTTATAACTATCATCTGAAATTATTTCATATAAAGTTTTTAGTTGATAGAACGCCATAAAACCAATTAATCCCTTGCCGGCTGCTCTGCTACTTATAATACTTGATATTTTTTGATTGATGGCTTGATAAGCAATGCTCAATTTTGTGCCTGCTGTATTAATATAACTATCTACTGATTTTTTAATGCGATTTGACCAATTATAATAAGATTCCATTTGTCTCTGTAAAGCCGATTTAGATAAATGAGGCGATGGATTAGTAGCAACAAAAAAAGCTTCAGCAAAAGCAGACGAAATATTACCGCCTTTGAGTTGCAAATATTTCAGTAGAACTACTGATGTAGCAAATATTTTTTCTTTAATAGGTTTTATATAATTAGCCGTAATTTGGGTATTGGTTGAGTTGTCTTCTAATAAAAAATTACGTTGTTCGTTGAATAAATCTGCTAATTCGTTAGTTGAATCAAGTGGAGAAGATTTATTCTCTTTGTCTAAAATGCTAAAATCGAAGTCAATCAGTGCTTTCGCCCAATCTTCAAATATTTTGGCTTCTTCAGATTCTTCATACTCTTCTTGAGAAAAGCTTAAAACAGATGACAATTTATCTAATAATTGCCCATAATCTTGTCGTTGCATTGGTGTTGTTTTATCTAAGCCATGCATAAGATTAATGTATTTTTGCTGTTGCTCTTTAGTTAATTTTCGTTTGGCAAATACTGCCGACCAGACTATATTATGTGCATCTAAGGTTTCATCAGTAATGAATTGTGTAAATAGATCAACAATTCTATCATTATTAACATGCGTTCCTAATGTCATTAAAATATCGTTTGCAAATGCAAGATAATCATCACTATCTTGTGCAAAATCATCGGCAGCCAATGATAGCGGGTGTTTTTCCTTTTGTTTAAAGCAATCAACCCATTTAATTAAATCTTCAATTAATCTTTCAACATAACTTCCACTTTCTTGTAAAAATTGATTATATTTTTTTCTGTAATTATCATAAGCAAAGGAGCCTGATTCAGTGTGCAATAATCTATTTTTATACTTACGCCAACGCTTTTCACCCGACGCTTGAGTCCCGTTTTGTTGATGCCAACTTGCTTCATATTCTTTAGCTTTTACTTCAAGCTCATTTCGAATTAACTTACATTGATTTTTTAATTTTTCAATTTCATTTCTATGTGATGTCTTATTTAATTCAAATATATCTTCAAGAATACTTGCATACCTATCCTCGCCTAACTCTTTTAATAAGTAGTTTTCCTCCGTGAAATTTACTAATTCTTTGGCATTCGTTTTACAAGTATACAAATAAAGTTCTGAATCAGACATATAGATGTCATAGGGATATTTTGGATCATATATTATATGCTTTTTTGCCTGATTGATAATTTTAATTACTCTTTCGCCTTTTGCTTTATCTGCTGTAGACCATCCCGGTATTCTTCTTGACGTAGGCGGTAGACCAAGGGCGCTTGGAGGATCTATTTCCTTTGTTCTATAATGTTCGGCATTTGAAAGATATTCTTTATTTTTTTGTCGAATATGTTCTTTAAAATTTTGCTGATTATTAATTAAATCATCATTTTTAATAAATTGCTCAAAAAATTCAATACTACTGCATGTTGAGTTTTCCCATTGTCTTTCTGTTACAACTTTTTTAAATGCTGCAAGTGCGCTATTACTCCAATTACTTAATTCAGCAACAATTCCAACACTATCCATCAAAGCTACCATCATAGCCGGAGCTTTTGTATTATTACGTTGTTTTGATTGGATCTTACGATATATAAAAGCTGAGTAACCTTCTGTTAACTGAGAGGATTCTTTAGAATAGTATGATAAATTAAGCCAAGGGGTTAAAGTTGTTCTTCTTTTAAACAAAGATTTATCATATTGAAAGACCAGATCCTCATAGATTTCAGCAATTGGACTTTTTGAAATCGGGGAATTATTATCCCGATGATTATATAAATAAGGAAATATTTCAGGATATTTACCATAAAATATATTAGATACATCATTCGGTTGTAATAAATAATTATAATATTGACCTTCTATTGTACTGGCTATCGCTTCTTTAGTTACAGGGGTGACACCATTTGCGCTTTCTTGTTTTTGTAACCACTCTTTTGGTCTTATAACCTGCATACGAATATCACGTTTATCTTCTTCATTAAGATATTTTCTTAAAGTATCTAGACTCCATTTATGTTCACTATAAGCTAACCATGCTTTATCACATTTATCGGGTTTGGCCAGAACTATAAATGCAATATAACTTGATTCATGTGCACTATTACTGCAACTTGTTTCAATATCATTTAATGGAATGGTCTGTTGCTCGTTATTCGCATTTTTTATATCATCACCGAACCGTAATAAATCTAATTCTTTGCTAATATCTATCTGCCAAAATCCACCATTTTCATCCACTTTATATATCGAAACGTCTAAATCTGTTGCATTATCTTCATATTGACTAAGAATATAAAGATAACCTTTTCTAGTCGTTCTTAGTACATATTTACTATCTTTATTTAAGGATAAAAGTTCTTTTTTTTCTGCCCATTTTGGTAAATTAGCAGCCATTTCTACTGGAGATACAGCATAACGAACAGGATAAATGGGTAATCCACAAGAACGACATTTTTCACACAGACTCATTTCTTTTTCCTATTTTGTTCATGTTTAAATCATCTTTAATTTTATTCCATTGTGACGAGGTAATATTTTTTAGTTGTGCAATCAATGGGCAATTATCATTTTGTTTAATAACTTGAGAAATAACATCATGGTCGATAAATTCAGGATGGATGGTTAAACTGTAATAAGCGTATTCTGATAAGTCATTTTTATTTTTATATCCTCTTCTTTCCGCATTTTCAAAAGCTTGTAATATTATTGTATCTGCTTGACTTTCTAACAACGTATATTGAGGATGAAAAAAATGGTAACGAGCAAGTGTTTGATTACGGCTTTCAATCCAACCGATTTGTCGCCATTGCTTTTCACTAATAGAATAATTCAAAAATGCATGTCGACTGATATTTCTAGGATTTTTTTCTATAATTAATTGTCTATCACTATTTATATATAACCAAAAATAGAGAGACCTAATTAACATGTTCTTTTGATTGTCAGAAAAAATACGCAATAATACAGATAGTACTGTCGGATCGTAATAACGTAACAGTTCAGTGGTGTTATTATTCTTTTGAATAGCTGTAAGACCCATATCTTTGACTAACATTTCAATCTTCAATGGCGAAAAAATCCAACCATATACACAGCGAGGTTTTGCGAATAACGTATTTTGAGGTGCTACTTCTAAGTAAAATTGTTCAATACTTTGTTGTAATATTATTCGATCTTGTTCTTTTGCTAAATTAAGTTTAATTAATCCAGGTGTAGGCTTAATGTTGTAATTTATATATTGAAATAATACTACCTCTTTTTTTACTATTTTATTCTCAAAGTTTGTTTTATTATTATTTGATTGATAGATAAGATAAAAATATCCATCAGTTTGTAATGATAAATCTATAATTTTTTGAAAAATTTCCTTAATTTTTCCAGATTTAACTGTTAGTATTACTTCATTATTAGTATTCATTATTTATCCCAGTGTAACGCTACCTTTTTGTAAATTACTTGCTTCCTGAAGTGATGCTTCACAACCAGTTGGTAACTTAGGATTTATTTGTTTACTTGTCGAACCCATTTTCTGCAATGCATTACTTTTTATATAAACATTATCCGCCGTGCCTAGTTCAATCCCTGCGCTACTAATTTTGATGTATGAACCGCCACATATTAAGGTAATTTCTTTTGCGGCTGACCAATCAACACTGCCATCTACGCTATCTATTTTAATATCTTGTTTGGCGGCCATATTCAGGTTGGCATTTTGCGCTTGTACTTCAACATCTCCCTGATTAGCAAAGACCTTCATGCCTGATTTATGGGCAAATAAACTAATTGATTCCCCTGATGAAACCGTGATGTTTTTTAAGGCATTGATGTCTGTCTGGTTTTCACTGGTCACCGATACACTATTTGATGTGGACAGTTGGATATTTTCCGGACTGGTTAACGCTATCCCCTCTTGTGCATAAGCAATAATGCCACTTTGGGATAACTGGGTTAATGTCGCTTTAAGTTGCTCCTGACTGTCAGTGTCCGCACCATGGGCTTCAGATGAGTTTGCTGCATTTTGCAGTGCTTTGGCAATTGATAACGCATTTTCAAGCTGGGTAATGGCACCTTGCATATCAAGTTGTTTACCCTGTGCTTTAGGCTCGGTCTGACTGGTCAGGTATAAACCTTTATTGGCAGCAATCGCTCCCCACTCATCAGTGCGCAGTTCAAACCCTTCACCGCGCTGCTCTTTGTTTTGGTTAACTAAATGACCGATGTTAAGCTGGGTTTTACCGTATTCGGTGGCTAATTTGATATGCTCTTGCCCGCGTTTATCATCCATCCGCAGTTTGTTGTTAGCTGGAGTACGAATGACATTACGATGTTTGTTGATGGTGGTCACATGGTCAGGGTGGGTGCTGTCATGTAGTGCGTGTGCTATGTATGGTCTATCCGGATTACCTTCGCTAAAAGCAATAGCAACACCTGTGCCATCAATTAACGGAAAATGAAAACCATAAGTACTGCCCGCATACGGTTTAGCCAATCTTACCCATAAGCTCTCTTCGCCGTTTTTCCATGTCTTGAGGTCAAAATCAAACTTAACTCGGTAACGACCCATTGTGTCAATATACCCATAGGTATCATTGTCTGGACTGGTGACTCGCGCCGGTAAGGTACCTGCAACTTGTGGCCAGGGTAATGGCATTGGTCGATATGGCTTTAACACATCGTACGGGATAGCGGTAAAGTGACATTGGTAAGCATCACTGCGGTCTGCGTAACTCTGGGTCGAGAGAATGATAACCCCTTCATTAATACCTTCTATTCCACTATTATCAATAATAATTCGTTGACCCGGCAGTAAGTGGTAGTCATTACATTCTCCCTGAATAATCATCTTTTGACTGAGATGTGCCTCATGACGTATGTTCGCATACCACTGCCCGCTTTCAATTTGGCTATTATCGCCTTTGCTTTTGTAGTGTTCACCGTAGCGGTATTCTGTGCCTTGAGTGGTGCTATCTTTGGTATCGGCATTAACAAGGGAATATTGATTACTATCTGCGGTGCGGTAGTTGTAATCTTGTGTGATAATTTCTTTTGCCTTGGTATAGCTGCTAAACTGTAAGTCCCATACACTGTTTTTTCTGCCATCAACCATACCACTCGGCGCTTTCAGAGTAATATGTCCCGCATTCTCATAGCCTGCTTCATAGTCACTAAGGACTAGAACATCACAGTGGTGGTCACTGTGGCTTTCAAAACGAAACCAAATACCAACATCTGCCAGCAAACGCTGAATAAATGCCAAGTCACTCTCTTGCCATTGCGTAATAAACTCACGCGCTGGGTAGTTATCTTTTAGCTCAAGCCGATAATCAATCCCCGTAAAACCATGTCGCCTGAGCACCTCTTCAACCACGCTTACTACACTTTGGTTTTGGTAAATTGCACTAAAATGGTCATTTGCAAATAAAGCCAGACGTGGTTGTAAGGTGACCTGATAACGGGCTTCATCTTTACTGACAGAGACCAAACTAAACTCAGTAATTACGCCATATAATGTGTGTGGTAAGGTCGGTTTTTCAAGGGAGCTGATTTGAGCAATTTGTGAAATAAGACTCGGGGCTTCAAAGGTGAGTGATGCGGCTTGACTGAGTACGGCATCAATAGCCATTTGTTTATTAGATGTTGTAAAGGTAATATCGTAACGCCAGGGCTGATTTAATGACGCTTGTCCTTCAATTGATAATACGGATAATCCAGCGCTAGCATCAATTCCATCAATTATTAATGTATATTGATTTTTGGGACTGCCACTCGCAACAGAGGTTAGCGTATCTGTCACTTTTTCTATCGTGACCATGTTGATTCCTTATTATTTGCACTCAAATTTATAATTATTTAATTCTTAAGTAACTTTATAAAACAATAACGATAAGCAGTTTCGTTATTATAAAATAGTTGATCTTTTAGGTCAGATCAATATTCTTTACATTTGGGTTATTAGGATCGTGTATGGTTTATATTGTCGGTAATTTTTAGATAAGGATTACTATATAAAACACCTGTTTCGCGTGTTTTGTAACCTTTTTAAAAATGATTGGGATCTAATTAGACAGATAACTTATCTCATATCATTGATTTAAAATAATTATAGTAAGTTATAAATTACGCTGTAAAAAATATTTAGGAGTGTATGCCGTTTGATTTTATATTAATATCTGTATTTAGTTTTAAGTATCGGTAGGTTTATAAGAGACTTGTGAGATTCATATTTTATTTATATTTTTAATATTAATTAAAATAACGTTTCAGTAACGGTATACCTAATTTGATTTAAAAGTGTATTATCAACTATAGATAATTAATAAATCAGGAATTTTTTTGGTAAGTCAGAATAAACAAATAGGTTACTAACTCTGCATTATTTTTGCTAGTAACCTGCATTATAATATTAAAATCTGGCTGGGCTTTTAAGTTTAAGATATTGCCCCATTGTGACGTTATTGTACTTTTCTTGCCACTCTTTCGGCATACCGTGTTTCTTTAACCATGCTTTAGCTTCATCTGTAATTTCAGTTATTTTTCCATTAGGATATTCGTTTAGACATACATCTGAACCTTGTGGTATCCGTTCCGTTACTCCTTTTCCAAACTCTATGGCTTCTGAATCTTTTTGAGGATTACCTGTAACCCATCCAGTAACACTACCTCCTGGGGCAAAACCAATAATAATAGTATCATTATAACCAATTTTATTTTTATTAAAGGCTTCAGAATAATAATGATGTGCTTTTACCATTTCTTGGCGTGCCCACAATGGCATCACTAATTTAGTACGATAAAAAGTTTGGTCGGCAAAAGATGACCAACAAATAAAGAATTCCTCGGGTAAATCAGAATAGACTGGCAGATGGCTAAATCCAAATCCTGTTTGCCATTGACCTGGTGTCTTATAATTTTGATTATCCCTAGCGACAATATCAATAATTTTGTATTTATTTGATTGGGTTCTTATCATAGTAGAAGTCACCGTTGCTGGAAAATAATGTGGATGACGACCACTAATATACCATTTGCTATAAGGCATTTTGGGTAAATTGGGATCGATTGGTTTAGATTTAATTGGTGATTGGCAACCACTGATTAGTAACGTCAAACAAAGGGTGGAAATGAGTAATTTTAACATAGGTTTTCCTTATTGTTTATTGATCTGGATGAACCAGTCGTTGCCAACTACCTTGGTCATTACTAAGCGTTTCATTTTTTGATACCCTTAACTTTTTTCATATCATAATATCCAATCTGTAAATAATCGTTATTCATTTCATTTTTATTGCAGGCTTTAGGTAATATTTAATATTTTCTTATAACTTATCAAGTAATTCGTATTTTATTTATATTTTTAATATTAATTAAAATACCGTTTCAGTAACGGTATAGCTAATTTGATTTAAAAGTGTATTATCAACTATAAATAATTAATAAATCAGGAATTTTTTTGCTAAGTGAGAATAAACAAATAGGTTACTAACTCTGCATTATTTTTGCTAGTAACCTGCATTATAATATTAAAATCTGGCTGGGTTTTTAAGTTTAAGATATTGCCCCATTGTGACGTTATTGTACTTTTCTTGCCACTCTTTCGGCATACCATGTTTCTTTAACCATGCCTTAGCCTCATCTGTGATTTCTGGTATTTTTCCATCGGGATAAGGATTTGGACATACATCTGAACCTTGCGGTATCCGTTCCGTTACTCCTTTTCCAAACTCTATAGCTTCTGAATCTTTTTGAGGATTACCTGTAACCCATCCAGTAACACTGCCTCCTGGGGCAAAACCAATAATGATAGTATCATTATAACCAATTTTATTTTTATTAAAGGCTTCAGAATAATAATGATGTGCTTTTACCATTTCTTGACGCGCCCACAATGGCATCACTAATTTAGTACGATAAAAAGTTTGGTCGGCAAAAGATGACCAACAAATAAAGAATTCCTCGGGTAAATCAGAATAGACTGGCAGATGGCTAAATCCAAATCCTGTTTGCCATTGACCTGGTGTCTTATAATTTTGATTATCCCTAGCGACAATATCAATAATTTTGTATTTATTTGATTGGGTTCTTATCATAGTAGAAGTCACCGTTGCTGGAAAATAATGTGGATGACGACCACTAATATACCATTTGCTATAAGGCATTTTGGGTAAATTGGGATCGATTGGTTTAGATTTAATCGGCGATTGGCAACCACTGATTAGTAACATCAAACAAAGGGTGGAAATGAGTAATTTTAACATGGATTTTCCTTATTGTTTATTGATCTGGATGAACCAGTCGTTGCCAGCTACCTTGGTCATTACTAAGCGTTTCATTTTTTGATACCCTTAACTTTTTTCATATCATAATATCCAATCTGTAAATAATCGTTATTCATTTTATTTTTATTGCCGGCTTTAGGTAATATTTAATATTTTCTTATAACTTATCAAGTAATTTATATTTTATTTGTATTTTTAATATTAGCTAAAATAACGTTTCAGTAACGGTATAGCTAATTTGATTTAAAAGTGTATTATCAACTATAAATAATTAATAAATCAGGAATTTTTTTGGTAAGTGAGAATAAACAAATAGGTTACTAACTTTGCATCATTTTTGCTAGTAACCTGCATTATAATATTAAAATCTGGCTGGGTTTTTAAGTTTAAGATACTGCCCCATAGTGACGTTATTGTTTTTTTCTTGCCACTCTTTCGGCATACCATGTTTCTTTAACCATGCCTTAGCCTCATCTGTAATTTCTGGTATTTTCCCATCGATATAAGGATTTGGACATACATCTGAACCTTGCGGTATCCGTTCCGTTACTCCTTTTCCAAACTCTATAGCTTCTGAATCTTTTTGAGGATTACCTGTAACCCATCCAGTAACACTGCCTCCTGGGGCAAAACCAATAATAATAGTATCATTATAACCAATTTTATTTTTATTAAAGGCTTCAGAATAATAATGATGTGCTTTTACCATTTCTTGACGCGCCCACAATGGCATCACTAATTTCGTACGATAAAAAGTTTGGTCAGCAAAAGATACCCAACAAATAAAAAATTCCTCGGGTAAATCAGAATAGACTGGCAGATGGCTAAATCCAAATCCTGTTTGCCATTGACCTGGTGTCTCATAATTTTGATTATCGATATTGTCAATAACAATAATTTTGTATTTATTTGATTGGGTTCTTATCATAACATCGTAAACTCGAGTTTCAAACAGATGTGGATAACGACCACTAATATACCATTCGCTGTAAGGCTTTTTGGGTAAATTGGGATCGATTGGTTTAGATTTAATCGGCGATTGGCAACCACTGATTAGTAACGTCAAACAAAGGGTGGAAATGAGTAATTTTAACATAGGTTTTCCTTATTGTTTATTGATCTGGATGAACCAGTCGTTGCCAGCTACCTTGGTCATTAAGATGGGGCTGGTGAACTTGCAATAAACCAGTTCTCGCCTGTTCTTTGGCATTTTTTGCCGGCCAGCTAATTTTGACGATTTGACCGGTGTTCTTATCTATCAATTCTTTTTCTGCTGGTTTGGTATAAAAATAACGTTCGTACTCCGTGGATGAGTGGACATAATTATTTAAAATTAAGCGTTTTTCAGCATCTGTTAACTGATAATTTTGATAATTGTCGGCAGCTTTAATTATTTTAGTTGTAACACTTTGTAATTCATTAGGAATCGCATAATCTATCCAAAAAGATGAAAAATTACATTTCTGTCTAACAGCTTCATTATACATTATTTTTAAAGCGATGCGATCAAGACCAAATTTGATGATTCTCTTGATACGAATCACACCATAAGCATTTGTATAAGATTGATTATCGTATTTGACCGGCGTTGTCCACTGATAGAAGTTTTCTTCACTTAATCCATAAAAAATATAATATAAATCTGGATGCTGTTGGATCTTGATAAGTGCATTTTGTAATTTTTCGCGAATATTTGATGATTGATTTAAATAGAGATCAGTTTGCTGATAAACATCGGTAATATAGAGATTCTCTTCTATATCATTATTTGGATATCCACCACCTATATCTGAATGAGAACCAGGTACAATTACTTTTTTAAAATAGCTTGGTACCGTATTAAGTGAAAAATTGTGCCGGTATTCATGCGCTGCCTCAATATGTAAACCCGCATCCGTTGAGTCAGGATGAATATGGATATCAATATCAAAGGTGTTGGCATCACCAGCATCAAATAAATTCTCAGGTCGACCAATCCCCGCAACGGTATCAAAGATTCCCAAAAAGGATACGCGACCATTTACATGTCCCTGCCAGTGATCGCTAATTTTGCCATCTAAGGTCTGGTTTAACATTTTGGTTAGCGGGTTATTATTTCCTCGTTTATCATCGTATTTCAATTTATCGGCAACAAAATTAGTAAAGTAGCGAGCCGTTGCTGCGCCTCGACTAAAACCAAATACATTATATTTAATCTGTTGGATGCGTAATTTAGGGGTTTTCTCCAAAAATATCTTTAATTGTTTATCTATCTCAACAATCGCTCGATTAATTTTGCCTTTAATTCCAGTTGAACCTAGTCCAGTGGCAAAGCCAATATTACTATCTGTTTCACCTATTCGGCTCCCAACCCCCTCAATATAGACTTTTAATTGACAATGAACGATTCCATTTTTATCTTTTGGAAGTGATGAGAACTCTTTTTTTTCATCGCTGACATACATTAGATATAGTTTGTGAACATTTGAATGTTCATTAGTATAACTGGTATTGAATACTGGAAAGTTGATTTCTGGTGTTTCACCACGTGCAAGCGCTTGCTGATATTCCTCTCGCATAGCTATATTGATCGAGTTATTGGCGGTACCGTCAAAAAATACCCCTATAGTTAATATAACTTCCTGTGGGCGTTTAATCACTTGCTGATGTACTGCAACTTCACCATTCGGTGAAACATTTTTTGTTGTAGCCGTAGTAAATGTTTTTTGCGTCTTGTTATTCATCGTGATCCCTTATATTAATCGGACTAATTGTATATTAACTGATTCAAGGGAGTCAGTATAAAATGCTTTAGTTCTTCCATCTTCATCGGTTAAACCATGTATTTTTCTACCATCAGGTAGCTCTGCAATATAAGGTTCATTAGCATATACCATACCTTGCTCATCAACAAAATGAAATCTAATACCACTTTCGGTAATCTTTTGTGGTAGTTCGATATCTGGACATTCAATCTTCTTAGGCCCCATTTTTTGCAATGCACTACTTTTTATATAAACATTATCAGCCGTACCCAGTTCAATTCCTTCACCGCTGAGTTTGATGTATGAACCGCCACACATTAACGTCAGCTCTTGACTTGCGGTGACCGTCAGCTTTCCATCGACACTGTCTATTTTAATATCTTGTTTGGCGGCCATATTTAGGTTGGCATTTTGCGCTTGTACTTCAACATCTCCCTGATTGGCAAAGACTTTCATGCCTGATTTATGGGCAAATAAACTAATTGATTCCCCTGATGAAACCGTGATGTTTTTTAAGGCATTGATGTCTGTCTGGTTTTCACTGGTCACCGATACACTGTTTGACGTTGACAGTTGGATGTTTTCCGGACTGGTTAAAGCGATACCTTCTTGTGCATAAGCAATAATGCCACTTTGGGCTAATTGGGTTAATGTCGCTTTAAGTTGCGCCTGACTGTCGGTATCCGCATCATGGGCATCAGAGGCAATTGCTGCATTTTGTAGCGCTTTAGCTATCGATAACGCATTTTCCAGTTGAGCAATGGCACCTTGCATATCCAGTTGTTTGCCCTCTGCCTTAGGCTCGGTCTGACTGGTTAGATATAAGCCTTTATTAGCAGCAATCGCTCCCCACTCATCAGTGCGCAATTCAAATCCTTCACCGCGCTGCTCTTTGTTTTGGTCAACTAAATGCCCGATGTTAAGCTGGGTTTTACCGTATTCGGTGGCTAATTTGATATGCTCTTGCCCGCGTTTATCATCCATCCGCAGTTTGTTGTTAGCTGGTGTACGAATGACATTACGATGTTTATTGATGGTGGTCACATGGTCAGGGTGAGTGCTGTCATGTAGTGCGTGTGCTATGTACGGTCTATCCGGATTACCTTCGCTAAAAGCGATAGCAACGCCTGTGCCATCAATTAACGGAAAATGAAAACCATAAGTACTGCCCGCATACGGTTTAGCCAACCTTACCCATAAGCTCTCTTCGCCGTTTTTCCATGTCTTTAGGTCAAAATCAAACTTAACTCGGTAACGACCCATTGTGTCAATATACCCATAGGTATCATTGTCTGGACTGGTGACTCGCGCCGGTAAGGTCCCTGCAACTTGTGGCCATGGTAATGGCATTGGTCGATATGGCTTTAGCACATCGTACGGGATAGCGGTAAAGTGACATTGGTAAGCATCACTGCGGTCTGCGTAACTCTGCGTCGAGAGAATGATAACCCCTTCATTAATACCTTCTATTCCACTATTATCAATAATAATCCGTTGACCCGGCAGTAAGTGGTAGTCATTACATTCTCCCTGAATAATCATCTTTTGACTGAGATGTGCTTCATGACGTATGTTAGCATACCACTGCCCGCTTTCAATTTGGCTATTATCGCCTTTGCTTTTGTAGTGTTCGCCGTAGCGGTATTCTGTGCCTTGAGTGGTGCTATCTTTGGTATCGGCATTAACAAGGGAATTTTGATTACTATCTGCGGTGCGGTAGTTGTAATCCTGTGTGATAATTTCTTTTGCCTTGGTATAGCTACTAAACTGTAAGTCCCATACACTGTTTTTTCTGCCATCAACCATACCACTTGGCGCTTTCAAAGTAATATGTCCCGCATTCTCATAGCCTGCTTCATAATCACTAAGGACTAAAACATCACAGTGGTGGTCACTGTGGCTTTCAAAGCGAAACCAAATACCAACATCTGCCAGCAAACGCTGAATAAATGCTAAGTCACTCTCTTGCCATTGCGTAATAAACTCACGTGCTGGGTAGCTATCTTTTAGTTCAAGCCGATAATCAATCCCCGTAAAACCATGTCGCCTGAGCACCTCTTCAACCACGCTTACTACACTTTGGTTTTGGTAAATTGCACTAAAATGGTCATTTGCAAATAAAGCCAAACGTGGTTGTAAGGTAACCCGATAACGGGCTTCATCTTTACTGATAGATATCAAACTAAACTCAGTAATAACGCCATATAATGTGTGTGGTAGGGTTGGTTTTTCAAGGGAGCTGATTTGAGCCACTTGTGAAATAAGACTCGATGTTTCAAAGGTGAGTGATGCGGCTTGACTCAGTACGGCATCAATAGCCATCTGTTTATCAGATGTTGTAAAGGTAATATCGTAACGCCAAGGCTGATTTAATGACGCTTGTCCTTCAATTGATAATACGGATAATCCAGCGCTAGCATCAATTCCATCAATTATTAATGTATATTGATTTTTGGTATTGCCATTCACATCAGAGATTAGCGTCCCTGCTACTTTTTCTATCGTAACCATAGAGATCCTTTATTATTGTTTAATTCTTGAGTGGTTTTATGAATGAATAACGATAAGCAATTTTGTTATTATAAAATAGTTGATCTTTTAGGTTAGATCAATACCTTTTATAATTGGATTATTAGAATCGCGTATGGTTTATATTGTCGGTAATTTTTAGATAAGGATTACTATATAAAACAACTGTTTCGCGTGTTTTGTAACCTTTTTGAAAATTATTTAATCCAATCAGATAGATAACTTACTCATATCATTAATTTAAAAAATTACAGTAAATTATAAATTACGCTGTAAAAAATATTCAGAGGTGTATACCGTTTTATATTAATATCTGTATTTAGTTTTAAGTGTCGGTAGGTTTATAAAAAATTTAAGTTGTCATATTTTGGAGGGGGATCGTCATGACAACTTTATTTGATAAGATGACTTTAGAAAAAAAGTAAATTATTTCAATCAGACCATTATATATAACCAGTTAAAACTTTTATAAATGATCCTTACTAGGAACATCAATCTTTCCAATTCAGATTTAGTTACAGCATACCATTTCGTAAAATGACCTATTTTGATTATAAATCCACATCTTATAACATATTTATAGGGTCACTTACAGTTAAATTTATAAACAATTATCATTATTACAATTGAATAATTAACGATTTTTTTGAAATAATTATACATATTGTTTTTTTATTTAAAAAATTGGTAAGGATATGCATATTTGGCAATACTACAGTCAAAATTTGTTTCATCACATGATAATAAAGTGTATTTATTATTGTTTTTCATATAAACTTCACCAAGTAAAGTAAAATCAAAATCTTTTTCATTTAATTCAATTTCTGATTTAATAAAGCCAAATCTATAATTAGTTTTATCATTAAGTTTTATTGAAACAAAGTAATAAGGTGGGTGGTGTTCAATAATTTCGAAGTTTAATCCGCCATTATCGCATTCTTTATTCGGAGTAATAGGTAAAATTGCATAAGGGTGATTAAAATCATTATCATGATATAGTTCAATTGACCACCATTTTGAAGCTGGATTCAAATAAGCATTATTTAGTGCTTTTTTTAATAATTCTATAGGTTCATTGAAATATATTTTACCTTTTGTGAAAGGAATCCCCTGACTTGATGAAATCAAAATACAATAGTCGGGTTGTTTTGTTGAAGTAATTGTTAAAGTCTCAATATCCTTTCCGTTATAATAAGAAATAGAACTATTATTTACAGCTAATACAACTTTATTGGAAGCAAAAATATCAATAGTATAAAAAAATAAAAGTAAAAACGTATAATTGATTATCTTTATCATTAGAAATTAACCTCTAATTCATTTGTTTTGTAGTTATAAAATAAATCTCTTACTGTAATAATTAATTGAAATTGATGCATATATAGAGTTGGAACTCTGCTCCAAAAATATCCTGCTAGTGAAGTATGTGAGACTATTGTTGGAGCGTAAAAACCTAAATATATAGTCAATTATTGTACAAATGTTACACAGCTGTTACTATAAATTGAATAAGGCTTTCTATTAGGATCATCATTTTCTTTTATTTTATTTCACAATATTCTACTGCCTTATCATATATGTTGTCACTCCTAAGAATTCCTCCATCAATTCTTCCTTTTGTCCTGATTATGGGCAAATAAACTAATTGATTCCCCTGATGAAACCGTGATGTTTTTTAAGGCATTGATGTCCGTCTGGTTTTCACTGGTCACCGATACATTGTTTGAAGTTGATAGTTGGATGTTTTCCGGACTGGTTAAAGCGATACCTTCTTGTGCATATGCAATAATGCCACTTTGGGATAACTGGGTTAATGTCGCTTTAAGTTGCGCCTGACTGCCGGTATCCGCATCATGGGAATCAGAAGCAATTGCCGCATTTTGTAGCGCTTTGGCTATCGATAACGCATTTTCCAGTTGGGCTATATTGGTTCCTTTATCTAAGTTGCCAAACTAACCTAAGATTTGGGGCGATATTGTGGTGGCATTGTTGTTTTATTTCTTACTTTATCCCTTTGCTATCAATTTAAGTTTTTTTATTATTTAATATTATATTTTTGTTTAATTGCAGCTAACTCTTCAAGTGATGTAGCATTAAAGGCTTCTACCATCCATTCTGGCCAGCCTTCACCCTCTATCATATCTGTTTTGAATTTAGCTTCTTCATCTGTTTTGTATTTACCACCATCTATATTTACTGATTTATAAAACATCATAAAATTATTGATCCAATTCCAGATAAGTATTCTCCCTGAAGCAGCGCCCTTGGGTTCTAACATAACATGATCAATGACCTTATTTGTACCTGATTGACATACCATTAATAACGTTACAGGTGCAAAATCACGTAATAAATTGTGGATAATTACTCCATGCAAATCATTCCAATCATACTCTTGTATACGGCGTTTTTTGGGTTGTAAAAATACTTTAGGGTGGTGTAATACTTTGAAGTTAAAAAAGTAACTTTCATTAACGTACACTTTACTCGTCTTACGATTAAATATTATGGGGTTACCCATGCGTGAAAATACATTTTTGTAAAATCCAGGAATCACTAAATATAAAGCAGCACAATCAATAATAAAAACAACTAAAGAAACTATTGTTTCTTTATTTAATCCATAAAGAAACATAAAAATAACCATACCAACAAATATAATACTTAATACAATAGTTAAAGGAATATAGTCAAACTTACCTGAGAATTGGTCATCATGCTCCAGACGAATAAAGGCACAATAGTTATCATTGGCAAAAATTAATTGACGAACATACCGTGGAACATCATAGTTTTTTATCTAGATCGTTTAACCAGCCAAAGATCTGAGGGCGATATTTTGATGGCATGATTATTCTCCTTTTTATTTACTCTCATGAAATTTATTACTATCTTGCTTAATTATCAATGGGATTTCATCACAAACTTTCGTTTCAATTTAAATATTAATTTGATAACTTTTTAACAGATCATTAGCAGAGATACCCGCTATCCATGTTATTAATGTTAAGCCGCTCTCTGGCTAATTAGGAACAGGGCTTTTTAGTTCGACTTTTTTCAGTATCGTTAAAATTAATTTGTATTGTCGTTTTATTGTACATTAATTTTTTCTTGATCTTCGATTATTATAATGCTTGTCAAAATAACTTTTTTGGTGTGGTAACATCGTCTCTAATTTTTAAAGTTTCTTTATCTTCATCTTTGTCAATTAGGATATTATCATTCGGTATAGATCGTTTATTTATCTTGATTGAGTTGATGTTAAAATTTTTTGGCAGAAAATCAATTAAACCATTTCCTTTGCCCAATCTCTCTATTTTATTGATTTTATTCTTCTAGTTTTCATCTTCTTTTCTGAATATATAATCGTTATAATTATTAATAAATTTACTATAATCAATTACTAATGGATGAAAAAACTATATGATAAAAAAACATATTTACATTCTGAGACAAATTTCTATTGTTTTGTTAGCTTCATTATCATTACAGGCGTTAGCCAATAATTCTCACGAAGAGCCAAACCTTACTAATCTGAGTAGTATTAGCCTACGAGAAGCTAGAGCCGGTTTTACAACAAAGTTAGTTAACCCGGAGATTTATGATCAAGCTCCACTTACTCCACCTGAAGATATTTTTTCATTGGTTTATTACCCTGCCAAAGATGGTGAAATGTCAACTTATTTAACTCCTGATCCAAAGGATGGAAAAAAGCATCCTGCTGTTATCTGGATTAGTGGTGGTTTTGGTGGTCAGGGGGACGATTTTTGGTCACCCGCTCCGAAATATAATGATCAAACAGGTAGTGCTTTTCGTAAGGCTGGCTTAATTCTTATGTTACCCAACTTTAGAGGAGAAAATGGCAATCCAGGGATAGATGAACTGTTTTATGGAGAAATAGATGATCTTGAAAAAGCTCGCCAATTCTTAGCGTCTCAATCATATGTTGATCCTAATAGAATTTATTTGGCCGGACATAGTACTGGGGGAACTCGTGTATTATTAGCCAGTGAGCTTACAACAGGTTTTCGTGCCATTTTTTCTTTAGGGGGAGTCAGCGATATAAAAGCTTGGGTAGGAGATAATGTAGATTTTTTGCCTTTTGATACATCCGATCCACAAGAGTTTAAACTTAGATCACCAGGTTATTTTATTGAATCAATTAAAACGCCAACATTCTATTTTGAAGGTGAAGAATATTACAATAAGAACTTTGATACTCTTGCTACTATAGCGAAAAATAAAAATATTCCTCTTTACTCAAACATGATAAAAGGAGGAAATCATTTTAATATTATCTACCCTATTACTGAATTAATCAGTCAAAAAATAATAAATGATACAGGTGAGAATACGAATATCACGTTCACCCAAGAGGATATTCTTAAGATAGAACAGTCTCTTTATTAATGAACACTTAGCGTTGATTAAATTAATTATTTTATAATTATCTTAGAAATGGATATATCTAAAAGTAGTATAGGAAACTATGCTACTTGGGTGTACGACTTAGGCTTCAAGATGTGTTGATACATCTAAGGCAAGACGATGTATAAGGAGGATATATTAAGCCAGCGCGTTGTTTATATTTAGCCTTTATTCATTTTAAAATCGAGAAGCTTTTTGTTCATTCTAAATAAACAATATAAATCAACTGTTTTCAGATTGGTTGATTAGCATAAAGAATAAAGAAATATTATAACTGTATTCCGATTTATCTGATCTGAACATATACCATAATTAAGAAAAAGTTCTACGCCATACGTTTGGACTAACTTGATATCTGTTTTTAAAGTATTGTCTGAAAGATGTGGTATTCTGAAATCCAGATAGTTCTGCAATTTTTTCTATTGATAAAGAGGATGTTTCTAACAATTCCTTACTACGTAACAACCTTTCATTAGTTAACCAGCCCACTAACGTCATACCTGTCTCTTTCTTAAAGTGACGTGTGAAAGTGCTTCTACTCATAGAGGCTTTTTTGGCAAGTTCATCTATAGTATAGGACTTGGTTAAGTTCTTTCGTAAATTATCCAAAAGCGCATTTATTTGTTTGTTATGGACAGCCATTACGATTGGATGCTCAATATATTGAGCTTGTCCTCCTTCACGATGAGGAGGTGCAACCATTACACGAGCTATTTTATTTGCTATTTTACCACCGTAGATTTTGCGAACTATGTATAAGCAACAATCCAAACTAGCAGCGGTTCCAGCAGATGTTATAACATGATGATCTTCTACATAGAGGGCATTATTATCTAATGTTATTTTAGGAAAGCGTTTTTTAAAATCTATCTCAGCCATCCAATGTGTTGATGCTTTCTTACCATCAAGTATTCCTGTATATGCCAGTGCGTAAGTTCCATAACATAGCCCAACTATTTGAGCACCACGTGTGTACGCTTGATAAATAGCATTAGCTAAACAAGGTTTCGGTGGTTTAGTGAGATCATGCCATCCGGGAATCATTATGATGTCTGCTTTTTCGAGTACTTCTAGCCCGCCATCAGATTTTATTGTCATCACATTTTGAGTTTCATGTTTCTTATTTTCTATAGAGACGATTTTTAGATCAAATAATTTACGTTCTTCAACCTCAAGATTAAATATCATATAAGGAATTGAAAAGTGAAATGGACTAATGTTTGGATAAAGAACTAATGCGATGCAGGGTAAATTCATAACATTTAAGCTTAAAAAGTTAGAACATATAATTTGACCCGATTATTTCGATGATTGATAAAAATGTCAATGGTTAGTTATTCAAACTAATTCAATAATAAGCACACTAAATAATTATTGAGAGGTCATATTTATATGAAAACTAATTTCAGTCTGGCTGATAAAACATCTAATCTGAATTTTAAAAACAATACTAACCAAGTTTTAATTCAGCAAATCAGAAATGCAACATTGAAGATTAGTTATGCGGGGACTATTTTTTTAATTGATCCTATGTTAGCACCAAAGGGGGCTTATCCTGGTTTTGAAGAAACTTATCGTAGTGAGTTACGTAATCCTCTCATTGACCTACCAGCTAGCATATCAGAGATAATCAAAGGAGTAGACGCAATTATTGTTACACATACACATCTCGATCATTGGGATGATGCTGCACAAGAATTTATTCCCAAACATTTTCCTTTATTTGTTCAAAATGAGCAAGATGCTAAGTTAATTCAATCGCAAGGCTTTACTAATATAAGAATATTAGATAACAATATTCTGTTTAACGATATCCATTTAACTAAAGTAGGAGGTCAGCATGGTACAGATAGTATGTATGCAGTACCTGATCTAGCAAATCGGTTAGGCGATACTATGGGTGTTGTTTTTCATGCAAAAGGTTTTAAAACGCTTTACATTGCAGGTGATACTGTTTGGTGTGATGAGACGACTAGAGTGATTAGTAATTATAAGCCAGAAATAATTGTTCTAAATACAGGATATGCCCGACTCAAAAACTTTGATGGTTCGATTATCATGGGTAAAGATGATGTCAAACATGCCTATCAAACAGCGTCTAATGCAATAATCATTGCAACCCATATGGATGCAGTTAATCATGCAATGTTGACACGTAAAAAACTTCGTGAATATATAACTAAAGAAGGGATTAATGATAGAGTGCTTGTACCTAATGATGGTGAAACGATCAAACTGTAAATTAAATTATTATTTGTGATCCTCTTTCACTATATTTCATAATTTCAACTGAGATTTTTTTGCTAATTAACAGGATACTTTGGTAGCGAGATAAATTTGCTTAATACAAAGTATCTAAATCAAGTTTATGTGAAAAGTCTATTTAACTTTATTTGCCTTAGTCACTATTATAATGAAAGATCTATATCCGCTCCCTTAAATATATTCAATAAAATTTTAGGAAAAACAATGACAAAAAACGCTATGTATTTTCAAGTTTTTCTTCTTTCAATCGCATTTGACAATTATGAGCAATAGGTTATCCATCTTTCTATAGCACAAAACTATCATAATATAATTTGTTGATTTGTAAAATCGACCTCATTATAATTCTATATCTTTGTTTAATTTGATATTTTTAAAAAATTACGGGATAAGAATGGAAACTAAACAATTAGAGAGAAAACCAATAAGCCTGATGGCGATAGTATCAGTGGTTTGTAGTATTGTCGCATTTTTTAATTTGAATAACATCTTTATCAACTGCATGCTTTTATTTTTAGCCATATTTCTAGGCTCTAAAGCTAAAAATGATATTCGATACCTTAAACTGAAAAGAGGTTTAATATTTGCTCAGATAGGTATTTATTCGTCCATTATACAACTTGTAATTATCTTTATAATTTTCTTTATAATTTATTCACCATCTATTGTATGTTATTTAACTGGTAATTATTACCATTGAGTTTGATGAGATAAAAAATGTCATTTCAACAATGTATTGATTCCGCTATTAAGGAAAAAGAAATTTTCTTTATTGGTGAAAAACTACCATCTGATTGGTATGAAGGTTTTATATTATGGGAAAAAATAGCCCAAACAGGCGATCCCAAAGCGTTATTTAATATAGCTTATTGTTATTTCACTGGAGAGGGAACTAGCAAAGATATCAATAAAGCAATTGAATATTATGAAAAATCAGCCCAAAATGGTTTTCCAGATGCTTATTATCATATCTATAATAAGTTAAAAAATATTGATGAAAAAACAGCGTTAGAATGTTTAGAAAAAGGTGTTATTAATGGTTCACTTTTATCTAAGCAATCTATTGAAAATGCTCGTTCTACTTACCAATATCACGAAAAATGGAAAATTTATAATAAATATTACACTGCTATTCAAGAAAGTATTAGCAAAAATAATATTCAAAAAATTAAAAATGTAATAGCTAAAGCAAAACAAGAAGGTGTAGGTGATTGGTTTGAAGAGATAGAATATGGCATCCAACTTAAAGCTAAAATTTATTATCAAACAGTAATGAAACAAAGTATAAAAGATATCATTTATCATAGTGATGGCGGTTCATCCCATACTTATAATTATGACTGCTATGATAAATGTAAAGTAAAATTGTATAATCCTACAAATAAACCAATAGAATATTGGTGTTTAAATGAGCTTGGAATCATTAATCCTAAACAAAAAAAAACAATCTATGGTATTACTCATAATGCGAGTTCAGGATGCATTCAAGTAAACTATACAATTTATCAAAAAGACAATCCTAGATATTCTTCTTTTTCACTACCTAACCAGCGAATAAAAAAAACATATGGAATTTTCTCCAAGATATTAAAAACTATAGCTTTTTTCATAATTATCATCATGATCGTTCGGTGTAACTTTCATATATAAAAAGAATTAAAAAAGGGTTACCCCTCTTAATTTTAATAGTATGTTAAAAACAGAATAAGTTAAATAGTCATTTTTAATTAATCAGAATTTTTCAATTGCTTATTAGTGGCAAGGCGGCAATATATGCCTCTTAGCTTATACCTATATCAAGTTCAAGGTCTAAATAGATCATTATCAGGGTACAGTTGGTGTTCATCAACAATTGATAAACTCGGATTCGTTCTCTCATGGTTACAGCCTTTGAAGCCAAAGGATATAATAAACTATCCAATTTTTAAGCTTCCGTTATTATAAGGATGTGCTTTAAACGCGATATGTTTTAGCCTAAGTTCAATGTTTTATATTATTTCTATCGATATGGATATTACCTTAGATAATTGATTTTAGTGATTGAATATAGGCAACTGTGACAAGTTGCCTTTTTTATTAAATCAATTCAGGTTGATATTTTTTCCATAATGCTTGCTTTTCTGCTATCAAATTAGCTTTCCATTTTTTACAAGCTTCTAAATTACGTCCTCTTCTGCTTGATTCAATAAGATATTCTTTTTCACGTTTAGCATAATCATTTAAGAAAGACCAAGGCACACCATAAGCACCCGTTTTACGAATTGTTGGAATAACTTCACCAAATACCCAGTTACTAAATCTATAGGCAAATGTTCCTTGTAGAGTCGCCTTTCTACTTCGTGAAATGAGTTTATAAAATCCTGATTCTGAAACTATGGCATAATTTGGATTACCGCTATTTTCGTAACTTAAAGTTACAGTATTCCGTTCATGCTCATTTAATGACATTAATGCTTTTCTTGAGTTTGTAATTTCCAAGGCTTTTGCAATATCAATAGCTATAAACCAGGGTTCACCCAAATAAGTAATAATTCGTACTTTGATACCCTCAAATTTTATGATGCTTAATTCATCTTGTTTAACTATTATCTTAGTAGCTTCCATTGGCAAATCCTCGGCGTTTAGTAGGTTGATTAATTTTTTGAACTACTGGCGGATTGTCGATCCAGTGAAGTAATTCCACTAATGACCAACCACATGAGTTAGCACCTAAAGATTTTCTTAATGGATATTTACCCTCTTTCCCAAGTTGCCAAGCAGTAGAACGGGCAATACTAGTAATTTTGTATCTCTTATTTTCACAAACAAGGCGATCATATTGGATACCATATTTATCCCTAATGGCTTTGTGTTGTTCTGGAGTGATTGAATATGACATTGAAGGCCTCCTACTGTACTCGGTTGCTTTCTAAGTAGGATTTTACTTCGGTGATATCATAAACCGTTCGACGTTTTGATAATTGAATGCCTTTAGGGAATTTAGGATTGTAGCGTAATGTATTTTTAGAACAGCCTAACATTAACGCTAATTCATCAAGAGAGTAATATTTTTGGATTGTATTTAATTGCATTTGTTCTTCCTCACTGAATTAATAATGTTGAATGCATTGAGGATTGTTGGGCATGAAATGGTATGAAGTAAAATGGTATGGAGGGGTATGAAATGGTATGAAATGGTAGGAATTTTCATTCAATCTATTTTTTTACCAGTTTTAGGGTCGAATAGATCAAAAATTTTAATACCATTATGATTATTTTTTATAGAACTAGTTAGGGCTGGTATTGATTTTATATTTTCTCTTCCTTCTTTAGAAAAAGCATTAAACCAACCATTTATTGTAGTATGGTGCCTATTAGCAAATACACCTATTTTTTTTGCAAGATCACCTTTAGATATAATTTTACCTTCAGAGTAGTATTTATTCTGTGTAAAATAAGCAATTTCACACCACTCCGCTTTATCTCTAATTTTATTTAATTTAGGTTTATTTGTTATTGATTGTGGCTTTTCACTAATTTTTAGAGCTTGTTCTAAAAGACTTCTAATATCTTCAGTTAAAAAACCAGCATAATAATCTGTTGCATCCCACATACACTGTGATATGGGTCGATCTCTATATTCATCCCTATTTACTATATACTTAGTTAGCCTTAAACCCTCAGTATCTACATAAATAATAAACCCCAAAGCCCCATCCTCTGGAAAACACCAGTACGGTTGTTTTCTTATAACGAGATTAATGGAACTAATAGTAAATTGAGTATCTCTAGTATAGGAAAATATATTTAATTGTATTTTTTTCTCTAAAACAAAATGAAAAAGTTCTTGAGCATTAAGAGTAAACCCAGCATCACTGAGATATCTTAATGATTCATCAAATGTTAGCTTATCACGAAGATCAAATAAATTATCCATTGTTTCCCCTAAACAATCCCCTATGAAATGATTACGCCAGTCCGTTAGGGTTACGGATATTCGGGGATCAGCCTAGGCGTAATTTTTAAATTATACCATTACTGTATAAAAAAACACTTATTTGAATACCACATTTTTGTGGGATTTAGCTAGCCAAAGGAAAGAGTTGCTTTTGAAATGATTATAACTATATCATTTTATTTAATTGCGACTACAAGTCGAATTTGAAGTCTGATCTACTAACATGATTCTATGTTATATATGTTATTACTTTCTTTGGCTTGGCTGACTTGATTTGAGTATCATTTAGAGGTTTTATAATCTTGACCATATTATACGAATTTAAGTTATAGTTGAGCGTATAACATAATATATAACATAAGAGTTTGATTTTCGCTAAATCTTCTTGAACTTAGTTAAACAGTAAATTAGCTAAAAAGCTTGTTAGATAAAGATTTTTTGAACATTATTGAATTTTGATGAATTGAGGAATGGTGGGTTGTGAGGGGATCGAACCCGCGACCAATTGATTAAGAGTCAACTGCTCTACCGACTGAGCTAACAACCCACTAAGTTGGAATGGCAGAATTTTACCTAAACTAAGCGATGAATGCAAATAATATTAATAACAAATCACTAAAAATTAGTGAATAAAAACAAAAATTCCTTATTAACAGTTTATTTAATAAAGTTAAATTATCTATTCTGAGACAACATTGGTCATTTATTAATAATATAATCGATTTATGATTTTAAGTATTGCATCAGAAATTAAAATCAATTTGCCTTTATGGATGTTTAATTTTTGAAAACAATAATCTGGAATAAATATAGCTAAACATCATTATCAATATGATATAATGCATATTTTATAAAATGTAACATAAACATGACGACTAATAACGATTTCTCTAAACTTGAGCTTGATGAAGCATTACTTAAGAGCTTGAGTCAACAAAATCTTACTACACCTACGACTATACAACTTGAAACTATTCCTCATGCTCTCGATAACCGAGATATTCTGGGTTCAGCGCCAACAGGAACCGGTAAGACTTTGGCTTATTTGATACCTGCTGTTCAACATCTTCTGGATTTTCCTAGACGAAAACCTGGTCCTCCAAGAGTTTTAATTCTCACTCCAACGCGAGAACTTGCAATGCAAGTAGCAGAACAAGCTAAATTATTAACGCAATTTACCACATTAAGTATCGCGACCATTACTGGTGGTGTTGCCTATATGAATCATGCTGAAATTTTTAGTAAGAATCAGGATATTGTCATCGCCACTACCGGCAGACTCCTTCAATACATTAAAGAAGAGAATTTTGATTGCCGAGCTATTGAAATACTGATTTTGGACGAAGCTGATCGTATGTTGGATATGGGATTTGCTCATGATGTGGAAACAATCGCAGCAGAAACTCGCTGGCGCAAGCAAACGTTTCTCTTTTCTGCAACACTTGAAGGACAAGGTTTGTACGATTTCGCTAAACGTATCCTTAATGACCCAGTGGAAATTAATGCTGAACCTTCTCGTAAAGAACGCAAAAAAATTGTTCAACTCTATTATCGTGCTGATGATATTAAACATAAAACAGCTTTGTTAATTCATTTACTGAATCAATCCAGTGTTACAAAAAGCATTATATTTGTACGTAAACGTGAACGCGTTCATGAATTGGTGAACTGGCTCAATGAAGCGAATATACGCAGTTGCTATCTAGAAGGGGAAATGGTACAAGCTAAGCGCAATGAAGCCATTAAACGCATGGTGAATAACACCGTTAATGTTTTAATTGCCACTGATGTTGCTTCTCGTGGTTTGGATATTGATGATATAAGTCATGTATTTAACTATGATATGCCTAAAACAGCCGATGTATATTTACATCGCATTGGTCGTACCGCCCGAGCCGGTAAAAAAGGAACTGCGATATCTTTAGTAGAAGCTCATGACTATGAATTATTAAAGAAAATAGAACGCTATATTAACGAACCGTTGAATTTAAGAGTTATTGACGAACTAAGACCAAAAACTAAAGCACCTAAAATTACTAAAAAGAAAAAACTATCTGATAAGGCCAAAGCTAAAAAAGAGACAAAATTAAAAGAGTCGAAAAAGAAGAAACTTCGACATCGGGATACTAAAAATATTGGAAAACCAAAGAAAAAATTATCAATTAATTAAAATTAATAGCCTTTACTTATGAAATTAATTGTTTTAATCAAGTTTTCTATATCGAATTGAACGATATAATGTCACTACTTTCATTAATAAATTATTTTTTTGTCCCGATGTATAATAATAACCAAGGAGCTATTTTATGACACTCGTTACCCGTAAAGCACCCGATTTTACTTCTTCTGCAGTTCTAGGTAGTGGAGAAATTGTTAACAATTTCAATTTTTCTTCTTTTACTAAAGGTAAATATGCTGTAGTTTTTTTCTGGCCAATGGATTTTACTTTTGTTTGTCCTTCTGAAATTATCGCTTTTGATCACCGTTTTGAAGAATTCAAAAAACGAGGTGTAGAAGTGATCGGTATTTCTATGGACTCTGAATTTGTTCATAACGCATGGCGTAAAACACCACAAGATCAAGGCGGAATTGGTGAAGTTAAATTTCCTATCGTTGCCGATATAAAACACGCAATTATGCAAGCTTATGGCATTGAACATCCTGAAGCTGGTGTTGCATTACGTGCATCTTACTTTATTGATAAATCAGGTATTGTACGTCATGAAACAGTAAATGATTTACCAATTGGTCGTAACATCGATGAAATGTTGCGTATTGTTGATGCCTTTCAGTTCCATGAAGAACATGGTGAAGTATGTCCAGCTCAATGGTCTAAAGGTAAACAAGGTATGAAAGGTAGCCCAGATGGTGTGGCTAGCTACTTAAAACAACATGCTAATGAACTTTAATTTTATAATTTTTGTTCAGCCTGTTTTTATTTACTAAACCGGAATTAATATTCCGGTTTTTTTGAATTTTAATACCAATATTAGCTATTAACATTGTTAAAATTTATAATTATCAAAACAAAAATCCTAGTAATTTTATCTTATATTCCTATAAATTAAAGAAGATTTGAAATAGTTAAGCTATTTTTTTTATGTTAAAATAGCGACATTTCCATCAATTATATCCTATTGATTTTTGACTATTTTATAATAATATTTTACTGAACTTATGAACAATTTATCCCCTACCATTGGGTTTGTTAGTCTTGGCTGCCCTAAAAATCTTGTTGATTCTGAACGAATATTAACTGAATTAAGAACACAAGGATATCAAGTCGTTCCTTCTTACGACAATGCTGATCTCGTGATTGTAAATACATGCGGTTTCATAGATAGCGCTGTACAAGAATCATTAGAGGCGATCGGTGAAGCATTAAATGAAAATGGTAAAGTCATTGTAACTGGTTGCCTTGGTGCTAAAGAAGACCAAATCAGGACAGTACATCCAAAAGTTTTAGAAATTTCGGGACCGCATAGTTATGAATCCGTATTGACGCATGTAAATAAATACGTACCTAAACCGAAATTTGATCCTTTTACCAGTTTAGTACCACAACAAGGTGTCAAACTTACACCGAAACATTATGCCTATTTGAAAATTTCTGAAGGTTGTAACCATCGTTGTTCATTTTGTATTATTCCATCGCTACGTGGTGATATGGTTAGTCGATCAATTGGTAATGTTCTTGATGAAGCAAAACGACTTGTTGATAGTGGTGTCAAAGAACTATTGATTATTGCTCAAGATACATCAGCTTATGGTGTTGATACCAAAAATCGCATGGGTTTTTGGAACGGTATGCCAATTAAAACAGATATCCAAAATCTATGCGAACAATTATCTCAACTTGGCATATGGGTGAGACTACATTATGTTTATCCTTATCCAAGCGTTGATAACTTGATTCCATTAATGGCTGAAGGCAAAATTTTGCCTTATCTAGATGTTCCATTACAACATGCTAGTCCTTCAATATTAAAATCAATGAAACGTCCTGGAACAATTGAGAAAACACTTGAACGAATTCAAAGATGGCGAGATATTTGTTCAGAGATTACTTTGCGCTCAACATTTATTGTTGGTTATCCGGGTGAAACAGATCATGATTTTAATTTATTATTAGACTTTTTATCAGAAGCTAAATTAGATCGTGTGGGTTGTTTTACTTATAGCCCAGTTGATGGTGCGATCGCAAATGAACTACCTGATCAAATCCCTGAAGAAATCAAGCAAGAACGCTATCATCAATTTATGCAATTACAGCAGACAATTTCAACACAAAAATTAGCTGAAAAAATAGGTCAAACTTTACCAGTTATTATTGATGAAATAGATGAAGAAGGTGCCATTGGTCGAACCATGGCTGATGCGCCTGAAATTGATGGTGCGGTTTACCTAAATGAAGAACACAACGTTAAAGTAGGCGATATCGTTAATGTTGAAATTGAACATTCTGACGAATATGACCTATGGGGTAGTGTTATTAAAAATAACTAAAGATTGATGCTCTATATATGCAAAATACAATAAAAAAAGAAAGTTCGATATTAATCAAATTATCTATACCTGTAATCTTAACGCAGTTAGCTCAAACTGGTATTACTTTTGTCGATGCTATTTTGGCCGGAGATTATAGCGATGCTGCATTGTCAGGTGTAGCTATAGGAGTATCAATTTGGTTACCAACAATTTTATTTGGTCAAGGACTTTTATCAGTACTAACGCCTATCATTGCCAATTTAAATGGCATGGGGCGGCGTGATCAAATTGCTAATCAAACTAGACAAGGTTTAATTATTGCCACATTTTTGTCGATTATACTCATGGTGATCTTATATAATTCTGATAAATTGATTGCTTTACGAGATAGTGATGACAATCCAATTGATCCTGAAATGGTTCATATTGCAGTATATTTCCTACGCTCAATTATGTGGGGAGTTCCGGGTTTTTTATATTTTTTAATCTATCGTTTCCAATGTGAGGGATTATCCAATACTAAACCAACAATGTATGTAATGTTTATTGCTTTACTAGCTAATATTCCTATTAATTATGTATTAATTAATGGTAAATTAGGTTTTCCTGAATTTGGTGGTATTGGCTGTGGTATAACCGGTGCAATTATATTTTGGTTAATGTTCTTTCTTATAAAAGGTTATACTGTTATAACTAAAAGCCAAAAAGATATTCTGAATACACCAATCAAAAAAGTTTTTGATTTCGATGTTTTAAAACGGATAGTCATATTAGGAATTCCGCTTGCCCTAGCCTACTTCTTCGAAGTCAGTCTATTCGCAATAATTGCGCTTATGATTGCACCTTTAGGGAAAGTTGCTGTAGCTGCTCATCAAATCGTTTTTGAACTAAGTAGTATGACGTTTACATTAGCGATATCGTTAGGGGTAGCAACGAGTATACGCGTAGGTTATCTGTTAGGTAAGCAACAACCATTGCTTGCGAAACGAACTTCCTACATTAGTTTAGCTATGGCATTTTTTCTGTCATTGATTGTGGCTATTCTGTTAATCATATTCAAACACTCGCTTGTTTTGTTATTTACTGATAAAACAGATATCATTGAACTCAGTTTACAATTAATTATCCTATTAGCTATTTATCAGGTATTTGATTATCTGCAAGTTACTGCTAGTAATGTTTTGCGTGGCTATAAAGATACTAAGAGTATATTTTATATTACATTAGTTTCTTATTGGGTTATTGGTTTACCATTGGGCTATATTCTGGGATTAACAGACTTACTTGGTCAACCTATAGGAGCTGCTGGTTTCTGGATCGGCATTATTCTTGGTTTATTATTTGCCTCATTATTATTGATTGCTCGTATGATTTGGATTCAAAGACGACCTGTCGATGAAATCCTAAAACAGTCTAATTTATGAGCCAGCTAATGATTAAGCTTGTTTGTTTTGTAAGCAAACAAGCTTTTACGATTATAAATACATCAATTTCCACTTTTTTTTACTTGCCTCTTAGCCATTTAACCGCTATCATTTGCGCCTATAGAAATTGATTCAACAAATTGTATACGCCCGTAGCTCAGTTGGTTAGAGCATCACCTTGACATGGTGGGGGTCAGTGGTTCGAGTCCACCCGGGCGTACCATCCCAAAGCCTTATCTGATAAGCCTTTCCAGTGATTGTGGTTAAGATATAAAATTTACTTGGGGTAAAACCCCCATCGTTTTTTATTACTTTTTCTGTAAAATTGAGATAGAAGATTACCAGAAATTTTTAGCTAAGATTTATATTTTAAAAATTTCAAATGAGCATAATTCGTACATTTGTACACTCTGATTTAATCACCAAAAATAAATTGTTCAGTTATAAATTTGTGACTAATGAGGTCACTAATTTATAGAGCGAAGACTCTTAAGATTATGACAGCAGGACAAGAAGATTATCTAAGTAGACGAATGTCTTCACTAGGTTATAGGATAAATGAGCCTGTTGAAATTGAAATACTTGGCGAAAAACCAACTCTTATAACTGCTATATTAAATTATATGAGAAATGAATTGGATTATGATTTGGACGATATAGCCAAAATATTTTTTCTGTCTTCAAAAGAAGTTGAACAACTTTACAACTTAAAGCCTACTATTCCCACATTTAGAATAGTTCAATAACCAATATTGTGTGAATCATGATTGTAGTGGCAAGTGGAATAATAAAATAAAAGAAAAGATAAATAATTTTTAATAAAACACCCACCAGTATCTACCAATTACCTTCAATTATTTTTAGCGCTGTTCTATTAGGCTAATGAGACAGAACAAATTTGCAAACAAATAAAAAATTATTAAACATTCAAGAAATACCAGCAACAATTTACCTTGACGTGGGTCGTAATTATTTCCGAGTACTGGAATCATATAAACACCATAACCAAGCACAAAAATATAATAAAAAATTGCACATATTCGCTTTATATTTAAAGATTTATCATTGTAATAATTTGATGCACGAAACAAAAAATAAAGCCTAAAATAAATACCCAATAACCATAAACAAATAAATAATATCCATTGAATAATCATTGTTATATATCTCCTATTTCTAACAATACAATATTTTTATTGGGTTTATTTCCATTTTCTCTTTTTTTTTCTATTGCTATTGACTGCAAATTCTAATGAACTAGAAAAAAACACGTATACAACAGCTATTAATATTACTGATATTAAAAAAGGTAGATTTAATATGACCTCATTTCTTACAAGTTCATGTAAGAATACAGAGTAAGCCATTATAAAATAACAATAGATAACATAACATATTCGTTTACAGTTTAGCGATTTATTATATTTATAATCAGATTCACTAAATTTTTTAAAATAATATCGAAAAAAACACCCTATTATTGCTAAACAATAATAGCAAACACAGATTAATAGTATCATTGCCCTATACCACCTTCTATTATGTTTCCCTCAAAATCTTTTCTATATTCCGTGTTGTCATTTCTTTTACATACATAATAACCCGGTACATCTTCATCATCGCCCGTTATAGTTATCACCAAATGACAATCATCCACAATCTGCTTTACATTAGTTATTTTTTCTGGCTCTCTAACAGTCATAATAATCTGTTCTGTATCTTTGTTAAGGATAAAAGCGTTTCTTATTTCTTTTAATAAATTACCAGAAGCAAAAGCATCTCCCAAAATTTCTAAACCTAATAAGCGTTTACTCATTTGCTTATAAGCCATTTCTAAGTCCTTATTACCATAACGAAACAGCTTAAATATTGGATTACCAAACTCATTTAATTTAGGTATAAGTTTTACTTTTCCATAAAATGAAACGCCAAAATCAAACGCATCATAAGCAATACTCCCAACTGAAGCATCAAAACCAAGTGACTTAAAGGCTGATTGATATACCTTTCTTAGTGGTCCCTCAACTTCCAAACTCCTATTACCACCATCAATTTGATTCATGACACCATTATAAAGACCTGCACCACCTTCATATGTGCCATTAACTCCGTGAGCCACTAATGGCGCACCCAGCATACATCCTATACCCTTGTCACACAGAGCAAACCCCGCCATAGTCTGACCCATACCGCCTAAAACGGAAAGCCCATTCTTGATCCATAGAATAGATTGCACCCAAAGGCTTTTTTTCTCTTTTTGGATCTCTTCCGAGCCTTCCGCATAACTTATTGAGCCATTATCTACCTGTGAAACTATACTATTTGCAAAGGTTTCTATAGCCCTCATAAATTCCTGTTGAATCACCATATAGTATAAGTGCTTTTCGCAAACTTCTTTAGCTATTTCTAGCAGCTCTTGGACAGCTAATCTTACTTGTGATTCTATTGATTCGGTCGATTTTGCTGATTCTGTTTTATCATTAACAAACAAAGAGCTTAAACCCGCATTTTTGACACCTATTCTTGTTTGTGTCTCTATTGATTCTTGCGGTTTTGTCGATACAGTTTTTACATCAACAAAGAACGAACTTAAACCCGCAATAATTTGAGTTCCTCCCTTACATCCACAAATTACATGGCAACCATCATAAGCAGCCGGTACGCCATTATATGTAAGATTAGGCGCTCCCTCGATAATTTTCCCCGTAGTTCCACATTTTGGACAGCTTACCAAATCACCTACTAAAGCAATATTTCTACCGCCACAACTAGCATCACCTGCTCCAGTAATAATATATCCGCCTTTCGTAGTTCGATCGCCTACCACTGCGACAAGTTTACCCATTCCAGAACTCCACTTTATCGTTATTATATGCGTTAGGAATGGGTATATAGTTTATATATTTATAATAAAAGATCTATCATTTATATTGTTTGAATAATCTATATTGCTCTTTGGATTGTTTATAAGGTGGATCATTGATTATAATCGTTAAGCGTCATTGGCTTAGACAGGAAGACAACATTAGGATTGTTTATAAAAATTAGATTTTTGAAAGGACAAAAAAGATAATTAATTGTGTTGATACTAAATTAAATGACAAGTGTTAAAAGAAATTTATTGAATTAATAGAAAATTAGCTAAGCATTTTTTTAGGTTTAATAAATAACTTTTTAATCAAAAATTCATACTTTGTTCTAATAGTTTAAATTTATTAAATTAGATTAGTATTTAATGAATAGAAGACTAGCTTTATCATATAATAATTGTAATATTTTCAGCAAAAACTATTAACATTGAATAAACTCTCCTATGAATTTAGAAATCAAATTGCTTCTGCATTCAATAGTTAATTATTTGATTCTAGTGCATATGGTTTCATATTTTAAATGTTCATTCGAATCATAATTATCCAAATAAATATATTGATTTTCAACCATTACAAAAGTATCTTGTGATTTTTTTGAAATGGAGTTAGTTTTTACTTCTATTTGGTTATCGTCTATTTTTTTTGTTTCCCTTCTACTAAGACTAGATAGATTAAATTCTTGCCATAATAATGAGTTATTTTTTTTCAAATACAACTTATCTTTTTCAATCGTAAATTCAAGGTTTGAATTATATTTTTGATTCAAACTAACATAATCAGTATCTGTAACCCTTAAATAATAATCACGTTCACACTCCCATTTACCAACAAGATACGCATTCGTAACTTTATCATTATTACAACCAAACAAAGTAAAACAAGCTAAACTAATTAACAAAACATTTTTCATACCATTCCTCTCATTTTCTTAATAAGAATATTTTTTATGAAGATTTAGGCAATTAAAAGGCTAAAAGGTAGAAGTTTACCTAGAGCTGGACATAGCATTTCCACATTTACTCCCGAATGACTACCGTTAGTTACGATCTTAAACGATGTAATTTTCGCTGTGAATAAACACTTAATTGCACAGTGCTATTCTGTTAGGGGTAATCGATCATAATATCTTCTAGCAATAAAAAACCCTCACAAGGAGGGCTTATAGAAATTAAATTGGTTAACAGATAATTATTTTATTCTAGTACAAACTTGTACAATTTTATATTTAGATTTGGTTATCCCTTCATTATCATCCGAACAATTGATAAACATCTCCATTTCAAAAGTATGCTTATTACTTGAATTTTTAAATAAATTTCTATTAAGAACATACTCACAATCGTTAGCTTTATTTTCTGTTTTTAAATTATTATAAATTTTATCCAAATCAACTTCTGCTTCTTCCTGATCTGTACTTTTCATTAATAAAACCCCATTAACAACTTTATAAGAGCGGATCACTTGTGTGCTACTTAATTCAGAGTAATCACTGTATTCTTCTAATTTAGAATCATAGCTACTTTCATATTCTTTATTAAAGCAGCCCCACTTACCGACCAAAAACTCATTAGTAACCTTACCGCCATTATCATCACTCCATCCAACCAAAACGAAAGAAACCAAACTTAACAACGCAACCTTTTTCATACCATCTCCTTTTTTGGAGTTTATAGTATGAAAAATAATTAACGATATCAATCATAATTTAGACTGAATAAAGGAGATATGATCATAGAATTAAATACTTACCCTGAATCACTAGCGTTATTTACGATCATAAACAATGCAATTTGCAGCGTGAATAAGAAATTATTTTCACAGTGCTTTGAGGTATTAAATAATTGTTTATGATATCTACAAACAATAATAAACTTCACAAGTAGGGATTATTAAAATTGAGTTGTTCAACGGATAATTATCTTATTCGGGTGCAAGTTATTTCATTTTTAAATTTTCTATTAAACGAATCATATTCTTCATCTTTACTAATGAATTCACATTCATCAGTTGTAATAAATTTATCATCGGATACTTTTTTAAGTGATTTAGTTACTTTCATTTTTAAAAAGCCATCTTCGTCTTGGATTGTTTTATTATTATATTCCTCAACAAGACTTCTTTTTGTCCATTCGTCTTTGTTTGTAATCTTTGAATATAAAGAGTTATTTTCATATTTAAACGTTACTAATACCTCAAATTTTTCATCAATTTTATATTCACCAAAATTATTTCCATCCCAAATAGATTTGTAGTCAATATAGTTACATTTCCAATCACCTATAAACATTTTATCTGAAACAACCTCATCTGATACAGTCTTATTACACCCAGACAAAAATAAACTAATTAACCCAACCAAAAATATCTTTTTCATACCATTCTCCTTATTTTAGGCTCATAGTATGAAAAATAGTTAACGGCATCAATTATAATTTTGACTGAATATTGATGGTTCTGGAGATATTTTGACAAATACTACCCGAATGTCTGCTTATTTAGCTCGCTATTTCCTGTTTAGCTTGCATTTAGATTATCTTGCTTTGTGAAATAATCAATAGTTGACTCACTTGTTACTAGCGTAGATTCCAACAATCGATATCCATTGAATAACAGTTACGTTATCAATCGCTATTTTGTTTAAACAGATTTCAAGAAATGATTTTATTTTTTTGTACTTATCTATAAATATTCTATGCCCAAAATACTATAAAATAATTATTGCGTTAAAAGCACTTATCTCATTACGTGCTTTAGTAAATAGACCTTGATGATGCGCCTCATATAAGCTCTCTTCAATCCCAAGTGTGCTATAAAGAAAACTAATTTTTACGTCATCTATACCCGTATAACTTAGGCCTTTCACGTAATTAAATGTTGTTCCTAGCTATGCTCTACAAAATCAGATTCAGTACCACCTATTAGTGCAAAAAATCTAATTCTTTTCTCTTTTAGCCTACTTCCCTGACCATAGGCTAAACCATAATTCCAGACGCGTTCAAAATAACCTTTTAATATTGCATGAAAACTATATCACCAACTGTAAGACGATTACAGCCGTACCTTTGTCATCAAGTTCAGCGAATAGATGATGAACTTCTGATGAGTATTTTTTTGGGGATCATATCAATCTGGTTCATCGATTTAGAATTAGAGCACTAAGCCTCTGTAAAGAAAGTCAATAATTTTATTATGCTGAAAAATTGAGAATTAAATCTATCCATACGAAAGATAAAATAATTTTATAGAAAAAAAATGACGAATAAAATTATTTATAATCTATGATTTTTGTAGCTTAAATATAATTTATTAGGTACGTTTAACAAAAGTAATTAATACAGATTATCGAACATCTTATAAAACATATTTAAGGTTATTTATGAATATATACAGCGAACAAAAAAAAATGACTTCTTATTTTCCTTCCATTTTAGATAAACTTGATTCGCTTATTGAGAATTCAAAAAATCAGGATAGTCAAATCGTTATTTATCTTGAAGGGGGACATTTCAATAGCTCATATGGTGCAGATGATTTTTCAATAAACTCTTTAAATGATGCCTGTTTTCTAGGTAGATTACTCATAAAAAAATACCAAAGAAAAATTAGGCTTATGTATGGTGTACTTGTTGATAATTTAGGTATGAGTTGTTCTGAAGAGACTTGCTCTTTAATTCCTAATCAAAATATACAAGAAAAGGAACATTTACCTGATGAACTAGAAAGTATTATCACGGAAAATACATTTATAAAAAGAGATAAATTAGTTCTTTCTTTTGAAAGAGCAACCAAAAATAGAGCAATTAAATCCCTTAAAATGCTTTTAAAGAATAACGTAAGTGAATTGAGCGAAGTGCCAAATGAACCATATAACGATATTATTTTCAAAAAAAGTTTTTTACTTGCCAGACGAAAGGCAGATCAATATGTGGCTAAGTGTCCAGCACTAATTGCCCAACATTATAAAGACATAGAGACAATTGTGAAGAAGCGTTTTCCTAAAACTGAACATTGTATAATTATTGACTGGTCTGAGTTAGATGATAAAAATAAAGTAGTACAAGGGAAACAAGCATCAACAATCTTTAAAAATTCACCTTATCCCGTTATTGATATTATCAATATTTTCTTCTGTGATGACAAAGGTGAAATTTTTGAAATCAATTTCAGCTAATTACTAATTAAATTTCAAATCCCCAAAATAAATTAAATTTAGGAGTATTCAAGTGATATACCTTGATTATAATTCAACAACCCCTACTGCTTTAGAAGTAATTGATGATGTCTCTAACTGTATGAAAGAATTTTATGCCAATCCAGCTTCTATTAGTCATTTTGAAGGTATAAAAGCATATAATAAATTGAACGAATGCAGAGAGATTGTGGCTCAGTTTATAGGGGGAGAAAAAGAATATCTATATTTTAATTCAGGTGCCTCAGAAGCTAATAATACAGTGTTTAAATCGATTGCGGATTATTATTCAAAGCTAGATAAAATTCACATAATTACTAGCCAAATTGAACATAAATGTATACTAAGTGTTTGTTCTTATCTAGAAAGGTTTGATAACGTTGAGATCTCCTATATTCCAGTTGATTCATCCGGTGTAATATGCCTAAATGCACTTAAAAATGAAATAAAACCACATACAAAACTCATTAGTATTATGGCAGCCAATAATGAAACGGGTGTATTACAGCCGTTGAAAGAGGTAAGTAAAATTGCACATGAACATAATATTTTATTTCATACCGACGCAGCTCAAATAATAGGCAAAATTCCTTTTAGTATTGCTAGTATTGATGCTGACTTTGTTAGTATCTCTGCACATAAATTTTATGGACCAAACGGTGTTGGAGCCATTTATTGTAAACATCCTGAAATTTTATCAGCTTACCCCCTCATTTTTGGCGGAGGACAAGAATACGGAGTAAGAAGTGGAACCGTTAACGTAGCAGGAATATCTGGAATGGCAAAAGCCGCTGAGCTTTGTTCAGCTGGATATATTGAAAAAAGTATAAACCAAATGGAACAAATGAAACAAAATTTTATCGACAATCTTTTATCTGCGACAAAATACGTAACCATCAACGGTGATCGTTATAATAGTTTACCAAATACTATTAACCTATCTTTCTTAGGTGTTAAAAATAGTACAATACAAAAGAAATTAAAAATGAAATTAGCCTTAAGTAGCGCTTCAGCTTGTTCATCTCACGAACAAAAACCAAGTCATGTTTTAACTGCTATGGGGCTTAATGATGATATAATTCAGGGTGCAATTCGTTTGAGTTTTGGTCAAAATACATCACCTGAAGAACTTGAACAAGCCGGAAAATTGTTGCTTAACACTGCGGAACGATTGAGAGGATAAATGAAAAAAGCGTGGATTGCTGAAATATTATTAGTTGGTGTTGCCGCCGGTTGGGGGTTAGGTTTTCCTGTCATGAAGATAGCGGTTGATGAAACACCCGTTTTAACTGTTCTCTGGTTAAGATTTATGTTATCAGCATTATTACTATTACCCTTTTGTTTTGGTTCGTTAAAAAAAATTTCATCTAAGACGTTTTTTACCGGCTGTCTTTTAGGCATCCTACTAGGAACTTCTTTTATTTTTTTGATAACGGGATTACAGATGACAACGGCTTCAAATACTGGTTTTTTAGCCGGTTTGGCTGTGATTTGGGTTTTACTTTTATCTGCACCTTTATCGGGGAAATTGCCCAGTATTGAAGCGGTTCTAGCAACAGTATTTGGTTTGATGGGATTAATCGTAATGTCCGACTTTAGTTCAACCCAAATACAATGGGGAGAGATATTGGTAGTTATAGGTTCACTTTTTAGTGCTTTACATATTGTTGTATTAGATAAAGTTACGAATCAACATAACAATTCGGTTTTAACATTCATAGAAATCGCGACAATAGCCATATTGATATTTATTATTCAAGCGATAAACACTCCAAATAATCTACTACCTAACAATTGGAGTAATTCTCTTATTACAGCTTTAATCATTACCTCGGTATTTTCAACTGTACTTGCCTTTTGGATTCAAACCGCTTATCAACGTTATACAACACCAACACGCGCAGTATTAATTTATAATTTAGAACCTGTCTTTTCTGCTTTATTTGCGGTTTGGTTACTAAATGAAACACTTTCAAGTGATGTATTTGTGGGGGGAGGATTAATCTTAATAGGTATGTGTTTCCCGAGTTTGTTTACTTTATTTAAAAAGAGAAAAATGGTATCTGATTTATCCCATTAATATATGTAAATGTATGTAAATGTAACAATTTCAAAACAAAAAATTACTATATTTACCAAACCTAATATCTGACAGACACTTTTAGTAAGTAACTGTCAGATATAATTTAAACTCAAATAGGTAAAAACACTTTCCCTTTTGCGAAGATCTGCCATAACTGTTTTGAGTGCTGTTTTAGCTTTTAACAGAAATGCGATAACAGCAATCAATTCTAACCTAAGCAAGTAAAGCATCTTTTAAAAGTTAAAGCGTGTACCTATTCTGTTTGTGAATATGATATCTTTAAAATCTTACCTGTAGTGAATTTTTTACTTTTTGAGCAAGCCCTTTTCATCTTTTATAATTTGATAGGGCTATACTTTTTCCTTTAGTGATAGCTATTACTTCTGAATACTAAATTGACATTTTTGACATATCAATAACAAAACGATATGCCACATCACCTTTTTCCAAATGGTGATAAGAATCGTTGATCTCCTGCGGTGTAATTAATTTACATTCTGGGTAAATATTATGCTTAGCACAAAAATCTAAAACTTCTTGTGTCTCTTTTATGCCACCGATTAAAGAACCAGCAATTCTGCGACGCCCCATTATTAAAGGACTCGTATTAAGTTCATCCATAGCCCCAAGTTGCCCAACAATCACTAAAGTGCCATCAATATCTAAAAGCGGTAAATAAACATTTAAATCATGCTTAACAGGTATCGTATCGATTATCAAATCAAACTTTGCTACTGATTTTTCCATCGCATCCATATCAGCAGTAACCAAGACATCTTTAGCACCTAATTTTTTTGCTACATCTTGTTTAGAATTGGAACGAGTAATTACCGTGACTTCTGCCTCCATAGCAACCGCTAATTTAACCGCCATATGCCCTAAACCACCAAAACCAATCACACCAACTTTAGTCCCTTTTTTTACATTCCATTTTTTCAAAGGTGAAAATGTAGTGATACCGGCACATAAAATAGGAGCAGCCCTTGAAAGGTCTAATTGACTAGGAACTTTTAAAACAAATTCCTCTCGAACAACAATATGTTTTGCATAACCTCCTTGGGTAATTTCTCCTGTTATCCTATCAGGGGCACCATATGTAAGAGTCAGACCATTTCGACAATATTGTTCCTCACCCTGTTTACATTGATCGCAACACTGGCAACTATCCACCATACAACCAACGGCAACTTTGTCCCCTACTTTGTATTTCTGTACATTTTTTCCAACAGAAATAACTTGTCCTATAATTTCATGTCCTGGCACTAAAGGATAAGGTTGTTGCCCCCAGTCACCTTTTACCGTGTGTAAATCTGAATGGCAAATACCACTGTAAAGAATTTCAATTGCGACATCATTATCTCGTAAAACTCTACGCTTAAAATGATAAGGTTTGAGATCTGAACTAGCTGAAAATGCTGCATAACCTATGGTTTCCATAAATTCTCCTTTACCAAAAGAAATAAAGATAAAACTATCCTAATACTTAGGACTGATTGCCTTATATGTTAAATAGACATATTACTCATGTTTTCACAAAATTAATTTAATTACAACTAATGATTGGCGACAATCTACCTTCCTATGATGAGCATTGAGTTGGCGATTATTTGTCATTAAATGTATTCGTTTGGCTTATTAGTTTTTTTTACAATAAATAATGTAGTTAATAAAGATAAATAAGAGGAAAAACGAATGCGCAAACCCAAAAAATTACTTAACGATCCTAATAATGTTAGGCAAGAAGTTATGCAAGGATTGTTTTATGCCTATAACGGGAAACTAACGACAATAGATGAATATTGTGCTGTTTATGGAAACCATATTTCATCTGATCAAGTAGTGGTTGTTTCGGGAGGTGGTAGCGGTCATGAACCTACTTTTGCAGGATTTATCGGCAAAGGGGGGATCGATGGCTGTGCTTTAGGCGAAGTTTTCACCTCCCCATCACCCGATCAAATTATTGAACTCACTAAGTCCATTGAAAAAGGAAAAGGTGTGTTATTCCTTTATGGTAATTATTCGGGCGATGGAATGAATTTCGATATTTCAGCTGAAATTTTAGCTGAAGAAAATATCGTAACGAAAACAATTAAAGGTACCGATGATATCGCTTCTGCACCGTTATCTCGAATTTCAGATCGTCGTGGTGTGGCAGGGATTATGTTTCTATATAAAATTGCGGGTGCAGCTGCTCAATTCGAGAAATATGATCTTGAAAAACTTTATCAAGTTGTATCTAAAGCAAATGCCAATGTCCGCACTATTGGGGTAGCGCTAGATGGTTGTGCATTACCTCAATCGAATAATTTTAATTTTGAATTAGATGAAAATGAAATCGAAATCGGAATTGGCATACATGGGGAAGCCGGCCTGCGGCGTCAAAAAATGGCATCATCAGATGAGGTAGTTAAAGAGATGATCGATCATTTATGTGATGATCTGCCATATGTAAAAGGAGACCAAGTATGTGTTCTAATTAACAATTTGGGTTCACTTAGTAATACCGAATTACTTGTTGCCACTCGCAAAGTTGGCATTGAACTCAATGCGCGAGGCATAATTAGCCACGATATCGTCGTAGGTCATTATTGCACATCATTAGAAATGTCAGGTTTTTCAATTAGCTTAATGAAGTTAGATGATGAACTTAAACACCTTTATGATTTACCTTGTCAAACATTTGGATGGAGAAAATAAAATGAATTTATCACAAGTACGTGGCATGATGTTATTTACAGCGGAACAAATGGTTGAGAGTGAACCCACCTTAACTGCCTTAGATCAAATTGTTGGTGATGGTGATCATGGAATTGGTATGAAACGTGGTTTTGCAGCCATTATAACTTTATTACAAGATCCAAAATTTCAACCGACAGATATTGGCGATTTGTTTAGCCAAATTGGTACGAAATTAATGACTAGCATGGGAGGCGCTTCTGGCGCGATTTTTGGCACGTTATTTCGAGCGGGTGGAAAAAGCGTTGCAGGTGAAACAGAATTAAATACTGCAATTTTATCCACCTTACTTAATGAAGGTTGGCAAGCAGTTTATCAACGCGGTAAGGCAAAACCGGGTGATAAAACGATGGTCGATGCATTAGCTGCAGCAGCGATCACCGCAAGCGAATTAACCACTTCAACATTGAAATCTGCATTACCTCAAATTGCCCAATCAGCTATGCAAGGTGCAGAAAAAACAAAGCAAATGGTGGCAGTATTCGGACGAGCCAAGAATTTAGGTGAACGGACAATTGGACATATGGATCCCGGCTCGGTTTCAATGGCATATATTTTAAAATATATGAATCAATATATTCAAATGCAATAACCACAAGATCCGCTGACATAATCAGCGGATATTTCTTTATCTATTTCGATTTAATTGATTAAAATGGCATAAAAAAATAGCTTAATCCTTTTTATTTAAAACAGTTCAATAAAGTAATGTGAAATGTTTTAGTAGAACTAAGCTATTCAATCATCAAAAATATCATCTTAAAAACTATTTTTTAAATTTAATCTGTGATGGATATGCCCAACTTTGTAACTCTTCTGCTGGGAAACCGCCAGGATCTTTGCCACCATTAATAAGTAAAGCGTGATAATAAATCTCGGCCATTTCTTCGATATAAGCTGCTTTTAGTACCGCTTCATACGGATCTTTATCTACCGCGATAGCACCATGTTTTTCCATTAAAATAGCATCGGCGCGTTTAATCGGTTCAATAACACTATTTGAAAGATCCGATGTACCTGGACGACCATAAGGTGCAACAGGAATGATACCATCTTTTAAATTCAAGATTGCACATTCATACACAACGGCTGGAATCGGTTTAGCTAATACAGCAAAAGAAGTGGCGAAGATAGAATGAGTATGAGAAATGGCAAAGACATCAGGACGTGCTTTATAAATTTCCAAATGCATTAAACATTCACTCGTTGGTCTCAATCCTGATTCGGCTTCAATCACATTCGCATCAAGATCCATAACCACTATATCACGAATAGTTAATAATTTTTTATCAATCGTAGTGGGTGTAACAAGAACGTAACCTGTCTCTTTATCACGTACACTTGAATTGCCAGCCTTATGTTTACAAAGTCCCCACTCACTGGATTTTTTAGCCATATCAACAACGTATTGTTTTTGTATCTCTAACATTTTATAGCTCCTATTTTGGCAAATATTCATTGATAACGTGCAAATAATTCCCAAATTTCATGGTTATTTTTTGCATTTCTTATTTGTGTTGCACCATTATGTTGTTCCAATAGCTCATTTAATTGAGCTAACGCTTTCAGATGTTTTTGTGGATTATTAGTTGCTAAAACGACAATCAAATCGGCTTGCATATAACCACAAATATCTATTTTTTCAGGCAACCTAAGTAAAGACATGGCAACTTTATTTACACCATCCTCAATCCCAGCGTGAGCGATAATAAGACCGTCAACTAACATAATATAAGGTTGTTCAAATTGAATTTTATTAACCATTTTTTCAAGGTAGGTGTATTCAATGGACAAATTGTTTAATAACGGTTGTGAAGCCAAACCTAACGCATGTTGCCAAGACATATCTGTTGAAGATGCGATATGGATATGATCTTCTAGCATTAAGTCAGCAAGAGATGGAATTTCAGGCTGCGATATACGAAATGGATTGTCATTTATTTCATCGTTATAAAGATAAGCTGTTAGTTCCTTTTGTAATGTTTTTCTCTCCTTTATATTGCTATATTTTTCAATAATTAACATAAGCTCTTCCACCTGAATGATGCCGGGATCAATTCCTTGTAATGTTCCTATTACTTGATGACGAAAAGCATTTTTATGAAAATTATTTAGGGATGGGTTTACGATGAACAATATCTTGTCAGTAGAGAGATGAGATGTAGAAAAAACAATATCATAATAATGGTGGTATTTTTCAAATTCACGTTTAGACATCGCATCTGAAAAATGTAATTCTGGCAGCAATACCTGCAAAGTTAGATAGAGATAAGTCGACACTGTCGCACTATTTTCACAAACAACAATGGCAATTTTTTTAGATTTAATTTGATTAATCAAACCCTCTCGAGTCAACCAACCGCCGAATAATACCGTAATAAAAGCAACTTCTTCATCCGGCATTTTGCAATGCAAGATTTTCTCAAACGGTGCAATTGCTTTTCTAACCATTTCATGCAGATGACCGAATTCTTGTAATACTATGTCATATACACTGTTAATGTTGGTAATATGATATCGAATACGATAATAAGCCGGTTTCCAGTGTTGATAGATACGTTCAATAAGTTCATATTTATCTTGGAAGGTAATACAACTGATTTGTTCAAAATTATTAATGACTTCAACAGCACTTTCTAGCAATACCGCGTCTAAATGAAAATATTTATCAGATAAAGTCTGAATATTAGAACTTTGCACCAGTATGGTTAGGAAAACCTGCTCATTGAATTCTGTTATACCAAATTTTTCAATCAGCTTTTTCATTAACTGAAAATCACGGCTATTAGCAACTTCAGTATAATTTTCCGGTAAAAATTCAATCTTCTTTCCGGTTTCTATGCGTTGTAACATAAAACAAATAAAGTAGATGAGCTCTTGTAATTGTTCATCGGTAAAAATGAGTTTTAGCTTTTTTTCTATTTCGCTAAATACCTGCCCTACTCGCTCTAACCGACCTTGCGTAATAATTTCACTTTCTCTAAAAATTCTATCCGCTATTGGCATAGTAATAATTCGGCGAATGAGTTTAAGTAACAAATACCGCTTGTCGATTTCATTACCAATAATTCGATAACCATGTTCACGATCATAATTGATCTGTAAATGATATTGGACGATCATTATTTGTACTTTCTTAATATCATTGATGACTGTATTTTGGCTTACGGTTAAAGCTGAATAGAGATGAATTAAGGATAATCGTTCCGTTCTAATTAAGAGAAAAAATAGAAGCAAATGAACACGTTCATCTTCGGAGTATATATAGCGCCCAATTGCATTAGCAACGGGCTTATCTCGAAAGGTTTCTATTACATGTTTGGGAATGCTGAATTTACCCGTTTTAAATCGTTTAATTAATTCAAGATTAGATGATTCAAGGAAATCGTTGATTTTTTTGAGAGTATAACTAAGTTGTTTACGTGTTAATCCAAATTCATGTTGAAGCTCCACGCCTGTTATATTCGGATTTTGAACCAATGCATTTAAAACCACATGAATTCTTTTATCTATAACCATACAATCATCAATCCTTTGTTCGTTATCTGATGATAATTAACATTATCATCAGAATTATTAGATAGAATGTATTTACACTAACATTTTCAAATGCTTATTTATTTTCATTTTGGGCATCATGCTTTGTTTCCATGCGCAGTTCCCTAGCATAAAAGAAATAACCAACACACCAATACAAGGCGAATAATAGAGGAACAAAATAACCTTGTATTGATTGCCAGATAAATGAACTTGCATAAGTGAATATTGGTGCATCAATGGAACTATTGGAAATTAATTGATTAGCGGGAATATCAATAGCCTTTGTCGCTAATCCTAGATCAGTAATGATGGGTGCAAATTGTGTTCCCACGAATAAAAAGAATGGCACGCCAATAATAGACAAAATTACCATTCTTAAAGTATTACCTTTTGTCAGAATATAGGCGGGTACAACTAATGCAACATTAATGATACCGGCGAAAGGTAAGATTTTATTACCCGGTAAGATCACTGCCCAAATTAGGGTAAATGGAATAGCAACAATAACGGTAAACCAGATTTCACTTGAACCGCCCATAAACGGCCAATCCAAACCAACAAACAATTTACGTCCAGCAAAACGTTTATTCATGTAATCACTAATGGCTTCGGAAATGGGCGATAATGCTTGCATAAATAATTTTGAAATCATTGGGAAAAGCATCAGTGCTGTTGCTGCCTGTACCCCAAGCATTAAAATAGTAGCAACATCATAACCAGCGATGACTCCAAACGTTACACCCAATAAAAATCCAATAACATGATTTTCTGCAAAGATACCTATTCTAGAACGCAATGTTGCTGCATCCATCGGTTTATTTAACACAGGAATTTTACGAAGTAGCAGATCGAAAGGATAGAAAACAGCACTAAAAAATAACATTCTATGTGTACAAGTTACACCAGGAATGCCCGTTAATTTTTCGATTCGATTTTGACTAATATCACCCGAATTGAGTTCTAAAATAATTTGTAGTGTTGCAACAGCGAATGCAAGAATAAGAGAAGTAATCGATCCTAATATAGGTGTAGCGACGGCTACGACAATAAATGCGGTGAATATTTTACCCCACACATTCCACAAGTCAGCATTAAAGGTATCTGTTTTTTTCAATACAAGCATTATGATATTAATACCTACCTGTAAAGGAAACATCAAGAAAGCATAAGGCCAAGCCCAAGATACATTTGCCATAGTAGTCCAGCCACCATCGACAATACTTAATTCTATTCCTGTTCGTTCCATCATCGTTTGTGCCGCCGAACCAATAGCGCCGACCATAAAACCAATCAACATGCTCATACCTACAAAGGCAACACCCAAAGTGATAGCGGCTGAGGCGCCATCCCTAAATCTCATACGGACAATTAAACCAGCAATTAGCATAATAAAAGGCACAAAAACTGGCGCGCCTAAATTCAAAATATAATTTATAATTGTTCCAAGAAAGTCCATAATCGTACTCCTATTTACAGGCATCAATGATTTTTTGTAGCTCTGCGTCCATATTCATTCCTGTTAAAAATGCAATTCCATTAATTACTGGTATAGGATATGCTTTTTCAACTTTTGTAATCGCGATATAAGCGGCACTAGTTTTTATATGGGTATCGACCGATTTAAGATCGACAACTTCTACCTTGATATTATCAAGGTGACGCTCTTTTAATAAACGAGTGACTTTACTGGCAACAGTTTGTGATGTAGCAACACCACTTCCGCATGCAACAATAACTTTTTTCATAATCTCTCCTTATAAATTTATATTTGATGTCAGTAAGGTTAAGGTCTCATTTTTTGATTTTGTGTGATAAAGTGCATCCAAAAGACACGTATTAACGAAACAAGACATCAGTTTCTGCAATAAATCAATGTGTCCATCTTTTTCATTAAATCCCAGTAAAAAAACAAAATTTGCCTGTAAAATATGGTCATTGTTTGCCATTTCACACCATGGAATGGTGTTTTTAGCTCGCGTAAAAAAAATGAATGGTTTAATAATATGTTCAACGTCGGTATGGGGCATTGCTATAACATAGGGAGCGGTTGGTAAAGCTGTTGGAAAAGAAGCTTCTCTTTTTTTTATTGCATTCAAAAAAGAGTCATTCACATAACCACCAACGCGTAAAATGGAAAATGTAGTTTCAAAAAATTGGTCGGTGTTCTGAAAATCTTGATCTAAAAGAATCAAATCTTCATGAAATATTCTGTTATTAGATTCATTCCTCATTTCATCCTCCATCATTAGGTAATTAGCAAATAGATTAAAGCGTTGCTTATTTGCCTTTAACAGAATTAAATCTTTCTAAATTAATGGGATTAATTGTAGGAAATTAAGATAAAAGTGACTAATGGATTTGATTCCAAATAATATCCATGTTATTGCGCATGATAGGGAGAATATTTTTCAATATTAGAAAGGTGATTATTTCAGACATAAAAAAACCGCCGAAGCGGATTTTATTTGATTAATGATTGAATTTAATTTTTGATTTTGATACAAGTTTTTTCATATTTATTCTTTCTATGAATAATTATCCTCTCTTTTTTTGTACTAGGATAGTATTTGATTTAATGTTTATGGGCGATAAAAACCGGAAGTGTTGTTAGATTTCGAAAATCGCTAATTCTTATGTCTACTTTAATTTGTTGTAAATAATTATAATTTTATTTATTTTTTGTGGCATATTCAGACCATTTTCTGAATATCACATAAAGTATGATGAGTGAGATAATTAAATATTATTAGTTATGCTAACAATGAACAAATATGTCACTAAAGTTTTAACTAATTATAATATCTTCTCCATTACGATTATTATTAAGACATCCATTAAATTAAAAAATATACTGATCTTTCCATCATTTACCATTCATTTTTGACAGAGTGACATACCTTACTCACCAAAAATGGAAAGTCTATTCTTAATTCCAAGAATTGATAGTATCCAAAAGATTTTTGCGAACCTTTCGCATAACTTATTGCACAATTATCAACCAAAGCAATTATATATGTGACCTAGCCTTAAAAAATAATGTATTGATTTATAATATGTAATAAAATTTGGAATATTTTTAAGAATATTTTGTTGTTAATAAAATTGTTAGTGATAATATAGTACTATAAGGAATTTAGGAAATTTTATATGTCATTAATAACAAAAGAAGAAGCACACAAAAATTTAGAACCGTTTTACGAATTATTCAATAAGTCATGTCATGAAGCTTGGAATTATTGGTTAACAGGTGGTGCACCCAGAATGCAGAACTCGCGATATCGCGCTTGCTCACTCTGGAACGATTTTCTGTATTCAATAAGGAAAGAGATAGATAGTAATAAATACCCTAATATTTGTTATGCTAAAATTCCATATATTCAAGGTTTACTTGTAAATGATAAATATTTTATTCGATTCAAAAAAGGAGACAAAAGTTTTAGAACATCAAACTACCCGACTCAATCAGCACTAAACTACCATGATCCGGAAATTGACATGTTTGGAGGTATTGTGCGATTAGAATTAATCTACTTATTAAATGATAATGGTGTTGGAATAAATAAAGTTCTCTTAACTCAAAGCAAGGGGAAGACTACTGTTTGGGCAATTGATATAACTAACTCAAATATTACGCCTTCAAATATTGAATCTGAACACCATTACGTTGATAATAATGTATCTAATACTGTGATTAAACCCAAAACAGATATTGCTAAGAAACATAAGGTTGTAAATGACAAAGCTAATGAATGAGAGTGAATTAATTCACCCTGAAATGATTGAGCTAAGAAGAAAAATGCTAGGGCTAAGCCAAAAAGAATTAGCCTTAAGAGTTAGTATTACTCAAGGTACTTTATCAAAAATAGAGCAAGGTTTGAAGCCTATTACTGACGAACAAATAAATTTATTTTCGTCTGCTTTAGAGTGCCCTAAATCTTTATTTTTCCAAAAATCAAGATTATATGGTGGTCCTTTAAGCGCGACGCCTATGTATAGGAAAAAAGCATCTATTAGCGTAAAGGTGTTAGATAAATTGGTAGCCGAGATCAATATTAGAATAATTCATTTGCGTAAACTACTTGAATTTATTGATTTCGAGCCAGAATATATATTCCCACAATATGATCTTGATGATTATGACGGAAATGTTGAAGAGATCGCTAAAAATGTAAGAAAAGCATGGCATCTACCGTCTGGTCCAATCAAAAATATCATTTCAGCTTTAGAACGAGCCGGTTGTATAGTAATGGACTGTGATATGGAAAGTACCGGACTATCGGGAGTGAGTTATTATATATCTGGTTTACCCCCTTTAATTTTTATTAATAAAAACCAATCTCAAGATAGATATAGATTTACTCTAGCGCACGAGCTGGGACATTTAGTCATGCATAGAATTCCAACTCCAACAATGGAAGAGGAAGCAGATCGATTTGCAGCAGAATTTTTAATGCCAGCATCGGATATAAAATCAGACTTAAAAGAGATGACTATAGAAAAGGCTGCTTATTTGAAACCTTTCTGGCGGGCTTCTATGGGATCACTAATTTATAGAGCTAAAACTCTTAAAACTACAAACGCGGGACAAGATAATTATTTATGGAGACAAATGTCCGCACGGGGTTATAGGATAAATGAGCCAGTTACAATTGAAATACTTGGAGAAAGGCCTACTCTTATAACTGCTATATTAAATTATATGAAAAATGAATTGGATTATGATTTGGAAGATATAGCTAAAACATTATTTTTATCATCTAAAGAAATTGAACAGCTTTACAACTTAAAGCCTAATAAGCCCACATTTAGAATAGTTAACTAATCATAAACCGCTTCGGCGGTTTTATCATATCAAAAATTTTGAAACCACTCTGTTTTCTCTACTAACAATTTATTTAACTAAATTATACTATACTGATTAAATAGTATACGTATTAGCTTTATATTGGAATATGTAATAATAATTGGTAATGACGTTAGATATAGTGAATAAATATGTTCATTTAAATGCAGGACTCATTAATTATCACTTCGATTATTCTTAAAATGATAGATATTGAACAATTCTATAACAGGTTATACCATTGAATTCTTTGTTGTCATTAGTTAATTCATATTTTTTATTAGGCATATTTATATCCTCTTTGTTTAGAATAATTTACCCATCTATTGTTATTTTTATGAAATTAATAGCAGCTCTATACTGCTCAATATAATTGGGAGCGTAATTCAATTCTTCGATATACTTTTCAAATTCGTCTACAGTCCCTTCAAATTGATCCGTTATCAACGAAAATTTAATTGATTCGGAGCTGTCCCTAAATACGGTTAAATAATCGTAGTCAAAAATGAAGGGAGAAATAGTTATAACAGTATTATCTTTAATCTTCATGTCACCACGAATCCTTTCCTCACCAGAAATATTAGCTGAACCACCAATAATGGCTGTCCCACTAATAATGGCTGTTCCACCAATAGTAACTGAACCACAAATACAAGCTGAATTAATGATACCGGCAGAACCGGCTATAATAGCCGAATCAGTGATATGAGTATTGCAAGATATAATAGTTGAATCACATACACGAGCATTGCCATCAATAAGTGCATTCCCCTTTATAACTGCCGAGCCTTCGACCCAAGCTGAACCTTCGATACGAGCCGAATTAAAGATACGAGCGTTATGTCTTATGCAAGCATTACCTCCTACATGAGCATACTGCTTGATATAAACAGCACCCTCGATACGAGCCGAGTCAGTGATATGAGCTGATTCATTTACAGTAACCGAATCAGTGATATAAGCATCACCACTGACGCAAGCATTATCTCGGATTATTGCTGAACCTGTTATACAAGCCGAATCAGAAATACAAGCTTTACCATAGATAAAAGCCGAACACAAAACAGTAGCATTACCGACAACCATAGCATTATCGGCTATCCAAGATTCTCCAGATTGGGAGAGATTTTTTTCACTCTGGACATATCCCCCTATAGTCCCTTTTGTTACAATTCCTCTTATGGTTGTTATATCTCTGAGCGCAATAATTCTATAGCAGGTTATACCATTGAATTCTTTGGTATCATTAGTTAATTCATATTTTTTATTAGGCATATTTATATCCTCTTTGTTTAGAATAATTTACCCATCTATTGTTATTTTTATGAAATTAATAGCAGCTCTATACTTCTCAATATAATTGGGAGAGTAATTCAATTCTTCGATATACTTTTCAAATTCGTCTAAAGTTCCATTAAATACATTCCCTTTCCTTATATTTTCGATATATTTGCTCAAATCGTTTAAAGCTCCGCTAAATTCATTCTCCATGTGACTATCATGTCTACATAACAAAACCTTAATGGAATCGGATCTACATCTAAATACGGTTAAACTATCGTGCTTCAAAATGAAGGGAGAAATATTGATAATGTCTTTTGATTCAGTTATAACAGCATCATCTTCAATCACCGTGTCACCACGAATAAATACCTTACCAGAAATGTTAGCTAAACCACGAACAATGGCTGTCCCACCAATTTTAACTGAACCACCTATACAAACTGAATTAATGATACTGGCAGAACCAAATATATCAGCCGAATCAGTGATATGAACATTACCACTGACAAAGGCAGAACTACCGACAATAGCTTCGCCATCGATAAGTGCATTCTCCATTATAACTGCCGAGCCATGGATACTAGCTGAACCTTCAATACGAGCCGTTTGAAATATTTGAGCACTATCAGTAATGTAAGCAGAACCACCAATATAAACCCTATCCCTGATAAAAGCAGACCCCTTGATACGAGCCGAGTCAGTGATATGAGCTGATTCATTTACTGTAACCGAATCAGTGATATAAGCATCACCACTGACGCAAGCATTACCTCGGACTATTGCTGAACCTGTTATACAAGCCGAATCAGAAATACAAGCATCATCATAGATAAGAGCCGAACGCAATACAGTAGCATTACCAATAACCATAGCATTGTCGGCTATCCAAGATTCTCCAGATTGGGAGAGATTTTTTTCACTCTGGACATATCCCCCTATAGTCCCTTTTGTTACAATTCCCCTTTTGGTTGTTATATCTCTGAGCGCAATAATTCTATAGCAGGTTATACCATTGAATTCTTTGGTATCATTAGTTAATTCATATTTTTTATTAGGCATATTTATATCCTCTTTGTTTAGAATAATTTACCCATTTATTGTTATTTTTTTAAATAAATAGTTTTTCTATACCACTAAAATCAATCAACTCCGAGATAAAAACAGTCCTCTTGTTACGAGCCGAATCAATGCTCTGAATATAGCTAATAATACAAATCCTATCACAGTAAGTTTGTATTACTCGTTGAATTTCAGGATCGGATTTTAAATCAACAGCAGACGATATATCGTTTTTTAGCTTTTAAAATACCAATTGATTTTTCAATAATGTGTAATCATCTCGTAGCCCGTTTTCAATTAAATGCCCAACGATGAATTTAAGTTCCCCCTTACCATGGACTAAAAATACAATTTATATAATAAAATTTTTTATCACCAGTTTCTTGATACAGCTCTTTTAAGATTTGTAATCTAGTATTACCTCCATCTAATATCACATATGCATCTTGACTAGGCATTTTTGTTATAACTGGAGCATGATCTAAACCTTTTTCTCTAATTGATGCCTTAATATCATCATAGAGAGCGTTACGTTTTTTACGAGACAATACTAAACTTTTATCCAATTCATCGATCGAAATCGTTAGTGGCATTTCATTAATTCCAATACTCTTTGTGTCTTGCTCTCCATCAGGAAATCCGGAATTCATTCTTTCAGTTAAAATATCATATGAGTTTTTTTGTTTTGTTTCAATTATTTAGTATTTTTCCTTTAACTAAGTTACTATAATGCATACATGCTCCATTAAATTGGACTTTGACACTTCCTATAGATGCATTACGGCTTTAGCAATTATAAATTCACCTATCCCTTTCGAATCCGAGTTCTCGTTACAAATTTCTTCTTGATAGAGTAAAATCACATTTGTTGCATCTTGTTCGATTGCACCAGATTCTTTAAAATCTGACATGATTGGACGTTTATCCGTTCGGTTATCAGGAGAGCGATTAAGTTGTGCCAGTAGCAATAATGGTATTGAAAAATCTTTAGCTTGTATTTTGAGCTCTCTGCTTATTGTGCTGAGTTCAACTGCCCTGTTTTCAGAATGATTTGTGCCTAAAGTCATTAGTTGTATATAATCAATAGCAACAAATTCAGGTGAACCGTATAAACGAATTTAACGTTGTAGTTTTCGTCTCAATATTGCAGGTGTAAAATGAGCATCATCAATAATGAGTGCGTTTTGGTTATTGGCACATTTAAATCTTATTAATAAATTTACTGCATTTGTGATCTTACTGTAATCATTTTCATCAATGTATTTGTTCTTAATATCAATGAATGAGACGTCAAATAAAATGGATATAATGCGCATCATTAGTGACTGCGCATCCATTTCTAAGCTAAAAATAAAAATGGGTTTAATTTTTTGATTTTGTTGATTAGTTTTTTCTTGAATGTAATATCTTATAAGTGACATTAGCCACGCAGTTTTTCCCATTGCCGGACAAGCACCAACTACAGTTATTCCTTCTGATTCTAAACCTCCAATTTTATTATCTAAATCTATAAATCCTGTAGATATGAATGGTGATTTCTCTTCTTCCAAAAAACAATAAAATTATCGATTAATTCAGGAATAGATAATCTATTTTTTCATGAAATTTGTTATAAAGTTTAATAAATCAGTTTCTATTTTTGCGTCTAGCTGATCACTACTATTCACATCAATAAAAACCAGATTTGATAGCTCTTTGAGTGAATAGTTAATAATCGTGTTGATTTTGCGTGCTTTGGTATAATTACGTAATATTGAAAAATAATGCTGAAAATTAAGTGTACTTGGTATTTTAGTAAGTTCAGCAATATAAGCTATTCCTCCGCAACTCTTTAATTGTGCATCTGTTAATGCTTCTAATACTGTAATTATGTCAGCATTTTTAGAATTGTTAACTAGGTTTAAAATAGCACTAAATATAATCTTATGTTGCGTCAAATAGAAATCATCATCAGTTAAATCAACTGTATTATCAATGAGTTCATTATTAATTAATATTGACCCAATTATTGCTTGTTCAACTTCAGTGCTGTGAATAGATTTAGACATCGATACACTCCTTACGATACAAAATAGTAGAATATAATTAAGCTATTTTGCTTAAAACAAATGCATCGAAATTAGCCTTAAAACTAGGCAAAATATTAGTACAGAGGTAATGGATATCTTCTATTACAGCTTGTGCTTGTTGCTTAGTTATCTTATATGGATGTACTGCTGTTTTATCATTTTCAGAATAGCTTTGAAATGAAGGGATACCAAGTGATGCTGCAACTCTATAACTATTCTGTTTTTTTATGTGTTTATTTAGAATTGTAAGATTATAGAGTGAAGTAACATCGGATAATTTAGTAATACTGTGTTTAAATAGTTCCATAATCCTTTTGCAATCATTACTCTCTTCAACACGATTGAAAAAAGTAAAAATAGAGGGCAATCTTAAGCCGTAATCTTTAAAAGGAATTAAACTTTTGAATAAATTATTGACAGTACCTCGCAAATATTCTTTTACACTTGGCATTGATGGATCAAGTGGGGAAAGAACTATATCAGCAGCTAAAACAGCCATTGATACAGTTGGATCAATAGTTCCGACTGTATCAATAATAATAACATCATATTCAAATTGTATTAATTTCAGACATGATTTTAAACGTATAATGCTATCTGCCGAAGATTTTAAATTGGATATAATTTCTTGTCTTACACTATTTGATGACATAGCATATAGATTGGATATTTTTGTTGTTGAGATCAATTTATCAAGATTGCTCTCATGCAAAACAATAAATTCATATACACCGCAAGGTGCTTCATTTTCGAACGGGAAATAAGAACAAGAGGTCGGTTGTTCTAAATCAAAATCAATTAATAGTGTTTTTAATCCTGATTGAGCACAAAATGCTGCAATATGAACCGCTACAGTAGATTTAGTTGTACCACCTTTGGTATCTGCTATTGTAATAATGTCTGCTAGTTTTTCCATGATATTAACCCTCGGTAAAATTAAACATTACTTATTAATTTTATTTGAGTTAAATCATAAAACATGAGTGGTGGCCCCTACTGGACTTGAACCAGTGACCAATCGATTATGAGTCGACTGCTCTGACCAACTGAGCTAAGGGGCCTTAGGTGTGAACATCTCTGTTGATGGGTTGCGATTATAATGGAGTTAAATTTATTTTGCTAGTCATTATTTACAAAAAGGTGATAGTTTGATTATTTATTCTACTAAACTGACAAAGTTGTTTACTTTATAATTGAATGTTGAGCAATTAATCTTTTTTTCATAATTTAAATTGATACAATAATCTACTAAATGCTGTTAATTTTGCTGATCTTTAAAAGGAAAACAATATGTCTTTAAAAAAAACGCTGTTAGCTGTCGCTTTCGCTTCAGGGGCTGTATTATTACTTGATGGTTGTAGTTCAAATTACCAATTGACTCCTGCTGCACAAAATGTACATTTCATTGATACCAAACCAGCTGATAATTGCCAATTTCTTGGAAGTGTAGAAGGTCGTCGGAATACATTCTTCTCTGGCAACAAAACACATAGTGAACTAATGAAAGATGCTGCTGCTGATCTTTTAAATAAAGCAGCAGCCTTAGGTGGTAATACAATATATCAGGCTCAAGATAGCAGTATGAAATATGTCTCAGAAATTGCACCATTAGATGCAGTTATGTCTGGTGATGTATATAAATGCCCTGCTAAATGATTTTCAATAACATAAAAGATTCCTGACATCTCAGGCTGTTAGGAATCAAATTTTATACATCCCTCTGTTCTGATCAAAATATGCAAGAATAAAATGATCAAAATGACTTATTTTTAATTAATAAACCTCTTGCCATGATTTTAATCCTAATAACATTGGTTTTGATCACCTGTCTTTTCATCAAATATTTCAATTCAATAACAGAATAGCATTAATGAGATTTTGTAAGCTTTATTAAGATAAAGTCTATATTAAGAATAATAATCAAAATGGTAAGATAATTGTTCATTAATATCATTATATTGATTTATTGCTAACAATATTAGGGAAATGGAAATAATTATCATCTAATGAATGATAAATGTTTTTAATGTATGATATTCCCTCTATTGATTAACAATAAAAATGCAACTATGAAACTACCCTCTTTTATCCAAATTTATAACGAGCTCATTACTATCCCGACCATTAGCAGTGTGACTGATGGAAAATTAGATTGTACAAATAAAGTGGTAATTGAAAAACTGGCTAACTGGTTTAATGACTTAGGTTTTAAAACTACAATTACCTCAGTTCCTAATACGCGAGATAAATATAACTTATTGGCTACATATAGTAACAATGATAATCTTACTCAAGGAGGATTACTATTAAGTGGTCATACTGATACAGTACCTTTTGATGAGGGATTATGGACGAAAGATCCTTTTAAAGTAACCGAATTAGACAACAAATGGTATGGATTAGGAACTGCAGATATGAAAGGTTTTTTTGCCTTCATTTTGGAATCCTTACGTGGTATTGATCTTAAATCATTGACTAAACCATTACATATCTTAGCCACAGCTGATGAAGAAATCACGATGGCGGGTGCAGCTTACTTTGCCCAACACGCTCAATTGCAACCCGATTGCACGATAATTGGTGAACCTACATCTTTAATTCCTATTCGTGCTCATAAGGGTTTTGTTTCAAACATTATCCGCATAACAGGAAAATCAGGTCATTCCAGTGATCCAGAAAAAGGAATAAATGCCATTGAAGTGATGCATTTAGTTATTGGAAAATTATTGGAGTTAAAACAAAAGTTAAAAGATGAATACCATAATACTAGTTTTGCTGTACCTTACCCAACAATGAATTTAGGAATAATTAGAGGTGGTGATGCAGCTAATCGTATTTGTGGTTGCTGTGAATTAATTATGGATATTCGCGCCTTACCAGAGATGGATATTCAGTCTTTATATGATCTACTCTGCCAAACATTAAAACCGATTATGGATCGTTATCCGGGTCGTTTGAAAGTTGATTATGAGGTTGATCCCATAGCAGGTTATGAATGCCAACATGACAATCCGGCTTTAATGGAAGTGGAAAAACTTGTTAATCAGAAAGCACAAACCGTCAATTACAGTACCGAAGCACCTTTTTTAAATCAAATTGCACCAACCATTGTATTAGGTCCTGGTTCCATTGAACAAGCTCATCAACCCGATGAATTTGTTTCTACTGAATTTTTGAAACCGACCATAGAAACATTACAAAAGATTATTACGCGGTTTTGTAAGTAAGAGCACCACTATGAAACGCAGAAAGGTTTGCATTACCAATCTGCGTTGTTGTATTTGTCAGCCTAGAATAATTATTTAATTTCACTCATTCTAGCAAATTGCTCAAAATAGGTTGGGAAGGTTTTTGCGGTGCATTTCGGATCTAATATCGTCACCGATGTGTCAGATAATGAGACTAATGAAAAACACATTGCTACACGATGATCATTATAAGTGTCTATTTCAGCATGTTTTAATTGCGCTGGCGGGGTGATTGTGATGTAATCATAGCCTTCTTCCACTTCTGCGCCTACTTTCCGTAATTCTGTAGCCATTGCGACTAAGCGGTCGGTCTCTTTAACACGCCAATTGTAAATATTACGAATAGATGTCGAACCTTTGGCAAATAATGCGGTTGTGGCTATGGTCATCGCGGCATCAGGGATATGATTCATGTCCATATCAATACCTTTTAATTCACCTTTACTACATTCAATGTAATCATCTCCCATAGTGATGGTAGCACCCATTTTTTCAAGTACTTGAGCAAATTGTGTATCACCTTGTAGACTATTTTTGCCAATTCCAGTTACACGAACAGTACCGCCTTTTATAGCAGCAGCGGCTAAGAAATATGAGGCAGATGAGGCATCACCCTCGACAAGATAATTTTTTGGAGATTTGTAACTTTGACCGCCTTTAATGACAAACTTTTGATAATTAAGATTGTCAACTTTAACGCCAAAAGTAGCCATCATGTTAATCGTAATATCTATATAAGGTTTAGATACTAAATCGCCAATAATGGTGATTTCAGTATCTTTTGGTGCTAATGGTGAAGCCATTAATAGTGCTGTTAAAAACTGACTTGATACGGAACCATCAACTTGAATCGATCCACCACTAAATCCGCCATGAAGATGTAAGGGTGGATAACCTTCATTTTCTAAATACTCAATCTTTGCCCCACCCTGACGTAACGCATCAACTAAATGCTTAATTGGGCGTTCTTTCATTCTTGGTTCGCCCGTTAAAATAATATTATTATTACCTAAACATAAGGCAGCAGCCAGTGGACGCATTGCTGTACCTGCATTACCCAGATAAAGTTCTAAAGGTTTATCTACATTTAAAGCTCCGGCTACACCAGTGATATCGCAAATCGTTCTATCATCAGACAATTGATAATGAACGCCTAAAGCAGTAAGTGCATCAAGCATATAACGCACATCATCACTGTCTAATAAATTTGTTAATCGAGTTTCGCCTTCGGATAAGGCAGCGAGTAATAAAGCCCGATTAGATACGCTTTTGGAACCCGGTAGATTAATCGTACCGGAAAATACTTTCACCGGTTGAAGTGTAATTGCATTATTAGAATCAGCCATCAATATTCTCTTATTTAATTAAATATAATTGGCATTGTAGAAGGAATACACGGATAACTCAATAAAATTCATCATCCGCTAGATTGGTGGGTTTATCACGGTTTACTGATAGCCATATGTACTCATAATCATCATTTTTAATTATGATTATTTATTATCTGTAGCATTTAATCCTTGCCAAATTTTAGCAGCGGGATGCGTTAAATTAAATTGATCTAAAATTCGTACGGAAATATGAGTTAATATATCATCAATGGTTTTAGGTTGATGATAAAATGCTGGATTGGGTGGAACGATCGTAACACCTAATTGTGATAAATAATGCAAATTGTCAAGATGGATAGTACTTAATGGTGTTTCCCGTGGAACAATTACCAATTTACGACGCTCTTTTAAAATCACATCAGCTGCGCGACTAATTAAATTATCGGCAAACCCACAACGTATTGCTGCTAATGTTTTCATGCTACATGGCACAATAATCATACCATCTGTTTTAAACGATCCACTAGAAATAGTTGCCCCTTGATCATGATTGGAATAGACAACATCAACCATATCGCATAATTGCTGATAACTGATATCACATTCATGGTTAATAGTCACCTTTCCCCATTTAGATACAACTAAATGAACATTGACATTCAGTTCCTTTAATTGTTGTATTACTTTAACGGCCAACGGTGCACCTGTTGCACCGGTAATAGCTACAATGATATGCAACATATTATCCCTCACTATATTGAGTCATTTTATTTATACAGTTTTATGTATAACGTAACAATTAATTAGATTTTATTATTTAGAATTTAATTTGTATTTTGAATTATGATGTTCGGCACCAAATCGTTTTATGAGAAAACCCTAATCGATTATTGGTCATTTTAAGCTCATCAATCATAATCTGCCACATTGGTGCTTTCATAACATGCGCAATAGGATAGCGTTGGCAAAATAACTGCCGAGCTCGCTTCTCTTCCTCTTCGGTTAGCAAGTAAATTACACCACTGAACTGAACACCTTTTATATTACCAATAAAAGCTGGTTGATCGGTAATTGTACCCGCTACAGCCGGATTAATTTGCATTATTTGCCCATGCCGAGTATTACTATGGCTAGTAATAATGAATGAAACAGGGTTAACATCAAAAATATAAAAACAGTTACAACACCAAGGCTTATCATCACTAACGCAACTTAATGTTAAGGTGGTTTGCTTTTTTAGATATCTGGCTATTTTTACTAAATTGTCTTTCATAATTAGAGGGGCTTATACAATACAATTCTCTTTCTAAATTTAACGATTTATTATTTTAAAGCATTAATAAAGTGATTTATTGATATCGCATTAATGTTTTCTTTAATAAATCGATGGCTTGCTTACCTTTTGCACTGTTTTGCCATAAATGGTCAAATAAATGTTGATGTCGCTTAATAGCTTCTTTTGATGCCGTGATAGAGGCAATACCTGTAGTAACATTAGGCAATTCACCTAGACGAAATGGACTCATTGCCAAAGCAAGTGGTTGTTGTTTTTGATAAAAAATCTGAAAAGTTAAAGATGGAATACTAGCTTGGCTCACACCAATTTGTAATTGCTCTTCATGTTCTTCAAATAGATTAATTAGGTGACTAATTTCTTGTCTTGCTAATTTACACCGTTGTTTTCTTTGTTCGGTGGAAATGTTCAATTTACCGACTAAACCTAAATCAAGAAAACGCTCAATATGTTGTAAACCAATTAAATTTATAACATCCGGAAAATATTGCAGATAATTTTGTTTACGTTCTTTTAAAATTGCCAAAGTTGCCCTAATTTTATTGTTATCTTGAGGTAAATTGGCTTCGGCTAACATATTAGCTAAATGATCTAAGTAGTCATCAGAAGTTAATAAAAAAGAGAATGGATCAAAGTGGGAGTATATGTGGCTAGCTTGTTGCTCTAATTGTCGCATGCGTTCAAAAAAGCCTTCACCACTTGAATAATATTCAGTATCGACACCTAACAAACTGGTTAATGATGTTTCTAAAAGAGAGGCTAAACGGTCGAGTATTTCAACTTTTATTAGTTCGCCTTTTTCTAAACGGTAAACCGCTGCTCGTGAAATTTTCAACTTTTCGGCAACATCTTCGGCTTTTAAGGAAGCTGCAATTCGATAAGCACGTAATCGTTGACCAATGGCGACATAATCAATCATCGAATTATTCATAACGCTCTCAATTCTATTTATTTACCTTAAATTTTATCATATCACAGTTGGTAAACCAATTATGTCAATTAGCTAAAGAATACATGTGGGGTTGTTAAATTAAAAATTAATCTAAAATTACCTAATTGATTGAATTAAGATTTTTTTATCTATCCTCAATGTCATTATTCATTACTAATCATTAATGCTGAAAGCGCTTCTTGTGTGTACGTAGTTAATAAAATACGTTTATCTGTACTTTTTATATACCTTTTTTTAACATTTTATATATATGATTTAACCCTTCACTTTCGCCTAAATCTTCAAGCAAGCATTGCTTAAGGTTGATTTTTAATCCTCGTGCAATTAAATTTCTATTTAATCAACCTTGATACCTTATGAATAAATACCTAGCTATCATCTTTGTTAATCAGTTATATTAACAACAAATTCACTATCATCAATAATTGAATCAACGATAACATGATGAATAGCGGTTATTTTTTATTATTTAGTTTCCTTTTTATGGCATATAAAACCTATTTCCAAAATTCAACCCCATGAAATTATTTTTCCAACACATACGTGCGAGCTTAGTGATAGTAAAAAATCTTGCCTAACGTACCTTAGAATTACACCATAACGGTTCATAGGGCAATTATTTAAAGATTGAGTTTACTGCTATATTGCTAGGATGTTATATAAGCTTGTAGTCACGATTCATCCTCTTTACTCATTAATTTAGTCAGGTAACTTTTTGATAGCTTGCTTAACTCTGCTTTCCTTCGCTCGTAGCGTCAGCCCAACTCAAGTAAGGTAATATTAGAGCGCTCAAGGTAAGCAATGTGGCTTAGTTGTTGTTCATTGAGGTGGTTGCGTATATCTCCCGTTATATCATGAATTTTTCGAAAAGCTTTAGCTGTCATACCTAGTACGATACTGTTAATCATATTAAATTCATTGGTATAGTTATGAGGCTTTGTCTCTTTGCCAAGTGATAGCCTATGTACGGTTAATGCATCACACATAGGACGGCTGTAGCTAGCGACTTCATTACGTGCTTTTGAGCGTTTTACTTCTTTTTTTTGTTCACAACTAATTAAGTAATTTCTGATAGCCCGCGCGTGTTCGTTGTTTTCAATAATCGCTAATTCTTTAGCGGTTCCGATTGTGAGAATATAATCAATACTCTTAGAGCCGACTTCTTGGTTAGCCATACATTTAATTGACGGTTTATTATTTTTATTTTGATTCCCACATTCTAGTGAATCAAAAATAAAAAAATCACTATCTTTAATTAGTCCATATTCTTCTATTCTTGCCTTTATCCAGGTGAAAAAATCATTACCTACTTTTAAATAAAAGTGTAATGCTTTGGCGCTAACTGTTTGCTGGAGTTTACCTTTGATTTTTGTTTCTTTTACCAGTAATAAATTATTAAAATTTGTCATGTATCATTGCTCCTAACTTATCAGAAAATCCCCCATTTAGCTAAATTTAGGCAAGGGGTAACCGTTAACGAAATTTTTCGTTTTGTTTTAAAATCAATTAGTTAATTCAGTATTTTTTGGCTAGAAACTTATCGCGAGAATGGCTATCTTTGGAAGCGTCATTATTCCAATGCTAGCTCGCGATATAAAGGGGTTTAGCTTTATTATCATTAAGCTACCTAACGGCGTTCTACTCTGCGAGATTCCAGCCAAGAGTATATCTCGTCGCACGATAACTAACTCGCGTAAGCTGATTCTAATCTTTTGTGGGAAGGTTTCATCTTTCTGCTCTAACGTATAAAGGCTGGTGTCAGATTTAAAGTGAAGTAAGGATTTTACTTCTTTTTTGGATAGAAATTGATTGGTCATTAGTTATATTCTCCTATTTTTAAAAACAGGTAAAAGGATATAACTAAATAATAGAGTGTTCGATAGATGAAATTAATGTAAATTTATCACAAGTTAATTACTTCTAAAAATTCCCATGGGATGTAATCAAACCCTGTTAACCATGGGATAAAAATTGTGTTATTTTATCCCCAATTATTACCTGAAAACGCGTATAAAAGAATTTATTAATGCCTTTGCCCTAGGAATGGTACATGATCTTAATCGTTCTTTTATATCAATTTCATATTCATCTGGATATAGTAAAGAGGCCATTTGATACTGTGTCAACTTTTCCCCTGTCAGTTCAGCCCATAAGTACAAATCTATATAAGGTAAAACCTTAAACTGTGCTAATCGATTTAGTTCATTATCACTCATTTTATTAGTTTTCTTTTGACCTCTAATAGCCCTAGTTTTTTGCAACCACTCTTTAAATGAGTTTATTATATCCTCATCATTATTTCTCAAATTAACACGAGCAAAGGCTTCACTATCTTCATATAGAGGAATTTCTGCAAAAACACTCCAATTATCCGGAAGAATATCTTCAGATAAATAATCCCCCCAAAAAGGATGTTCATCAAATATCCCTAATTTTTCTTCTTCCTTTTTGAACATTTTATAACATTTGTCTCTGTTTTTTATTATTTCACTCATATAATGAATCGACTTATTATCATGGTACTGCAAATTTTCATACATCGTTAACAAATCACAATAAGATATATTACTAATTGACTCTTCTTTTTCTAAAAAAGAATGACAAAAGTCTTCACATTTCATAGAGCTAGCTTCTAATAAGAATTCCTTCGAAGCATATTGTTTAATTTGTTTTTTATAATATTCCACTTCACATTGATTCTGATTTGAATTTCTATTTGATACAAATTGAATAGTGAACCTTCTGAAAAGAAGAGCGTACTCCCAAGAGTACCTTGTAAATGAAGTGCAAATATTATAATTATCAATATCAAACCAATCAGGACAAATTTTTATTTTTTTTATCATACACACCTCATGACCCCAATGAATATTTGTGACAGTTTGCTAGGATAGTGAATATTTGGACAGTAGCCTAGACGCAAATAGTAAGAATCTAACATACAGTAAGATACATTATAGCACTGTGTTTATATACATAAAATGTACTTATGTTTGGATTTGCTATTATCTAATTAAGCCTAACCGTTTAATCTTTAAGATCGTCATCATCAAAAAGAGGGATAAATCGTTCATACTTAAATTCAAAATCAATTTTAGTATTTTCAATATCAACGATTAAGATTTGAATTCATTGGCAGGAGGTTAATTTTTTCGTATGATCCATTTAGTTAAGATGCAATTAAGTCAAACTCTTGTAAAACTTACTATTCATCCTTCTACTTGTTCAACAATAAATATTTGCGCCAGTTCGCTATGGTCGCGAATGTTCGGCTATCAGCCTAGACGCAAATAATAAGAATTTGGCATACAGTAGGATGCTTATAGCACTTTATTTAAATTCATAAAATGTGCTTATATTTGGATTTGCTATTATCTAATTAATCCTAACTATTTAATCTTTAAGATCATCATCTTCAAAAAGAGGGATAAATCGTTCATACTTAAATTCAAAATCAATTTTAGCATTTTCAATATCAACAGTTATAATACAACCTCTCCACGCAGGTAAGCCATTATCAATATAATATTGTCTAAGTTCTCTTACCGTATCGATTAAAGGGCTTGTTATATCGGTATCCAATGTATACCAATTTAATTCATTATTTTGATTATAATAATCAAATATATAGATACAGTCCAACTCTGGGGTAAATTCTAATTGAGCAATTACTTTTTTTGCTCCATTAGGTGATGATTTAAAAAGTAATTGCCCAATTTTATTATTTAATTGATCGTCTGTTTTTGTCATTTTATCCACCTGCTTGGTTTAATAATACTGTCTTTACCCAACGCCTATTATCAATAGAATATAATACGTCAAAACTCTCTGGTCTTATATCTGTACCCTGATATACAGGCTCTTATCTTAACTTTAACTGTTTTACCGTCTCGTAAGGCATTAGCCCATCTACTTTCATGCTTTTTCCATAAGCCACGATTAAGATTTGAATTCATTGGCAGGAAGTTAATTTTTTCGTATGATCCATTTAGTTAAGATGCAATTAAGCCAAGTTCTTGTAAAACTTGCCATTCAGCCTTCGACTTGTTCAATAATAAATATTTGCGCCAGTTCGCTATAATCGTGAATGTTCGGCTATCAGCCTAGACGCAAATAATAAGACTTTAGTACATAGTAGGATACTTATAGCACTGTATTTAAATTCATAAAATGTGCTTATATTTAGATTTGCTATTATCTAATTAAGCCTAACAGTTTAATGATTTAGATTATTCATCATGATCATCATATTCAGAATAAAGATCAATAAATGGTTCGTACTTAAATTCAAAATCAATTTTAGCATTTTCAATATCAACAGTTATAATACAACCTCTCCACGCAGGTAAGCCATTAGTTAAGTTATTATCAATATAATATTGTCTAAGTTCTGTTACCGTATCAATTAAAGGGTCTGTTATATCGTCATCCAGTAGATACCAGTTTAATTCATCATTTTGATTATAATAATCAAATAAATATCTACAAACATCCATTTCTGGGGTAAATTCTAATTGAGCAATTACTTTTTTTGCTCCATTAGGTGATGATTTAAAAAGTAATTGCCCAATTTCATTATTTAATTGATTATAAGTTTTTGACATTATCATCCACCTATTATATTTAAAAATTCTTTCTACCTTTCAATAAATGGCTCATATTTAAATTCAATATCAATTTTAGCATTTTCAATATCGACAGTAACAATACAGCCTACCCACGCTGGTAATCCATTAGTTAAATTATTATCAATACTGTATTGTCTTAATTTCACTAAATAATCTAACATATCGCGATTAGCTCTAGAGCCTCCAAGAAATCGTTTAATATCATTTGATTTATTTATATAATCAAATTGACACTTACAATGATCTCCTTCAGGAGACAGCTCTGCTTTCATTATGACTGTTTTTGCTCCATCAGGAGCTATATTGAATAACAGTTGGCCAATTTCATTATAAATACTATTATTTTTTAACATTATTTTCCTCCAGGTGCATTTTTAAATGTGTGTTCTAATAGAGTCTCACCATCAATTGAAGAGGTTATATAAAAGCTTTCAGGTCTTAAACTCGTTCCTTCATATAAAGGCTCTATCTTAACCTTAACTGTTTTACCTTCTTGCAAGGCTTTAGCCCATCTATTTTCTAGAGCTTTCCACTCGCCACGATTGAGATTTGAATTCATTGGCAGGAGGTTAATTTTTTCGCCTGAGCCATTTAGTATTGAGGCGATTAAATGCCCGCCTTCGTCACCGTCTATCCCTTGTTTACCTGCTTTCAATTGTTGGTAAGTGTTTCTGTCTAGTGTATCAAGTTTAAGATCCGCCTCAACTCTTACTACTCTTCCTAAATGGTCTATATCATATATTTTATTACCGTCTACAATATACCTTGTGTTAGGTTCGGGATTATTAAGTAATTCATTCCAATTACCTTTGCTGCCTGATTCGGTTTCTATCGTTACAATTTTAAGTTTATAGTGAACTCTCGTTCTAACGTCCGATATCATCCATTTGATTCTTGAGTACTTTAAAGCTCGCAATGAATGGGCAAAGGGTTCAGCAAGCCCGCCTATCAATAACCCTTCTAAAACATTTTTTAAACGTCCTTCCGCTGCGCTATCATCTGGATCGGCTTGTAAATACTCTGTAACTGGGTTTTGTAATTCTTTGAATGATTGGACTAAATTAGAGAGTCGTTCCTCGTGAGGTGCAAAAACTGTAAAATCTGTGACACCGCCGGCTATCGCGCCTTTACCTAGCTCACCCATTTTCGATATAGGTTTGATAAATTTTAACGTCCTAGATACAGGAATAAACCCAATTAGAAATTGGCTTACACCACGAGTAAGCGCGCCGGATATGGTTTCCGGCTCTGGAATTTCTCCCAATTGGATAGGGTTTTGTGTTTCAACGTTAAAACCATACTCCATAATGAGGTTAGTTGGCGAGGTATCCCATAACAAATCAGATGCTGACTGCGCAGCATCACGGATCCCCCCTAATATTTGTAATGGTATATCATAATACCAAGGGCGATCCTCTTGCTGCTTATCGAACACTATATCAACATATTTGGCATTTATGGGTAAGCTAACATAAGCGTAACCGTTATTATCTAATGTCCCTTGCTTAAGCATCTTTTGACTGGCATTATCAAAGATAGTAAACGGTTGATTAGCTAGATTATAAACTGTCAATTCTATGTAGTTGTCTTGAGCCTTACCGTAACGCATTTCCAGCTCATAAGCCTTTACTTCGTCAGGGGTTAATTTGCGTGGTGTTCGATTACTTTGATTACTTCGATTATGATTTGAGTTTATAAGATCATTTTCTGGTTGCAATAAGCCAGAATTGTAAACAATAGGCAATTCAAATAAAATTGCGCGTTGTGATTCTAGCGCTTCTTTTAGTCCGATAAATAAACCTTTATCATCTTTATTATAGGTATTGCGACCATAATATAAACCAAGCGCTTCGAGTGTGGGGTATAGGTTTTTACACTCATCTTGATGGTTAACACAATATTCTACAATTTCATCTATTTTACTACGATAATCATAATAAACAGGTTTTAGTTTACTGTATTCTATAATAGTGTTAGAACTTAAAGAGATAGAACTGAAGGGTGAGTCATTTTCTTTCTGTTTTTGATATTCTTGCCACTGCTTTGCTGTTATTAATACATAATTCTTCATAAGATTTATATTTTTTTTATTTTATATATTACTGCAATTACCTAATTTACTATTTACAGCATGGATTAGCAATGATTTAAGTTAATTTCCGGTCTTTTGCCCTAGTATTTTCATTTATTCGAGCATTATTAATAGTTGCAGACACAATTAAGTAGTGCGTTTGTAATTCAATTCTAGTCAAAGCAAGCAATTGCATACATTGGGCAATTTTGGTGCTTTGCTTTTTCTGTTTGCGTGCTTCATCTGTTAGCTTTCTTGTTTATTATAATGAGACTTCAGGAACACTACCAAAGTTAATTCATACCCCTTCCTTAGCATACGGGCACGAATACTCAAATCGCCAAATCATAGAATTATTTGCTTTAATTAAAAAGATACATTCCGCACAGTCAAATAAAGAATAGTTTTTATCTTTTAGCTTGGCAGTTTTTATCGGTGTAACTGTTAAGGGCAAAGTTCCTCTTACCATAATAATTTTAGGTATAGAGTTTATATGTGTATTGTATTTGTATGCCTAAGAATTTTGGTTGTAAATATACCTTATTGATATTTGCGAGGCTTTAGAATAGCGTTTAATCCTTAGTTATATTAGGTTTAGACTATTTAAATGGATGTTAACAAATATCAAAGAATAGTGAATTAATGGTCAATGAGAGAGTTGAATTAATCCTTATTATCAAATTGTTCTAATATCGTTAACCATTGCTGATCAAACGGGGCTTTAATTGATAATAACTTTTGATTGATTGGATGGCTAAAAATCAGCTCACTCGCGTGTAGCATTAGTCGTTTCACATCAAAATAACGGTTAAATGCTCTATTTTGATGAAGATCACCATGCTTACTATCCCCAATTATGGGATGAAAAATATGCTTCATATGTCGCCGTAATTGGTGTTTACGTCCAGTTAGTGGTTTTAATTCTACTAAGCTATAACGAGCTGTAGCAAATTTACCTACAGCAACCGGAATTTCGATCTTACTTAAAGGTTTATAATGGGTAATTGCAGATTGAGCCGGTTTTTTCTGATTGGCGAATTTATCCGCAATTTTATCCAATTCCTCAACAAGAGGATAGTCGATAGTATCAGCTTGTTGAATAAAACCTCTAACAATAGCATGATAGGTTTTTTGTGGTTGATGATGGGCAAATTGCATTGCCATTAAATTCGCAACTTCACTTGATAGCGCAAAGAGTAATACGCCAGAAGTTGGACGATCTAATCGATGAATTGGATAGACATGTTGACCAATTTGATCACGTAATGTTTGCATGATGACGACTTTTTCATGTCGATCAAGCCAGCTTCGATGTACTAACCAACCAGATGGTTTATTAATGGCAATTAGGTTTTGATCTTGGTAAAGAATATCAAATATCATTTATTTTAAAAACAGTCTTGTTAATTCTTCAGCAATAGTTGGTGTATTATTATCACCAATAACACGATCTACTTGTTGCTTTATTTCTTCATCAGCATTACCCATTGCAATGCCCAAACCGGCCATTTTTAGCATTGAAAGATCGTTATAGTTATCACCAAAAGCAATGATTTGTTCCAATGGTATTCCTTCATAATTTGCCCAATTAGCCAATCCTTTGCCTTTACTATTACCTTTGGCGGCAACATCAGCACGATTTACCCAAGACCATTCACACTCAAAATCGCCTTGCGCTTCAACTGCTGCAGAAAATGCTTTTAATGCAGGAATATCATGAGAACTTGTAGCGAATTTGAATACCTTTTTAGCATCATTAATTACATCTAGAAAACTATTTACTTTCACAAATTCTGGTTTTAATTGTGTTGGTAAAGTGTCAATCCATTCAAATATACCTTCTAGATGATCATCCAACACTTCATAGGTGATATATTGATCAGTATAGATTAATGTATGAATATTATATTCATTAACTAAATTGAGTAATGTTTTAGCTTGTGTTTTCGTTAATGGGTTAGCATCAAAAGCCATGCATTTATTAAAATCATAAAGATAAGATCCATTACAGCAAATAGCAGGCGTCGCTAATTGTAATTGATGGTAATAAGGATAAATCATAGAATGGTGACGACCTGTAACTAAAATTACCTTAATCCCCATTTGTTTTAGTTGATTTAATACTGAAACAGTTTCAGGTAAAATCAGTCTTTGGTTATTTAAAAGGGTACCATCCATATCAAATGCCACAGCTTTATAAGTCATATCCTGCTCCTAGTTGTCATAACCCTTATATATTTTACAATTTTTATAAATGTGTTAATTTTTAAATTAATATTAAAAACAATACGTAATTATGAGCTATAAGTTAACAAATTAGCCATTCATAACTGTTACTAAAATTACAATTTCTATTCATTTTTAAATGACTCTTCGTAGAAAATAAATTAATAAGATAAGAAATCTGTATTTCTAATTGAGATCAATTTTCTGTCTGCCTAAAAATGAATGTGATAGTGTTGTTCCATCAACGGTTTCTAAATCGCCACCAACGGGCACACCATGTGCAATACGTGTCGCAATGATATCTAATTCAGCACACATTTGCGCAATGATATTTGCGGTTGCCTCTCCTTCTATAGTCGGATTTGTTGCTAATATGACTTCATTAATAGTCTCATTAGCTAGCCTTTGCTTTAACTTATCTAATCCTATTTCGTTCGGACCAATGCCATCTATTGGTGATAAATGACCAAGTAATACAAAGTAACGTCCGCTGTATTGTCCGGTTTGTTCAATGGCCAATATATCTGATGGTGTTTCAACAATGCATAATTGTGTACTTTGCTGGCGTTTAGAACTGACACAAATGCGGCACTTTTCTTGCTCGGTAAAGGTTCGACAATCCTGACAATGACCAATATTAATCATGGCATTTTGTAATAATTCTGCCAGATTCATTCCCCCTTTGCGATCGCGTTGCAATAAATGATAAGCCATTCTCTGCGCAGATTTAGGTCCCACACCAGGTAAACAGCGTAGACCTTCAATTAAAGATTCTAATAAAGAACTAATTTGCATTTTAAGACCAATGAATTAAGCAATTAAAAAAGAGACCAAACATAAATATATTATTGATTAGCTAATAATCTTAATATTATCCGAAATATCGTTTAATAAAATAACGGCTTATAAAATAAAGCAAAACAAATCCGAAGCAAGCCCAACAAATAAATAATAAATATGATTTAAATATCACTATGAAAGGTATCATTATCAAACTTGTTATGATTATACCTAAACCAAATAAAAAAGTTGTTAAACCAGCAGATGGTAACAAACTGCTTGTAGGAACCCATTGATAACTTTTTTTGATGTATTTCAGGCAGTTACAATATAATATTGTAAAATTTATTGCTGTTATTACTAAACTCGATACCATTATTAACATCATACTCATATCAGTATATTGTTTATAATAAATATCTGCGTTAAGAATTGTTAAAATTAATGGCGAATAAATATTTATGATAAGGCCATATGTCACTATACAAAATATAGAACCGTATATAACACCATACAACTTACGAGATTCAATTTCATTTTCTTCTCTAAGATTGGTATTTATTTCTATTTTATTTCCGGATATTTTCTGATAATAGTTATTAGCGTAACGTATTAATAACATTAAGATAATTCCATTAATAATTAATGTCCATGGACATGAAACTAATGTCACTATAATGTTAAATATTTGTTCAATTTCATTTGTGCCCATTGAGGACTTGAATTTATACATTTTTATAACAGTAACTGAAGTCCATTTAATAATTAATTGTTTTATTAAAAAATTGACTACAAAAAAAATTACTGAATAAAGCAGCGCCAATATAATGATGTTATTACGCTTTCCTTTTATAAAGGTTTGTGAACCATTTTTATTAAAAAAGAAACTAGTTAGCAATAAAGTAAAGAAAAAAAATGTTAGATTAGGCATAAATTGCAAATAAATAATTTCAATAAAATTCATCTTATTTGGCAATTCAAAATAAACAATATTGCTAAGTAATATTACAATAAAAAAAATGCTTGAAAATAATAGCGGTGAGCGAATATACATAATATCCTCTTAAAATGGCATTTTAAAACCAGGAGGTAAAGGCATTCCACCGGTTACTTGCGACATTTTTTCTTTTTGCGCATCTTCTAATCGTCGGCTTGCATCATTGAATGCTGCGGCAATTAAATCTTCTAACATATCTTTATCATCATCAGCAAATAATGAAGGATCAATAGTAACACGACGACAATTGTGGGCACCATTTACAGTCACCTTTACTAGACCTGCTCCTGATTCTCCTGTTACTTCCATTTGTGCGATCTCTTCTTGCACTTTTTGCATTCGCGCTTGCATTTGCTGAGCTTGTTTCATTAAATTGCCAAGACCACCTTTTCCACCAGAAAACATGTTAATTCCTCATAATAAATAAATTAATTAATAAAAAAACACTGCATTATACTGGATGAATACTATTATCATCAATCTTTGCTTCAAAAAATTGACATATCATTGCCACTTTACTATCTTTATTGATTGCTGATATCGCTTGCTGTCGTTTTTCCTGATATATCGTTTCTCGAACTTCAACCGGTGTAGCTTGAGTTTTATCATCATCAATGACTATTTCTATTTTTAATGATTGCTGCCTAGATTTTGACAAGGCTTCATTTAAACGTTTAACATTTGTTTGATGCTTAATTAAATGCGCTGCTCGAGATCTGACATGCAATATTAAATGTTGATCACTGATCTGTTGTAAAAAAGTATTGATAGCGATCTGTTTTATTAATGGTGGCAACATCAACGTTTCAATCTCTGCACTCCACGGATCGATTTTGACCGCTTCTTGAATTAACTTTTCCATCAATTCTGGCGTTTTTTCTTCTTCAAATGTTGATCTTACAGATTTAGCATCTAAATTCGTATCTATTACCGGTGTAAAGTGATCACTAAATTGCCATTGGTAGGTCTCTGCGGTATCTTCACTATCAACACCATCATCATTTAGCTCTTTTTTGTTGGTAAAACTATCAACTGGTTCGCTATTTGTTTCAGTTAAAATAGTTGATTGAGATTTAGTTTGTTTGGTTTTAATGTTAGCTTTTGCTTGAGCTGGTTGTTTTTCAGGTTGAATAAATTCAACCTGTTTAGACTTTTTTAGGTTTTTCTCACCATCAATTAATCGCTGTCGTGCTGCTAAAATGGATTGTGTTTCATCCGATACTACAGTAGCTGTGGCATTTTTTATCGTTGACTGCTCTGAAGCTTGTGTTGATAACGACGTGTTCTTATCATCGGTAATTTGTGGCATTACTGTCGATATCATCTTCGATGTATCTTGTGATGAGTTTTGTTTTGTTTGTTGATTAGAAACACTCGTGTTAACCACAGTTTCCGTCGTAGATGCTGAATTTTTATTTTTGGGAATAAAGGCTAATGCTCTTAAAAAACTCATTTCGACGCCAAGTTTTTTATCTGGAGCATAACTCAGATCTTTCCGCCCATCTAATAGAATTTGATAAAACAATTGAATATCGTTTGGTGATATTACTTGTGCTAAATAGCGGATACGCTCTAGATCATCAATATAGTCCCCTAATGCCGTCGGAACAATTTGTAAAAAAGCAATTTGATGTAAAAGCGTAATCGTATCTACTAATAATGTATCCCAGTCGGCACCTTGTTTAGCGGCCATTTCTAATTGTTGCATTAATGCACTACCGTCTTCATGATAGAGCGCTTCAATTAAGGAAAATGGGATGGTTTGATCCAAAGTTCCAAGCATAGCAATAACCGCTGATGAAGTTACTTCACCATTACCTAAAGCTATTGCCTGATCTGTCAAGCTTAATGCATCTCTCATGCTTCCATTAGCGGCTTTTGCTAATAAATGAATAGCTTTTTCTTCCTGCTTGATTTGTTCAACTTGTAGAATTTTAACTAATTGATTTTCGATCACTTGCAGATCCAGTACATTCAAATGTAAATGTAAACAACGTGATAAAATCGTAACCGGCAGCTTTTGCGGATCAGTAGTCGCAAGTAAAAATTTTACATGTTCTGGTGGCTCTTCAAGCGTTTTTAAAAGGGCATTAAAACTACTGCGTGATAACATATGCACTTCATCAATTAAGTAGACTTTGAAACGACCTTTAGTGGGTAAATACTGAACGTTATCAAGAATTTCACGTGTATCTTCTACTTTAGTTCGAGAAGCCGCATCTATTTCAAGTAAATCAACAAATCGACCTTGATCAATATCCTGACAGTTATCACATACGCCACACGGTGTGGCGGTAATGCCTGCTTCACAATTTAATCCTTTCGCCAGTAAACGCGCTATTGACGTCTTACCTACCCCACGAGTACCAGAAAAAAGATAAGCATGATGAATACGACCTAGCGATAAGGCATTAGATAAAATTGTTAATACGTTCTCCTGTCCAACAACTTCACTAAACGATTTTGGTCGCCATTTTCTGGCTAATACTTGATAACTCATAATAGATAAGATAATCCTATAACGCTTAACCATCATCTAAAAAATGGTTATTTAAATGGATGCTGACAATACGGTAAAATAAAGTTATATCATAACATAATTTTACCGATGATTTGGGATAACAAATTTATTTTAAACTTAATTTACTTTGATAAAAAGTTAGTGACATTACTATAAACAATGTTAATTCAGACCCTTCATAGTAAAAAACTAGACATAATAAGATATATTTTCTCATTGATTATTTCACTCTAACAATGAGATTAGTCCATTGAAATTTGATAATGATTAATCCAAGGCAGAATTACAACCATTAATAGCGAAACTATTGCAAAATGGCTTTCCTTGGATAATCAAAAAGTCACTTTAATCAATAATGCGACGAGCTTTCCAATATTTTTTACGCCAATAGTCGTCTTTCAAATTAGCATATTGTACGCCTTTTTTAGAAGATACATGCAAAAATAAACCATTTTTATAGTAAATACCGACATGTAAGCCTGTAGTGCCACGACCACTCTTAAAAAAAACCAAATCGCCTGCGGATAATTGATTGACCTCTTTACCAATTCTAGCTTGTTTAGTTGTTATCCGCGGTAACGTTTTTCCCACTTTTTGTTGATAAAATATTTTAGTTAAACCTGAACAGTCCGTCCCTTTAGGGCTATTACCACCATAGCGATAAGGCGTTTTTACCCAATCATGGTAGAAAGATTCAATGTTTTTTACAATATGTGGATCTGAATTATTATCATCATATAAATCCGACACTGTACTACAAGATGTTAGACCTGAGAAAAAAAGAAGCAAAAACAGTAATATATTTCTTAATTTAACCAATCTATCATAATTCATCTGCCACATTGTTAATTACCTCTTGTCGCTGCTGACTATACCGTCTAATATTAAACTTATTTAATGTAGACCACTCTTGATGTATTCGGCTAACTTGTAAGGATTTAGGTAATTTACCTTTTTGCCAAGAAGAGTCTTTCAATTTAGCTAGGATGATTGGACGGCGATCAGCATGAGCTCTGTTTGCTAAACTAACCATCAACTGTATTAAACGAAGGGATAAAAAACAAATGACTGTATCATCAATACTCATTTTGGTATAACCGGATAAACGATGCTTAATATTTTTGCTGTAATGCTTAGCAACTTGAGCCAAACCACCTAATGTTGCACCAATAATCGTTGCAGTCCCAAGCGTAATGCCTCCTAAGGCTAAATCAATTCCTGCTCCTATTGTTGCTCCCGACATGACTCCTTTACTAACACTGATGCCTACTAATTTAATCGCTTCAAAATTAAATAAATCGCTTGAAAAGCGTCCTTTAACTAAAGGTAGATTTTCTTCACTATCATAGCCAACGGAAAAACAATATAAATTTAATAAATCATCAATAGCCCGTTGTTCACGTTTACGGACTTTTTCTTGCATCTGCTTTGCAATTGATTCAATATTTTCCTTTGCTTTTTCCGCATACGCAGTAACATCTACTAATGCTTCGGCTATGATTAATTTAGCGGTTTGTTGACGCGTTTGTCGTTGTTGTTCTAAATGTGCTTGCCACATATTAAGTATGCTACTGGCAGAATCTAACAATAACGATAAGCTATGATATAATCGCTGTTCTCCCTCAATGGATGGAAACACCGCATCAAATCGAACTTGCATATGAATTCCAACGCGTGATAATAATTGTTTCCAAGCCGATTCATAAGGTGAGGCTTCAGCCACAAAATTCAATACAGCTAAAATCGGTTTATCACTGTATGCTAATAAAGCTAATTCATCATGATATTTTTCTAATACAGGTTCTCTAATATCAATAACATAAATAGCTGCATGACTGTTTAATACTTGGCGAATGACTTTTGCTTCTTGTTCAAACTGATAATTTGCTTCGGGACTAGTAAGGAATTGTTGTAGTTTATCAATGCCATCTTGTTTAGGAAAATCACTGTTTAATCGTTGAACATAATCAAATAATGCAATACTATCTTCTAAACCCGGTGTGTCATAGAAAATGATCTTTTTTTCGCGTTCTAACGAAAATTTGATAGCTTCTACATGCCGAGTAGTACCCGGTTTATCAGAAACAACCCCTAAATCACTATCCTGTATTAAAGTTCTTAACAATGACGTTTTACCAACATTAGTATGGCCTACGATAGCTAAATTAAGTTCATTGAGCATATTTATTACCTAATTACTAAGCCAAGCTAAATTGGTTTGATCAAGCGCCAATTCTTGTATCTTTTCGATCCAATTATGTAATTGACGGCCATTATTAATAAACCAGATACCGGTAAATTGTGATTTATTAACTAATAAACGTATTGAATTGATCATTCCTCGGTCCGGAGAACGATCTGTATCAATTGCAATTAATAATTTATTTGCCGGATTTTGCGTTAACCACTCTAAAATTTTCTTTTGAGTCATACTATTATTAATAAATCCTAAAAAATGGGCATCAGCTGGAACTAACCAGTTCGTATCGACATCAATTGCAACTAAAAAATTTTGTTTTCCATTAGTATTGTCATGATTAACATTGATATTATGTACAGGCAAATGAGTGTTTTCTTTATCAATAATTATTTTACTTACTTTTTCGTCTAATTCGGCTTTTAATATTTGATATTCTGGGTGATGCGTATTAAGTACAATGTGTTGACAAGCTAAATGCCATTTTAACCAACATAAAATAAATAAACCAAAACGTAGCAATACCCCATAAACAATAAAAACACCCAATAACCAAACAGCCCATGATGAACGAACTTCATCAATGGAAATAGCTTGTTCACTTGAACGTATCATATCAACATCTGGTATTGTAAAACCTAATAAACTTGGGATTTTACCGAGCGAACAGGTAATAGCAACAATGGTATCACTACTTAGGAGGGTCGTTTGCCAAGCAAAACTATAATGTTGTGTGGATAATTGTGCTACTAATACCAGTAAGGCAATTAACAAAATTATAAACCACAAAAAATTGACTATGGTTCCGATTAACCATCGAATTTGCCCACCAAATAAACTGATGAGAGCAGGTAATAATTGGCTAACTGTATTTTTATTTGCTATCGTTTGCGTTAACCAAGACCAAATAAAAATAAAAAAACTACCACTCTCATTGGGTAAGGCTATACTTGATAATAGCCAAATCAATAACATCACAAAGTGAACACCTAATAAACAAATCAGTGCCCAATATAAATTAATTGGATTTTGTGCTAAAGCACTTAATCCAATACCTACCCCGCTGAATATGGCTATTAGAATCAAAAAGATAAATGAAAATTTGGCAGCTTTGAGCAAAACTGTTTGAGCTGAAATTAAACTATGCTGCGAACTGAGAATTTTGGCACGAAAAATGATACGATCAGCGATAGATCCACTATATGATCTAGCCTGTCGATTGGCTTCATCATCTTGAAAACGACCATTATCCTTTTCAATTAAACGAACAGTTTCTGTTAACCATAAGGATTTAAGATATTGATTCATGACAGCGCATTTAATTACTTTAATCTAAAAAACGTTTTACTTTATTATACACATTACCGATTTACCTAGGCAGTTTTTGTTGGACAATAAGAGGATTAATCTTATTAAAACAAACAGTTAGCCATAAGTCTAGTAATTATGGTTTTAAATGAAATAATTTATACATATAAACAATTAATTAGCTACATTATTGCTTGTTATTAAAGATATATATAATAAAGAATAATACCCGAAATCAAGTAAAAATAAATTGCTAATTTAATTAATTATGCACATTGTTCAAGTAAAACCAAAACTATAAGTGCCAATAATTTATGATATTAATCTGAACAATGATAATTGTTACTAAAACTATTCCACATACCAAAAACCTTCATTAACCAAATCAAGCAGCCCACTTAATAATTTAATATCCTGAAGATCATCTGTTGTTAGCACTTCTTTTTGACATAATAAATCAATATAAGATTCTTCAAGTGGAATAACCCGCCCGTGTATAAACCCTTTTTTCCCTAATTTAAATATGCGAACACTCGGCACTCGATACAATTGAACTCCACAAGCGATATCTTTCTGTAGCTCTTGTAATGTATAAGGAGAGTCAAGTGGTATGATATTTAGTTCGTGCATGGGTTGAGTTATATATTTTCCAAACCAGTCATTAAATAAATTAGGATCTGTTATTAGTTGACATAGTTGTGTTTTGAGCTTTTCTATTTCATTATCATGTATTTGGTAGGGCGTCGTTGATAATTGTAAATTAGGATCTTGATAAAAGATCCCATTAGGAACATTATCCAATACATAATCAGTAAAATGACTTAACATATCTTGTGAAGTTGGTGTTCTAAAACCAATTGAATAACTTAATGATTCAGTTAGACTAATACCGTTATGGGGATAACCAATAGGTAAATATAAAATATCACCCGGATTAAGTTCGACATCAATTATCGGCGAATATTCTTCAACATGTAACAATGCGGGGTGTGCACTATATTGACGATATTCAGGGTTTCTATCACCAACTAACCAACGCCTTTTTCCCATACCTTGAGTAATAAATACATCATAATTATCGATATGTGGCCCAACCCCTGCTTGAGGCGTGGCATAAGAGATCATTAAATCCTCAAATTGCCAATGTGGAAGTACTCTGAAAGGTTCAATTAAGGTTGCAGCAGATTCATGCCAATGGTCAACGGCCTGAACCAAAAGACTCCAATTCGTTTCGCCTAAATGGTCATAGCTTTCAAAGGGACCATATTGAGCATCCCACTTTCCATCCTTATTGGTGACAATTCGGCTCTCAATTTCTGATTCAAGTGCTAATCCGGCTAATTCATTAGGGGTAATTGGATCATGGAAATCAGCAAATGCCTTACGTAAAACAACAGGCTTTTTTTGCCAATAATTTTTTAAAAAATCATCCCAGTCTATTATTAATTTATTTTTCATCGCAAATCCTTAACATTATGAGATTTGTTCTTTTTTGTTATCATTGATTTTACTTTGATAAGTTAAGATTAATTGTTCGTCTTTAAGACTAATTTTAACTTTACCGCCCTGTTGTAATTCACCAAAAAGTAATTGTTGAGCAATTGGTTTTTTAATTTTCTCTTGTATAACACGCCCCATTGGTCTCGCCCCCATAGCTTTATCGTAGCCACACCGTGCTAAATAGGCACTAGCATCTTTGGTGATAGTTAGCGTTATTTGACGACCTTTAAGTTGCTGCTGCAATTCTCTAATTGATTTTGAAACAATTTGCAACATTATCGGCTTACTTAAATAGTTAAACCAAATAATGTTATCCAATCGGTTACGAAATTCCGGACTAAATTCACGATTAATTTCAGACATAGCATTATAGCAATTATCTTGCTGCAAAAATCCTATTGGCGTTTTAATTGATTCGCGAACACCTGCATTAGTTGTCATAACAATTATGATATTACGAAAATCAGCTTTACGTCCGTTACTATCGGTCAACGTGCCATTATCCATTATTTGCAATAACAAGTTATAGATATCTTGATGTGCTTTTTCAATCTCATCTAATAATAATACTGCATATGGGTGCTTAAGGACTTGATCAATGAGTAACCCTCCCTGCTCGAATCCAACATAACCTGGCGGTGAGCCAATAAGGCGACTAATGGTATGAGATTCGCGATATTCCGACATATCAAACCGCAATAAGTCAACACCTAGTAATTTTGCTAGTTGTACTGTTACTTCGGTTTTTCCGACTCCTGTAGGACCTGCAAATAAAAAACTACCAACGGGCTTATTTTCCATGCCTAAGCCAGCACGATTAAGTAAAATGGCATCACATAACACTTCAATCGCATTATCCTGACCAAATATACGCAATTTCAAATCATTACATAAATTTTGTAATTTAGTTTTATCAGATATTGATACTGTTTTTTCAGGCACACGTGCGATTTTTGCGATTATTTTTTCAATATCTATAACATCAATCACTTTTTGACGTTTTTTAGCAGAAAGTAAACGATTTTGTGCCCCAGCTTCGTCGATCAAATCAATTGCCTTATCGGGTAAAAAACGTTCCGGAAGATATTTTACGGATAATTCCACCGCACTTGTAATTGCCTTATCGGTGTACTGAACTTGGTGAAATTGCTCGTAATGAGATTTTAAACCTGTCAGAATTTTAACCGTTTCGGATAAAGAAGGTTCTAAAATATCTAGCTTTTGAAAACGTCGGACTAAAGCATGATCTTTTTCAAAAATTCGATTGTATTCTTGATAGGTTGTTGATCCCAATACGCGAATTTTACCTGATGAAAGCAATGGTTTAAAAAGATTAGCCGTATCAAGTTTACTTTCACCCGTAGCGCCAGCACCGATAATCATATGAATCTCATCGATAAATAAAATACTATGCGATTGCATTTCTAAGGCTTGCACCAATTGATTAAAACGTTTTTCAAAATCACCTCGATATGTGGCGCCGGCAATCAATGACGAAATATCGAGTGCGTAAATTGTGGTATCTTCAAAGACTTTAGGTACTTTCTTTTGTTCAATTAACCAAGCTAAACCTTCAGCTAACGCTGTTTTACCAACGCCCGCTTCACCCACTAAAATAGGATTATTTTTCCGGCGACGACATAATACTTGCATCATTCGTTTAATATCATCTTCTCGACCTATAAGCGGATCTAATTTACTTGTTTTAGCTAAGTTATTGAGATTAGTTGTATAAAGATTAAGAGGATCCTGACTTGGATCTTGATTAGCAGATGGCATTTGATCTGAACCAGATAAATATTGCGTCAACGTTAACCAATCTAATCCCATACAACTAAGTAAATATACGATATGAGAATCCTCTTCTTCTAAGATCGATACTAAAATATCGCTACAATTTACTTCATTTTTTCCCGAAGACTTAACATTAACAACAGCTCGCTCAAGAACGCGATGAAAAGCTAACGTTGGTTCAGTTTGTTGTTCTTGATAACTGTCAGCTAAATAAGTAGCATTCTCTTCAATATAATGAGCAATTTCATCTGTTAATTCTGCAAGATCAATATTCAGATCTTTGAAAATTTTAATTATCGATTTTTCTTTGATTAAAGAAAGTAGTAATTGTTCAACAGTAAGATACTCATAGCCTAAAGATTGCGCCTCATTAAATGCATCATTAATTATCGATTGTACTCGTTTATTAATCATGTGGTATTGGCTCCATAGTACATTTTAATGGAAACTTATGTTGGCGTGCATATTGACTAACTTGAAATACTTTTGTTTCCGCTATTTCAGCGGTATAAATCCCACATATCGCCTTCCCCTTTTGATGTATAGAAAGCATAACTTGATTTGCTTCATCATAATCAAAACTAAAGAAACGCATTAACACCTCAACGACAAAATCCATTGTTGTATAGTCATCATTATGCAAAATAACGCAATACTTATAAGGAGGCGCAACACTTTTTATGCTTAGACCATGAATACTTGGTTGTATACTCATATTTAACACTCAACTTATTCTAGTTTATCAAGTATAATACTGATTTTTAATATTGATTAATATATAAATTACGTCAAAATGCTATTGTCACTTTACTAAATCACGCAAATTCCCAACTTTTAAGGGTATTAAACCTTAAATCAAACATAAATTTTTTTAAAACGAGCCTATGAACGATATACGTAAAATTATTGCCCCCAAAAATGCGATGCTATTATTTAAATGGTTATTTGAAGGTAAACTTAAACCAAACTCACTTTGGGAGAGTAAGGTATTTCGCCTCAAATTTGCCTTACGTGCCGTGTTTGCTAGTCCAATCACATTCCGTTGGCTAAAACATCTCGCAAATTACCGCTTAATGGGTTATTTTTTATTTCGGCAATCTAATTTACCTTGTAAGCTACTTCGCCCTTATTTAACTTCATGTATGAATCAAGTCTCACGCTATCATGCATTAGTTTACCATTATGATTTTCTTTCTTCATTGAAAGATACTTTTACACAAGCATTTTATAATAATAAACCTTACTTATTAGCTGATTTAACCGTAAAAAATGAACATAACATTCGAGTTATGATCCAAGCCAAAAATAAATATGCTCGAGAAGGTGAACTTACTATATTTATTTTTGATGAAAATAATGTCGATTTAGCAACTTTGACATTCACTATTATACAATATGAACAAAAGTCAACGCTTTTTATTTCTGGTTTACAAGGTCCTGATCGTGATGATGCCAAGATCGCAATCCAACAAGCCACTAAAAATTGTTATGGAATTTTTCCTAAACGACTAATTATAGATGCAGCTTTATCAATTGCTGAATTTTTTAATCTTGAGCAAATTTTAGCTGTTGGCAAAAAATCTCATGTTTACAATAACTGGCGTTATAAAAAACGTTTCAATCGTGTCCATGCTGACTACGACGAATTTTGGCAGACAATTGATGGACAACCAAACCAGCAAGGATTATTTATTTTACCTGCGAAAATATCTAGAAAAAACATAGAAGAAGTTGCGAGCAAAAAACGTTCCATGTATCGTAGTCGCTATAGTTTACTTGATGAGTTAAATCTATCTATTTTAAAGCAATTATCCTGTTTGAATTAGGTGATAGATTGGTAGCATTATTGTTAATCTAAATATATAAAATATTTAGAAACCTAAAAAGTTTGGTTGATAGAAGGATTATAGTATGTGGTTTGGTATTTTAATTGGGATAACTCCGCTTTTCATTGGTTATTTATTAAAAGTTAATAATACACGTTTAATGAATAAAATTAATCAATGTTTAAGCATTATGGTATATCTGATTTTATTCCTAATGGGGAGCGAACTAGCACAATTAGAAGACCTAATAAACAATTTACAAAATATATTTTTATCAACTGGCATTTTATTTGCTTGTAGCTTCGGGTTTAACCTTATTTTTCTTATGGTTCTGGACTATTTCTTTCCGTGGCGCAACCAAGCCAATAATGAGCCCCTACCGTCACGCTTTAAAATGATTCTAGAATCTTTAAGGGTGTTTTTAGCACTAATTTTAGGGTTCATAGCCGGACGATTATCATTACCAATATGGCAATATAATCAACTCTTCAGTGAAATCATTTTAGTCATATTATTATTGTTAGTAGGAATTCAACTACGAAGTAATAATATTAGTATTAAACAAATTATTGTCAATAAAGTGGGAATAACAACTACGATTATTGTCACAGTAACCACGCTACTCGGAGGATGGCTTGCTTCTTATATTTTGGAATTACCTACTAACACTGCATTAGCGATGTCATCAGGGTTTGGTTGGTATTCTTTATCGGGTATCTTAATGACCGATGCTAAGGGGGCTGTAATTGGAAGTATTACCTTCTTGAATGATATTTTACGTGAATTATGTGCCATTATATTAATCCCAAGTCTAATTAAACGCTTTAAACTAACAGCATTGGGTGTCTGTGGCGCGACTTCAATGGATTTTACTTTACCAATACTGCAAAAAAGTGGCGGAATTATGATGGTACCACCTGCAATTGTGCAAGGATTTTTATTTACTCTGATTATGCCTGTGCTAATGACTATGCTTAACTATTATTTCTAGGATTTTTTAAACTGTTATGAAAAAAAATATTGATTTGTGCCCATGTTGTTCACAACAAAAATATACAGAATGCTGTCAGCCTTATCATTTATGGCAAAAAAATGCACCCACTGCTGAAAAACTAATGCGCTCTCGTTATAGTGCTTACGCATTACGCAACGTAGAATATCTAATAAAAACGTGGCATCCTAAAACATTACCGCGAAAATTAGCAGAAGAGATTAGTGAAGCTAAATGGATAGATCTAACCATTCATAAAAGTTGGGATAGCCAAGAACAGAATGAAGCGTTTGTTGAATTTACAGCACGTTTTCGAAATACGAGCGGTAAAGCACAAAAAATGCATGAAATAAGCCGATTCATTAAACAAGGTGATCACTGGTTTTATGTTGATGGCATAATTGAATAAAATGTAAAGGGCTAACTAGCCCTATCTTTAAATGTAATGCTAGATATTTTAAAACTTCGCATCTAAACTCAAACATTGATCATAACGTCAATAATTGACTTTTGTTTTAAATTCAATAAATCATAAAAAATATTAAAACCGATTTTAGTTTTTTTATGGAACAAGCAATACTCTAATAGTCTGTGTATTAGGTGTTTTTAAAGGTTCATGAATTTTATCGATATAAACAATATACACCGGCTGTTACCAAGTCTACATCCTCTCTATATGCAAAATCTTTTTACTGAATTACGTGAGTTTTAGACTCAACAGCAATATTAACGAACAAAGATGCAACCCACGTTCAAGGTTCGGATATTATGAACATTTCTAAAGGCTTGGCAAGTTATATATTACACCTCACCGCTTCAAATATTTTGTTTTCAGTTAAGTATGAAAAAAATTTACATGATTAAGATTTTGTAACAAATTTACAATATATGAAAATAAATGGTTTAGTGTAAAAGTTGTTTTGGGTATAATTTCCTTTATATTAGATTAACCGAGTGAATAGGAATTAAGTATGTCGTCGATACGAGGAAAAGCAGTAGAACAAAAAGAATATAAAATTGAGTTTTTTCAATTAACTGTCAGTCCAACAGACGAAATTACATCTATATCAGATATTTTTAATTCAATTATTGATAATAAAATTGATTCAACTAAAATTGAAAGAAGCTTTACCCGAGATATTTGGGAGTTAAAAAAAAGAACCACTGGAAAATATAGAGGCTCTTTTACAGGGGTTTTCCGTAAATTTAGAAATAGAGATATCCCTGAAAAAGGTGCGGCAGGTCGAGATTCTCAACCGATAATTCTTGAGCCTGATGAAGGCATTGTTGAAAAAAACTTTTTTGTTTATTATCCAAAAAATAATTTACTTGCATGGCATAATAATCCTCATGCATCTTCACCAAAACAATTTGCCAACATTTTAAAGAAAATATCAAAGGTAAATGTTTATTTATCTATGATCATTCAAGCTAATGCAGCTCAACGCTTAATGAAAAATAAATTGACCATGAAAAAGGTTGTTGTTTCAATTGCAAGACCTAAGTCCGCAGATTTTTATCCTGATGATGATTTCAGTCGACAAGCATTAGCATTAATGAATGGTATTAATGGTGACTCGCTTCATTTTGAAATAGGAATTAACTCAAGATTGGAGGATAGTGCTAGTACTTTATTAAGTCGTATTAAAACTAGCTTAGTTTATTTTGCTGGAGCAGGGGCAACGACATCTAAAGCAGTTGTATTTGAAGATGGAGTTGAATATACCATTGATTTAATTGCAGATCGGGTAATATCATTTCAATCTATAGAAACAAATGCAATATTTCCCCCAAGTGTTACAATGTTCAAACTAATTGATGATGCTAAACAGGAAAAACAAAAGGAATTAGATGATTATTTTGGTACGTTGGAAAATACTCTTACCTAGGGTAGCCTTGAGTATAGGTATAGCGTTTTTATTCTGGTGGTTAGGTAGGAATATTAACATTGAAGAGCTAAAAAATATTGCGAGTATATTAATAAGTCTTGCAGGGTCGATGTTGGGCTTTTTAATTACATCTATAGCTCTTATAACATCAGTAATGGATAAAAAAATTGTATCTAATATGAAAAAAACAGGCCATTTTAAAAGACTGATTGATGATACCTTTTTAACCTGTATATTATTTTTAGCTGTTGTCTTATTTTCAATTGTCAGTTTATTTATATATGGTTCTATATTCTGTTGTGTTTTTACAGTAGTTATATCCTTTTCTACTTTGAGTCTTTTATATTTGATTGAAGCTGGTCGTCGTTTTGCTACGATAATATCTCTTTTATAAATTTGGGAACTAATCGATTGACTTATGTCATTTAGGGAATTAAAACATCCTTTGTCCACTTTTGCAGTGCAAATTTAGCAGGAATCGCAATAGCAAACAGATACGTGGTTATCAGCAGGTATTAAAGATCTTGTCCAGTTTATGCCAACTACCGCTAGATGGATCTCAGGCGCTTACCCTGAAACACTTGCCGATAATACACCTTATAAATCCGACTTTAAAATACAAGAACTTACCGCCTATATAACCAAATTAGATCCAGATGTAAGCAGTTATACATAAAAAATTACTGCATGATGATCGCCTAACGCTCGATAAAATGATTGCAAATTCATGAGATAATTTTCCAAGTACGGATAATCCAAGCCGTTCTAGCTTGCATCCTTATTTCAATGTCTTTAAAGATATGATACAATCATTAGATGAAATCGAAACCGTATCTCGCGTTATGATTGAAGAGTTTGCAAGGTGTTGGCGATAAGGCATCTGCATTACTGGTTCAAGCAAAGACTAGTCCTTAACTTAAAAAAATGAAACTAAAACTATTATTGCAAAAACAGAAGCTTTAAAGGCAAATTCAGCATTAATTGAATTAACTAAGGCTGAAAGATGGGATGGTCGATTACCTCAAACAATGTTACCAAATTCAACTTTACCTTTTGTTGATGCTAAAAAATAAAGAAACCGCTTCGGCGGTTTTGCTCAACAATAATATCTTTATGATTGCTCTTTTAATACCTTATTTAAACAAATCATCTATGTTGCTATATTCTCATCATGTTCTTATAAGAGCGTTTGATATATTATTTACTTTTAAAAAAAATCAAATAGTTAAAACTAATTTATATAATAAAATAATTAGATTTTATTAATTTGTTGATTATTAATTGAATTAGAATTATTTTATCAATATATTTAAATGCAAGATTAAATATTATTGATAATTTGATTTATTATACGCTTTTAGGAAAATAAGTGGATAAAATGAAAAAAAAGATATTAAGTTTAATATTAGTTGCTTTTGTTATGAATGGCTGTGCAACCTATAACGCAGAAACCAACGACTATTCTGATCCCATGTCGGGGTTTAATAGCACAATGTTTGATTTCAATTATTATGTTCTAGACCCCTACCTATTACGACCTGTAGCCGTAGCTTGGAAAGACTATGTGCCCTCTCCGATTAGAAGTGGTATAAGTGGTGTTTCAAGCAATTTAAGCGAACCTGCTTCATCAGTAAATAGCTTATTAAAAGGAGATGTTCCTGGAGTAGGTAAACATTTGGCACGTTTTATGCTTAATACTGTTTTTGGATTTGGTGGATTGTTAGACGTTGCTAGTATGGCAGATCCTCAATTAGCTAAAGGTAATAAACAATCTTTCGGCACGGTACTCGGCCATTATGATTTACCTTATGGTCCTTATGTTGTATTACCTTTTTATGGACAAGCGACATTAAGACAAGATGTAGGTAATATGGTTGATTATTTATATCCACCATTGAGTTCATTAACTCTAGAAATGTCGGTGACGCGTTATATTTTAGATGGAATTGAAGCACGCGCACAAGCTATACAATATGAAGATCTTTTAAATAATACAAACGACCCTTATAATTTTATGCGTAATGCTTATTTTCAACGTAATGATTTCTTATCGTCTGGTGGTAAAATTGATGAGAAAAGACAACAACAACGGGAACAGCTATTAGGTGATTCTCTTGATGACATTGATAGAGAATAAATTGTTACTTGAAATTTGCTAATTTTAATTAATGAGAAAGTACACTTTATCAGAGAAGTGTACTTTTTTATAACTTTAAAAATAACTCTCGACTTTTAAAAGGCTTGGAACCAACATACGGTTTTAAAGCCATCCGCGTGAATCGTTTGGCCGCTTTTAAAGTATCATCATTATCAAATGAACGTAATGCAAATGCTTTAAGATGTTTACCTGAAAAACTAGTACTATTTTGCATTAGGCTGCCAATAAATCCATTTTCTGGCAAGTATTGATAATTCATTGTTTCAACGATTTCCTCCCCTGTCGCGCAGCAATGTTCAAAATCAATATGATACCCAAGAAACTCCAACAAGCTCAATTCGAATCGTCTAAGTACTTTTTCGGGTTCAATAAGTTGTGCCAATTGTTGTAAAGCCTCTAGATAAGCTTGAAATAATGGTGAAGTATCGGATTCTGACACAATTACGCGATGAATGAGTTCATTAAGATAAAAAGCACTGTATAAAGCAGAACCAGATAACGGCAATGCTAATGAAATAGCTTCACTTCGTGAAAGGGTTTTTACATTACCGGTCCCAGTGAATTGAACTATCAATGGCGTAAATGGCTGTAAATATCCTTTTAAAACGGAACGTTTACGACGAGCACCTTTTGATACACAGGTCACACGCCCCATAGATTCAACAAATAAATCTACCAATAAACTACTTTCGCTATAGGAGCGAGAATGTAAAATAAAAGCCTTATGCCAATCTTTCATATAACTAAATCAAATTAAATAATATCCGTTATTATATAATTAAAATACTTTAAGTCTAAATCACAACTTCTATCTCTATTATTCTCAAACTTATTAAACATGAAACCTTTAATTGAATATTTTTCTTCAATAAAATTAACAATATAATTAAATAGGTTATTTATTGACTCTTTTTTATAGATAAAAACAAACTAAATTAGTTTAGTTGAAATAAAATTAAGAAAAAATGAATTTTTTATAATTTATACACTGAATTTTATTAACTTTTACGATATAATAGCTCATCCTTAATAATAACGTATAATGTATAAAGATATCATGGATCTATTTTCTACTATTCTCATTCTTATTTTGTTAGTGTCGTTATCTGGAATTGTTGTTAAACTTCTACCATTTCAGATCCCTTTGCCTCTAATGCAAATTGCTTTAGGTTGCATTCTTGCTGCCTTTCATTTTTATGTCGAATTTGATCCCGAACTCTTTTTAGTTTTATTTATCCCACCGCTTCTTTTTGCTGATGGTCGTAAAACTGTATTAAAAGATTTCATACATAATGTAAGAGAAATAGTAGGACTAGCTCTAGTTTTAGTTGTGATTACTGTTATTGCGTTAGGTTATCTGCTCTATTGGATCTTACCAGTTCCTGGTCTATCCTTAGCCGCAGCATTAGCGCTTGCTGCTGTTTTATCACCTACTGATGCGGTGGCATTAGGCGGTATCGTTGGTCAAGGACGTATCGAAAAAAGCAAAATGGAAATAATTGAAGGGGAAGCACTGATGAATGATGCTTCTGGTCTGGTAAGCTTAAAGTTTGCCATCCTGATTGCTATAGGCCAAATGGAGTTTAATCTATTTGAAATCTCGGCATCCTTTTTTTTCGTCGCGATAGGCGGTCTTGCTATCGGCGTTTTAGTAACTTGGATTTATACCAAATTGTTACGTAAAGTTAATTTACTTACTAACAATGATCCAGCTATTCAAATAGTACTTTTATTCCTATTACCTTTTGCTGTATATTTGATTGCTGAACATATCGGTTTTTCTGGTATCTTAGCAGCGGTTAGTGCCGGTATGACTGTAAAACAATCTGGCATAATGCGTAATGCTCCTCTTAACATTCGATTACAATCAGAAAGTACTTGGTCGATGTTAACATTTGTATTCAATGGCTTTGTTTTTATTCTTTTAGGTCTCCAATTACCAAAAATCATATCTGATACTTATGCCGTTACTAATTTAGATGGTTCAACAATCGAAATTTGGCAGTTATGTTTTATTGTAATTTTTGTTTATATGGCGCTTATGGGGACTCGTTTCCTATGGCTATATGCAATGAAAAGATTACCTGTACTCCCTGTAATTCTCAAAAAACCGCTTGAATTCAAGAATTATTCAATTCGTGATTTATGGATCTCGACTTTTGCTGGAGTTCGAGGAGCTATTACCTTAGCCGGTGTTCTATCCATTCCTGTTGAAATTACCGGTCGATATGAACTGATATTTATTGCAACTGGTGTTATTTTAGTATCATTGGTTGTTGCCGTATTTGTATTACCAATTTTACTAGGCGGAAAAGTTCTATTGAACAATAGCCAAGTTGATAATGAGGTCTTATATGCTAAAGGCTTTATGGCAGAAGAGGCAATTGGTAGTCTTGAAAAAATGCAAAATAGCATTTTAGCTGATGTTACCGATGGTATTGATAGTGAAATAGTTCATGAAGTGGGATCTCGTGTTATCGGATCTCTGCGTAGACGAACTGGACTTAAAGACCTTGAACAAAAAGCTCTTGAAGCAGAAAATCTTGAACGACGTATGCGTTTAGTTGCAATTGGTAGTGAGCGTGCTGCGCTTTATCAATTAAAGATTCGTAACGAAATTTCTGAAGAAACATTCGAACGATTAGGTACAGGTTTGGATATTTATGAAGCCATGCTGACAGGCGAAAATAAATAAATTTTATCTTAGATTATTTAAATTGAAGAGATGGTATGTTAAGTAAATTACATTCATTAGCTGTTGAAAATGCACCGATATTAATAAGTAAACCATTGCAATTGGTGCCATTTTCATTTAAACGTAAAATAATCGAGCAGCTATTGCAAGCTCAATTTGAACAATCACTTGAAGAAGGCGATCTTGATTTCCTTGAAGATCGCTGGCTTAAAATTGAAGTAAGGGATTTACAATTAGTTTGGTTTATCAGTAATGTGAATAATAAATTAATTGTAAGTTGTGCTGAAATCCCTGATGTTAGTTTTAGCGGTAATATGAATGATTTAATTCTTATCGCAACTCGTAAACAAGATCCAGACACGCTATTCTTTCAACGTAGATTGATAGTTGAAGGAGATACTGAATTAGGGCTATGCGTTAAAAACCTTATGGATTCAATTGATCTTGATTCTATGCCTAAAATAGTACGCCTTGGATTAGAAAAATTGGCACAATTTATTGAATCAAGTGAAAGCCATGTAATTTAGATTTTCTTAAAAAACAACAAATACTAAGACTGAATTAATTTCATAATTAATTCAGTTTTTTTATAGATAACTAAAGCGCAGTGATAAAAGCTAAAAAACCAAAAATAACACCAGGTGCATTTGCAATTGAAATTGGCCAGTCCTTATTTTCTTTTAACATACCGTAACAAACCCATAAAAAGCAGTTAATTGCCGCAGCTAATGGCTGTGTTGGATTCGTTTTTATACCATGAAGATTATCTATAATTTGTGGAATATAGGAAACATACATGAAAAAAGCCGTGACAGTTGCGATCCAACCTAAATACTTAAAATATTGATTTGATATTTTCATGTTATTCTCCTTAAACTAAAGATAAAGCCTTAATTAGCTAAAGATTAAAATGATTATTTAACAAGATTAATAGCGTTATAAAATAAATATCTTTTACAAATTAACGACAAAATAGTAATTGATAAAATAATAATTTAATTAATCAATAAATTATTAAATCTACATCATAATAAATAGATAAAAACTAAATACTTTTTTCACCCATCTTATTACTTTCAACTTAAAAACTCATAATTGAAATAACCATAACCTTAAATTAGATAAAGTAAATCCATGGTAAATAAATTAAAACCATAATAAGAAACAGAAATTATTAGGCTTCCATATGTAGTCTTATCACTTTAACATAGATAATAATAAAAAATTGTTATTTTTCCTACAGTTAACTAATTAAAACAATAGGTAAAATTATTAATTAGTTTGCTATTTCACACTTTTTTTAGGAAAAACAAAGTGTTACCATTAAGATAGCTATTAGGCTATTTGGATCGATTTTAAAAATTGATCCTAAGTTTTAAGACAATAAACTGGAGTTATATCGTCATGAAAAAATTTATTATTTTACTTATTTCAGCTTTTGCGATCATTGCTTGTGATAACCACGATAAGTCATCCAAAATAGATCAAACCATAGATAAAGCTAAAGAGAATACTAAACAAGCTTACGATAACGTTAAACAAGCAGGTTCAGATACATACGAAGCGGCGAAAGATAAGATTAATCAAATGATCGATTCCAGCAAAGATAAAATGAATAACAATGATGCTAATAAATCAATCAAACCGGATACTAACAACAATATTAATAAACCGGCTCAACAGCAACCATTAATCCAACCGTTAAATCAACCATCATCTAGCCAACCCCAAACACCAGCAGTACAGCAAAATAATGCTAATAAAATTGTTGAACCAACACCAGTTAAACAGCCTGTTCAACAACCCGTTCAAGATGTAAAAAAAGTTGAGACTAACATAACAAATAAAACCATTAATAATGATGCTTCTTCACATGTTAATCAGGTTTATAAAGATAAGTTAAATCAAGCTTATAACGAGGCAAAAGAGCAAGCACGAGAAAAATATGATGCGATTAAAGAAAAAGCTCAAAATTCTTACCATTCTGCTCAAGAAAAAGCTAATCAATTCACGCCTAATGATGCGATTAAAGAAAATACACAAAAATCCTACTATTCTGACCAGGAAAAAACTAACCAATTCATTCCTAATGATGCGATTAAAGAAAATACACAAAAATCCTATTATTCTGATCAAGAAAAAGCTAACGAATTAACTCCTAGTCATGCGATTAAAGAAAATGCTCAAAAATCCTACTATTCTGATCAGGAAAAAGCTAACGAATTAACTCCTAGTCAAAAGAAACAAACTTACGACACACTAAAATCGACTGAAAATAAATAATTTTCGTTTAATTTAGTTTGTTTATAAAACCATAAGTTTTCGACTTATGGTTTTATATATAATGCGAAAACGCAATATAGTGAGAATAAGTATATTGAAATAAGTTAATATTCTCTAATTAATTGAAAAATATTTATATTTAATGATAGATATTATTTAAGAAGTAAGTAAACTTAAACAATCGTGTTATCCAAACACGAACAAACTTTTACTTAGTCATTTTATTTGATACTTCTAGTCCAAAACTAACCTATCAGTCATTTGCCTGACTTTTTGTTAAACAAAGGTATCAGTTGCAATAACTGTGATTAATTTCAAATTATTTAAAATGTTTTATACTATGACTACGGATTTCATTAAAAATAATTAGTAAGAGTCATCATGGACAAAACAAAAACCGTAATCGTAACCGGTGCTTCAAGTGGCATCGGTTTTGCTATCACTAAAGCATACCTTGATCAGGGTTATAATGTTGTTGCAAACGGGCGAGATAAAGGACGACTAGATGAAGCTGCTAAGCAGTTAGGACAACCTACTAATCTCTTGCTTGTAGCGGGTGATATATCTCTACCAGAGACAGCAAAGTCACTTTTTACTTTAGCACAAAAACATTTTGGAAAAATTGATATATTGGTCAATAATGCAGGTATATTTATTTCTAAACCAATTAGCCAATATACTGCAGAAGATCTTGATAATATTATAAATACTAATTTAAAAGGATTTTTCTATCCTACCCAATTGGCTGTGGAGTATATGAAACCAAATAAAGGTGGTCACATAGTTAATATCACTGCTGCAATAGCATTACAACCCAATTTAGCCGTTCCAGCGTTGCTACCTATTATGACAAAAGGCGCTATCAACAGTGCGATTAAAGGATTAGCCTTAGAATTAGCAAACGATAATATCAGAGTTAATGGAATTGCTCCTGGTATAATTCAAACCCCAATGCATACTCAAGACCATCAGAGCCTATCTATGCTTAAGAGCCTTTGTCCCTCTAATAATATTGGTCAGGTTACAGACATTGTTGATGCTGTATTGTATTTAACCGACTCTCAATTTGTTACAGGTACGGTCATGGTTGTTGATGGTGGTTCTACTGCTGGTAAATGGTAATTTGTTGCTCATTCAAGGCATTGGCAGTATTGAAGCAATAAAAAATAGAAGTTTTATTTAACAGACAACTTAAAAATAAACAAATTATATTTTTAATATAAAAGCCTGAATTGTACTCTAAATTCAGGCTTTTATAGGATGCTAGATATTTATTTACATTCAAAATTAGTAAGGTTATTTACATCACCCTCGCCTTTATAAACCGCTTTTAGTGGATACTGACATAGTGGGCGTTTCATGGTTACTTTACCGTTTTGAATTTTTTGTGCAGTAAGCGTTGTTGGGGACTGCTGTTTCTCTACCCAATTGACAAGCGATTCAAAACCATTAATTGTATCTGCACCATCACCGCCATTACAATGACCAACCCCTGGTGCCATATATAGCTTCATGAATTCATCGGTATGACTTTTTCCGCCCATGATCTTTTGTACATTGTTATAATAATGGATGGTTCCTTTTGGTGGAATTAATTGATCATCCCAACCATGCCAAATAATCATCTTGCCACCTAATTTTTTGAACTGGCTTAAATCGGCATTATCTGTTCCCATTATTGGTCGATATAGCTCAACGGATTCATTATAAAAGTCATCGAATCCCTTATAACCCAATTGCTTCCAATCCATATCTGGTTTTTGATATATCCAGTATCTTAAGTAATCTTCAGGTACCGTAAAAGGTACTTTACCCGCTATTGGCGTAAGATCTGCTGAAGGTTCAAGGCTATACCACAAAAACTGTCCTGATTGACTGGTCGGACCTTGCCAAATTTTCTTTAAAGAGATTATTTCGGCATCATTGAGCCCTAATTGTTGTAAAAACGAATCACTGATGTTTAAAGTCGTTGGATCGTTGACAACACCATCAATTATACCGTCTTGTTTATCGGCATACTTAATAATCGCCTCACGAACTTGATTGAGTTTTGCGGTGTCAATCGGTTTTCCTAACTCTTCCTGCATTACAATTTGAGGCCATAATGATGATGTAACAAATTTATCCCACTGTATTGCTGGAGCAATAATATATACGCCATCATAATCGGCTGGGAATCTTTGTACTTCCATGAGGCCTTGTCGTCCACCCGTTGAACAACCATTCCAATAAGAGTATTTCGCTGCTTCACCATAATAAGATTGGATTATTTGTTTAGTTTTAACCGTCATTTCATGAACACTACGGTAAGCAAAATCCGTGATTAAGTCTGTTTGCAATTCATTATCTTTGAATGCAAAATCGCCCTTGAATAAGCTACCTTGATGACCAGTATCAGTTGTTACCGATACATAACCATTTTTTGCAGCAACAGCCAATTTATCAAAAGGTATAAAGCCCGCAAACCCGCCACCACCAATGGCTTGTAAACGTTGATTCCAATCTGTAGGTAACCATATTTCAACATTAATTTTAGGTTCAATAGCTAATTCAACTCGACATATTTGTGGAAGATTTGTTATCAATTGAGATTTTGCGCCACGTAATGTATCCGCTAATTTAGTTGGCGGGGTGAAATCACCAGCAATAACTTCACTGTTTACGACTTTGGCATTTTCGAAATTTAATTTTTTTAAATCAGAACATCGTTCCGTAACGGAATCTATTGTATTAGCCCAAGCGGACGTTGAAATACAACTTAATATTGCTAAAAATAATAGATTTTTTTTCATCATTACCTATCCTCAATTTTTATAGAGATTATATTTTAAATATATAGCTAATATTAGTATCCATAAGGAAGGAAAACAAGGCAAGGTAATTAAAATAAATAACTTCATAGCACAAACGGTTTTAAATGTGTGACATTTGATTTTATTAAGGCTTATATCAAAATAATAAATCAATAAAGGACCTAATATAAAATAACAAATTTAATTAATATCAATAAATTACGATATATCAATCATGAAACCTATCGGCGGTCATAGGGAGCACTTTTCCTCGTCTTTGAGCATCTTATAGTATCCCATGATTACCCAGATTTCTAACATAATAATAAACCGCATAGGATGAAGGTAAATTAGTAGCACATGAGCTAAACGCTTTGGCAAATAACATGATTTATACATTATAAACAATGCCAATAATCAATTTATTAATTATCAATTGGTTATCATTTTTTTAATCATAAGGAGATATTAAACCTATCTGAATAGTAATATCTATTATGTAGGAGATAATTTTTATTGGAAAGATAGCAAAAAACATTTCATTTGCGTTTTTGCGTAAGCATAGGCATGGGTGGATTTCGCGTGTTTTATCACGAGTTTTTACGTCCCTCTTCCCTGATATGAAGATTTCGCTACGATCAATATAGGCACAAAAAAGTATTAACAACCGTTTTCATGAGATTCACTTTTAAAAACATACTCAGATAAATAACTTTTACTTGGCAAAGTAATAGTTTATTTAGTTCTACTCAATCTTGAGCCCTTTGTTTTTATTGATAAAAAAGCAATGGATAGCGCAACAGAATTACTTGTTTTGGCTTCCAAAGAAAAAAGAAGGCTATAAATGGTAACAGATTATAATAGTTTAATGTCAGTTATTTTATTGAAAAGAACTTAAAGATAAACAATTTAATCATTGCTAATCCATACTGTAAATAGTAAATTTAGATAATTGAAATAATATATAAAATATAAAAATTATAAATATAATGAAATATTATTTATTAATGACTACAAAGCAGTGGCAAGAATATCAAAAACAGAAAGAAAGTGACTCACTCTTTAGTTCTATCTCTTTAAGTTCTAACACTATTATAGAATACAGTAAATTAAAACCCGTTTATTATAATTATAGTAGTAAATTGGATGAAATTGTAGAATATTGCGTTAACCATCAAGATGAATGTAAAAACCTATATCCCACTCTCGAAGCGCTTGGTTTATATTATGGTCGTAATACCTATAATAAAGATGATAAAAAATTCTCTGCCGGACTAAAAGAAGCGATAGAATCACAGCGTGCAATTTTATTTGAGATGCCTATTGAATACCATTCTGGCATGTTGCAACCAGCAAATGATGTTAAAAACTCAAAGAATAATCGAACACCCCGCAAATTAACCCTTGACGAAGTAAAGGCTTATGAGCTGGAAATGCGTTACGGTAAGGATCAAGACAATTACATAGAATTGACAGTTTATAATCTAGCTAATCAACCGTTTACTATCTTTGACAATGCCAGTCAAAAGATGCTTAAGCAAGGGACATTAGATAATAACGGTTACGCTTATGTTAGCTTACCCATAAATGCCAAATATGTGGATATAGTGTTCGATAAGCAGCAAGAGAACCGCCCTTGGTATTATGATATACCATTACAAATATTAGGGGGGATTCGTGATGCTACGCAGTCAGTGTCTGATTTGTCATGGGATACCTTGCCAACTAACCTCATTATGGAGTATGGTTTTAACATTGAAACGCAAAATCCTATCCAATTGGGAGAAGTTCCAGAGCCGGAAACAATATCAGGCGCGCTTACTCGTGGTGTAAGCCAATTTCTAATTGGGTTTATTCCTGTATCTAGGACGTTAAAATTTATCAAACCCATATCGAAAATGGGTGAGCTAGGTAAAGGCGCGATAGCCGGCGGAGTCACAGATTTTACAGTTTTTGCACCTCACGAGGAACGACTCTCTAATTTAGTCCAATCATTCAAAGAATTACAAAACCCAGTTACAGAGTATTTACAAGCCGATCCAGATGATAGCGCAGCGGAAGGACGATTAAAAAATGTTTTAGAAGGGTTATTGATAGGGGGGCTTGCTGAACCCTTTGCCCATTCATTGCGAGCTTTAAAGTACTCAAGAATCAAATGGATGATATCGGACGTTAGGACGAGAGTTCACTATAAACTTAAAATTGTAACGATAGAAACCGAATCAGGCAGCAAAGGTAATTGGAATGAATTACTTAATAATCCCGAACCTAACACAAGGTATATTGTAGACGGTAATAAAATATATGATACTGACCATTTAGGAAGAGTAGTAAGAGTTGAGGCGATGCTTAAACTTGATACACTAGACAGAAACACTTATCAACAATTGAAAGCAGGTAAACAAGGGATAGACGGTGACGAAGGCGGGCATTTAATCGCCTCAATACTAAATGGCTCAGGCGAAAAAATTAACCTCCTGCCAATGAATTCAAATCTTAATCGTGGCGCATGGAAGCAAATGGAAAATAATTGGTTTAAGGCACTACAAGAAGGAAAAACTGTTAAGGTTAAAATTGAGCCTTTATATAGAGGAACAGATACTAGACCTAGAGGTTTTAGAGTACTGTATTCTTTTGATAATGGCAAATTTAATAAAATTACTTTTAAAAATTCTCCAGGAGGAATTTAATGACTAAAGAAGATCAAATTTTGAATCAATTGGGAGGTATCCTAATTAATTCTGCACCTGCTAAAGCAAGAAAACTTATAATGCATGCAGAACCTAATGCAGAGGGAGATGTATGTAAATATAAATTTTATTATGTAAATAAACGTAATGAACAGCATGACTATGATCCAGATGGCATTGCCGAAATTGATATTTTGGATACATTAGTTGAATTAAGGAAATATTATCTTGATAACAACCTTTCAAATGGTGAACCTATCTGGGTTGGCTGTATCGTTGAGGTGGATGTTAAAAAAAGTAAAATCAATATTGAATTTAAGTATGAACCATTTATTTTTGATGAGTAATATTAATCATTAAATAGTTAGGCTTAATTAGATAGTAGCAAATCTAAACATAAGCATATTTTATGAATTTAAATAAAGTGCTATGAGGATTCTACGGTATGCCAAATTCTTATTATTTGCGTCTAGGCTGACAGCCGAACATTCACGATTATAGTGAACTGGCGCAAATATTTATTATTGAACAAGTCAAAGGATGAATAGTAAGTGTTACAAGAATTTGGCTTAATTGCATCTTAACAAAATGGATCATAGGGAAAAATTAACCTCCTGCCAATGAATTCAAATCTTAATCGTGGGGTATGGAAAAAGCTAGAAAATAAATGGGCTAAAGCCTTACGAAAAGGTAAAACAGTCAAAGTTGAGATAAAGCCTGTATATCAGGATACAGATATAAGACCAACTAAGTTTAATGTATCATATTCTATTGATAATGGGCGATTTAGGCATACAGAAATATTAAACTAAGCAGGTGGATAAAATGACAAAAACAGACGATCAATTAAATAATGAAATAGGGCAATTACTTTTTAAATCATCACCTAATGGAGCAAAAAAAGTAATTGCTCAATTAGAATTTACCCCAGAGTTGGACTGTATCTATATATTTGATTATTATAATCAAAATAATGAATTAAATTGGTATACATTGGATACCGATATAACAAGCCCTTTAATCGATACGGTAAGAGAGCTTAGACAATATTATATTGATAATGGCTTACCTGCGTGGAGAGGTTGTATTATAACTGTTGATATTGAAAATACTAAAATTGATTTTGAATTTAAGTATGAACGATTTATCCCTCTTTTTGATGATGACGATCTTAAAGATTAAACAGTTAGGCTTCATTAAATAATAGCAAATCCAAATATAAGCACATTTTATGAATTTAAATAAAGTGCTATAAGCATCCTACTGTATGCCAAATTCTTATTATTTGCGTCTAGGCTGATAGCCGAACATTCGCGACCATAGCGAACTGGCGCAAATATTTATTATTGAACAAGTAGAAGAATGCATGGCAAGTTTTATCAGAATTTGGCTTAATTGCATCTTAACTAAATGGATCATAAGAAAAAATTAACCTCCTGCCAATGAATTCAAATCTTAATCGTAGCTTATGGAAAAGCTAGAAAATGGATGGGTTAAATCCCTAAAAGAAGGTAAAACAGTTGAAGTTAAGATAGAGCCTATATATAAGGATACAGATCTAAGACCAAATAGGTTTAGGGTATCGTATTATGTTGATAATAAAGACTTTTCTTATATAGAATTTTATAACAAAGCGAGTAAATAAATATGATAGATGATCTTTATAATAAAATCGGGCAAATATTAGTTATGAGTTGTCCAGATGATGCAATAAAAATAGTAACGGGTATAGAAATTGTAGAAGAGAATGATGTCGCCACTTATTTTTTTAATTATTTTGATAATAAAAATAATAAAAAAGAATTTGAGCCTGACCTCAGAGCTACGGATGTTATATTTTACACCATGTTAGAACTTAAAAAGTATTTTCTTGATAACAATCTTACTAATGGCGAGCCAATCTGGACGGGTTGTATCGTTGAGATAGATATTAAAAATTCAAAAATCAATTTTGAATTTAAGTATGAACCATTTATTGATGTTGATGATGATGAGTAAACTAAATCATTAAACAGTTAGTCTTAATTAGATAATAGCAAATCCAAATATAAGTATCCCATTTTATGCCAAATTCTTATTATTTGCCTCTAGGCTGATCACTGAACATTCGTGGCACGAGCGAGCTGGCGCAACAAATATCTATAGAGATTTGAGGGCATATAGTTAATAAAAAGTAAAAGATTAAGTTATAGTAATCTGAAATGATTTGAACTTTCCAAATACCTTAATTTTTTTCCTGATTTAGCGTTAAATTCAATCTAATTTGAAATTTACCTATTTATACTTAAGTTCTCTCATTATACCTTAATGTAAACCCTGATGTTCCAAACGTTCTTGTAGACTGTTTTTAATTAGAACGATTTCGTCACTTAATTTTTTACTTGCTCCTTGATAACTTAGAGAAGTTTCATGCCGAGCAAATTCACCTTCTCGCTGTGCACTTAGCCAATTAAATGATCCAATACATAACAAATCATTATCTTTAATAACTAATTTGCTATGTATTTTTCTTACAAATTTTACTTCTATTTGTTTATTTTTGAGCAAATCTTCTAATGCAAATAATTTATTGTCCACACTATTGGTGACATTAAGCTCCGAATCTATGAAAACAGTTACCGTAATACCTTTTTTAATCGCACTTTCTAAAAGTGGTAAAATCTTGCTACTTTCAATAGCATTCTCTGTTAGCCATGGAGAAACAATAATAATTTCTTTCTTAGCGGTATTGATAGTATCTATTAGAAAGTCATCATGCTCTTTTGCATCGCGAAGTACTTGAAGACTGGTACTGCTTGATTCAATTAAGTCTTTCCTTTCTATTGATTTAAAATGAAGTTTATTCGTTTCCGATGCCATGAGAAAATTAGCCAAGGTACCCATTGGAGTGTTTAGGTGTGGATCTAAAATATCCATATCCCCAAAGACTAAAAAGCTATCTTTTGCTCGAGATACTGCCACATTTAAAATACTTGGCTGGTTATCGATAAAATGTCCATTATTATGTTTAGAATAAACTGTGGAAAAAATTATTAACTCTTTTTCTGCACCTTGTAGAGAATGAACAGTACCAATCGTTAACTTTTGGTCATTACACACTTTTAGCTTACGTATTGCTTGTTTTATTTCATTGGCTTGCCCACTAAATGGCGTAATGATACCCACAATCTCATGTAATGGTTTATTATATTTTTCTTCAAGTTCAGATTTATAAGAAGCTAACCATTTGGCAATAACTTTTGCTTCTAATTCATTTAAACGACTGCAAGAACCAGATTGCTGACAAATACCATCAATATGCAAATAACCAAGAGCAGGGAATAAACCGCCTTCAGATTTGCGTCCTCGTTTTGGTTTAAGCTTACCCTTATAAATTAATTCATTACAGAAAGTTATTATTTCATCGTAACAACGGCGATGTTCATACAGGTACATTCCTGGCTCTAAATCAGGATCATAATGATAACGAGAGGAATTCTGTGCAATTTTCATAATACTTCCAGAGGAAGCTGATACCCCTAAATTAGTCAATTTATTGTATTCCTGTTCAATGTCATCAGTGTCAATAACCTTAGCTTCCAGCAAATTACCAATGTCAACTTTCGCCGGAATCGCCCAAATTGGTTCAATTTGGGCGATATCGCCAATAACGAGCGCTTTTTTGCTAAGTGCAAATGAAGCCCCTGCCACTTCAGGTAAAACTTGACCTGCCTCATCAACAATCAATAAATCTGCATAATTATATAAATAATCATTTACATAATTTGCGCCTACATATTTAAAATACTTAGGCAATGTATATAATGTTGATACTACACAGGGTGTTAACATCATTCTTAGATACCAACGTTCTTCGATAATTGACTTTCCAGTTTTCCTTAACCATTGCAATAAAGTTGGTAATAACTCTTCCATTTTTGACAACCATTGTCCTTCCCAATAATGAGTCGTCAATAAAAAAATTTTAAAGCGGATTTTTGTATCTGCTATACTATCGGCTTGTTCTAAATCAATTGTTTTCGTGTTTTCTTTTATATCTAAATGTTGTAAAGCCAAACACCAATTTTCCTGACATTTTTCTAACTCATTGATTAATTTTTCTAAATTTTCGATCACCCTTTGATTTTCTTTTATTAGTGACTCAATAGCACTTATTTGGTTACTAATAAATAAGGTGATTTCATCTATTATTTTCCACTTAGGTTGTTGCGAGCCGAACGGCCATAAACTTTTAAGATAAAGATTTGCTTTTAATAATCTTTTTTGCGCAATAAAGGGGAGAAATGAAAAAAATGAATACCATAGGCTTTCATCAACAAGATATTGTTGCCAGCTATTTTCAAGGTTTTGCCACTCTTTTTTATTCTCTTCGAGTTGTGCTAATTGTTGTTGTTGATTTTTCCTCACTTGATAGGGATCATCACAAAATTGTTTTTGAATTTTATCTTTGATAGTAGTCAAACTTTTCCATGATTCTTCAATTTGATTTAATTTTTCAACTTCATTTTTAATGGAATCATGTAGCTTATCTACAATAGCACTAACTTTGATTGATTCAATATCGATGTCCTCAAACGCTTCTGAGGCTTTTTTAATATAATAAGATTTAGCTTCTTTAAAATATTTAGGATTCTCAACTGTCTCATAAAAAGATTCAGTTTGATAAGATTCTGCAGCTTTTTCAGCTTTAGTTATAGACGGAAAATAGGCTCCGAAACTTTTTACGTTAGGTAACCATCTACCACCAAAAGGTTCATCCCCTTTAGAAAATCCTTTCTCAAATGCATCTAAAATATTTGTTACCGCTTGATTATTAGTAGAAGCAGCAACAATGACGGGTGGATTATCTTTTTCAAGTGCATGCTTTGCCCATAAAGATGCTACGACAGACAGAAGCATCGTTGTTTTACCAGTTCCCGGAGGACCATTAACCGCAAGGGTTTCACCATTTTTTGCATTTAATAAATGGATTAATGCATCGCACTGTGCTGTAGCTAAAGGAAATTGCTCACTCGCATGTGCAAGTCGCTTTGAAAATAAACTATTACTAGATAAACATGGTTCTTTAGGCGTTGGTAATTTTGCAGTAATATTTTCAAATAAGGGAATGTTTTCAGAACTGATCCGTAATTTATCATAGACAGGTAATATGTTTTTAAATATATCTTTGATCGCGTTTTTTTTAATTATATAGCTATCATGTATACGTTTGAATGATTGCGTATCTTTCAGCCATTCTTTAGCAACATGATTCAAAAGTGACTCAATATCTTCTCTATATTTACACCAATAATCGTTATACTCATTATCACTTAATTCGTTATCTTCTTTATTATTTGTATAATTGATACCTGATAAAGTGTTAATCGTTAGATAGTCATCTAGCTCATTAACTAGACCAATTGAAAAAGAACCTTTAACTAAGGGCTCAAGTATATCGCGTGAAATATGTGTCCCATTTTGTTTTGGATAACATCTTCCATTTCTAGTAAGTAAAGCATCTGTTACGAGTGGAATAACATAATCAGGAGTATCTTGCGAATGGGAAATGGTATGGTTAACTTGCTTTCGATAAACAATTGGTCTAATAATAATCTCTATTGTATTACAATCAACCGGTTCATCCTTAAATAGCTTATCGGTCTTTGTCTTATCGATATGTCCAGATTGCATAAACTGGTCACCACAGATAGTAAAAGCCTTAGTATCTTTTTCGCTCATTCCTCCTATTGAGAAATTAGAATCAGCTAAAGAATTACGCCAATAGCTTGCAAAAGCTTGTGCCATTCTATCCATTTCATTTCCTTATCTCGAATTTATTATATTTGAATTTCCCATACCATATTACCATTTTCGTGTGTTTTTTAGTAGTAATATATTGAATAATAATTATTTTAAAAATTTTGCTACTGTTATTTTTACATTATTCATTTGCGATAAATCCCAAATATTTATCTAAATTAATAATCGTTTTAAAGCTAAAAATCAATAATTTTTCGGTGCATTTTAAAAATTATCAATAATAAAAAACGATATAGCTAGAATTTTATGTTATATCGTTTTTCATAATCAGCAGTGATTTTAATCAAGCCAAATAAATAAAGATGGTTAGCGTTCTCGCATTGCTTCACGCATTTTATTAAAAGGTTTAATGAGATATTCCAATACGGTTTTTTCACCCGTTCTAATATCAACAGTGGCTATCATACCGGGCTTGATTATATGAGCAACACCATTTTTATCCATTAATTGATCACTATCTGTTTTGATATAGACTCGATAATAATAATTGTCACGATTTACCTCATCTTGAATTGTGTCTGGCGAGATGGTCTCAACAACACCGTTTAACGCACCATATATTGAATAGTCATAAGCTGTAATTCTAACAATAGCCGGTAAACCATCGCGAATATATGCTATATCGCGAGGGGAAATACGCGCTTCAATTTGCAATCGTTCATCAACGGGAATTATTTCCATCAATCTTCCGCCAGGAGGAATCACGCCACCCAAGGTAGAAATTGCAATATTTTTAACAATACCTCTAACTGGTGATTCAATCGTTGTTCTCATTAATGCATCTTGTCGTCCTCTAAGTATTTCCATTTGTGAGCCAACTTCAGCTGTGGCTTTAGCTAATTCTTCACGAGCTTTAACAATATATTGGCCTTTAATGTCGATTTCTTTGGATTTAAGTTCATTTAATTGCCTTTTTAATCTAAGAATTTCAACATTACTGGCTGCACCTTTTAATACTAGTGGTTCTGTTAGTTTTAATTCTTGCAATATTAGTTGTTGGCTTTGCTTGATTCCCTCTATAGACTCAGTTAGCGATTTACGTCTTGACTCAAATAAATTACTCTCATATTTTACAAGACTGGAATCATTAAGTACTTCTTCAGGAAAAACTAACGGTGTTTCATCCACTTCAGCGCGTAATCTAGCAACCGTGGCTTTAGCGGCTTTTAATTTTGCTTGCGCTTCCCCAACACTTGACTGCATTCTAGTTGGATCAATAAAAGCTAAAACCTGATTGGCTTCAACTAATTGTCCTTCTTTTACATTTAATTGTTTCAAAACACCACCTTCTAATGATTGAATGACTTGTTCTTTAGAAGATGCAATAACTTTACCAGTACCCGATGAAACTTCTGTTAATTTGAATACGGATGCCCAAACATAAAAACAGCTTATTGCCAATACAATAAACCATATTAGTAGCTGAGATTTACTTGTGCCTCCTTCAACAATATCCCAATTATTTATAGATCTTTTGCTCATGTGTTATTTCCTTTAACCGCATCAACGGCTGTTTTTTGTCCTTCTTTTGAAAGAAGTGCTAAAACATCTTCTTTAGGACCATCAATCACAATTTTGCCTTGATCAATGACAATAATACGATTAACTAATTTCAATAACGCGGGTTTATGAGTTGATAATATCAATGTTCGATTAACTAGCCATTGTTCTAAGTGATTAATGATATGTTTCTCGGTCATCTCATCAATTGATGCCGTTGGTTCATCAAGCAAGAGTACATTAGGGTTTTTTAATAACGTTCTTGCCAAAATAAGAGACTGTTTCTGCCCCTCGGATAAGCCCTTACCACCTTCTTTTATAACATAATCAATACCTTGTTTCTGAATGATGGGAAATGCACCTGAGATTTGAATAGCTTGTACCAGATCCTGATCGGTTGCTTGAGGGTTACCCATTAATAAATTGTCGCGGATTGAACCGAATAATAATCTTGAGTTTTGACTTAGAAAGGCAATATCTCGACGGACATCTAATGGATCAATGCTACGAATATCACAATGATCAACTTGAACTGCCCCTTTGGTAGCTAAACTCATCCCACACAACAGATTCAATAGTGTTGACTTACCCGCGCCCATCCTACCTAAAATTGCGACTCTTTCTCCTGCTTTTATTTTTAGGGATTCAATTGATAATGCAGGTGATTTATCTTTAGGATCATAAGTTAATTCAACTGAACTCAGTTCGTAATCACCCTTTATATGCGGTTTATGTAACATCTTGTCATGCTCAGCGTAATCGACTGCTTTGGACATCAATTCATTGATACTACGGTAAGCTACTTTCGCACTTTGTAATCGTGACAGTACCCCAGTCCATTGTGCTAAAGGCGCAATTAAGCGCGATGATAAGATTGAACTTCCAACTAATGTACCCGTAGTTATATTGCCGTCGATAACCATATAAGCACCAATTAACAATACGGCAACATAAGTAAAGGACTGTAGTTCCTGTGACCAAGAAACAAGAAAACTCACAATCCTTCGTTGTTTCAAACTAACACTCGCTGAAACGGTATTAACATGATTCCATTGATTTTGATAGCGATATTCGGCGCGCAATAATTTAATATCTTCAATAGCTTCAACTGATTCAATTAGTAAGGCATTACGAATGGCTGACTCTCTCATACCTTCTTTAGCCAAACGAGCCAATGGTTTTTGTGCCAAAATGCTTGGTATAACTAGCAATGGTATCATGATTAATGCGACGATAGTTAAAGGCCCACCAATCAAAAAAAGAATACTCATAAATACTATAACAAAAGGAACATCCGCTAAGGCATTAATCGTCGTTGAAGCAACCACTTCCCTTAATTGATCTAACTCACGCAATTGAGATACGAAAGAACCGGTAGATTTAGAACGAACATCATTTCGTAGCCGTAAAGCCCTACCAAATACTTTATCAGAAATTTTTAAGTCAATCTTTTTGCCTATCGCATCTGAGATGTGTGTTCTAGAAAAACGTAACAAAAATTCAAAACAGATAGCAATGACTACCCCCAAAAAAAGTACCCACAATGTCGATTGGGACTGAGCTGGAATAACGCGATCATATACTTGCATTGAAAAAATAACTGATGCCAAAGCCAATAAATTCACAAATAAAGAAGCCATTATGATATGGCTATAACTCTTCCAATCTTTTAGAACGACTTGCCAAAACCAATTTTTCTTTGGGCGTTGTATATAGTCATCCACACGTGCATCAGGTATTGACGATTCAGGACGTAATATAATGATTTTTTTCGCTTGAGAATAGATTTCATCAAATGATAGATCTATAGATAAGCCATCATCGTTTGACATCATTAATGTGGCTTTTTCTTTATTATCTGATTTTAAAATAACTCCGATTTGATTTTCATCAAATTCAATAACAACAGGTAGTCGCCAAGGATCAAATATTGACTTAGAAACGGATTGAAAGCGAATAGATAAACCCAATTGTTTTGCTAATTGTGTTAATAATTGCTCTTTATTTGGGGATTGATCCCAACTGACAAAGGTCTTCGCATTCTCTTCTGATACATCCAATCCATAAATGTTAGCAACTTTTAAGAATGCAACTAACCATTGATTATAAGATTTATTTTCCATTACTTTGTCCTAAATACTTATCTACCAGCGGTTCTAACTTAAAAATCTGTCTAGCATTGCCAGTTACGACTAGATATTGAAGATAATATGACCATCTATCGTGATGAGCATTAATAAGATTTGTTTCAGCTTGAAATACCTCTTCTTCTGAATTAAGAAGGTCTAATATGGGGCGACTTCCTAGCGTATACTGTTCTCGATATAAAATACGCGTTTCATTGATACTTTTTAGCCGTGATGCCAAAACTTTTATGCGGGATTCAATCCCATTAATATTTAATTTTATTGAGTCTACTTGATCATTTAATTCTAATCGTATTGTTTTGATATCATAATCGGCTAAATTTAGCTGTTTTTGTGCAGATTTGAGTTTTGCTAAATTTTCACCACCGCTAAATACACTTTGTTCGACTGACAATCCTAAATAGTTATAATTTCCTTTGTATTTACCATTATTAGGATTATATCCATGAATGGTTTTTTCTACAGATCCTACCAGTGATATGGTTGGCATTAATGCAGCTTTGGCGCTATCAACCTGAGCTTGAGCCATAGATCGAAACGCTTGATTCATAATCACAGTTGGGATCTGTTTCTCATTAATTGGATATTGTAGGATGTTCCTATTAAATAGCTTATCGCCAATAGTTGCTAATTTAGCATTAGTATACTGTGATCCTATATATGTAGTTAGTTTTCTTCTTGTAGTACTAAGTTGAGTTTGTATATCGAACAAGTTTGCTTCTGCTGCTTCTTGTCGTGATTTAGCTTGGATATAATCCGATTGCGTACTCACTCCGGAATTAGATCGTGAGATAGCAATATCAAGAACTTTGTTAATTCCTTGTAATAGATTTTTACTTTTTAATTCTAATGTCTCTAAACGTTGAATTTCCAATGCTAGATTACCAGATTGAATAATAATATTATCAATTTGTTGTAATACATTCCCCCTTTGACGATCAGCCTCAGCTTTGGATTGTTCAATTGAACTACTAACTTTACCAAAATCATAAATCCGTTGTTGCATCGTGACTCTTGGGGTATTGGCATAACCATCTCTGATTCCAGATGATTTTGTAGTTTGGACATTAAAATTTATTTGTGGATAGTAACCGGCTTTTGCAGCTTCGATCATCTCCATATATCCTTCATAGCCTGATCTTGCGGATGCAATGGTAGGATAGCGTTTAATAGCTATACAAATAATATTATTTAAACTCAGTCCCTTTGTCGTCATTGAGCTATCCACTTGACAATCATTAGTCGCAACTTCTTGATTATCATTATGAAGAGAAGGGAGATTAGAATGTTTAGCTATACAAGGAGAAATCGACAAAAATAACATCAATAAAGTGAGCTTTTTTATAGATACCATAATTTAATCCTTTGTTATTATTATAATTAAAAACCTTCTTGCATTAACTATGAGCAAGAAGGTTTATATTTGATAAATTAAGCTAATTAAATAACGGCTTGATGATTAGCTAATTGGGTTAAAATATCGTCATCGGTATCTTTTAAGGTCATCACCGTTTCTAGTTCCTGACTGTCGTTTAATTCATTATTATCAAAATTAGTTTCTAAAACCATACTCATTTGTTCTCCTTGAATATAGTCCAGTATTTCAACTAAGTCACTTTCAGGCTGTAACTGATTATTTTCTGGATAAAAAGAAACGGCTTCTTTAGAAGAACCTAATAAATCGTTTAGATTTGTTAAATCAACATCTTCATTAATAAGAAGGATGTGACGATCCGTAAAACTATCAATAGCGTCTAGATTGTTGCCATTATCGCTATTAAAAGTGCTTAACAATTTATCAAGTGATAGATATTGACTTTCATTTGGCAAATCAAACTGATCCTTAATGTCAACATTATCGTTAGCTTGTGAATTATCTGATGTTAATTCATTACTATTAAGATCCCTTGACTCATTTGATGATGAATGATTGTCAACATTGATAACTTTAGGTTCATTATCATTTTCTACAGTATTGTCTGAATCAACCTTATCGCTGATTGATTGCTGATCATCATGATTATTAATATCATCAACTTCAGCATCACTCCGCAATAATGATGAATTGTCTTCTAGATATTGCGACATTCCTTCAATAGCGACTGGATCACTAACATTATGAGCGTCATCCATTGCAACGATATACCCTGAATTATTGCCTAAAGGATTTGGTTTAAATTCCCAAATACCAGATGGATCAGCTTTCGCATATTTAGGTTGGTCACCATCCATAATTGGTTTGCCATCCGAGTCATATACATAAATTAACGAACCGGGTTCTGTAACACCGGATAATTCATCTGCATTACATTCATCAATTAACGGTTTTCTTGGTGGTTCAAGATCTGTCATGGCAGATCCTGGCATACTTTCATTACCTGCTTCATCAGTAGCCGTAACTCTGATTATCGTGTTATGGGTTGTTATTGGATTTGGGTTTATTTTCCAATTTCCTTTTTCATCAGCGAAGGTAGTCGTGATTACGTTACCTTTTCGGTCTTTTATAGTAATTAGTGCATTTTGTTCTGAAGTACCATATATTTCATTAGAATTACTATGAATTATCTTAGGGGCTTCAGGGACCACAGTATCGGTTATTTTCGTGCTTTGTAAACTTTCATTACCGGCTACATCAATCGCAATAAAATGACCGGTTTCTCCATCGGCTAACGGGTTAGGTTCAATATGCCAATTATTATTCTCATCCGCTATAGCTTCACCAACTATTTCACCCTTCGAGTTAGTAACGATGACTTTAGAATTGGCCTCCGCTTTACCGGATATACCTTGTGCATTATTTTGCTTAACTGTTGGTGCTTCAGGTGCCACGGTATCAGCAATATTATCGGTTACCTTACTGGTATTACCCGCCGCATCGGTCGCAGTAAAATGACCGGTTTCACCATCAGCTAACGGGTTAGGAGAATCTATATGCCAATTATTATTCTCATCCGCTATAGCTTCACCAACTATTTCACCTTTCGAGTTAGTAACAACAACTTTAGAATTAGCCTCCGCTTTACCGGATATACCTTGTGCATTATTTTGCTTAACTTCTGGTGCTTCAGGTGCCACGGTATCAGCAATATTATCGGTTACCTTACTGGTATTACCCGCCGCATCGGTCGCAGTAAAATGACCGGTTTCACCATCAGCTAACGGGTTAGGAGAATCTATATGCCAATTATTATTCTCATCCGCTATAGCTTCGCCAACCACTTCACCTTTCGAGTTAGTAACAATGACTTTAGAATTGGCCTCCGCTTTACCGGATATACCTTGTGCATTATTTTGCTTAACTTCTGGTGCTTTAGGTGCCACGGTATCAGCAATATTATCGGTTACCTTACTGGTATTACCCGCCGCATCGGTCGCAGTAAAATGACCGGTTTCACCATCAACTAACGGGTTAGGATAATCTATATGCCAATTATTATTCTCATCCGCTATAGCTTCACCAACTACTTCACCCTTCGAGTTAGTAACGATGACTTTAGAATTGGCCTCCGCTTTACCGGATATACCTTGTGCATTATTTTGCTCAACTGTTGGTGCTTCAGGTGCCACGGTATCAGCAATATTATCGGTTACCTTACTGGTATTACCCACCGCATCGGTCGCAGTAAAATGACCGGTTTCACCATCAGCTAACGGGTTAGGATAATCTATATGCCAATTATTATTCTCATCCGCTATAGCTTCACCAACTACTTCACCCTTCGAGTTAGTAACGATGACTTTAGAATTGGCCTCCGCTTTACCGGATATACCTTGTGCATTATTTTGCTCAACTGTTGGTGCTTCAGGTGCCACGGTATCAGCAATATTATCGGTTACCTTACTGGTATTACCCGCCGCATCGGTCGCAGTAAAATGACCGGTTTCACCATCAGCTAACGGGTTAGGAGAATCTATATGCCAATTATTATTCTCATCCGCTATAGCTTCGCCAACCACTTCACCTTTCGAGTTAGTAACGATGACTTTAGAATTGGCCTCCGCTTTACCGGATATACCTTGTGCATTATTTTGCTCAACTGTTGGTGCTTCAGGTGCCACGGTATCAGCAATATTATCGGTTACCTTACTGGTATTACCCGCCGCATCGGTCGCAGTAAAATGACCGGTTTCACCATCAGCTAACGGGTTAGGAGAATCTATATGCCAATTATTATTCTCATCCGCTATAGCTTCGCCAACCACTTCACCTTTCGAGTTAGTAACGATGACTTTAGAATTGGCCTCCGCTTTACCGGATATACCTTGTGCATTATTTTGCTCAACTATTGGTGCTTCAGGTGCCACGGTATCAGCAATATTATCGGTTACCTTACTGGTATTACCTGCCGCATCGGTCGCGGTAAAATGACCGGTTTCTCCATCAGCTAACGGGTTAGGAGAATCTATATGCCAATTATTATTCTCATCCGCTATAGCTTCGCCAACCACTTCACCTTTCGAGTTAGTAACGATGACTTTAGAATTGGCCTCCGCTTTACCGGATATACCTTGTGCATTATTTTGCTCAACTGTTGGTGCTTCAGGTACCACGGTATCAGCAATATTATCGGTTACCTTACTGGTATTACCCGCCGCATCGGTCGCAGTAAAATGACCGGTTTCACCATCAGCTAACGGGTTAGGATAATCTATATGCCAATTATTATTCTCATCCGCTATAGCTTCACCAACTACTTCACCCTTCGAGTTAGTAACGATGACTTTAGAATTGGCCTCCGCTTTACCGGATATACCTTGTGCATTATTTTGCTCAACTGTTGGTGGTTCAGGTACCACGGTATCAGCAATATTATCGGTTACCTTACTGGTATTACCCGCCGCATCGGTCGCAGTAAAATGACCGGTTTCACCATCAGCTAACGGGTTAGGAGAATCTATATGCCAATTATTATTCTCATCCGCTATAGCTTCACCAACTATTTCACCTTTCGAGTTAGTAACAACAACTTTAGAATTGGCCTCCGCTTTACCGGATATACCTTGTGCATTATTTTGCTCAACTTCTGGTGGTTCAGGTGCCACGGTATCAGCAATATTATCGGTTACCTTACTGGTATTACCTGCCACATCGGTCGCAGTAAAATGACCGGTTTCACCATCAGCTAACGGGTTAGGAGAATCAATATGCCAATTCTCATTCTCATCCGCTATAGCTTCACCAACTACTTCACCCTTCGAGTTAGTAACGATGACTTTAGAATTGGCCTCCGCTTTACCAGATATACCTTGTGCATTATTTTGCTTAACTGTTGGTGCTTCAGGTGCCACGGTATCAGCAATATTATCGGTTACCTCACTGGTATTACCTGCCACATCGGTCGCAGTAAAATGACCGGTTTCTCCATCGGCTAATGGGTTAGGAGAATCAATATGCCAATTCTCATTCTCATCCGCTATAGCTTCACCAACTACTTCACCCTTCGAGTTAGTAACGATGACTTTAGAATTGGCCTCCGCTTTACCGGATATACCTTGTGCATTATTTTGCTTAACTTCTGGTGGTTCAGGTGCCACGGTATCGGCAATATTATCGGTTACCTCACTGGTATTACCCGCCGCATCGGTCGCAGTAAAATGACCTGTTTCTCCATCGGCTAATGGGTTAGGAGAATCAATATGCCAATTCTCATTCTCATCCGCTATAGCTTCACCAACTATTTCACCCTTCGAGTTAGTAACGATGACTTTAGAATTGGCCTCCGCTTTACCGGATATACCTTGTGCATTATTTTGCTTAACTGTTGGTGCTTCAGGTGCCACGGTATCAGCAATATTATCGGTTACCTTACTGGTATTACCCGCCGCATCGGTCGCAGTAAAATGACCGGTTTCACCATCAGCTAACGGGTTAGGAGAATCTATATGCCAATTATTATTCTCATCCGCTATAGCTTCACCAACTACTTCACCCTTCGAGTTAGTAACGATGACTTTAGAATTGGCCTCCGCTTTACCGGATATACCTTGTGCATTATTTTGCTCAACTGTCTGGTGCTTCAGGTGCCACGGTATCAGCAATATTATCGGTTACCTTACTGGTATTACCCGCCGCATCGGTCGCAGTAAAATGACCGGTTTCACCATCAGCTAACGGGTTAGGAGAATCTATATGCCAATTATTATTCTCATCCGCTATAGCTTCACCAACTACTTCACCCTTCGAGTTAGTAACGATGACTTTAGAATTGGCCTCCGCTTTACCGGATATACCTTGTGCATTATTTTGCTCAACTGTTGGTGCTTCAGGTGCCACGGTATCAGCAATATTATCGGTTACCTTACTGGTATTACCCGCCGCATCGGTCGCAGTAAAATGACCGGTTTCTCCATCAGCTAACGGGTTAGGAGAATCTATATGCCAATTATTATTCTCATCCGCTATAGCTTCGCCAACCACTTCACCTTTCGAGTTAGTAACGATGACTTTAGAATTGGCCTCCGCTTTACCGGATATACCTTGTGCATTATTTTGCTCAACTGTTGGTGCTTCAGGTGCCACGGTATCAGCAATATTATCGGTTACCTTACTGGTATTACCCGCCGCATCGGTCGCAGTAAAATGACCGGTTTCACCATCAGCTAACGGGTTAGGAGAATCTATATGCCAATTATTATTCTCATCCGCTATAGCTTCGCCAACCACTTCACCTTTCGAGTTAGTAACGATGACTTTAGAATTGGCCTCCGCTTTACCGGATATACCTTGTGCATTATTTTGCTTAACTTCTGGTGCTTTAGGTGCCACGGTATCAGCAATATTATCGGTTACCTTACTGGTATTACCCGCCGCATCGGTCGCAGTAAAATGACCGGTTTCACCATCAACTAACGGGTTAGGATAATCTATATGCCAATTATTATTCTCATCCGCTATAGCTTCACCAACTACTTCACCCTTCGAGTTAGTAACGATGACTTTAGAATTGGCCTCCGCTTTACCGGATATACCTTGTGCATTATTTTGCTCAACTGTTGGTGCTTCAGGTACCACGGTATCAGCAATATTATCGGTTACCTTACTGGTATTACCCGCCGCATCGGTCGCAGTAAAATGACCGGTTTCACCATCAGCTAACGGGTTAGGAGAATCTATATGCCAATTATTATTCTCATCCGCTATAGCTTCACCAACTACTTCACCCTTCGAGTTAGTAACGATGACTTTAGAATTGGCCTCCGCTTTACCGGATATACCTTGTGCATTATTTTGCTCAACTATTGGTGGTTCAGGTACCACGGTATCAGCAATATTATCGGTTACCTTACTGGTATTACCCGCCGCATCGGTCGCAGTAAAATGACCGGTTTCACCATCGGTTAATGGGTTAGGATAATCAATATGCCAATTACCTTGGTCATCCGCCATAGCGTCACCAACCACTTCACCCTTCGAGTTAGTAACGATGACTTGAGAGTTGGCCTCCGCTTTACCGGATATACCTTGTGCATTATTTTGCTTAACTTCAGGTGCGTTAGGCGCCAAGACATCCGCAATATCATCAGTCACGTCACTGATATTACCGGCTTTATCAGTCGCGGTAAAATGACCTTCTTCACCATCGGCTAATGGATTAGGTTCGATATGCCAATTACCGTTCGCATCTGTTATTGCTTCGCCTACCACTTCGCCATCTGAGTTTGTTATAGTAATGGTAGAATTTGGCTCTGCCGTCCCCGAGATTCCATTACTATTATTCATTTCAACAACGGGGGGCTCTGGAGGTTGACAATCAGCAACCGTTTCTACTTCTTTGCTGACTTTATCATTATTTTGTGGATCTCTGGCTATAATTTTCCCTGTTTCGCCATGAGCTAATGGGTTACCATTTTGATTAAAAGACCATTTACCATTTTCATCAACAGTGGTTACTTCAGTCGTATTATCCGGTTTAGTTAAAACAATTTCCCAACCGGGCGTCCCTGTACCTGTTATACCTTCGGCATTATTAGAAGAAACAACTGGGGTAGCAATTTGCTGTCCTTTATGGTGATGTCCACCACCACCGCCTCCGCCACCACCAGCTAACACACCTGCCGCTAAAATCCCCGCTCCCGCAGCATAAACCCATGGAGAAATACCATCAGATGTATTTGTAATCATTAATGGATTGAGATCATCAAGTTGTACCCAATTTAAACCGCTATTTGGCTCTTCAATCCACCAGTATCCTAATTCTTCCTCCGAGGGATCATCAATGACTAATTTATTTTCATTTTTATCATCTTGTGAACTATAAAAATCATTGATAATTATAGGATTACCGGATTTAAGCTGAACAACAAGTTGATTATCATTTTGCGTTATTGATAAGATATTATTTTTGGTGATATTTAGTATGACAATTTTAGAACTTCCAATGTCAAAATTATTAGCTGATGTTTCTTGTGATACACCAGTTTTTCTATCCAGAATAATACTCTTCATTACCTTTCATTCCTTTCTTTTATTATAATTGTTTGATTTTTTAGCTTTTTATTGTGTTTTATTTTGATAACTCAATTATTATCTTTTATTTATAATTATTTCCCCAGATTATAATAACATTTACATATTTAGCAATTATTAATCATAAATTGTATAAAAAAAATAAAATGTGAAAGGCAATTAAAAGCCAATAATTTCCATAAATTATTGACTTTAAAAATAGTTAATATTGCTAACGAAATTTTATAGGGGGAAAAAATATTAATATTTGAAAATACAACTTATAAAAGTTGGTAAAATGTTATCTAAATAATAATTTGTGAACAGAATTGATGTTTGGATTAGTTTCAAAGCTATACGGTTGTCTAATAACAATAAAAAGCAGAGTCTTTATGTTAATATTTTAACTAACTGTACTGCATGAATGATACCAACTTGATTCAAGGCAATAACTTCACCTTGATCCATAACTTTTTTAGTTAATCCAGTTAACACCGCACCAGGTGGCATTTCAATAGCAATTCTAACACCTCTTTCATAGGCAGCAGTCATAGTTTCATGCCAGTAAACGCTTCTTGCCATGTTATAAGCCAAATCATCACGTAGTTTTTCTACTTGGTTGATAATACGTGCATTATTGGCACTTAAATAGCTAATTCGGGGAATCTTGATAGATATATTATCCATTGCTTGAGCTAATTGATGAGCTGTTTTAGTCAATAAAGGACAGTGAGATGGAACACTAATGGCAAGTTTGACGACTTTTCTTGCACCCATTTTTTTAGCAAGCTGTGCAACTTTTAACATAGCTTGATCGCTACCGGCAATAACAAATTGTTGCTCATCATTAAAGTTAGCAATATATACCGGATACTGATCACTATTAACTTGCTCAACAATCAAACAAACTTGTTGTTCTAATAAACCTTGTATCGAAGTCAGCCCATACCCTTGTGGATAAGCGTGCTGCATCAATTCACCACGTAATGAAACAATTTTGATTGCATCAGATAAATCAAGTGCACCTGAAAATACTGCTGCCGGAAAAGCACCGATGGATAAGCCACTGACATAATCAGCTTCAACGCCTTGTTGCTGTAGTAAATTAGCGTAAATTACTCCTGTGATTAAAATACACAATTGAACGGATCGAGTATTTTTTAAGGCTGTTTCAGAATCTAAATTGAGTATATCTTCCTGTAATACATCACTAGCTAAATTTAACACTTGTTGAGTTACTTCGCTTTTGGGTAATTGATGTAACATATTAGTATACTGAGCACCTTGCCCAGGAAAACTAAATAAGATTTTCATAGCAGCTTTCCTCTATAAACCAAGGGTTTTCTGTCATTAATGGGCCTTGGTTTGTTCTTAATAAAACCCTACGATCTCGCATCCATTCTTTAAATACAAAACCACCTATATTTGTTTGTACCTGAACATCTACCGTACATGGTAAATGATCAAGTAAACGAGCCAATTCAACAAATTTTTCATGATTTTCTTTCTTAGGACAGCGTAAGATTAAATCAAGATCACTATTTTTCGTTAATACTGACTTACCCGTAGCTAGTTGATAACCACAACTACCCACAATGCCCCATTGCCAAGGTAAAGAATTTTCTTGCAAAATCATAATGGCTTTTTGAAAATGATTGGGTAATTGTTCAATGGCTTGACTTGCCACTAAACTCTCCGGAGTTACAATTCTAATAATATTTGCCGATTTTATTTTGATCGCTAAACGTTGAGAACGTAATCGTCCACGAATACCAACTGGAATTAAACCTTTTTGGCAATAATCACGTCGCACCACCACGGGTAAATCAATTTGCCAATATTGGTAAAACCATTCCGGTAGTTCATCCTCAATCTCTATTGCCGTTAAGGCATCAAACCAGACTAGATCATGAGGACAAACAACCATTTACTTTTCCTTAAAGGTGAGACGTTAATGTAATAAACAATGGTAAAGAAATAATATTTAGGACTGACGTCAATAATAATGATGCCTCTGCATCAGGAGATTGCACCCCAAATCGGTTGCCAAACACGACACCAAAGAAACCAGCAGCAAAAGCGGTCACTAATATAGATGTGACTGCAATAGTGCCATGTAATCCTAATATCAGTATGATTCCCCAAGCAATGAAAGGTTGTATGAATAATTTAGTAATACAAGCTACAATTACCGTACGGTTTAATGTTAATTTACGAGCGGAAAGAATCAATCCTGTTAAAAATAAAGCTGATGCCGTCGCAGCTAAGCCTAAAGGTTTAATTGAGAGTAAAACAATATCGGGCATTTTAATATTCAAAGCCGATAAAACAACACCTAATAATGGACAAAGAACAATTGGTTTTGTTACTGAACGCCAAACTAATATCGGTAACATTTGCAGTGTGGAATTATGTTTACCGCCGTTTGTTCGTACTTTTTCTCGTTCTAAAATCAATAAGCATAATGGAGTAAGGAAAACCGAACCACAAGCAATACAGATAGCTACCGACAATGATGTCGCGGAATTTTCTCCGACAACACTACTCAAAATGGGTAAACCTAATGCCGCATAATTAGGTAAAGCAACGGTAAGCGTTAATACTGCCGAATCTTGAGCGGTTTTTTTGAAGACTTTAGTAGATAAATAATAAAAAACAAAAAAAGTAATCCACATTGCAATCACAATAACAAGTACCAGATGCCATTGTTGAATAATACCCTGCCATGCTGTTTGTACCGTTGCAGTAAATAGTGCCGCCGGTAATGCAAAATCCATCACAAATACATTTAATAATGTAACATTTTTGTTATCAACCAAACTTCGCTTTCCTGCATAAAAACCTAACAGCATGATGATAAAGATAGGTGATAACGCCTTAATGATAATGTATGTCATAATTTTACCTAATTGATGGACAATCAACGAAAATAAGTGTTGCTACACGTTTTAAATACTTGAAAAAACTGCTTTTTACTGGACTCTTCATTTACCATTGAGCGCGCATTTTTTCACGGACAATTACTGATGCATGCCGATCTTTTCCATTTAATCGACTGTTTAAACTTACGTCACTTGCTAATGTATTATTAATTGCGTCAGATAGTGTATTGTTAACTAGTTTTAAATCACTTTCAGTGGCTTGATCTGGATCGCTGATATCAAGCAATTTATACAGTAACCCTAGTTTGTTGTAATTGGCTATATCATATGCCATTGGTGGAATGGTTGCGGCTAGTTGTTCTAAAGCAGCAACCGAGCGCAATGTAATTCGTGCTGCCGATTCTTTCCCCATCGCATGAATAAGTACTTCTTTATCATTAAAAGCAATTAGCCGATTAGCTTGATAGCCATGGGCTAGAAATGCACCTGACATAGCCTTACCAACAATTAATCCTATAATAGGGTGACCAGCAAGACGCGCTTTGGCATATGCTCCAGCTGCACCGGCCAATGCTTGGTGTATACCGAAAGCTTCTTCCCTACGCCCATAGGCTTGGCTTGGGACATCAATGATAGCAATAATCGCTGTTTTTTCAGATTGTGATTGATCTTTATCAATTACTTCCTGCACGATCTGTGCTAATGTCCACCCTTCTAATAATCCGACTTCCCCATGCCGAGAACGAGGATATTTATTATTAGCATCTGGTACTACCGCAATAAAACGGCAGCGTTTTCCTTCAATATTACCATCTGCAACTTTAACCGAATGACATTGACCCTCTTTTATTTGAGCATCTTTTGTTAATAAGGAGAACCAATAATCACCCCGACTTAATATATTCGCACTCATTTTGTTCCCCCTTCACCGAATAGACTTTCAACCATAGTAGCATCAGCTTGCTTAGTAGTATCAACTTTGTTTAGTTTATCAAGATAATAAGCATAGTTATCCGATCGTAATCGCTTAGGAAGTCCCTTATCTATACATTGCTTAATTGCATTTTTTATTTCAATGACTGAATCATTAACAATGATGTCAGCAAAACCGTTTTTCTTTCGTACTTCACCACCCGTCATACTCCAAATAAAGGGACGATTACGAGAGTTGTATTCATCAATTCCAGCTTCTTGCTCAATAACTTGTGGACCATTAAGACCTAATCTAGCTTCTCGTGTCACAATTAAATAACTGCATAATCCAGCAGCAATAGACATTCCACCAAAACAACCCACTGTTCCCGCAATAATGCCAATTACAGGTATATAACGACGTAAATCTACAATTGCCGAATGAATATCGGCAATTGCTGCTAAGCCCAAATTAGCCTCTTGTAATCTGACGCCACCTGTTTCAAATAACATAATTGCCTGAGTAGCAATACCTTTACGATTATCTTCTGCTGCTAATTCAAGTGCTGATGCCATTTTAGCTCCAGAGACTTCTCCCATACTTCCACCCTGAAACACGCCTTCAATCGCCATTACAACCGTAGGTTTACCATTGATCATACCTTTAGCAATGATCATTCCATCATCAAATTCTGGGACAATGCCTTGTGGCTCTAACCAAGGTGAAGTAATTTTATCAAAAGGATCTAACAATTCGCGAAAACTACCTTGATCTAATATCTGACGAGCTCGTTCACGGGCACCAAGTTCAATAAAACTCATATCATTTTTTGCCATCTTTAGCATCCTCAAAAACTTGTTCAATTCGTAGTTTCGCAACGCCTGGAGTAGCAGCAAAATCGTTAATATCTAGAGTTCCCATTGGTAATAAATGAAGGGCAGCATATCGATTAAATAAATTTTGCCAACGTAATTTACTGCCATCCACTGATGTTTTGATTGTCACTTTCAATACATTTTCTTGATGCGGAATGAATAATGCTTCAAGATCACCTGATCCTACAACACCAGCCAAGGCTTTAAATCTGAATTTCTCCGTTGCCGGAAAACTGAGTTCAATTTTTTCCATAACATCCTCTTGCTTATATAATGATTATATATGCTTAATTGATACTAATTACTAAAATGATAATCTCTGATCTAATAGTGATATTTACCATTTAAGCATCACCCTACCAACTTCTAAATTTTGCTGGAGGATCATATAAGCCACCAGACCAATCAACTAAATCAGCAATGCTTTTTGCCGCTAAAAGAGAACGTTCAGCCTGAGTGGGTTGAATACCGAGATCTTGTGGAAATGCGACTTTCCCTTCACGACGAAATTGTGCTACGCGCTCACTATCCACACCTAAACCGATATCTGTTATTCCTGCAACCGCCGCAACCATAGCACGACGTTCTTCCAACGAAGTGGCTTGATATAAATAAGCAATACCTTCTTCGGTCAAAACATGTGTTATATCATCGCCATAAATCATTACAGGTGCGATCGGCATACCAGATTGTTTACCCACTTCAACGGCATCTAATTGTTCAACAAAGGTCGGTTTAGCGCCAGATTGAAATGTTTCGACCATTTGAACAACTAATTTGTGACCATGATCAACCGGATTTTGCGTTTGCATCATATCAAGCCATGCTTTTGTTGCGTGGCGACGCCCGTGTGGATCGTGTCCCATATTGGGTGCACCACCAAAGCCGGCTAGTCTGCCTCGAGTGACGGTTGATGAATTACCTAAACCGTCAACTTGCAAAGTAGAACCAACAAACATATCTACGCCATATTGACCGGCTAGTTGACATAAAGTTCGGTTAGAACGCATACTGCCATCATGGCCTGTGAAAAAGACGTCTGGACGGGCTGCCACATATCTTTCCATCCCTAACTCACCGCCAAAACAATGTACTGTTTCAACCCAACCACTTTCAATGGCTGGAATTAATGTAGGGTGAGGATTTAATGCCCAATGTTGGCAGATTTTCCCTTTTAAACCTAATTGTTCGCCATAGGTTGGTAACAATAATTCAATAGCAGCAGTATTAAAACCAATACCATGATTAAGCGATTTTACTTGATGCTTGGCGTAAATACCTTTTATTGCCATCATTCCCATTAAAACATGTATTGGCTTAATTAATCGTGGATCACGGGTAAAAAGAGGTTCTATAAAGAAAGGTTTATCAGCAACAACCACAAAATCAACCCATGAAGCTGGAATATCAACCCGTGGTAAATCACTGTCATTATCGACTAATTCATTAACTTGAGCGATGACTATACCATTTTTAAAGGCTGTGGCTTCAACGATTGATGGAGTATCTTCAGTACTTGGACCGGTATATAAATTACCATTACGATCAGCTTTATAAGCTGCGACGAGGGCAACGTTAGGAATAAGATCAACAAATAATCGGGCATAAAGTTCAATATAGGTATGAATCGCCCCAATCTCTAAAATATTATCACTTAGTAATTGAGATATTCGCAAACTTTGCGTACCAGAAAAGGAAAAGTCCAATTTTTTTGCAATCCCTTTTTCGAAGATATCTAAGTGTTCAGGTAAACCAATACTAGGCATAAGCATATGTAGATTATTAACTTTATCCGGATCAACTCGACACAGCATGCGAGCTAAAAAATCAGCTTGCTTTTGATTGTTTCCTTCTAAAACAACTTTATCACCGGACACTATTAGCTGCTCTAATGCCTGAATAAAATTCTCTTGTGCTAGCACTTTGCCATTAGCAAGTCCTTTTATCGCATCAATGCGCCTTTTTTTCTCAATCAGTCTAGTATTCCATAACCGATTGGATCTTTGATTTGCTAACATAACAAGTAGGCCTCCCTAAGTTAACTATTGCAATTGATTCAAGATCAATTAAGATAGCCTAATAATAAAACTTTATCGTATACTTAAGCAATCGTGCCATACGGATATTAATTTTAAATAAACAGCTGAAAATAATTCGATTTAACCATGCAATATATTTAATATATGTTTACTTTGTAAAGACAATGTAAATATATTAACTCATTGAAATAATTAATAAAAGCTATTAATTACATTTTTAATGTAATGATTTTTATCTTGTGTTACTGATGATATTGTTAATGAAATTCAACTATTAATATTAATGTTAATGTTTGCTTTGAATATTAAAATCACTCTTTAAAGACGATTATAAAAAAGAAAGGTTGAAATATGTTTTATACTACGCAGTTTCCATCACCAGTAGGATTAATTACCTTAGCTTCTCATCGAGAGAAGTTGGTTGGTTTATGGATCGAAAATCAAAAATATTTTGGTGATACTGTATCAAATAAGTTAATTGAAAAAGCAAATCTACCTATTTTTAATCAAACAAAGAAATGGCTAGATGAATATTTTGATGGCCATCATCCTAATATCAAACAGCTAGAATTGGCACCAATTGGAAGTAGTTTTCGGCAAATGGTTTGGCAGATACTAATCCAAATTCCTTATGGACAGTTAACAACCTATAAAGATATTGCCAAACAAGTGGCACAAATTTTAAACAAACCGCATATGTCTGCACAAGCCATCGGTGGTGCTGTTGGGCATAATCCCATTTCTATCATTATTCCTTGCCATAGAGTAATAGGAAGCAATGGGAGTTTAACTGGTTATGCGGGTGGTATTGATAAAAAAGTTCAATTATTAACCTTGGAAGGAATAAATCTAACGGAGTTAGCCATACCCAAAACTGCTACAACTTCGTAAACCTCATACCACTTTACTATATTGCATGGTATAGGTTGGTAAACTAATTGCCCATTTACACATAAATAAACGTACCTTTCGTTAAAAAAACTATCTAACGATTCATGTAAATTTGTGGTGTCTCAGCGTAATTGGGATGCGCATGAACACCTAATTCAACACCATACCAATGATGAATGTTCTCGGCAGTAATAACCTCCTCAGGGGTTCCTTGTAATACAATTTTACCCTCACTAAGTAATAAAACGCGATCAGCATATAACGCTGCTAAATTAAGATCATGCAGTACACAACATACAGCCAAGCGCTGCTCAACAGCTAGTTTTTTTAATAAGCGTAAAGTATGTTGCTGATGATATAAATCTAAGGCTGACGTCGGTTCATCTAAGAACAGTAATTTTTCTGTTTTGTTTACTTGCCATAATTGTGCTAACACACGAGCTAATTGTACGCGTTGTTGTTCACCCCCCGAAAGACTACGGTAATCACGTTCTGCTAGTGATAAACAGTCAGTTTGTTGCATTACTTGCATGATTGCTTGCTTAAGATTCGCCTTGCCATAAGGTGCCCGTCCCATTGCAACAACTTCTTTTACTTTAAATGGGAAAGATAATTGACTATGCTGACGCATTACAGTTCGTATTTTAGCCAGATCACGATTTTCCCATTGCAATAAAGGTTGATTAAGTAATAAACATTCGCCACTGGAAGGCGCTTGATATCCCGTTAATAAACGTAATAATGTAGATTTACCTGCTCCATTAGGACCAATTATTATAACGATTTCACCAGCATGAATATTTAAGCAAACATCATTAATTAAAGTGCGCTGACCACACTGAAAGACGAGATTATTTGCAATCAACATGTATAATTACCTATTATTTATGTTTCAAAATTAGCCATAGAAAATAAGGTCCACCAATAAGACTAGTGAAAAGTCCTACCGGAATTTCAGTTGGAGCGACCACCGTACGTGCGAGGGTATCGGCAAATAACAATAAACATGCTCCACCTAAAGCAGACCCCAAAATTAAACCTCGATGATCTGCACCAATTAGCAATCGTATCATATGTGGTACGACCAAACCAATGAAAGCAATAATGCCACTAACCGCAACGGCAGTTCCTATTAATAATGCGCTTAATAATAGTAAATAACGTTTAACTCTTTGCACATTAATCCCTAGATAATGCGCATCCTCATCACCAAGTTGTAAAATATTAAGCTGCTGAGATAATTTAAGAATACCAATAATTGAAGGGAAAATAAGAGAAACTGCAACTAAAACAAGCTCCCAAGAACCTTTACCTAAATGCCCCATCGACCATAAAGAAATTTGACGAAGTTGTAGATCATCACTTATATAAGTCAAACATCCCATGATAGCGACAATAATCGCATTTATAGCAACGCCTAATAAAACTAATTTTGCCATGTTGCCTTGTTCGCTTAAACTATAGATATATATAATTAAGCAAATAACTGTTCCACCAATAAAAGCGGCGATCATCTTGCCATAAAGCATAATAATGGAAGGAAAAATAGTCGGAAACAAAATAGTCAATGTAACCATCAAAGCTGCACCACTACTAATGCCTAGAAGACCTGAATCGGCTAAGGGATTTCTAAATAAACCTTGCATGACTGCCCCCGAACAGGCTAACGCCATACCAACCACAATAGCCAATAGAATGCGAGGCAAACGAATATTAAACCAAATATTCCATAATGGGTCATCAAATGACATAGTTAATAGCTGATAGAAAGTAAAATGTAATGCCCCAGCATTGGTTGAAAATACAAAAACTACAAATAAAAGTACCCCTAACCTCCACAGCCAAATTCGTGGGTTAGTTATGTTCATAAATCAACCTCATTAATTAAAATCGTTTTCAAACTATTCTTGATCAATATTAGCGTTCAACGTTTATACTAGGATCAATTACACTATATGCTCGATTATCCCATTCTTGATTTTCAATTTTTCTTATAATCAATTCCGCTAGTTCACGGCGTCGAATAAAGCCATGAACTTCTTGTTGATAATAGCACTGACCTTGACCTGTCGCATCGCCATCAAGTAAACCACCGGGTCTTAAAATCAAATACTGAAGAGAGCTGGTTTGCAACCAAACTTCTGCTAATGACTTTTCGCGTACTGATTGACCAAATGCTTGTTTAGCACGTAATGATAAAGTTGACCACGTTTCACCACACCCTAGAGATGTGACTAACAACATGTGTTGGATACCGGTTTTTTCAGCAGCATCAATAATTACTCGTTGCGCAGTATAGTTACCGGTTGTACCACCAAGAGTCGAGACGATAATAGCCTGCTCACCAGCCGTTTTACATAACTGTTCAACTGCCTCAGAATCAGTTGCATCACCAACGATACATTGAACTCCCTGTTGCGTAAGTTGATAAGCCAAATCAGCATGTCGTACTAAAACCAAGCATCGCCAGTCTGGATAGTGAGTTAAGACGGTTTGTAAAACGTTATAACCTGTTCCGTGTTGTGCGCTAACACCAAAAATTAGTAATGTTTTCATTATGTTGTCAGTTCTATTTGTTATATCTTTTTGTTATATCTTTGCGCTAAGGCTTTAAATTTATCCAACTGATCTGCTTTCAATTGATGATGAGAATCACGACCAACAAAAATCTTAAACATCGCTTCACCATGTTTATTGAGGAAAATAATGGATGCCGTAGACATTTTCATAAAGTTGCGTTCGATAAAGGCTATTTGTTGGCAATGCTCAGCTTTTATATGTCCACTTAAACCCTGTTTATGTTTAAGATTGAAATAACCGGCACGATGAGAACCTGAAGGCAATTCACCAGAAAATTCAGCTATAATATCTTTAGTATGAATTAAAAATGTAATTTCACCCCATGTTTCAACTTCTTGCCAAATAGTATCAAACTGATTACCATCAGCTAATTTAACATTCGGTAATGCTTGAATAACCTCGCTCAAACTAACTTGGTAATCTTGAGCTATTTTCTCTAAAGTTCCTTCTGGATTAGTTTGCATAAAATCGATTAGTTTCATTTGGTTATTTGATTGTTCTGTCATAGCTCTTTCCTTTATTGAGAAGAATTAACTTTAATTGCTTGTGTTTTTAAATGAGTTGGTGGCATACCTTGACCATGTTTCGTTTGCATTGCCTTTCTTGCTAATTGCATTTTTTCTTGTAGCTCAATATGTTCTGGATTATTTAATTTTAATAAAAGTTGTTGTAGTGCTTGTAAAATATTACTTGACCAAAAACGCCCAGATAATGTGAGACGCATACAATGATCCGTATCTTGTAAAAGGCCAACTTTGTGCCATTGTTCAATCAAAGGATCGAATAAATGAATATGCTCTGTTAATTGTGTTAAATCAATGCGCCCTTTTTCAATTCCTGCTTGTAACTGATGCAACCAATCACCTAACAACGTTTTGCCCGTTAACATCATCAGCGGTTTCTTACCTTGATCTAGTAAAGCATAATATTGCTCTAAACTACGATGAACCATAAAAGATTGCCCACCCAATTTTCCTCCTGCACAAGAACCAAATGCAAAAAAATGAGAACCTTGTTTAATGAGGAAATTATAGAGATTGCGTTCACGCGTTGTTTTAGCCCAGTGCGCATTAGTTAGATGTATCCAGCCCTTTTTAGCTAGGAATTCTGCACCTTGTTGGTAAAAGTGGAACTTATCCGCCACAGTTGGTAATTCTATCCGTTTATTTTCAACACCTTTAGCTAACGGCGTGGTTGGTAAAAGATTTAAAGAATAAAGATCCACACCATCTAACGGTAAACTTTCAGCAATTTCAAGATCCTGTTGCCATGTTTCAAATGTTTGATTAGGTAAACCAAACATAAGATCGCATACCAGCGTAACACTGTCGCGTCGAGCAATATTTTCAAAAGTTTGGATTATCTGTTGTTGATCTGTTTCACGACCGAGTCTACGACGTATTTGGCTATTAAAGGTCTGAATTCCAATTGAAAAACGATTGGCACCTGCCGCAATATAGCTATCGATTCGCTCATCATCAAAATCAGATATTCGCCCTTCCACGGTAATTTCACAATCAGGAGCAAGTGGCGCAAATTGTTTTAGATAACTGATAATTCTTGCTAATTGACCGGCAGCTAAAGCTGTTGGTGTTCCCCCGCCAAAATAAATAGCATGGATTGGCGCTGACTGCATTGCAATGCTATTAATTTCCATAGCAATTTCTTGCATCAAATAATCTACATAGGTATTTGTATCAAATTTTCTTAATGGATTTTGATAAAAACCGCAAAATTGACAATGAATATCACAAAAAGGAATGTGAATGTAAATTAATCGCTTACGACCAACCAAAGCGCTATTTTGAAGATTTTGCCATTGCTGCCCTATTTCTTCTGGAGCTAATGGCAAATTGGCTTGTAGAGGCATCACTGCCCAACGATCTTTAAAAGGTAATCCAGAACTGGCTGCAAAATATGCAGAGACATCCAATGTTTTCATGAGCTAAAAATCTTGTATTTTATAGTTATCGCGAAATTAAATAATAATTATTATCATTTGGCAATAAATTTTATATTATTTTTGCTAATAACTAAAATTAATACTCGCTATAGATAAGCGTTTTGATTCTTAGGACGAATACTCTTCTTCTTGGCTCAAAAATTATTATAAGAATATATCAATAAAATCAATGAGTTATAAAATAATCAGGGTAATTTTTTAGTTTTCCATTGATAATAATTATCATTTTCACTATATTGCTTTAGTATTTTATAATTATTTAGCACTTGGAATAGAAATGAAAATGAAAGCTATTTTATTGAAATACCTGTTCTCTATTAGCCTGATATTGAGTTTTATTAACTACAGTTTCGCAAATGAAAGAATTGTCGTTGCGGGTGGATCTTTAACAGAGATTATTTATTCACTTGGCTCAGGCGAACAAATTGTTGGCGTTGATCAGACTAGTAGTTATCCTGCAGAGGTAAAAAAACTCCCTCAAATTGGTTATTGGAAATTACTTAATATAGAGGGAATTTTGTCACTTACCCCTAGTCTATTCATAACGTGGATTGATGCAGAACCAAATGATATTTTAGAACAAGTCAGTAAAGCTAAAGTAGATGTACTCGCTTTACAGCGTGTACCTGCCACTCCAGAACTGTTATATCAGAATATCGAAAAAATTGGATTTAAATTAAATAAAGAATTAGCCGCTAAACAACTGGTTAATCAAATCCGAAATCACTTAACCGAAATTCAGCAAAAGATAGCTAAACAACCTCAAAAGATAAAAGTTTTATTTTTATTGAGCATGGGTGGAAGTAACACAATTGCTGGTAAAAATACAGTTGCCGATGCAATCATTACAATTGCCGGTGGAGAAAACATCGCAACTCATACAAGTTATAAAAGTTATTCAGCTGAATCTCTCATTGCAAGTAATCCTGAAGCAATTATTTTAACAAGTCAATCAGTTGAACATCTTGGTGGATTAGATAAATTATCTTCCATTCCCGGATTAACCCAAACACAAGCATGGAAAAATCGCCGAATTATTACTATTGATCAAGCTTATCTTTTAGGGTTAGGTCCTAGAGTAACTCAAGCGGTTGATACTCTTTATTCTGGTTTTTACCCTGAAAAGTAAATGTCATTGAAAAATGACTCATCGAAGTTATTGAGCTTAATAAACCAAAATTGAAAATAAGTACAAACCAAAGATGTGCTCAATAAATGGTTATACACTGGATTTTATTAACTAATTATTGAGCAATATTAATGATTTTAGCAAATTATTATTTTAAGAAAGGATAACAATGTTCAATATCACCCATATCAAAAAATCTGTAACGTTAGCTGTCGGTTTAACATTTTCTCTCACTGCTGTGTCTTCCGAAAAAAGTCAAGAACAACAAGTGGAAGATGTCATAACGGTTACATCATATGAAACATATAAAAATCCGGGTTCAAAACAAGAAATTTCCGAACAAGATATTCGGAAAAATGGTGGTACGAATTTCGGCAATATTATGCGATATCAACCATTAATTTCGGCACCGGGTAATATTTCTGGTTCCGGTAGCGGTAAAAGTAGTTGGGATCGTGGCGGATTTACAGGGTATAACATTCGAGGATTAGATGCTAATCGTGTATCTATTGATATTGATGGCATGTCTTTACCTATTGCACAGAGACGATTTAATTCAGTTGGTCGAGCAGGTTTCGGTACTTACGCCATCGGACGTGATTATATCGATCCTTATATGTACAACAAAATTGATATAGAATCTGGTGCTACTTCGGTAGGCAATACAAACAATGCCTTGGGAGGATCAGTCTCATTTAAAACCAAATTTGCAAGTTACTATCTCTATCCGGGTAAAACTGAGTATTTTGGTTATCAAAACGGCTATGATAATGCTGACAGAAGTTTTCACCAAGGTTTGACTATGGCAGTTGGTGATGATCAATTAAATGGTATTTTAGTATTGAGTCGACGCGATGGTCAGCAAACTCGTAATCATGGCGATTCCATTAGCGCTTATCCAGAAAATTGGCACTCAAATTCCATTTTAGCGGGTATTGGTTGGCAGGCAACAGAAGAACATTTGATTCATGCAAATGTCGATTATAATAATAAAACAAAACACTCGCACTATGATACATGGGATAAAAAAGGTCAGCAAATTAGTTCCTATGATCATCAAAAGAATAAAAATAATCGCTTAAGTATGATGATTAAAGATCAATGGCAGCCCGAATATATTAGTTGGATTGATAGCGTAATTACACAGTTTAACTATCAACAAACAAAAGTCTACGACAAGACTGATCTTAATAGTATCCGCGATGGTAAATTCAATATACAAACCCACTACAATACTAAAAGCTATAGTTTATCATCAACATTACTTAAACAAGTACAAAATCAAAAAATCACAGCGGGCGTTAATGGTAAATGGAGTGAAGATGAATCACCTTTCTATACATCTGCAAAATCACTTTATCCTGGCATCTTCCCTGATGGTGATTATAGTAAACCTCAAGCAGATAGTCGTAGTTATCAGTTAAGTGCATTTTTTGAAGATCGTATAGTCTTTAATTATCAAAGTGAGAATAAATTCTATTTAGTTCCTGGAATCAAAGCCATTTATCAAAATACCAAACCTCGGGACTTAGAAAATATGGCAGTATCTAGTATAAATACATCTCAATTAGGTCGACAATATAAAAGCAATAGCGATTTCCAACTCTTACCATCATTAGCTTTTATGTATGATATCAACCCAAACTTTACTGCCTATTTACAATATAAACGCGGTGCACAAATGCCTAATCAAAACCAACTTTATGGTTCTTATATGGCACATAGTAATCTTTATGCATTATTGGGTAATTCTAATCTTAATACTGAAACCAGCAATAACTTTGAACTGGGTATAAAAGGTCAACCGACTTACGGTATTCAACTATCCTCATCTATATTTTATAACAAGTATAAAGATTTTATTGCCTATACTCGTTACACTAAAAATATTCCAGGGACAGGAAATCGATTGATTTATGAAGCGGAAAATCGTGATAAAGCCTATATTTATGGTGCTGAACTAAGTAGCCAATTTAACTTTGGCACATGGTTTGATTCATTAAATGGATTGTCAGCAAATTTCGCGATTGGTTACAGTCAAGGAAAATCAAAATCTAACTATTTAGGTGATAAGGATGTTGATATCGATACAATTGCACCATTAAAAAGTGTAATAGGTATAAGCTGGGATGACCCTAATAGAATCTATGGGCTTTCATTAACCTCAACACTACAAAAATCTAAAAAAGCAAAATCAACAAATCGTGAAAATTACAATAACCAAGGTCAACCTATTACCAATTCAAATGAAGAATATTTCAAAGTTCCTGGTTATGGCATTATTGATTTAACTGGATACTATAATTTCACCAAAAACATAAAAGTAAGTGGAGGAATTTATAATTTAACCAATCATAAATATTGGGACTATTTAAGTAATAATAAATTGTATGAAAACTCAAATCGTAAATATATTAACTTATTTACAGCACCAGGCCGAAGCTTTCAATTAGGTTTAGATATTGATTTCTAAAAATTTGGGATAATTAAGATCAATTTAATGGTGCAAGAATTGATCTTAATTAATAAAAATGATGAAAATTGCAATAAAAATTAATACCACCATTTTATATGGTTCTTGTGTACTATTATCCTTAGTTAATCATGCTCAAGCCGATAATAATACAGATACTTTAGTTGTAACCGGAACTCGAACAGAGAAAAGAATTTGGGATAGTTCAGTTTCTGCCTATGTTTTAGATCGTGAAACACTAGAACGAAATAACAGTGATTCAATAGGTGAAGCATTAAGAGATATTCCGGGCATTGAAATCTACGATAATGCAACGGCGGGACGTAAACAAATAATTATTAGAGGCGAATCCCCTTCTCATGTTTTAATGTTAGTTGACGGGCAAGAAGTGAGTTATCAGCGTTCAGGGCACGGTTCCGGAGCAGGATTACTTATTGACCCTGATTCAATTGAACGTATTGAAGTTATTAAAGGTCCCCACTCTGTGTTATATGGCTCGCAAGCAATAGGTGGGGTTATAAACTTCATTACTAAAAAAGGAAGTTCAGATAAGCAAGCATTTTCAGGTCATTTAAAATCTATTTATGATGGTTCCTCAAGCGGTTTTACTCAATTGGGGGCTGCTTATGGAACATTAGATAATTTTAGTTATCGTATAAGTGGCAATTACAGTGATTACGGTGATAAACGAACACCTGAAGGACGTTTGAAAAATACTGATTTTGGCAACAAAGGCTTAAGTAGTTGGTTTGGTTATCATTTTAATCAACATAGTTTTGGATTAGCATTAGAGTCTTATAAACTACATACACAAACTTATAATAATAATGATAGTTCATCTGAATTAAAATCGTTTTTGGTTAAATTACCCCGTGTTGAACGTCAAAAGATTGGTTTATTTTATGATTATGTAACAGATAATCATATAATTAAGAATATTCATTTTGATGTATACAATCAAAAAATAGCTCGACAATTTCGTAACGATTTAGTTATTGAACCTAATCCAAGAATAAACAACCATATAAAAACCAATACAAATGATCAACAACATTCGCAAGGTATCAATTTACAGACTGATTTCCAGTTTAATGACCATGTGAAATTGGTAACTGGAGCGCAATATTTACAAGACAAAGTTAAACAAAATTCGCATAAGCATGTAGATTTTACGTCAAGAATTATACCTAGTTATCAAAAAGATGTTAATTCACGTAACCAATGGCAGCAATCTAGCATTTCATTATTTGGACAAAATGAATGGAAAATTAACGATAAATTAGTTTGGAACCTAGGATTACGTAAATATTGGCTAGAATCGAAAGTCCTTTCTGGTACCTCTAAAACTACTCAAATTTACCCAGCAGGACAAAGACCAAATTCTGTAATCAATTCTAAGGATAAGAGAAAGCAAGTACATGATAATACATTAGTAATTTCCAGTGGAATGACTTATGAGGTAGATGATAATAATATTTTTCGTGCATCCTTTGCTCAAGGTTATGTTTATCCAACTCTCACACATTTGTATGCTGTAACATCTGCGGCGTCTCAAACTATTTATGGTAACCCTCATTTAAAAGCAGAAAAATCAAATAATTTTGAGATAGGTCTTCGACATAGTAGTGACAACTGGATAATTGATACCGCTATTTTTTATTCTTCTGCCAGAAATTACATTACTGAGATGATATGTAATGGAGAGTCAGTATGTAATGGAAGCCGTGGTAGCAAGTATAATGTCTATTATAATAATGCTAATAAAGCCAAGACCTACGGTTCAGAAATAACCATAGAATATAATCAGTGGGATGTTATACCCTACCTTAACACTAACTTTATGCGACGCAAACTTGAAACACCTAACTATAAGACCTATTCATCTAATACTCCAATGATTAATGGTCGTGTTGGTTTACGAAATACTCATTTCTTTTCATCATTTGATTTAAGTAGTGATATATATATGCGCTTTGCTTCTAAATCCAAAAAACGAAGTGATAATACTCGCTATGAATACAATGGATGGTCAGCAGTTAATCTTAATTTATTTGCAGAATTTGGTGATAAACGGCAATACAGCTTAGGTGTAGACCTCAATAATATATTTAATAAGCATTATCAAACAGCCCATGAAAGTATTCCGGCAGCCAAATTTCATGCAGTTGTTAGTGGTAGTATTAAGTTCTAATAAACAAAACAAGGCTTTCCATTATGGTTTAAATAATAGCATAATGGACAAGCTTAGTTGCTTAATACTCATGGCACTTAAAATGTGTTTAATAGTTAAATGAAGTAATTACTCCACGTTAAAAACGTATAGTTTCAATATTATCTGTTAAAGCTATTATTAATCATAAAGAATTTTGGTGAGTTTTGTTTACTTCTTCAATAATACTTTTTTACTTAGATGATATTTAAAATACAAAATGAATTGATTTCTTTTGGTTTAATTATTTCCCGATATGAAAAATGATACCAATTCGGCTAAATAAAATATGAAATTAGGTTTAAATTTCACTTTTTATCGGTAATAAATCAGCTTCACGAAGTTTAAAATCAATTCGATTCATCGTGTTTTAACGTCATCAATATTTTCAAGAGAATTGATCTCTTTATAAAATACAAAATAGTAATTCTAATCTTCATTGGTGGGCATTGTTATACAAACATAACGAAGGAAAATATAAAATTATAGAGTTAAGTAATTTTGAAGATATTTATAAAAAATTTATAGCATTAGGACAGTCTGATTCAATAAAGAAATAAATAAATAAAGCTTCAACGGTAACGTTAGCAAAAATAATTAGCACTTTTATGCAAGTGCTAATTTTATTACAGTATTAATTTATAAGTGAAATTATATTTACAATTTATCAAGTAGTTGTGCCTTTTTCATATTGAATTCATCTTGCGTTAAGATTCCATCATCTAAAAGAGCTTTCAACTGTTTGAGTTGATTAACAACATCATTATTATTTGTTTTAGCCGATTCACTTTCATTACTTTTCGGATTTAAATCAAAGGATTTAGCTAATTCAAAACCTGCACCTAATTGTAGCCCAGCACTTGCAAGCCCGCCCTCATTCTGAGCAGCATCACGTAAGGCTTTGATTTTTTCATGTTGAACATAATCTAAGCCTACTTCCTGCGCTGCTATAGCATCAGTACGTGAATCAGCTATTTTATTTATACGTTCTAATGTGTCTTGGCTAAATAAAGTGGCTTCAATCTGGAAATCATCTAAGACTAATCCTAATTTTGAAAATGTTGCTTGAAGAGTATTTTTAATTTGTTGAGATAAATTAATTAATTGCGAATCGATAGTTTTATACGAATAGCCGTCACCTGCCAGTTGTGACGTAATGACTGGAATTACACGTGATATCATCAAATTACAAAGATCTTTCGCCGTATACATTGAACGAGATCCAACAATCTCTTTAAAAAAGAATCTCGCATCTTCTATTTTGATAGCATATGTCCCATAAGCACCTAGTTCGATTGGAAATTGATACGCACTATCAATATATTTAATTGGTGTTGATGTTCCCCATTTTTGATTGACTAAATTTGCCATACGGAAAAAGTAAACATGCATTTTATGTTCACTTTCAAAACTTTGTAGTATTTTAATAAAATTAGTCACAAATGGATGATTTGAAGTGTTAAGTTCATAGGTTCCCGAATTAGTTAGGACATCAATAACTTCACCTTTATAAACCAAAATACACCCTTGTCCTGGATTGACAATTAATTTACTCGCATTTTTAATCTCATCAGTTGGTGAAGGAAATTCATAAAACAATATATCAGGATCTTGATTTTTCCACTCAATAATTGTTCTTAACTGTCTTTTAAAAAAGCTACCGAAGACCATATAATATTCCTTATATTCGTTATTTTTCTTTACTTTCTTTACTTAATGTTATTTCTTGTTTAATTGTTCCATCTGGAGTAATGATTCCATATTTATCAGAAGATTGCTCAAAAATAAAATTATTATTAAAACGATAAATATTTTTAATTTTGAATTTGTCTTCAGATATTGTCCAAATTACCTTGCCCGAATTAATATCTATTCGCTGATAATTATAGTTTGCATCTGGACTTGCACTTTTTTTAGTTTTAATAATTAATGCAGGATCTTTACTTATTACAGGATCATCTGCATAAATAATTCCCGGATTAAAATATAAACGATTTGGCGTTAAATTTTGATGGGAAATAATTTCATTAGATTCATTCCTACGAGGAGTATCAAACCAATAGGCATTGGCATCATCGGTAAAAGCAGGTGAACCATCTAATGGATGTTCGCCAACTGTAGATGTGGTAATGGTATAATAATTTTTACCCATACTATTAGTAAATTTAAATTTAATTAACTTAGGATTGTATTGTCCATAAGGATCATTACTAAATGCAAAAGCAATATGCTCACTTGTATCTTTATTTTGTTTTATAAAGTCTTTTTTAGTCATATAAAAATCATTATTGTCAGGAAGTGCCTTATCATAAATTGGGTAATAATAAATTTTTTGACCATCATCGGTTAATATGCGGAAAACCTTTTCTCCTGATCCTTGCGTTTCATCAATTTTTATTGATGCAAGACCTGTATTGTATTGAGGAAAACTATTCAATAATGATGAAGTTACATTAGTTAAATTAAAATTACTTTTGTCTATTAAAAAGACATATTTTTTATTAACCACAAGATAGGTTTTGGTTTGACTAAAATCGTGGAAATCCCAATCATTTTTTGCTTTATATTTATCAGCTTCTAGCTCTTTGATTTCTTCTTCTTTTATAATTTTATTAGTTAGAAGATCATGAATAATAAAATAATATTTGTTTTTCTCTTTATAATCATCATAATCACGTTGAACTATACTGATAATATATGCCTTATCTCCCTTAGAAACTAATGAATGATAATGGTAATTTACCGTAAATGTTTTCTTTTTAGGCTCTGTTACGGTTGATTTTACTGGAGTACTAATGGAAGTTGTTTGACTATTATAGTAATTTTTTGTTCTAGAGTCAGATTTAAATAAATTTGAAGTAATAACACCAACTAGACTAATCCCTGCTATCACTCCTACAATCATTAAAATTAATTTTCCATTTGCATTTAGGAAATTAGCAAATTCTCCTGAATTACTTTCATAGTTGACATTAACGTTTATATCATCATTATCTAAAAAATATTCTGTATTACAGTTGTCACATCGATAATGCTCTGGTTTTATTTCCGTTTTTTGTACACTGCCACAATTGGGACAGCTTATTACTTTGATCTGCTTAGCCATTCTTATTTACTCATTATTTTTATAATATACAATTTGCAATTTTAACGATTAAGTCATAAATTGTCACTCCTATTCTATTTCATTATTACCCTATGTCGTTTAATTAAGAATATTATAGGAGATATATTTAATCTTTATGCTTACAAATTTATTAAAATGATTATCAGAAAAGGGAACTTAATCGTTAGGTTATACTTTCCATTTAGAAAAGCTATTATTTTATTTTTTATAAAATGACAAAGTGATTTATTTTGATTTATACCATCTTAGTTTAGACATTCAAGTATTAAAAATTTGTTAGTGTCCGCTAGAATATTATGACAAACTTCCTAAGTTACGATTAAATCAACAAAATGTCTTATTGATTTAGGTTAATTTAGTTTGCTGCCACTATAGAAATCTATTAGAAATAAACATAAAAAAGACCGAATCATCAATTAATTCGGTCTTTGAATGAATGTAAATACAGTTTCTATAACCATTTCTTTAATTTAAAGTAAACGTATGGTGCGATACCGGCTACTAACATTAATATTAAAGCCATTGGATATCCCCACTCCCAATGAGTTTCTGGCATAAAATCAAAGTTCATACCATAAGCAGATGCTACCACTGTAGGAGGCAAGAACACTACCGATACCACTGAAAAGATTTTGATGATTCGACTTTGTTCAATATTAATGAAACTGGTTGCCGCCTGCATTAAGAAATTCACTTTTTGAAATAACGATTCATTATGTGGAATTAATGATTCAATATCTCGTACTACTTCTCGAGCCTGTTCCAATTGATCATTAGCCATTTTCGCTCTTCGTACGAGGTAATTTAATGCTCGCTGACTATCCATAAGACATAAACGAACTTTCCATGCTGTATCTTCTAATTCTGCAAGAGTCGTGATGGCCTCATCATAATGTTCTTGCGCACTACGATTCATAATAATTAGACTTAATTCTTCAAGTTGACTGTAAATATTTTCAATCTGATCGGCAAGTTGTTCGACTTTAACTTCAAATAAATCCAACAAGATTTCATAAGCATTTCCATCATTCATTTCTTGATAACGTGAGCGCATACGATATAAACGAAATGCGGGCAAGTCACGTTCACGTAAAGTAAATAAACGGCCTTTATTTATTGTAAAAGCGACGGTTTCATTACCTGCTCTATCCTCAGAATCATTATAAAAAAAGAAGGAGTGAATATGTAATCCTTCTTTGTCTTCAAAGAAACGTGCAGATGCTTCGATATCATCTAATTCAATACTTGTGGCTAAATTTTGCCCTAACTGCGATAATACTATTTCTCGATCACTTTCTTCTGGTTCAATCAGATCAACCCAAGCTGAGCCTTTTATATCCAATTCATTATGAATTTTGGCTAAATGTTTATTTTTGAGTTTGTATGCATTAAGCATGATTGCCCCTTAAACTAGTGAATATTACAAACTTATATATTATAACCTACTTAATGTTTAATTTCATTCCATTAAACATAGTTAAAACTTGTTGATTATTTTCGTAAGAAAGTGCTTGATGAATAAGTGAACGATTTAAATGTGGTGAAAATTCACTAATAAAATCATACATATAGCTTCTTAAATAGAGCGCGCGTAAAAACACGATATAAGTTGTACTATATGGGAAAATGTGACCTGCATTGAGTACAACCAAATCTTGATCCTGATGATTATCCATTGCCATTTTAGCAATGATTCCAACCCCTGTTCCCAGCCTAACATAGGTTTTAATTAAATCAGCATCTGCGGTATTAAATACAATATTGGGTACTGTATTATTTTTATGAAAAGTCTGATATATATCAGAGCCTTCTTTAGATAAGTCATAACTAATTAAAGGATAATGAGCTAAATCCTCAATAGATATTATTGCTTTATTTGTCAATGGATGCTGGGCAGGAACTATAATAGATTGATTCCAATGATAGCAAGGTAATGCAATGAGTTCTTCTGTTAAATCCGTAATATCACTAATAATAGCAAAATCAGTAACACGATTTTTTAAATTACTTAAACACTGGCTTGATTCTGCTTGTTCCATTTTCAGTGCAATATCAGGATAATTTTGCATGAATTTCTGGATTTTCAGGGGCAAAGCATAACGTGCTTGCGTATAAGTCGTAGATAATGAGAGCATACCTAAATTAGGTTTAGTATGTTCTTGAACGATCATTTTAATATCTTGAACTTTGTTAAGGATTTCACGTGAAGTGTCAATGATCGTTTTACCAATTTCCGTTATACCTGAAAGGTGCTTGCCGGATCGATAGAAAATTTGAATGCCTAATTCATCTTCTAATTGTTTAATTTGTTTACTAATTCCGGGTTGTGAAGTGTATAGTTTTTCTGCCGTTAATGAGACATTAAGCTCATGATTGGCAACTTCGACAATATATCTGAGCTGTTGTAGCTTCATAAATACTGCACCTCTATTATGATTATTTTAGGATGATATTCAGGGGTAAATGAGTTGCTAGTATTTATCTCACTATTAAACAATTCATCCGGCATTAAAGCCGGCTATCACCGGCTTTTAGTTTGCTATTCTATAATGAATTTCAAAAATATATAGAACATCTTTCATTTATTTTTTGTTGAGGTATTTAATACCTTCATTATTACAGATTATAACAACTATAATTATCAATAAATTGCTTTATTTACTGGTTTTGACCCATTTACCATCAATGAAATTCATTACCCAACCCGTTGATTTACCATTAACTTCCGAAGTCACATATTGCTGTTTGTTTTTTCTACTAAACCGTACAATCGCATTATTACCATCGGGGTCAATGGCTGGTGCCTGTGTTAAATACAAGAATTTTTCTGGTAAACGATCCTTGAATTGCTGTAATTCGGCAACTAATGGGGCTCGTGTTTCACGAGATTTAGGAAAATTATGGGCTGCTAAGAAAATACCTGATGCACCATCACGTAATACAAAATGTGCATCTGATTTGCTACATTTTAATTCTGGTAAATCAACAGGATCTTCTTTTGGCGGCGCTACATCACCATTTTTTAGAATTTTACGGGTATTTTTACATTCTGGATTTGTACAACCCATGTAAATACCAAATCGGCCTGTTTTTAAATGCATCTCACTTCCACATTTTTCGCATTCAATGATCGGGCCTTCATAGGTTTTAATTTTGAAATTACCTTCTTCAACGATAAAGCCATCGCAAATTGGGTTATTACCACAAATATGTAATTTATGATTACCATCTAGTATATAACTATCCATTGCAGTATGACATTTAGGACAACGCTTACGTGCTCTTAAGGCATCGGTTTCGGCACTGCTAGTATCGCTTCCATCTTCAAGCAGATTAATTATCTCATGTTCAGGAATTAAATTAATGGTTTGCTTACAACGCTCTTTAGGCGGCAAACTGTAACCAGAACAAGCTAAAAAGACACCAGTACTGGCTGTTTTAATTCCCATTTCTCTTCCACATGCTGGACATTTAATTTCCGGTGTTGGAACAAGAGGATTTAATTGCATGCCACCCTTGTCTGGCGCTTGTTCCGCTTGTTCCAGATGCTTAGAAAAATTAGAGAAAAATGAATCTAAAACATTTTTCCAATCAATTTTTTTATGTGCAACATCATCAAGCGTATCTTCCATACGAGCCGTAAAATCATAACTCATAAGATCATTAAAATTCTCACCTAAACGATCCGTGACGATTTCACCAATTTTTTCAGCATAGAAACGTCTATTTTCTAAACGCACATAACCTCGATCTTGAATCGTAGAAATAATTGTTGCATAGGTGGATGGTCGACCAATACCTCGTTTTTCTAGCTCACGCACCAAAGAGGCTTCATTGTAACGAGCCGGTGGTTTAGTGAAATGTTGTACTGGATTTAATGCCAACAAATCAAGAAGTTCTTTTTCTTTAACTGTTGGCAGTATTTTATCATCATTATTTTTTAGCAATTGTGGCTGAACCCGCGTCCAACCATCAAAGCGTAAAACACGACCTTTTGCTTTTAATGTGAAATTACCCGCTTGGGCGGTAATTGTAGTTAAATTGTATTCTGCTGCCGTCATTTGGCATGCAACAAATTGGCACCAAATGAGATGATATAATTTGCGTGCATCTGACTCTATTTCATTTAACTTTTCAGCAATAAGTTTGACATCTGATGGTCGAATTGCCTCATGTGCTTCTTGTGAGTTTTGCTTGCTGGTATAAATATTTGCTTTTGTCGGTAAATATTTTTCACCAAATTCCTTCTCAATATACCCTCTTACCATACTTATTGCGTCTTGACTTAAATTGGTTGAGTCAGTACGCATATAGGTAATATAACCTGCTTCATAAAGACGTTGTGCTAATGTCATGGTCTTTTTAACGCCAAATCCAAGTCGGGTGCTTGCAGCTTGTTGTAATGTCGAAGTAATAAACGGTGCAGTCGGATTACTTTTTGTTGGTTTTTCTTCAATATTTTGTATTTGATATTGGCTTTCATTTAACTCTTTTAAAGCCATATCAATTGCTATACGATCTTTCGGTTCAAATGTTTCACCAGCAAAATGAGTTACTTGCATAGTGAGAGTATGATTAGATTGAGTTTTTACATCAGCAAAAAGATCCCAATATTCTTGTGGAATAAAAGCATGAATTTCACGTTCACGTTCTACTAATAATCTGACTGCAACTGACTGAACTCGTCCTGCTGATAAGCCACGTGCCACTTTTTTCCATAACAATGGCGATAGCATAAATCCAACTACCCGATCCATAAAACGGCGAGCTTGTTGAGCATTAACTCGATTAATATCTAAAAATCCAGGTTGTTTAAAAGCATTTTGAATAGCTGTTTTGGTAATTTCATTAAATACAACTCGTCGATATTTATCGTCATCACCACCAATTACTTCTTTTAAATGCCAAGCAATGGCTTCCCCTTCTCTATCCAAGTCGGTCGCAAGGTAAACTGTATCGGCATCTTTTGCTAACTTCTTTAATTCGGCAACGACTTTGCTTTTCCCCGGCAAAATCTGATAATTTGCTTTCCAATCATGGTACGGATCAACGCCCATTCTATCGACTAATATCTGTTGAGATGAGCGTTTTACTTTTTTATTACCTTCTTTTTTTAATTCTGTCTTATTTTCATCGCTTGTTTCGGTGGTCTTATTACCACTAACGGGTAAATCACGTATATGGCCTATACTTGATTTAACAATATAATCTTTACCCAAATATTTATTAATTGTTTTTGCTTTTGCTGGTGATTCCACAATAACGAGGGATTTTCCCATAATTTATTACCTACGTTTTAAATTTTGTCAGTCAGTTATTCGTTAACTTTGCTTTTGGTCGTCATTATTAGTCAGCAAAGAGATTAAGTCATCTTTAATTGTTGATACTTTATTTACATATTGATCTTTTTGTTCAGCATCATCAATAAGCTGAATGATAACTTCAGACAAAGTCAAACCTCTACGCTTAGCTAAATTGGCTAACCGTTGCCACACTAGAAATTCAAGATCAATAGATTTTTTACGAGTATTTTGATGTTCCGAATTAAAATGGCGTTTTCTTCTTGCCCTAATGGTTTGCTTCATCCGATTATCCAAATCATGATTAAGATGATTGGTAATCCAGTCCAATACTTTAGTCGGATTATGTTCTAAATTCAATAATTCTTGAATAGCTTCTTGTTCCGCACTCTTTTCTATATGCCTTGTAATTGATTCGCCTTCACGATATTTTTTTATTAAATAATTCCATTTCCAGCCACACTCTAAATTTTCGAGCTGTTGATATTTCATAAGTTTTTCTTAGTGACGCTGTAACTTAATAAATATATTTAACATTGTTTGATCGTAAACTCAACTTTTTTATCATTATTATTGTTAATAAAGTGAAATTTTACTTGTCACCGCCATTAAATCTGCTATCTTTCCTTGTCCGTTTTTATACACTAAATTGTTAAGGCATCGTTATAATGGTAAAAAATCATTCTTATGCTGAAATTGCTTATGTAAATGGTTACATTTATACAGCAGATAATTGTAATACTGTATGTGAAGCAGTAGCGATAACTGAGGGCTATATTATAGCAATTGGCTCAACCGCACAAATTCAAAACTTAATTAATGAACAAACGCAAGTTATCGATCTGCAAGGCAAAACGATGCTGCCCGGTATCATTGATGCCCATTTACACCCTTTTTGGGGCGGTTTACAACTCTCAGGATGTCATCTTGATTATGCTAGCTTAACCGTTGAACAAACTCTCAAAAAAATTCAGCACTATTTAGATAATGATCCCAATAAAGGAAATGATGATTGGCTACAAGTTCGTGGCTGGTTACGTCAAGAGGTGTTACCACTTGGTACAGATATAACTCGTAGTGATTTAGATCAACTTAACACTGTTAGACCCGTTATTCTATTTTCTAACGATTGCCATACCTTGGTAGCAAATAGCCGTGCGCTAGAAAAATTCGGCTTAAACAGCAATACCCCTGAACCAAAAGACGGTAAAATTGGACGTTTCGCTAATGGGGAACTTAATGGTATTTTAGAAGATGCACCAGCAATGCGGGCGTTTGATAGCATTCCTGCGTTGAATGATATGCAAGCTATTGAAGTAGCCAAACGCGTGCAACGAGAACTAAATCAACAAGGTGTTACAACCGCCATGGATGCCCGTTCTGCACATTTACAATTTAAAGCATTTAAAACCTTAGCTAATGAGGATAATTTAACCATTAGGCTATTAGGTGCCATTGAAATTACGCCTGATGATGCACCCACTTTAAATGATATACCAAAAGCGATTGATCAAGCTAAGAACTTTGCTCAACTGTATACTCAACAAAATTGGTCACCAAAACCAGATCTTAAAATTTCTTTAGTTAAATTTTTTATTGATGGTGTATTACAAGCGCCAATTATGACGGCTTCGTTACTACAACCTTATCGAATTAACCAAGGAACAGCCAATAATGTTAATTTTGTTGAGAGTGATCGATTAGGTGATCTTTATTACGATAATGCCATTTTAGAGAAATTGATCATCGAAGTTAGTAAGGCTGGCTTTTATCCTCATATGCATACTGTTGGTGAAGGTGCTATCGAAACGGTTCTTAAGCATATTGCAACTTTAAGAGCACAACATCCCGAATTAGATCATATTCGACCAAGTTTAGCACATAATGAACTCGCTGCACCGCATCATTATGCCCTCTTTGCTCAATTGAAGGCAATTGCAACATTATCTTTCCAATGGGCTGCCCCAACTAACGAAATGATAGAACAATTTCATCACATGCTAGGCGAACAACGTTTCAACGAACTTGAACCTAGTGCTAAATTTATTGATGCCGGAGCTAAAATTGCATTTGGAAGTGATTGGCCAATCGATCCATTAAATGAATGGTTTGATTTTAAGGTAGCTGTTACTCGTAAAGGGGCGGGTAAAAATGCTCAACGTTTAGCTACAGATCGTAATCTTACGATTACTGAAGTATTACGTGCAGCAACTATTGATGCAGCATACATGTTAGGACAAGAACAAAATATCGGTTCAATTGAACCAGGTAAATTTGCGGATTTGATTATTATTGATCGTAATCCATTCGAAATTGAACCTGAAGATATTGAAAATGTTAAAGTAATTAACACAATAATAGGAGGAAAGCTAGTTTATCAACAAATTTAATAAGTGTGACCTGTAACATGATGATTTTATCAATATAAGGTTATTATTGAAGTAATTAATTTTAATTACATCGAACTTGAAGGCATAAAACTATATTAGTAGTTTTTTATTGTTAATCTGGACACAGGAGCAAACGTGAATGTCCGCAATAAAAATGAAACGAGTTTTAACCACACCTGCATTAATTGCATTTGGTTTAGCTTATATGGTTCCATTAGGAATATTTACCACTTACGGGCAAGTGACTATTACCTCTGATGGTCATTTACCTATAGCCTATATTATTACTCTCGCGATGATCTTATTTACCGCATTAAGTTATTGCCGTATGGCGAATAAATTTCCTATTGCGGGTTCGGCCTATTCTTATGTAGTACATACATTTGGTAATAGGATCGGATTTTTAATTGGATGGACGCAAATTTTAGATTATTTATTTTTACCAATCTTAAATTACTTAGTAATAGGTATTTACTTACATCAACGTTTTCCCGAAATACCGGCTTATGTTTTTGTATTAGGATCCCTAGTTACTGTCAGTACACTAAATTATTTGGGAATTAAATTGATTAATTCAGTTAATTTCTTACTAATTTTTGTGCAATTTATTTTTATCACACTATTTGTTGTTCTAGCTTTTACTAATGTTGATCTTAATACTGAAGCATTATTAAGACCTTTAGTATTTACTACTAATGATATCAGTGGATTATTTTCTGGTGCGGCAGTACTATGCCTAGCATTTTTAGGATTTGATGCTATAGCTACTTTAGCTGAAGAATCAACCAATGCCAAAAATAGCCTTCCTAAAGCGATTTTATGGACGGTTATTATTGCTGGTGGAATCTTTTTAGTTATATCTTATGCTGCTCATTTAGCTTATCCAGTATGGCAAAATTTTGCAAATGAACCTGACACTGCCAGTTTAGTTGTTATTGGGAAAGTAGGTGAAATCAGTAAAATAGGTTCAACGTTTATGGTTAACTTCTTCCTTGCGGCTTATTTAACTGGTGTTCTTGCCTCTGCAATGACAGCACAAACTAGCGTCTCACGTATATTTTTTGCAATGGGACGAGAAGGCGTGTTACCGAAAAAGATTTTTTATCGTTTACATAAGCGCTTTCATACACCACATTTAGCTATTTTATTTGTGGCTACTTTTTCTTTATTTTCATTAATTATTACATTAGATTTAGTCGTATCAATGATAAGTTTTGGGGCTTTAATGTCATTTACTTTTGTTAATTTATGCGTTATTAAAAGCTACCTCTATAAACGTAAATCATTAACTGCAATAACCATTCTTAAATTTGGAATATTACCAGCTATTGGTGTATTGTTATCTTTATGGTTATGGACTAGTCTTGATCATATGGCAATTACCATTGGTCTTATTTGGTTTGGAGTAGGTATCATATACTTGTTAATTTTAACACGAATGTTAACTAAACCAATTCCATCTTTAAGCGATGACGAAGTGAAGGCGTTAATTACATAATTGTGTAAGATACCCTTAGTCATTTCCATAATCTACAGAACGACTATTTAGCCATTCTGTAGATTATATGACTCTCTCCTGTTAATCATTAATTTAAAAATACCCCTTTAACCAACATAATCGGATTATATTGTTAGTAACAATATTCTTCATGGCCATCATAGCCATGCTAGATTTCCTTTTTATTTTTAATAAGCAGTTATTTAATCTGACAAGTCGATTATATTTGTTGAGTGTCGAACTAAATTAAACAATTTAGAAGATAAATAAAAAAAAGGGACTGATGTCCCTTTTATGTTGATTTTGTATTTCACGAATATTTAATATTACGCATTTCTTGTAATCGACGTTTTTCGGCTCTTCGCATTAATAGCCAAGAAATAAAACCAATCACAGAAACAATTAATATAATTATAGAAGCTAAAGCATTGATATCTGGACTAACACCCAACCTAACTTTAGAGAAAATCAACATTGGTAATGTTGTTGCTCCTGGTCCGGCGACAAAACTAGATATGACCAAGTCATCTAAAGATAAGGTAAACGCTAACAACCATCCAGATACTAACGCAGGAGCGATCATAGGTAAAGTTATAATAAAAAATACCTTCAATGGATTAGCACCTAAATCCATCGCTGCTTCTTCAATTGATTTATCTAATTCTCGCAAGCGGGCACTTACCACCACTGTAACATAAGCTGTACAGAAAGTTACATGCGCTAACCAGATAGTAATTGCACCGCGATCTTGTGGCCAACCAAGAAAATGTCCCATTGCAACAAAGAGTAGTAATAGAGCTAACCCTGTTATCACATCGGGCATAACTAATGGTGCAGTAGTCATGAAAGAAAAAAGATTTACTCCTTTAAATTTACCAAATCGCACAATCGTGTATGAAGCTAAAGTTCCTAAAATAACAGCAACCGTTGCTGAAGCAAACGCAATTAATAAACTTAATCCTACTGCTTCATGTAATGCGACATTAGTGACTAACTCACTATACCAGTGTGTTGAGAAACCTGCCCATACAGTTACTAAACGAGAGCTATTAAAGGAATAGATAACTAACATTAACATTGGTAAATATAAAAATGCAAAAACTAAGAATAATATAAATAATTTGATGCATTTTAATAAGAGACATAACGAAATTATACCAGTAACAATTAAGCTAAAAATTAATATACCGAGATAAAAATATCTGTTCTCTATAGGGCTAAATAAAATATCAAAACCAGTTGATGATATTAAGACTGTCAGTACAAATGAACCGATTAAGGTGCCAACAAAAACAGTCAAAGTAATACTATCAAATAAGATAACAACCGTAATTAAACTAGTAATAATACAAGTGAAAAGTAATATTCCTAGATAATAATTGATATTTTTAATTGGGCTACACAGAACATCTAAGCCAATTGATGAAAATAAAATCGTCAGGATTAACGAAAAGACCAGTGTGCTCATAAAAATAATTGAGCTTGAACGCATTAGAACAGGTAAATTCTGCATCTTTATTTACCTCCTGCTTGGCGATTTTGGAATTTATTGAAATAAAAAATAGGAACAATTAAGATCAATAACATTACCGAGGCAACGGCAGAAGCTGCTGGCCAATCGCGATTATTGAAGAATTCCAACCAAAGCTGTTTACCGATCATTAATGTATCTGATCCACCTAATAATTCCGGAATCACATATTCACCTACGGCTGGAATAAATACCAACATTCCACCTGCTATTATCCCACTTTTAGTTAGTGGCACGATAATTTGAAAAAATGTTTTTAAAGGTTTACAGCCTAAGTCTAATGCAGCCTCTATCAAAGTAGAATCCACTTTACTTAGTGATGTGTAAATTGGTAATACGACAAAAGGTAAATAGGAATAAACGATACCGATATACACAGCAATATTAGTATTAAGTATCGTTAATGGTTGATCGATTAAACCTAACCAAATGAGAAAATTATTTAATAAACCATTATTTTTTAAGATTCCCATCCAAGCATAGACCCGTATTAAAAATGATGTCCAGGATGGTAAAATAACTAGCAATAATAATATATTACGTGTTGATGGTTTACATTGACTAATAGCCCACGCCAATGGGTAGCCTATTAAAATGCATAAAAACGTTGAAATACAAGCAATTTTCAAGGATTGTAAATAGGCATCAATATAAATAGTATCATCAACTAAATTAAAATAATTACCAAAATTAAGAATAATATTTAGTATTCCATCATCGTAAGTAATTAAATCAGTATAAGGTGGTATTGCCCTTATCATATCTGCAAAACTAATTTTAAATACGATTAAAAATGGCAGTAAAAATAACAAAAGCATCCACAAATAAGGAATACAGGTAACTAAAAGCCGACCATAAGCGGTCATTAGATCGGAATCGTCATGTAAATTAATCGATTTTTTATGACAAAAATAGATTAAAACACCGCCTACAGGTAATGTTGGAAATGAAATCACACTCCCTAAAATCATTAGTCTATAAGCAAGTCTTGACGGTTTATACCTTAGTAAAATAAAACCTAATGAAGATACCATGAGACCAACGAGTAACAAAGTCATTGAAAACTTTAAAAATAAAGTTCTATGCTCTATATTACCCATAATGCCGAAACATACTAATATGGCAAATATGTTAAGAAGAAAACTAATTCCAATTGCACGCATTGAAAATCTCCTGATGAAAAAATGATTATTCAGTCAATACGACACAACTATCTACTTCCCAACTGAGGTACATATCATCACCCCAAGTAGGCATACCTTTACGATAACGATGCTCGTTTTGTAATTGGGCAATTATAATTTGTCCACTATGTAATTTAACATGGTAAATTGATAAATCACCCAAATAAGCTATATCGACAACTTCTCCAACTGCAAAATTGTAGCGTTCTTCAGGAATTTCGGTACATAAATGAATTTTTTCAGGTCTTAGTGCAACCATAATAGGCACACCTTCAACAGCAGGTGAATCGTAATCTACTTTAATTGGGTGCTTTAACATCGGACAGTTGATCAGTAATCCATCTTCTAACGTTTCTTGCAACATACCCTCAAAAATATTTACAGAACCGATGAATTCAGCACTATAACGACTATTAGGATGTTCATAAAGCTCTTCTGGTTCGCCGATTTGAACAAATTGACCTTTGTTCATAATCGCTATACGACCAGCCATAGTCATCGCTTCTTCTTGATCATGCGTTACCATTACACAAGTTGCGCCAACTTGTTCCAGAATAGATACAACTTCTAATTGCATTCGATCGCGAAGTTGTTTATCTAATGCTCCCATTGGTTCATCAAGTAGGAGTAACTTAGGTCTTTTTGCTAAACTTCGTGCTAAAGCAACACGTTGACGTTGCCCACCTGATAGTTGATGTGGTTTTCGTTTAGCAAATTGTTCCATATGTACTAAAGACAGCATTTCTTTAACGCGTTGATGGATCTCTGTTTCATCCAATTTATCTTGCTTTAATCCAAATGCTATATTCTGTTCAACCGTCATATGAGGAAACAGTGCATACGATTGGAACATCATATTAATTGGTCTATTATATGGTGGGACAGTTGATAAATCTTTACCATCTAAAATAATTTGCCCTGATGTCGGCTGTTCAAACCCCGCTAACATGCGAAGTAAAGTAGATTTACCACTTCCCGAAGCACCTAATAAAGCAAAAATTTCACCTTCATAAATCGTAAGATTTACATCATCTACAGCATAATAGTCATCATTAAAAACCTTGGTTAGATTCTTTATTTCTAAAAGTGGTGTAACCAATTTCTTTTTAATTTGAACTTGAATTGTTGTTGCATTATTCATCTACATCTTCCTCATAACAACAAGCCCCAAAAAAAAGTAGACGGTAAGATTCCAAGAATCCACCGCCTATTTGCAAAGCAAATGAGCTATCATTTGCCAGTTTTAATCTTCGTCCATGTGCGAGTAATTATACGTTCAATTTTTGGCTCTTGAACTTTTAAAGTGAATAATTTACTCATTACCTCTTCTGGTGGATAAACAGCTGGATCATTTCTAATTTCAGGTTTTACAAATTGGTTATTCGCAACCCCATTTGCGCTCGCAAAGTTAACGTCATTAGTAACTTGAGCAGCTACTTCTGGTTTTAGAATAAAATTCAAAAACTGATGTGCTTCATCAACATGTTCAGCATCTTTAGGAATAGCAAAAGTATCAAAAAATACTAAAGCTCCCTCTTTTGGAATTTCATAACCAATTTTTACACCATTACCGGCTTCGTTTGCACGATCTCGTGATTGTAAAATATCACCAGACCAACCTAAAATTACACAAATATCGCCATTAGCTAAATCATTGATATATTGTGAAGAATGGAAATAACGAATGTATGGTCTAACCTTGGATAATAATTCATAAGCTTCTCCAGTATAGTCCTTAGCATTGGTACTATTAGGATCTTTACCTAAATATTGGAGGGCACTAGCAAAAATCTCAGTTGGTGCATCTAAGAACGCCACACCACAATCCTGTAATTTTTCCATGTTTTTTGGATTAAAGACTAAATCCCAACTATTAACAGGTGCATTTTCACCTAGGCGAGCTTCGACCATATCAATATTATATCCAATCCCCGTAGTCATCCAAACATAGGGAATGGCATATTTATTATCAGGATCATGCGTTTGCATTAATTTCATTAGATTGGGATCTAAATTATTCCAATTAGTTAATTTCTTTTTATCTAAAGGGAGATAAATATCTGATTGAATTTGTCTAGCTAAAAAACTGTCTGAAGGTGAAACAACATCAAATCCAGAATGACCTGCCATGAGTTTGCCTTCTAATACTTCATTAGAATCAAATACATCATAATTAATTTTAATATGTGTAGCGTTTTGGAAATCCCCAATAGTGGTAGAGCCAATTTGACCTGCCCAATTGTATATATTAACAACTCGCTCACTGGCAATTGCACTTGGTGATAAAACTGCGGAAATACTCGCTATCAGTGTAAGAACTTTAACAAAAGATTTGCTATGTGATTTTTTATGTTGAGAAAACATGCGCACCACTCCCTTCGGGTAATAACATGCTAAACACCATGTTTAATGATATTATCAAAAAACACCTTATTTAACCTATATATAGGTTAAAACTGAGTAAGTTAGGTTCATCATAATATTTTGTTAATATTTACAATAGATTTACAACCTTCATTACGGAAACATAAAATACCCTAATTTCACTATAACTTCATCCATTAATTTAGAATATGGGAAATTTATGATACAATTGATGACTTTTTATACATTTAAAGGAAATTAAAGTTATAATTTACAATTAATTAACAACAATTTGATATAAATATTAATGATAGGTATTGAGATTATTAAAGGTCAAATGAGCTGATGTTTCCAAAGAATTGAGCAATAAATCGCAACTATCCAGTTCAGTAATAACTTGTAACGCTTCCTCTTCAAAACGAGAAAGGCATAAACTAAACTGATTGAAGGTGATTCCTTCAGATAATGAAATTGAGTAAGAAAATACAATTCTCGCATTTTCATTATCTCTAAGTTCAAGGTAAACCTTAGCTAAAAATGTTGCACTATTTATCTGACTTATTTCAGTAAACAATGCAGGTAAAGCAATTTGTTTAACAGGCGAATAAATGGATATGGTCATAATATCATCAATTAGTCTGATATCAGCATTAGAAATACCATTTACTTTTTGCAAATATATAAGCTCTATCGTGTTTCTTTCGGTAGAAAGATGGAAAATAGCATTCAAATTTTTAAGCCATGTTGAAATAATTGTAATATCGGGAATAATTAACATAATTTATATCACTTTCAAAATGCCTGATAATGATCAGTATTTAACTGACCGTATAAAATGCAATCGTTAAAAACGATTATCTTTAAAATTAAGATGCACACTTGTAAACTTTTGATGTTAATCGTAGCTAGAATACTGTGAATCAAGACATAAAAATTGCTCGTTATACTAATCAAAGCTGACCGATAACGCAATAATATATTGAAATAAAAAATCTAATTATTTTAAACACATGGTTTATTTAATGTTAAGTTATGAAGTTCAAATCATTAGGAATAAAAATGATTAGTTATTATGTTTTGGTGTTATCACAATCACTAAATAATCGTTAATATCTATTTATTTAACCACTATTAACTGTTTCACTTTTTTTAAAATATAAGTATAGTAAGAATATATTGATAACATAAAGGGGTTTTTAATGTACGTAGTTATTTTTGGTCGACCAGGTTGTCCTTATTGTGTAAGAGCTAAAGAATTAGCTGAAAAATTGTCTCAAGAACGTGATGACTTTTCCTATCGCTATGTCGATATTCAAGCTGAAGGAATCACTAAAGAAGATTTATCCAAAAGTGTTGGTAAACCTGTTGAAACAGTACCACAAATTTTCATTGATGAAAAACCTATTGGTGGATGTACTGATTTTGAAGCTTATGCTAAAGAACACCTTGGATTATTTCAATAATTCATTATTATAATTTTAATTAATCCAAAAAGGGATGTTTAGTCCCTTTTTAATTTCGCCCCGGTAATTTTTTCCATGTCACTTCATTTCGTAAATAACTAGCTTGAGCATCTTCTGGATTGATGGTTTGTCCATGATTAAATAAATTTTCAGCTATCTTCAACATATCTTGAGCTTCTGGTAAATGATGATCACTTTGCATAATCCCTTTGAGCATATTTGGATATGTCTGCCATCCAGTACCGGAGCAAACACAATCTGTTAAAGATAAATGCGCTAATTTTTCACTAACTTGATCGGGTTTTATTACACACTCATTGATCATTGCTTGCCAAACATCATTATTATATTGATAAACACCTAGATATATTTCTGACATTCTTGCATCAATTGCAGCTACAACTGTTTTTATGTGTGTTTTACGATAGGCACCTTGAGCTAAAGTCATTAAATTAGATACTCCGATCATAGGTACGCCAATACCAAATGCTAAACCTTGTGCCACACCAATACCTATTCTTACCCCAGTAAAACTGCCGGGACCTTGACCAAAAGCAATAGCATCTATTTGACTTAGATTACATTCAGAACGTTTCAATAACGTATCAACCATTGGTAAAACTTGTTTAGTATGATCGCGGTTTGAAATAACAAAATCACTGCTAACTTGATTATTAAATTGTAAAGCTACTGAACAAGCTTCGGTTGATGTATCAATGGCTAAAATATTAGGACTCATTACATATCTCTTATTCTAGGTTAAATTAATAAACAGATTTATTTTTGGACGTTTCTAAAAAGTTGATGACTTTTTTTAGATCTCTTGTCCGAGGTGACGGTGGTAAACTATTTAAAAATATAGCACCATAAGGGCGCATAACTAAACGATTATCACAAATAATAATTGCACCATGATCTTGATGGTGGCGAATTAATCGACCTACCCCTTGCTTTAAAGTGATGACAGCTTCAGGTATTTGGATATCGTTAAAGGGATCGCCCCCTCGCATAACACAATCTTCAATTCGAGCTTTCATAAAAGGATCATCCGGAGATGTAAATGGTAATTTATCAATAATAACACATGATAGAATATCTCCTCGTACATCTACCCCTTCCCAAAAGCTACCGGTCGCAATTAATAATGCATTACCATAATTAACAAACTGTTCTAATAATTGAGTTTTACTTGTTTCGCCTTGAACTAAAATAGGTAATGCCGTATTTTCGCGAAATAATTTAGCTAATTCATTCATCATAGAATGAGATGTACATAAAAAAAAGCAACGCCCTTGATTGGCTTCTATAGTAGGTAAAAGAATACTAACTAATTGTTGAGCAACATTTCTTTGATTTGGTGAAGGAATATAACGTGGCACACAAAATAATGTCTGACTGACATAATCAAAAGGGCTATCCAATATTAAGGACGCGGCATCATCAAGACCTAACCGCTGACTAAAATAATCCAGTTTTGAGTTAACTGATAAAGTTGCTGATGTAAAAATCCAACTGCCCCCACGTTCATTTATTAAATCTTTGAATTTATCGGCAATTGATAATGGTGTGATTGCTAAAATAAAATGATTACCGATACATTCATATGAGTAACTAAATCCTGTCACCGTAACATTGAGCAATCGAGCAAGCAATTCTTGATATTGAATAACACGATCAAAACAATTATCTAATGTTGAGGAACGTCCAATAGCTAATACAATAACTTCATAGCAAAAGTTAAGAGATTCTTGTAAGTATTCAATTTCTTTCTTTATTTGTTGGTGACTTATTAAATTACGTAAATTACCTTTTTGGCTAATATTACCAATAGCAATTCTTAAATCTTGCGTACATTTTTGTAATTTATCTGCACATTTTTGCAATTGAACAAAATCTTTTACCTCAGTACGATAACAGAGCATTATTTCTTTTGCTAAATCGAGTAATTTACGACTAGTCAGATTCTGACCAAAGTATTGACAAGCAAGATCGGGCAACTGATGTGCTTCATCAAAAATAAGAATATCAGCTTTCGGTATCAATTCACCAAATCCGGTATTTTTTACGATAATGTCCGCCAAAAATAAATGATGATTTACCACTACGATATCTGCATTAAGTGCTTTCCGTCTAGCCTTAACCACATAACAATCTTCATAATTAGGACATTCACTACCTAAACAGCTATCATTTGTACTCGTTAAAATTGACCAAATAGGATTATTTTCAGTTACAGTTGTACATTTACTGGTATCACCATCACTGGTTTTCGTAGACCATTGTTTTACACGAACTAAATCCACCTGCTGTGATTTAGTCAATTCTCCAGGTGCTGCAAAATGATGTTCTAATCTTTGTAAACATAGATAATTAGCTCTTCCTTTTAGTAAAGCTAATTTTCCGGTAAAATTGAGTGCCTTTTTAATAATTGGTATGTCTTTTGTGTAAAGCTGATCTTGTAGATTCTTAGATCCCGTTGATATTATTACTTTTTTATTACTACGAAAAGCAGGAACCAAATAAGCAAATGTTTTACCGGTTCCGGTTCCCGCTTCTATAATTAAATTTTTCTCATCCAAAATAGCTTGACGAATTTCTGTCGCCATTTTTTGTTGTTGTTCACGTGGAACAAAATCTTTTAATGTCTTAGCCAGTAACCCATCTGGAGCAAAATCATCGATCACTAATAAATCAACCTTATAAAAACCTAATAACTATTATGCATGATTATAGACTAAATGGAAAACAACTATAATTTGGGAATAGTCATATTTTTCTTAAAAATGTTATTAAATATCAAATATTCATTATCTTTAGTTCAATTATTCTCCTATCACAAAGATATGAATAATCAATTATCTAAATAATATCAATTCATTAGAATAATATCTGGAATATGATTATTCCTTTTTTTCATCATTTCTGCCCAATACCTTTTTTAATTGGGCTTTTTTCTTTGTATTTATTAATTATAATAACGTATTCATTATTAAATATTAGCTTATATCGATAATGTTTATTAAATGAATTTCAGCTAAAATGAGGCTTCCTTTTTTTAGAAAAAAATCAATATATTTAAAATAATTAAGTGAGTCTGATGAAAAAAATTTTTATTTTTCTTTTTACAAATGTGCTATTAGCATCGTTAGTAGCTATCAAATATTTTCTCGTTCCCGGCGCTTCTTTCAATCTAATAAGTATTATATTTATTTGTTTAGCGCTTCCATGTCAGGCTTTCATTTTTTATCTAGTATTATCTTTCATCTGTACACTTTTATTCATTAATATTAAATGGGTTCCGCGTTTTATACAAAATATTGGCTTAGCTATAATATTTGGTAGCTCTTTAATCTTGATCTATATTGATACTGTTACTTTTGAACAATATCGATTCCACATAAATCAATCGGTTCTATCTCTAGTTCTATCTGGTCAAGTTGTTGATTTTTCAATGGCAACGTATCTATTAATGATTGTTTTAGTGCTCTCGGTTTTCTTAATTGAATTTATTTTACTTTGCTTAATTGATAAATATTTAAAAATCAAAAAAAACCAGATAAAGGGGCTAAAATACCCTTTTATTTTCATTACATTTAGTTTATTAATCAGTAATATTGGTTATATGATTGCAGCTTATTACGCTTATTCACCTGTTGTAATCGTTAGAGAATATATTCCACAATATTACCCCTTAACATCTAAAAAAATTATGGGGATCTTTGATAAAGATGGATTACAAAAAAATATTCGTACCAAAGTTAACTTTGAAAGTAATGTAAAATATCCAAAACAACCTTTAACTATTTCGAAAAATGATAATCCTACCAATATTATTTTTATTGTATTAGATTCGTGGCGTTATGACACATTTAATGAAGACAATACTCCAAATACTTATGAATTTGTAAAACAACATAATGGAATCATTTTTGATAATCATTATTCTACAGGTAATGCTACACGGACAGGTATATTTGGTCTATTTTATGGCATACCTGGTACTTATTGGCAGAGTTTTTTCAATAATAGTATTCCTTCTCTATTTGTCACGACACTCCAGAAAGAAAATTATAATATTGGCATATTTTCATCAGCAAAAATCTCTGCACCAGAATTTGATAGAACGGCATTTGTTACCATTGAAAATTTACGCATTAACAGTGAAGGCAAATCAAGTGCTGAGAGAGACAAGAATCTGACAAAAGATTGGTTAGAATGGTTTAAAAAACGGGATGTTACACGCCCGACTTTTTCATTTCTGTTTTATGATCAACCACATGCTTATGAATTTTTAGATAATTTAGAACTTAAATATCAACCGGTAAGTGATATAAACTACTTAAGTTTAAATAATAATACTGATCCAACGCCAATTTTTAATCGTTATAAAATGAGTGTTTATTCAGTTGATTACTTATTAAAACAGGTCTACGCTGAATTGGAGCAATCTGGAACATTAAATAATACGCTTATCATTATTACAGGTGATCATTCTCAAGAAATGAATGATAACCGCATGGGTTTTTGGGGGCATAATGGAAATTATACTGATGCACAAACCAAAGTACCTTTCATTTTTGTTGGTGCTAAAGGTGATAATGAAAAACAATTAGCCGACAATGCAAATAGGAATGTATTAACCAGTCATGAAGATATTGTACCAACTTTAATGAAACATTATCTATCAGTTTCAAATGATACTCATGATTATTCTACTGGATACGATCTAATTCAGCCTATTAATGATCGCCATTGGTTATTGATGTCAAATTATAGCACCTATGCAGTTAAAACACCGACCAATATCTATATGGTTAATAGCATCGGCATGGGACAATATATGGATGAACACAACAAATTGGTAAGTGAAACACCTAATTATCAATACATTCATCAAGCATTAAACAATATGAAATACTTTTATGAACATTAAAAATTAGATCTTATTTTCAATCATTGTAACCACAATAAACATCTTCTAGGTATTATTTATTCATGAATAATACCTTTTTTCTTTTAAAAAGTATTAAGATGAATAGTTTTAAAATGATTTACAACAAAATAATATTCTCTTTATTAATAAAAGATTTATTTTACAAAGCAATTTCATCATGAAACATGTTAAAATTAATCTAGTTAACAATAATGAGTATTATATAAACAACGATTTATGATTAAACCTATCAACTTAAATGATTTTACAGTACAAAGTGTTGACAACTATTACGTCAATATTTTAAGTCAATTTTTCGATAACCAGATTTCTTATCAAGTACTGACAGAAAAAAAAACACGAGCAGTTTGGCTAATAGAAATTGAAAATAAAAAATATACCATTAAATGGGATTGTGAAAAGATTAATCATTTAGATCAAAAAATTAAATTGAAATTTCAAGGTACATTTTATCCTAATTTGATGAAACGTATTGAAAAGGCAAAACAAATGGGATGTAAACTCGTTGGTAGTATCTACGTAGTTGCACAAAGAAAGAAAGGAAATATTCTAGAAACTTATCTTTTGAGTGAATATGTAGAAGGTGTGCCTATTAAAAATTTTGGCGAGGATTATTCACCCTATCAAACTAAGATAAAAGAAGCGGTAAAACAGCTCCATCAGTTTGGATTGGCATCATGCGATCTAAATCCATTTAATATATTGTTGACTGATAATAATGAAATTAAAATCATTGATTTATCAGATAATGGTATGTTTTGTATTGCAAAAGCTAAAGATGCACGTCATCTAAAACGTTTTTATAATATTAATTTGAATAATAGACCGGGTATATTATATCATCTTGTTGGATTAAGGGATAAATGGATAAAACTATCCCGAAAATTAAGAAATAAAAAATAATCATCATGTGTATTGCTTTAATATTGGTTTAAAATCATGAAAAAAACTATTCACTTTTCCCTTGAAAACTATATCGGCAAAGGTCTGCACCGTAAGTGTTATATTCATCCTGAAGATCCATTTAAATGCATCAAAATTAATTATAATATTGGTGCTGATATTGAAACCAATCGGGAAGTTAAATATTACAAACACCTCCTTAAACGACAAATTAGCTGGGAATGTTTATCAAAGTACTATGGTTCTGTTGATACAGATTTAGGCATTGGACATGTTTATGATTTAATTCGTGATGATGACAATTCAATATCGATTTCTTTGGAAAATTATCTTAAGCAATCACTTAATGCACATGAGTTAAATGAACTTACAACTGCCTTAATAAATTTAAAAAAAGCATTAGTTAACGATCGTATCATCACGATGACTATTAAAAGTAAAAATATTCTGTATCAAAGACGGAATTGTGGTAACCGACTTGTAATCATTGATAATATTGGTAACTCAAAACTAATAAAAATCGATAATTATTGCCATTTTTTAGCAAAAAAATCTATAAACAGAAAATGGCAACGATTTATAAAAGATATTGAAAGAGAGAATTTTGCATTAGTCTCAGCCTATCTAGCAAAAAAATAGAAAATAATAGTTATTCGAGTATGTAGATTTTAATTAATCTACAAAACTCAAAAATGATACAGTTATAATTAACGTCTTCTTAATCCTAGTTTTTTTCTAATATTTCTTATTGAATTTCTGGTATTTTTTATAGAAATATAGACATAATAGCCCCAGTCTTTTTTCAAGTTTTTTATACCAAGGTATCTTTCTAATTCCATTCTATCTTTGGCCCGACTAACACAAGTACAGCGTTTTCCTGACAAATCAATAAATTTGACGCCATCTTTAGTTACCATGGTATTTTCTTTGTGTGGCGCACCACTAACCATATCATAAGTATGCAATTGTTCTAAAACAACTTTAATTTCAGATTTTAATTCGTCAGAAATCGGTTCTAAATTAATAATTTGCGTACCGTCAATATATTCCATCAATATAATATGTACATATGCATAATTGCAGATTTTTCTCTGAGCTAACAAATATATGTCATTAATCATAGTCGCACCATGACTAATAGCATTGTCGGTTTTATAAATTAAGCTTTGATAATAATCTTTTTTAATTAAAGATTTTAGAATACGCTCAAATTTTTGATGTTTAGGTACAAATAGTTTTAATACCATTGGTCCTTTTTCCGTATCAATTAACCAAACTTTAGTTTCGTCTTCGCTACGAAGTAATTTTAGTATATTCATACGCCCTGATAGGAAATCATTTAATGCCTTTTCATAAATACTATTATTATCTTTTACAAAAACAGTAAACGCCCCTATCTTTTTTTTAAAAATCATATCATCAAATTCCTGAAAAATCTTGAAATACTCAAAGTATTAAATTGTTTATAATACTACTGAATTACTTACTAATTTTCCATGAAAAAATTATTTTTTGTTTATAAAAAGCCATTTTGTACCTATTCCACCATCATCTTTTTGTTTATTTATTATATATCATCGATCACGTTAAATATTGATTATAAAATTTAATATATTAATCAAAGTATTGATTATGAGCATAGATTACAGTTAAAAATTTTTAAGCTATAATAATTGATAATATTAATAAATTCATTGTTATTTACTGTTATAAATAACAACGATTATCTACATATTAACCAATAATCAACAATTTTATTTGATAAATACAATCGAGGATAAACATGAAGTTGGCATTTTGCCTCTATAAATATTTTCCTTATGGTGGTTTACAACGTGATTTTCTTCAAATCGCGAAAGAGTGCCAAAAAAGAGGTCATGAAATCATCATTTATACTATGACATGGCAAGGTGATAAACCTGATGGTATGAAAATAGTCATAGTTCCCCGTAAAGGGTTTACCAATCATGGACGTAATACCAACTATTCTAAGTGGATGCAACAGCATTTAATTAATCACCCAGTTGATCGTATTATTGGTTTTAATAAGATGCCTAATCTGGATATCTATTACGCCGCGGATACTTGTTTTGCTAAAAAAGTCTTCACGGAAAAATCTTATTTATATCGTATAACTAATCGCTGTCGACATTATTTAGCTTTTGAGAAAAGTGTATTTACCAATCAGCATACAAAGTTTCTAGTATTAACTCAAACGCAAATTGATGACTTTACACATTACTATCATACACCAAAGCAGCAATTTTTTATGTTGCCACCGGGTATTGCTAAAAATCGCCAATATAATGAAAATTCACTATTGAGAAGACAGCAATTCAGGCAGAAAAATGGTATTGAAGATCACATCCTTGTTATTACTCAAATTGGCTCTGATTTCAAACGTAAAGGCGTCGATCGTAGCTTAACAGCTATAGCCAATTTACCGGAATCATTGAAACACAAAGTACTTTATTTAGTCGTAGGACAAGATAATCCAAATAAATATTTACAGTTGGCTAAAAAACTAGGTATTGAGAACAGAGTAAGATTTTATAGTGGTCGGGATGATATTCCAGATTTTCTATTTTCTTCAGATTTATTAATCCATCCTGCTAGGCAAGAAGCAGCAGGAATTGTGCTTATTGAAGCATTAGCAGCAGGTGTTCCGGTAATCGTCACTTCCGTCAGTGGCTATGCATTTCATGTGCAACAAGCTAATGCCGGTCAATTGATCAAAGCGCCATATGAACAAAATGAATTAAATTTAGCGCTTTTAGAAGCCTTAGCTAATCAGAGAAAACGACTTCAATGGCATCAAAATGCAATCAATTATGGTCAAACCCAAGATCTATATCATCTAGCCGAAAAGGCAGCCGACATTATATTGGAATCAAAAAATGATTGAATTACGCCCTCCATTTTCAAAACTTTGGCAAAATAAAGATCCTTTTAATGAAATTAATCATTTATCAGGTACCGTATATCGAGCTGTTGAACAACGCAAATGTTTTAATTTTAAAATAGCTGATGGTTCGTATTTTATAAAAATTCATCATGGAACAACCCTTAAAGAAATCTTGAAAAATTTAATTTCACTAAGATTACCTGTATTAGATGCTAAACAAGAATGGGATGCTATACATAAATTGAAAGAAGTTGGTGTCAATACCATGACAGGCGTCGCATTTGGACGTAAAGGGTTAAATCCCTTAACTAGAACATCATTTATTATTACTAAAGATCTTAATCCTGCAATTAGTTTGGAAGACTTCTGTGCTAATTGGTTAACTAATCCCCCTTCTTATCATCAAAAAAAGCAAATAGTAACAACAATTGCTAAAATGACACATAAAATGCATCAAGCAGGTGTTAATCATCGTGATTATTATATTTGTCACTTTTTGTTAGATTTAAATGTTTTAAAACAAACTAATCAAATTAAACTTTCAATCATCGATTTACATCGTGCTCAAATTCGTAAACATGTACCAATCCGCTGGCGAAATAAAGACTTAATTGGACTTTATTTTTCATCTACGCATATTGGATTAACACCAAGAGATTATTTAAGATTCATGAAAATATATTTCAATAAACCGTTGAAAACTATTTTTAAAGAAGAGCATGCTTTTCTCAGCAATTTAGAAATGAAAGCTGAAAAAATTAGAATTCGTACTGAACGCAAAGGGTTGTAGTTATTTTTAAGGTAACTAGCCGATGCCTAGTTACCTTATGATCAGATATGTTAATTAATACAAAACATCTAAAAATTAGATGATAATAAAATTAGAAATAATAATGACTAAATAGTTTTTAGCGAACGATTTTAAACCAATAGTATTTAAAATAACCAATCAAACCAGCAACATTTTTGCCTTGATGGAATTTATGTTTTGCGCAATATCGCCATTGATTAGCATTCTTAGCACTTAATAAAGTACTGTCTTTCCAAGGGGAATTATTTTTAGCCTCAATAAAATATTTTGAACAAGGATAATTTCCTGCCCATTCGTGCCATGGTTTAGTCGGTCCAATATAATGAATAAATATTGTTGAATCTTCAATTGGATTTTTGTAGTAAGTGCCATTGGGAACTTTTAATTCATAATTAATACTGTATTGACAGTTATATCGTTTATCCAGAAAGAAGACATTATTGACCATAATCATATTAAGTAAATCTTGATCAAGATAATCTAATTTACTTTTTACGCTCTCTTGTTCTAGAAGTTTCATCGCTTTACTGCTGACACCTTCTTTTTGCCAATTCTCCAAATTAATATACAAAAATCCAGCATTAAAATAACCCTGTGACAAATTATCGATTTCTAGCCGTTTGGCACATTTTTGCCACCATGAAATATCTTTTTCTTTGACTGCTGCAACGAGAAATTCATTAATATCTAACTTTATAAGTTCCCCAAGTGAACCTTTACAAATAATATCTGCATCAATATAAAGCAATCTATCAATTGCAGGGTACAAAATATCAGCGATGATAAAACGAAAATAAGTGGCATAGGACCAATTTTTAGTTGATGGTAATCTTTTTAATTCTTGGCAATTAACAATATAAACTGAAATTTTAGATCGATATTGTTTAGCTAATAACTCAATTCTTTTTTTGAAATCGTCATCAAGATAATCACTAAAAATATGGAAATGGAATTCTTGTTTGGTATTATTAAGCAATATAGAAGTAATTGATGTCACACATCCAAATAAAAAATTTTTATCAACACCATAGGCTATATGAAATACCTCGTTATTTTCATTGCTATGGTCAAAATGAAATACTTCTGAAATAACTTGGTTTTGGTCAAAATACATAAATTTCCTAATTATTTAATATTGCTTGATAAACTGATTTCAATAATATTTAAAAATTGTTACTAAAAACATACCATTATTAATTAAAAACGATTTCTGTTATTTTCTTATCACAATTTAATATTATAAGTACTATATATATTCATTAATAAAGCAGATTTTTAATTTTAAAAAATTCTACATTATACAAAATTACATTATTATTTATTAATTTCTAATTAAATATGAAAATAGTCAAAACAGATAATAATTGCATAACATTAACTACTTATTACTTTCTTAAAATTAAAGCAAATACCTTTTTTGAAGATACTTTAAATTTTAACAAAATTCTCTCTTTTTCTTTTAAACCATAATTTTTAGTATCTCTTCTAATCTTGAATCTTGTAAGAACAAATTTATTGAAAATTGAAAACTTATCTCTTCTATCATAATCGGGTAACCATGAGCCCATGAAATGATGTATAGCGTAATTATTTTTATTTATTTCAGAATTGCAAAAATGAGATGATGGAAAAATAATAGAATTTTCCACTAATTGAATTTGAGTTGAAGGGAAATAGGGAGGTAATATGTTAAAAGTTGTTTTAAAGTATTCTGTAATTCTGACTGTATTAGGAGTCAAATCAAATTTATCGTTAATTTTAAATTCCAAGCCATCATATATATTTAATATATCCTTGATTATTCTATTTCCTTTTTTAGCTCCCATAACAGCTGATGTAACTGGTAAACATGAATTATTATGTTTTTCATTACACGTGAAAAAATCTAAATTCAAAAATTCATCAAATTTATTAGTTATTTCTACATCCGTATCTAAATATATACCACCTTCATGAAATAAAGCATATAACCTAATATAATCGGAAACAAAAGCCCACTTTTTATTATTATATGCTTCTATAGCATAACGGTTTTCTATTTTCAAAAGACTATCATTTCCCCACTCCTTGATTTCAAAATCGGGTAAATGTTTCTTCCAACTTTCAATACATTTCAAAATAAATTCAGATTTTGGAGATTCTCCAATCCAAACATAGTGAATCTTTTTGGGTATATTACCCATAAATTAATTTCCTCAATAACTGGTTCTAGTATATTTATATACATTTACTATTTAAAATTTGATATTTATCTGATCAAATTGATCAATAATGTTTTTAAAAACCGATAATATATTCTATTTTATTGTATTAATGATTTTATTCAGAATTTGTTAACATCAATATTTAATAGTAAACAAGACATCAATAAAAAGATAAAAAATTTATCTTATAATTATATTTAAAATTAGAGTGCATATAAAATTAATCTAAAATGTGTTCTAGCCTCAGTGCAGTTCCCCTATAGAGATCTTGCTTTGCAATTTTATTTAGTATTTTTTCATAGTGTTTTGGTGCAAGTCCAAAACCCGGTCGAATACTTCTAATATTATCTGGTGTCAACTTTTCACCTTTCTTAATATCTTTAACTACGTATAAAGAACGTCTAAATTTTACATTACTTTTTTCACTCTCTTTTCTTTCATAGTTGATGCCCCCTAAGGCTTGCCAAGCAATTTTGCTATCATTGCATAATTGTTCAAGTTCCCTTGGCTCAAGAGAAAAACTATCATCAGGTCCTCCACCTTTGCGATCTAATGTAACATGTTTTTCAATTATACATGCACCTAATGCTATTGATGTAATTGCTGTAGTGTTATCTATGGTATGATCAGATAAGCCCGTGAGTACATCAAATCGTTTAGCCATATCTGGTATAGTTAATAAATTATAATCTTCTGCTGGTGCGGGATAACCACTTACGCAGTGTAATACTGCTAATTGACTACACCCGTTCTCTTTTGCTGTTTGTATCGCTTCTTCAATCTCATGATCATTAGCCATACCAGTGGATATAATCATTGGTTTACCCGTTGATGCAACATATTTTATAAGTGGTAGATCAATGCATTCAAAAGATGCTATTTTATAGGCTGGGGCATTTAAATCTTCTAGTAGATCAACAGCTGTAAAATCAAATGGTGAGCTAAATATTGTTATATCTAATTCTTTAGCTTTATCAAATAAAGGTTTATGCCATTCCCATGGCATTTGTGCCCATTTATAAAGTTCATACAAATTCTTGCCATCCCACAAACCCCCATGAATTTGAAACTCTTCACTATTACAATCTAAAGTTATTGTATCGGCAGTATAAGTTTGTAATTTAATTGCATCTGCGCCCGCTTTTTTTGCAGCCAACATAATCTCAAAAGCTCTTTGGATTTCACCATTATGGTTAGCTGATAATTCCGCAATTATATAGGGTGGAAAATTCCTTCCGATTTTTCTATTATTTATTTCTATATTTCTCATTTTATAATCCTATAAATTTAAGATATAATCTGAACTAATCATTTTATAACCAGACCTCTCGAAAACCTTTATTGAAGCCTTATTCTCACTCTTTATTCTAGCTTTTATATATTTTATTTGTGGCAAATTTTCTTTAACCCAAGGAGTAAACTGACATAAAATACGACTTCCTAATCCTTCTCCTAACTTATCAGGATCTAAATAAATGGATATTTCTGACTCATCATTATTTAAAAATAAACGGATACAACCAATAGTTTCTTGTTGAAAATTTATTATCTTTAAAAAAACAAAACTTTCATCTTTTAGCTTATTTTTCATCCAGTTAACATGATCTTGATAAATTATAGGGGATGAATTAAATGACATTTTTCGTGTATGTTCGTGATTACGCCATTGATAAAGAATTGGTATATCGTCTTCAGTTATAAAATCAAAATTAAACTCATTTGATAGCATAATATTAACCACTCTTTTAGTGCCATAACCATCACAAATATCTCGACAAATTTTACTTAACGAATATAAAGAAAATTTATCGAAAATTGCGTGCTTGATTATTGATTCAAGAGTTGATTTATTCAAACTCGTTGCTCTACCAGCAAACCAACTAGCACCACATTTAACTAATTCTTCTATGATTAAATTTTGATTTTCTGCTATTGAAATTATAATTGAGGGTAAGCCCAAACTACATCGTTCCCAAGTAGTTGTGCCTCCTGCTCCGATTGCTAGATTACATCTAGACATAATTTCAGCCACATTCCTAATATCATGATAGACATAAGTCTTGCATTTAAAATTCATAACAGTGTTTTTAATATTAGTTAACCATTTAGCATTTTTTCCCATAATGATATGCAATTCATCGTCAGGCAATAAATTAATATCACTTAAACTATCTAATATTTTTCCTGTTATATTATCTTTATCTACGCCACCCATACTTATCAATATACGTTTAGATGTATCATCAATATATTCGTGATCAAAGTATTGCAAAGTTTTATTTCTATTTTCCAAAAATTCGTTTCTTAATAAACAATATTTTGAACCAAGAAGATAGTGTTGCGATTTTACTTTGTTATTATCATATGCTGTTTTATTTCTTTGGTATGTTTGGTCTAATAATAGATCACAATCATGCTGACGGTCCGCAAGATCATCAATTATCATAATTTTTTGAACATAAGGTTTTACTATTTCTTCCCAACGAGAATCAATAGCATAATGATCCACAATTAACCAATCAATCTTAATAGATATCATATTTAAAATGTCAATCGTTTGTTTAGCATCTACTTCATAATTTACACCAAGCCAATGTTCATGAGGTACTAATTGATTAGGGTTCTGATATAAAGAAGTAATTGGGGATGATAAAGAATATAACAAATAACCTTTTTCTTTAATTAATGAAAAGAGATTACCTTCAAATTCTCTAGATATAAAAATACAATTAACCCCATGTTGACTTAATTCATCTGCCAAAGTTAAACAACGCATAACGTGTCCACTTCCAATATGTTGAGCAGCATCAACACGAAATACAATATTCATTGAGTTTTCCGCTTTCTCATGATCATTTCAAACATTAATTCGGCGCTTAACCAATCTTCTTGAGTATCAATATCTTGAACTCGGTAACGTGGTAAAATTATGGGCATACTATGAGAAGAAAATATGTTTTTCTCATTCAGCCATGCTTCTTTTCTACCCCAATAAAATTGACCGGCATCATGATATGCATCTTCTAGATCTTGCGAACGAACATTAAAAAACTCCGGTTGAAACATTTCAGTACGTTTATCGTGAGTAACTTTTATTGCTCGTTGAATTGGATAAGGGTAAGAAGTAACAGAGAATGAATATAAACAATCTACATTATTTTGTAGTTGTTTTAGACCCGTAATAATATCTAAAGGTTGAATAAATGGAGCTGTAGCATAAATACAACATGCAGCTGATATAGGCTTAGCATTTTGTTGCTCAAGCATTTCAATTGCGTGCCGAATAACAGGGATCGTACCTGTAAAATCATCTGATAATTCTTTAGGTCTAAAAAAAGGAACTTCTGCACCATATTCAATAGCAACGCTAGCTATAGCTTGATCATCAGTTGATACAATAATACGCTCAAAACAACCACTTGCTTTTGCTGCTTGAATAGAATAAGCAATCATAGGTTGGCCGCAAAACTGTTTAATATTTTTCTTTGGTATACGTTTACTACCGCCTCGAGCTGGTATAATGGCTACATTCATTTCAGATACTCGCTTTAATACAATCAACTATAAAATCTTGTTGTTGATGGCTGAGCTTTGCAAATAGAGGCAAACTTATTGCTCCATTATAATATGCCTCAGCTTGAGGATAGTCTCCATATTTGTGCCCTAATTGCTGATAATAAGGTTGAGTATGAACTGGTATGTAATGTACATTAACACCAATATTATTCTTTCTTAAGTGATCAAAAACAATTTTACGTTTTGTAGCGTCTTGTAATACTATAGGGTATAGATGTAAAGCACTATAATTGTCATGGTGCTGATATGGCAATATTAATGGTAAATCTGATAATATTTGGTCATAATAATTGGCAAGTTCATGCCGCCGTTGAACATACTTATCTATACGCTTTAGCTGACTAATACCTAAACCGGCTTGCAGTTCTGTCATCCGATAGTTTAAGCCAAGTTCAATTTGCTGATAATACCAATCACCATCAGCAATATGTGTCATAAAATTGGCATCTCTGGTAATACCGTGACTTCTAAATAATTGTATTTTATCTGCTAGTTTTGCATCTCTGGTTAGCGCCATCCCACCTTCAGCAGTTGTTATAATTTTTACAGGATGGAAACTAAAAATAGTGATGTCTGAAAATCTACAATTGCCAATTTTTTGATTTAAATAAGTTCCACCAATTGCATGGGAGGCATCTTCAATGATGAAAAAATTATATTCATCAGCGAGTGCTTTTATACTTTTCATATCACAAGATTGACCAGCAAAATGAACAGGAACAACAATCTTCGGTAAACAATTATTTAATTTAGCTTGTTTAAGTTTTTCCTCAAGCGCGGTAACACTCATGTTATAAGTTTTAGAATCAATATCTACAAAATCTACATGAGCACCACAATAACGTCCACAATTAGCTGAGGCTACAAATGTATTAGGTGAAGTCCAAAGCCAATCTCCTTCTTTTAAACCTAAAGCTAAGCAAGCAACATGCAATGCAGACGTGGCACTATTCATTGCAAATGCATAATTGATACCTACGTAATCAGATACGGCTTTTTCAAACAAAGGAACCATTGGACCTTGCGTTAAAAAATCAGATTTCAAAATTTCAGATACAGTCTGAATATCCTCTTCTGTTATATCTTGACAACCATATGGAATAAAATTCGACATTTAAAAATTACCTATTTTTAATTTATTATTGGATAACCAATTTTGTAAGGTTTCAATACTCATCCATTCAGTATTGTTATCACTCGAATATATAAATCCTTCAGGAACTTTTTTACCATTCTTTATACGCTTTGTACAATTTTCCCATCCATTAATTGCTGGTAAAATTTTATAATGCTCAGGATATTCATAGGTATAATAAGAATCTTCAGCACTAATCATTTGTTCATGCAACTTTTCACCAGGACGGATACCGACTATATTTAATTTAGCATCAGGCAAGATCGATAATGCCACATCAGTTACCTTCATTGATGGAATTTTCTTTACATAGATTTCTCCGCCAATCATATCTTCAAATGCGTGCCATACAAGTTCAACGCCTTGTTCTAAAGTAATCATAAACCGAGTCATTCTTGCATCAGTTATAGGTAATTCACCCTTATTTTTTATTGATAAAAAGAATGGAATAACAGAGCCTCTTGACCCCATGACGTTTCCATAGCGAACTACTGAGAATTTTGTTTTGTCAGCTCCGGAATATGAATTACCTGCAACAAACATTTTATCAGAAGCTAATTTTGTTGCCCCATATAAATTAGCTGGACTGCTTGCTTTATCCGTCGACAATGCAACTGCTCTTTTAACACCTTTATCAATACAAGCATCTATTACATTCATTGCACCATTTATATTTGTTTTAATACATTCAAATGGATTGTATTCAGCTGTTGGAACTATTTTGGTAGCTGCAGCATGAACAACATAATCAACTCCATCTAGTGCTCTGTATAATCGGTCACGATCACGGACATCACCAATAAAAAAACGAATCCTAGTATCATTAGCATATAATTTTGCCATTTCCCACTGTTTCATTTCATCACGTGAATAAATAATAATTTTTTTTGGATTATATTTTGTTAATGTCATTTCAACAAATTTATGACCAAAAGATCCCGTTCCACCTGTTATTAAAATAACTTTATCTTTAAACATTTTTTCCCTTTATGCCTCATTATGAAAGCGATTTTAAATTTATAATTTACAACGAAAAATATATTTGAATAATAAATATTTTATAATATAAAAAAACACTCGAGGTGTTAATCCTTTCTTTAAAAAAGCCCTATAAAAAAGCGTTTTCATTTCATTTCTTGATAAATCTGGATTAGTTCCAATATTCTTTTCAACATGTTCTTTTTGTTCATTGGTTATATGTTTATGAATTCCTGAAAAAACATTCTCTGCAATCTGATAACCTTCTCTTACCTTATAATCACCATCATATATTCTATCACCGGAAGTATTAATATATTTACTTTCTTGACCAAATAATGAAAAAGGTATACCCATTTCCACACAAAAATAAGCATAAGAACCAACCAAATTTGAAGTACCATACTTAAAATTTTTTAGAATATTATAAAATCTTTCACCATATCGATAATCTGCGGGATTACCGGCCGTGTAAACGGGAATACCATGCTTTATAAATTCTAAATGCTGTCCTTTTTTTATATCACTAATATGTAAACTAACGCAAACAGGCTGCATATCAAGAGGTAATGATTTCAATTCTTGAATATATTTTTCTATATCAAAAATGCAATCATTTTTTGAAGTAGAATGAGAAGGAAATGCCAAAGTACCTTTAGCTAAAGGAGATTGCTCAATATTATTTCTTCTATACCAAATTAATGGATGCAAAACTTTATAACAAATTTTTTTAGATGCTTTTTGATAATTTATTTTTTTATAATCCGAAAAAACCAACATTGCATAAGCATCATTTTCAATTTCTTTATGTCCTACATGACCAAATTCAATACCATGTTCAGAAAAAACCATTAAGGGAAGAAAATAGGGGAATTGAGCATATTGTCTAAAATAATATCCTTGCGAGTAAATTTCGCTTGGATTATACATGGATCTTATACAATAACGTTGTATATATTTAGATGCACATAATTCTTCAACTTCTTGTGCTGAAAAACCTTTATAGTCAAACATAAATCACGCTCATTTATAATTATAAATATAGTTAATCTAAACAAATATGGTTTAGTTACTTTCTAATCCCATACTCCCTCAATTTATTTGCAACTGCAGTGTGGGATATACCCAAACGTTTTGATAGTTTTCTTGAACTTGGATATGTTTGATATAATTGTTGAAGTATTTGTTTTTCAAAATGTTTTGTCATTTCATCTAGAGTTTTACCTTCAATATTCTCATTATCTAAGTATAGATTGTTATCAGCAGCTTTCGGTAAAATAAGGTCGTTCTCGGTTATTTGCTTACCATTTAACTGTGCTAAAGCTGAGTAAAGAATATTTTTCAGTTCTCGGACATTTCCTGGCCAACTATAATTTAACAGCACTACTTTAGCTTCTTCGGTAAGATCCGGCGCAAGTATACCATGCTTATTGGCGAATTGATTTATAAAATAAAGGGCCAATTCAATGATATCTTCTCGACGATCTTTTAAATTTGGTAGAGAAAGTGGTAAAACATTTAGTCGATAATAGAGATCTTCTCTAAATTTTCCTTGTTTTACTAATGAAAGGAGATCAACTTTAGTGGCGCAAATGATTCTCACATCTACACTAACCTCGTTATCATCACCAACTCGTCGAAAAGAGCCATCGTTTATAAAACGAATAAGTTTGGTTTGCATTCGATAGGACATTTCATCAATGCCATCTAACAAAACAGAGCCACCATTAGCTTGTTCGAAAAACCCTTTTTTACCGTCTATCGCACCAGGATAAGCGCCGGGTGCATGACCATAAAGCTCACTTTCAACAACCTCATCCGGCATTGCAGCACAATTTAAACCTAAGAAAATCTGATCACCGCGTTGACTATATTGATGGCATGCTAATGCAAGTAGATCTTTACCGCTACCGGTTGATCCTGAAATTAATAAAGGTTCAGATTGAAGAGAAAAAGCCTTTGCTTGCTTGATTAATTTTTGCATAGCTAAGCTATTTTGAATAAAAATATCAAACGACTGTGAATTAACGACATCCTTTCTAATTAGATTATTTTTAAGATAATTAACAGGTTGGATAACAAATAAAAATCGTTCCGCATTATCAACAAGTTGTAGAAAATAATATTGTTGATTAATAACAATTTTAATATTGTTTAAATCCTTAAGTGATAAATTAGTGTCAAGCCTAAAAATTTTTTGATAATCAATTAGATATTGATAATCAGCTGTATTTTTTAATAATTTTTCAGGTAGCTCAAAAAGATTGATCGCAACCTGATTAATTTTTAGTAGTACACCTGTTTTTGTTGTTTCGATAAAAGCGATGGGTGAATGAAAGTTCGTATTCATTAATTGACGCCTAATTATTGATATATTCTTGCCATTGTTGATTAAGTTTTCTTAATGCATAATGTCGTTCTTTCCATTGATGGCTTTTAAGTAACGTTTGATAATCAACTCTTGTTTTGCTTAATAAAGATTTAGGTTTATCACTTAATACATGCCCTAAACTTTCTAAAATCGATAAGGTGCCATTTCGATTATTACAAGCCAATAAAATATCACACCCAGCATTCAATGCGGCTTGAGCTCTTTGTGCATAATTACCTAAGTAAGCTGCCCCTTCCATTGATAAATCATCAGAAAAGATTATTCCTTGGAAATGAAGTTTTTCTCTTAGAATATCTTTTAACCAATATAATGAGCCGCTTGCAGGCTTGTCATCAAAAGCTGAATAAATAACATGTGCCGGCATTATCGCATCTAATTTATTTGCTTTGATGAGATCTACGAAGATTTGCATATCACGCATAACATCGCTTTGCGATCGGTTATCTATCGGTGTTTCTTTATGTGAGTCGGCAATGACTGCGCCATGACCGGGAAAATGTTTTCCTGTTGTTTTCATACCAGCATGATGCATGCCGTCTATCATGGCTAAAGCAATCTTTTCTGCAACCGCTATGTCTTGATGGAATGACCGTGTACCAATTGCTAAGCATTCATGTCCTAAATCAAGAACGGGTGCATAACTTAAATCAATATCAAATGCCATTAACTCCATTGCCATCAGCCAACCAGCATCAAATGCTAATTGTTGTGCTTTTTTTATATCGCAAAACTGCGCATAAGCTTGAGCTGGTGGAAGTATAGTAAAACCATCTTTAAAACGCTGTACTCTTCCACCTTCATGATCAACTGAGATCAATAATCTCTCACCAGTACAAGATCGTATTTCCTTGATTAACTGGTTAAGTTGCTTAGGATCTTCATAGTTACGACTAAAAAGGATTACACCTGCTATACTTTCATGTTTAAGTAAGCATTTGTCTTCTTCAGAAAGCGCTAAGCCGTGAATATCGATCATCAATGGTCCCATGTTTCTCTCACTATTTTATGGTTGATTGATTTTTTCAGGTTGTTCAGTAGTAAACTGATTAATTACTTTACCACTTTCAACAGATAGTAATTCTAATCTAACGTCAGCAGATTCACTTTGCAAATCGGGGACTTGGTTAATGCTTGTAAACAAAATGTAATTAGCTTTAACATCATTAGCCAACGCAATCATCTTATTACGGGAAATTGATGCATCATCATATGGTATACCTAGTATAAGCTTAGACTGATTAACTGTTGCCTTATCAATAATATTAAAAATGTTCTGTTCAGATAATAAATTTAAAATTAATTTGTTAACTTCCGTTGTCGAAACATAATGATTACTGTTATTTTTTACATCACTTATTAATAATAGATTATTATCTTGAATATCCTTAATTTTTAATAATTTATCTATCAATGGTTTAATAATAGGTTGCCAATTAGTCGTTGTCAATTGAGGTGGTTGCTCCACAATCTTGAGCTCTTCATTTTGAGCAATATAATCAGTAACGGGTGATATCGGCTGCTCTACTACTCTATGTTGGCAACTCACTAACGCTAACATAACCATAAGAAATAGTGCATTACGAAAATATGACATAAATTTACATCCTGTTTATTATTCTATCCTATAAGTTTACCAAGTTGCTTTCCACCCAATAAGTGCATGTGCAAATGATAAACCTCTTGACCACCATCTTTGTTACAATTCATAATTAATCGATATCCAGATTCATCAATGCCCTCTTGCTTGGCAAGTTTAGCTGCAACGGTAAATAAGTGTCCTAAAACCTTTTCATCATCTTCACCAATATCATTAACTGTAGGTATAATTTTATTAGGTATGATGAGAATATGTACTGGCGCCTGTGGTGAGATATCACGAAAAGCAGTGACAGAATCATCTTGATAAATAATATCAGATGGAATTTCTCGGCGGATAATTTTACTAAAAATTGTTTCCTTAACCATTATATTGATCTCTTTTTCTTAAATATTAAAAAATTAGCATACTATTATCTTTTTGATTCAATGCGATTTATAAAAATTCACTAATTTACACATATTATTAGTAAGGTTATATTAACATAGTGTTACACCAAATAAACGGCAAAAATTATCAGTAGTTATTTTAGCAAAATCTTCTAAAGTATAGCCTTTTAAAACAGACAAATATTCAGCAATCTGCCTAACGTTTGCGGGTTGATTTTCTTTACCCCTAAATGGGACTGGCGCCAAATATGGCGAATCAGTTTCAATTAATAAGCGATCCATTGGTACGAATTTTGCTACTTCACGTAATTCTTCAGCATTTTTGAAAGTGATTATTCCAGAAAAAGAGATATAAAAACCAAGATCGAGTAATTGTCGTGCAGTACTGAGATCCTCAGTAAAACAATGTAATACACCTGAATAGACATTTTCTGACTTTAGCATATCAAGCGTATCTCGTCTTGCTTGTCGAGTATGAACAATAATCGGTTTTTTTAACTCTCTTCCTAAATGTATATGCTGTGCAAATGCATGTTTCTGTTCTTCAATATTATCTTGTTCATAATAATAATCCAAACCAGTTTCGCCTAATGCAACAACATGAGTATTACTTGCCAATTGACGAAATAAATCGGTGTCAAATATTTCATCCTTTAAATTGAGTGGATGAACACCACAAGATAATGAAACCTGATCAAAAAAAGGCATTAAAGTCTGGTACATAGATTGATAACCAGACAGTGTGGTAGCAACACTTAAACAATGCTTAACATCCCTTTTTTGTGCTTCATTTAACACCTCTTCCAATGATTTCTGCTGATAATCAAGGGAATCAAGGTGGCAATGAGAATCGACTAAATACATATTTTAATATCCCTTAATTTCACTTTATAAAATAAATATCAATGTAATAACCATAGATAAAGAAGTTTGCGATTCAGTGTAGATTTAAATACCTTACATTTAATTGATATGCTGCTTAAAATCTCGAATTGGTTTAATCGTTGCCCAAGAACGACAGGCTGGGCATAGCCAATAGATTGAATTAACAGTAAAACCACATCTTTCGCAACTATAATTAGGAATGGCCTTTACCTGTTCTCCAACCATATTACGCAATAATAATAAGCTATCTTTAGCGCGCCCTTGCTCTGCGTCTGCTAAATGGTAATCCATTAAGCGGTAAAATCCTTTTAAATTTGGATGTTTGACCAATTCACGATAAATATAATACTGGGCTGCTTCACGACCAGATTGTTCCTCAATGAGATCTGCCAACATTAATTCAGCCATACTCCCGGCGTCTAGTTCAACACAACGCTTCAAAAATTGTTTAAAATCATCAATGATATTCAATCTTTCATAACAGATTTTTAAAAATGGGAGTGCTTCACTAACAAAAGCTTTATCTTGATTTAGAATTTGAGTGAAATATTGAATAGCTTTTGTATAATTATTTTGATCCATATAAACTCTTCCAAAAAGGAGAGATGTTCTGGCACAATTTGGATCGGCGGAAATAGATTTTTGTAAATAGAATAATGTCTTATTTATATCTTCAGTAGCTAGTGTTAAAACTGCCATTTCACAGTAAAATTGGGCAATATAACTATTATATTTTCGATCACCCAATTTAACTAATCTTGAGGCCACAGAGATAGCCTTGTTCCATTCACTGGTTGATTGGTAAATAATAATCAATTGTTGTAATGCATATTGCTGAAAATCTTCTTCATCAATTAATTGGGTAAACATATCCTCTGCGCGATCATAAAAACCCGCCGTCATATAATCACGACCTAGTTGCTGCATGGCTAATAATCGTTGCTCAAAAGTTAACGAGGCGCTTTCCATCAGGCTTTGATGAATACGAATTGCGCGATCAACTTCCCCTCTAGAACGAAACAAATTACCTAGAGTTAAATGCGCTTCTAAAGTCCCCGAGTCCTCTTTTAACATATCAAGGAACAGATCTACAGCTTTATCTTTTTGATTGGATAAAAGGAAATTTAACCCATCAACATATTCTCGTGATAAGCGATTAGAATCATTTTGATATTTTTGTTTTGCACTACGCCCCCCCATGTACCAACCATAGGCTGCAGCGATAGGTAATAACAAAAACAAAAGTTCAAACATAATAATATTCTTTTTATCTACTAAAAATTAAAATTTAAACTTAAGGACGATTTTTTATTTCTTCGTAGTATTTGCTTTGCAATTTCTTCAATTTACGCAATGCTGATGATAATTTGATTTTTTCTATAAAATAAAAATAGCCGGCAAATAACCATGCTACCAAAAATCCTAATCCAAATAACAAAGCTAATATAGTAGACAATCTAAATTCTGATTCACCTACGAGATAATTAAAAACAATATGTTGATCATTATTGGCGCCAAAAGTTATTGAAATGACGAAAACAACGATTAATAATAAAAACAAAAAAACAAATTTCATTGAGCTTTCCTTCAAATATTCATATAAATATAGTAAGTATAATAAAATGGAATTATATACATAATTGGCGCTGTTTTATAGATTGTTTAAATGCAACAATATATTAACAACCTAAAAAACATCATTTACCGCTCGATTAAGCGCCACTTAATGGCTATCTGATAAACACATAAAGCGATAATCCAACCAATTATTGTACTACATATCACATCAATAGGATGATGCATTCCCAACATAAGACGACTAATAAGTACAGTCAGAGCCCAAATAATGATTGTACTGACAGTGAGATAATGACGTTTGAAATTGAATAAAAATAATGCCATAAATGCCCAAGTCACTGCAAATAATGTATGCCCTGATGGGAAACTATAGCCTGTTTCTTTACCCCAATGATGATAAAGCCAATTAGGTATTTGTGAAGATTGCTGGGCGTAATCTTCAATAAGTCCTTGCCGTTCAGGGCGTGAAAGTGAATAAAAATATTGATCACTAATTTGATATTCACTTTCCATCCAAGAAACGAATGGTCTTGTTTCAGTCGTACAATTCTTTATTACTGTTTTAATTAGTTGTCCTGAAATAATTGCTATCGCTAATAGTACTATTAATTTCAGAAATAATGATTTTGAATGGATTTTTAGACACAAGGCAAACACAATGGAAAAGATACCACAAGAAATAATAGAATAAGGTGAACCTGCCGTTTCAGTAACCCAATAAAGATATTTTGAAAAATGATTCAATGCTTCAGGCTGCCAATGCCAGTTAATAATTATAATCACCAATGGCGTAATGAGAAAAATCGCTAAAACAAAGAGGCTTTTTTGCAGAATTGAAAACATAACTAATATTAGTAACAATAATAAATGATTCTATAATATCATAGATAACATCTAACACACTATTATTTAACAAAACCTTTAATTTAGCTAAATTTAATCATGACAAGCAGATTTTATAATCTCCACACAATCATAATTCTTGAATAAGTTAATATCGCGAATATCTACATTAAAACTGATTTAGTATATAATTTACTTGAAAAAAATATTTAGTTAAAAATGGAGTTTTCAATGCAATTAAAACGTATTGCACAAGCAAAATTACCTACACCTTGGGGAACATTTACAATTGTAGGCTTCAAGGAACTGGCGACGAGTAAAGATCATGTAGCCATGGTTTATGGTGACATAACACAGCAACCAATTCTGACTCGAATTCATTCAGAATGTTTAACAGGTGATGCATTATTCAGTTTACGTTGTGATTGTGGTTTTCAATTACAGGCGGCATTACAACAAATTGCTAAAACGGGGAATGGAGTTTTACTCTATCATCGTCAAGAAGGTCGTAATATTGGTTTACTTAATAAAATTAGAGCTTATGCATTACAGGATGAAGGATTAGATACGGTTGAAGCCAATCACCAATTGGGATTTGCTGCTGATGAACGAGATTTTACAATTTGTGCAGATATGTTGAAACTGCTTAACATTGACCAAATTAAATTACTTACTAATAATCCAGAAAAAATTCGTGTCCTTGAACAAGCAGGCATTAAAATTGTTGAGCGTATTCCATTAGAAGTCGGCGAAAACCCAAATAATGAACATTATTTAGAAACAAAAGCGCAGAAAATGGGACATATACTTCATCTTCACCCACTAAACAAAGACGAAAAATCATAATATTGTCTATATTTAATATTGTTTATATTAATTTGCCAAAAATTTGTTGAAATTGATCCAATAATTGACTTTTCTATTTTTCAAAAAGGCCTTTTTTTAACGAGTTTGTGTATAATATTGCCAAACCTAAACAATAATTTTAGTTATGATGAATTTACAACAAGATCTTACAACTCATACTCCAATGATGCAGCAGTATTTAAAACTAAAAGCTGAAAACCCTGATATTTTATTATTTTATCGGATGGGGGATTTTTATGAGTTATTTTATGATGATGCTAAAAAAGCTTCGCAACTTTTGGATATTTCATTAACTAAACGCGGAGCCTCTGCCGGTGAACCCATCCCAATGGCGGGAGTACCCTATCATGCAGTAGAAAGTTATTTAGCAAAACTTATCGCTATGGGTGAATCTGTAGCGATTTGTGAACAAATTGGTGATCCTGCTTTGAGCAAAGGTCCCGTTGAACGTAAAGTGGTAAGAATTGTAACACCGGGCACTGTTAGCGATGAATTATTGCTAGAAGATCGAAAAGATAATTTGCTAGCAGCCATATGGCAAGAAAAATCTGGCTATGGATTTGCTACATTGGATATTAGCTCTGGTCGCTTCAATGTATTTGAATGTGATAGTGCTGATACAATGCAAGCCGAATTACAACGTACTTCTCCGGTAGAGATTCTTTACCCAGAAGATTTTCAATCCATGTCACTGATTGAAAATCGTTCAGGATTACGCCGTCGTCCGCTTTGGGATTTTGATTTAAGTACGGCTAAGCAACAACTTAATTTGCAATTTGCCACCAAAGACTTGATTGGTTTTGGAGTAGAAAAAGCAGATAAAGCGCTTAGAGCAGCAGGTTGTCTTTTACAATATGTGAAAGATACACAAAAAACATCTTTACCTCATATACGTTCAATAACTAAACAAAGCCAAGATAAATTTGTCATACTAGATGCTGCCACTCGTCGTAATCTAGAAATCACAGAAAATCTTGCTGGTGGCACAGATAATACCGTAGCAGCAATTTTAGATAAGACTCAGACAGCTATGGGAAGCCGAATGTTGAAACGATGGCTACATACGCCTATTCGTGATAGGCTCATACTTAGTCAACGGCAAAATAGTATTGAAGAACTCCAAGAACATTATCTTGTTATTCAACCACTATTAAAACAAATAGGCGATATTGAACGCATATTAGCAAGATTAGCATTGCGTTCAGCAAGACCACGTGATTTTGCTCGATTACGCGATTCTTATAATTATTTGCCTCAATTACAATTTGAGCTCAATGCTCTCAATGATCCTTATTTGCAAGCGCTTTGCCATACAATTGGGACATTTGATGAAATAGCCAATTTACTTAATAACGCTATCATAGAAACACCACCAGTTTTAATCCGTGATGGTGGTGTGATTGCAGAAGGCTATCATGAAGAACTGGATCAACTTCGATTATTATCTGCCGGTGCTACTAATTATCTTGAACAACTTGAAGTCCGTGAACGCGATACATTAGGTATAGATACATTAAAAATCGGCTTTAATGCCGTTCATGGCTATTATATTCAGGTCAGCCGAGGCCAGAGTCATCTAGTTCCAGTTCATTATACGCGTCGTCAAACGTTAAAAAATGCCGAAAGATATATTATTCCTGAACTTAAAGAATATGAAGACAAAGTTCTTACTTCTAAAGGTAAAGCATTAGCGCTAGAAAAAGTCTTATATGATCAATTATTTGATATTTTATTACCACAATTAGAAAGTATGCAAAAAAGTGCCGAAGCTTTAGCAGAACTTGATGTATTGACAAATTTAGCCGAAAGGGCTCAAACCCTTAATTATACCAAACCTCAGTTATCAATAGATAAAGGCATTAATATTCAAAATGGTCGACATTTAGTTGTTGAACAAGTTCTTTCAGAGCCGTTTATTGCAAACTCGTTGAATTTATCGCAACAACGCCGGATGTTAATTATTACTGGTCCTAATATGGGCGGCAAAAGTACTTATATGAGACAAACGGCATTGATTGCTCTTTTAGCCTATATGGGAAGCTTTGTTCCTGCATCAAACGCGATTATTGGACCAATTGATCGTATTTTTACACGTATTGGCGCTTCAGATGATCTCGCTTCTGGACGATCCACTTTTATGGTTGAAATGACCGAAACAGCCAATATTATGCATAACGCGACGGAACATAGTTTAATATTAATGGATGAAATTGGACGCGGTACTTCTACATATGATGGTTTATCATTAGCATGGGCATGTGTTGAAATGTTAGTAAATCAAATTAAAGCGATGACCTTATTTGCTACTCATTATTTTGAACTAACACAATTACCCGAACAAATTAATAGTATTTACAATGTCCATTTTGATGCGATTGAACATGAAAATACGATTGCTTTTCGTCATACCGTTCAAGAAGGTGCTGCAAGTAAAAGTTATGGCATTGCCGTGGCTGGCTTAGCTGGCGTGCCTAACATAATTTTAAAACGAGCAAAACAGAAGTTAAAAGAACTTGAATCACACTACCAACAATCCGCCACTAACCATGTTGATAGCTCACAGCTTTCTTTAATTTCAATGCCTGATGAATCAAAAGTAGAACTTGAATTACAACAAATCGATCCTGATAGTCTAACCCCCCGAGAAGCGTTAGATGTTTTATATCGATTAAAACGATTACTTTAGATTATTTTTACTACTTGCTACAAAAAAGGATGTCACATAATTTGGGACATCCTTATTAGCAATTGCTAACGTTGCCATCGAGCTAAAATCTGTTGCCGCTGTTGTGAATTTAAAAAGCTCCATGCAATAAAACGACTAATTTTTTGCCCTTGTGCCATTGTAACCACTTGTAGATCCTGAATCTTAATCTTTTCTAATTTCTTTTTAATGATTGATAAGGTATCTTTTTTTGATATTAACGAAGTGAACCATAAACATTGATCTTTATAATTTTTACTTTCTTCAATCATAGTGTTTATAAATGCAACTTCTCCACCATCACACCATAACTCATTATTTTGTCCGCCAAAATTATGTACAGGTTGTTTTACATGACAAAATGTTTTACCTAAGTTAGTCAATTTTCGATTTGTAGCCGCTTGTGCTTCAGCTAAAGATGCATGAAAAGGTGGATTACATAATGTTAATGCAAATTGTTCATTAGGTTTAATAATATTTGTAAAAATATTTCGCTTATTTTTTTGCCAACGATACGTCAGGGATGATGTTAGAGGTGGATTCATCTTAGCAATCAGTTTAGCCATCTTTATAGCTGTTGCGCTAATGTCACTACCTACAAATGACCAACCATATTCAGTATGACCAATAATCGGATAAATTGTATTAGCCCCGACACCAATATCAAGTAGGCGAATTGCTTTACCCTGAGGAATACGATTGTAATTATCCATTGCCAGTAAGTCGGCTAAATAATGGATATAATCAGCTCTACCAGGAATCGGTGGACATAAGTAATCATCAGGAATATCCCAAAATTTAATACGATAAGATTGTAATAATAATGCTTTATTCAACAATTTAACCGCTTTAGGATTGGCGTAATCAATAGATAGTTTTCCATATTGATTATGTATAATATAACCCGATAGTTCTGGTAAAATTTGCCCCAGCGTTGGGAAATCATAACCAGTACGATGCCGATTACGGGGGTGTAGGTTTTTCTTTATAATTTGAGAAGATCCTTTAGGCATAAATATTCATCATTCACTAAAAACTCTATCTATTATAAAGGTTTTTTGTATTAAAACTAAATATAGACTTTATCTATTAAACATAACAATAATAAAAAAGGAAGCCGAAGCTTCCCTGATTTTCAAACTTAGTTATAAAAAATTACTTAGCTTTACCTTGATTTGCAACAGCTGCAGCTTTAGCTGCAATTGCATCAGCGTCACCTAAATAATAATGTTTAATAACTTTCATATTGTCATTAAACTCATACACAAGAGGTACACCTGTTGGGATATTGAGTTCAATAATATCATCATCATTGATGTTATCTAAATATTTAACTAATGCACGTAAAGAATTACCATGTGCAGCAATAATCACACGTTCACCACTTGCAACGCGCGGTGCAATTGTTTCTTTCCAATAAGGTAAAACACGTTCAATCGTTAATGCTAGGCTTTCAGTTAATGGTAGCTCTTTATCACTTAAATTATGATATCGACTATCATGTCCAGGATAGCGATCATCTGATTTTTCTAATGCAGGAGGAGTAATTGCAAAACCACGACGCCATAATTTTACTTGATCGTCGCCATACTTAGCCGCCGTTTCTGCTTTATTAAGACCTTGTAAAGCCCCATAATGACGTTCATTTAAACGCCAACTTTTTTCTTCTGGTATATACGGTTGTTCAACACCATCTAATACATGCCATAAAGTGTGGATTGCGCGGGTTAATACTGATGTATAAGCGTAATCAAATTTGAAGCCTTCCGCTTTTAATAATTTACCCGCTTCAATTGCTTCTTGATGACCTTTTTCAGAAAGATCGACATCTGTCCAACCACAAAAGCGATTTTCTTTATTCCATTCGCTTTCACCATGTCTAATTAAGACTAATTTTTTTACTGCCATGGATTACTCCTTTCGTTTTCAAATTTCTAAATTAAAAATTCTTTATAACTCAAAATATTGAGCTTTATATTAAAATATTTATCGTTTAGGTAAATAAAGGATTGGATCAACCGATTTAGCTTTAAAACGAATTTCAAAATGTAAACGAGGCGAACTAGTACCGGTACTTCCCATTGTAGCTATCTGTTGCCCTGCTTTAACATCTTGCTGTTCCTTAACTAAGAAAGTTTGATTGTGAGCATATGCGGTTAAATAATCATCATTATGTTTAATTATAATTAAGTTGCCATAACCCGGTAATGCATTGCCCGCATAAACAACTCTTCCATTTGCTGCAGCCACAACTTTGTCACCTATCTTACCTGCAATATCAATCCCTTTAGAAGCATTAGTGAATCGCTCAATAATCGTACCTTTAGCTGGCCATTGCCAAACAATAGATTTAGATGTGTTAGTAAAGATTGGTTGATTAATTTGATTACTGCTATTTGTTTGAGTTGTTTTTGTTTTAACTTGCGTAGTATTTTTAATTGTAGCCGTTGTATTTGTTGGGGTCGATTTTGTCGTAGTTGTTGGAGCGACATTACCATTGTTATTTTGTTTAGATTGAATTACTGTTCTACGAGTCACTACAACTGTTGTTCCATTCCCACTCACATCTAAAACTTGCCCAACCTTTAATTCATAAGGCTCTGGAATCTGATTTTTAGCGGCTAAAGAACGATAGTCATTACCAGTAATCCAAGCAATGTAAAATAAAGTATCACCACGTTTTACAGTATAAGTATTACCTTGATAACCGCCTTTTGGAATATCATCATAATTACGTTGATAGTAGAAACGTTCTTGAGACGTTTGAACAATATCACCATTACTGCTTGTGGTAGTCGAAGAAGTAAATGTTTCAGTTGAATCTAATGACGATATATTTTTAGGCGGAACTGTATAATCAGTAGACTCTTCACTAAATGTGTCACTACTTGCTTTTGAAATTAGCTCTGGAGAGTCTGAGACATCTTTTATCTGAGCTGGATTAGTTTGACTACAAGATGCTATGAATAGAACAAATGAACTAATGAAGGTTGTTTTCATTAACCTTTTATTCATGCTAAAGTTAGCTAACGTAATCAAGGCAATACTCCTTAATGGTTTTTAAATCAATTTATTCAAAACTATTTTATCTTTTATATTTTTTATTATTAATAATCAGTCAACAACAACATGATTAATTATCTTAGTTACGATAAATTTAATCAACTGTATTTAATTGTTATTTTGTTTTATACGCTGAATAGATAATAAATAAAAATTGACATGAAATATCATTATTATACACAAGTTCTACAAAAAAACATGCGAATAGCATAAATAGAAATAATTTTTATTTGTATTAAAAAGATTACGTAAAAGAATATTTATTCCGTTACAAGGCTCATTTATGGTAATTTACTCTCAATTTTTAATAATTGTGTAAATAATATTATGTCATCCTTGATTTCGATTAAACCTTCAACCCTCTATATTGTTGCTACACCAATTGGTAATTTGGGCGATATCACTCTGAGAGCTATTGAAACCCTAAAAAATGTCGATTTAATTGCAGCAGAAGATACCCGTCATAGTGGATTATTGCTTCAGCATTTTGCCATTGAGGGTCGTCTATATCCGTTACATGACCATAATGAACAGCAAAAAACAGAAGCACTCATAGAAAAACTAAAGTCAGGTCTTTCCATTGCCCTGATTTCAGATGCTGGTACGCCATTAATTAATGATCCTGGTTATCATCTTGTCAAAGCATGTTATCAAAACCAAATTACTGTCGTGCCTGTCCCCGGTGCTTGTGCTGCCATTACCGCATTATCGGTTTCAGGATTACCGACTGATCGTTTTTGTTATGAAGGTTTTTTACCAGCAAAATCAAAAGCGAGAATTGATTTATTAACTCAATTGAAACAAGAACCACGTACGGTGGTCTTTTATGAATCAACGCATCGCATTCTGGATAGTTTGCAGGATATGCTTAATGTTTATGGTCCAGAAAAAATTGTGGTGCTCGCTAAAGAGTTGACAAAATCCTGGGAGACTATTATTCATTCACCCCTCAAGGATTTAATTGAATGGTTAAAAGCTGATGACAATCGTAGAAAAGGCGAATTTGTATTAATTGTAGAAGGCTATGACAAAGTGAATGAACAAGAAATTGATCCAGATGCGATAAAATTACTTAACCGCCTACAACAAGAGATACCACTAAAAAAAGCAGCAGGTATTGTGGCTGAAATATATGGTCTAAAAAAGAACCAACTTTATCAATTAGGTTTGGAGCAAAAAACATCTTAATACATTACCTTTCTAACATTAAAACCTTCATTATTGATAATTGTTTAGCTTATAAAATTAATTAATACATAACTTATAAGCTAAAGCAATTAACGGCTATAGAATTGGCGAAGATAATAATTTAAACTTCGCCAATCTTGATACGTCAAATTATTAAATATGAGTATTAAAAGTTGTTGTTTACCATTACGAATAGATTGAAGATTGATAACGACTAAAAAATAGAGATATAAGGGAGGTTTAACTACATACCAACGTTGTCGAGACCAATATAACTGCTTGATATCATAAAACAGTGCCAATTCACCTCTAATCATCATAAAGTAGCGCAAAGCTCGCCACCATTCGATAACTAATAACAGTACAGCTAACATAGTAAATGTATCTAATTGTGTTTGATAAAAAGTCATCATTAGTGTTATTAGTAAGATTACATAAAACAAAGATACCGCCATGAAATGGTTTTGGCTTACTTTTAATTGGCTATTCCACATGTCAAGTTACTTTTCCTTGTCGTTTTATTCTTTATGATGGGATAAGCCTATAATGTAGTAAGATTAGAAGTTAACTTAAATGACTAAAAATATAATCAATATCGCAGAATTATTTATTGTATTACACATTATTATTGTAACGCACATGTTTAATACCTATTCTAATTGATAGCATGTATTAATGAACTAGCACTCGACGTTTTAGTTTGAATATGATTAGTCACTTAATTACTATAGCCATATATGCTATATTACGGAAAATTTGTTTTTAGGTGCTTAATTATGCTATATCCTGCACAATCTTTACCCCCTATATCCAAAATAAGTCTTGATGACTGGCAATTAATAAAAGTATCAGGTGTTGATAACAGTAAATTCTTACAAGGACAACTAACTGCTGATATCAATGAACTAAATGATAATCATTGGTTATTTTCGGCACATTGTGATCCCAAAGGTAAGACGCTGGCAAATTTATTAATATTTAAACGGCATGAAGATATTTATTATCTTGTTCGTAAAAGTGTCGTTGATATTCATTTAAAAGAGTTAAAGAAATATGCTATTTTTTCGAAGGTAAGCATTACCATTGAATCCTCTTTAAGTGTACTTGGTTTAGCTGGAACTGAAATTAATTCGCAAAACTTGGAGGCACTAGCCACTTTAACCAGTCAAAATAATTGTCATACAGTCAATAATTTAACCTTTATTAAAATTGATTTTCCAACGGATCGTTATCTTATTATTGGTACTGATGAGGAAATTGCTGAGTTTATTGCTCCATTTTCATCCATTACAACATTGCCAGCTTCACAATGGGCATTATTAGATATGCAAGCCAATTATCCTATTATTGATGCTCCTGTGAGTCATCAATTTCTACCTCAAGCATTCAATCTGCAACAATTTGCAGCCATTAGTTTTACCAAGGGATGTTATTGTGGTCAAGAGATGGTCGCCCGGGCACAATACCGAGGTATTAACAAGCGTAGTCTGTATTTATTAATAGGAGAACACGCCGATTCTGTTGAAATTGGAGATACTTTGGAACAAAAACTGGGTGATAGCTGGCGTGAAACGGGTTGTATTTTGGCATCTTTCGTTGTTAATAATCAAATATGGGTTCAAGCTATTTTAAATAATGAAATTCCAGAGAATGAAGCAACATTTAGACTGAAAAATAATCATCAAATATTAACGATAATTAACAATTAATTAAGTTGATCCTGATTTACTAACAAGGTGAATAATTGTCCCTTCTTTAAATAAGGGACAATTATGTAAATATCAAAAAAATCTAAAATTGATATTTTGCCATTGCTGATAGGTAATGCGCATCTCGTTTATTTTCACCAAAATAGTGATAGTCAATATCGAAATCAAACTGATTGAATTTTAATGCTATACCTGTTCCCATGTTGAATTGATTTTTACTACGTCCAGAAGTCCGCGCAGACATTTTGTTTAAACCATTAATGCCATTAATGGTAATATCATTATCAAATTCATCATCTGTTAAATTAAATGCATAACCTACTTTTGCTTTAACCGATAAATCAATATCAGCATGTTGTAACACTGAATAATCTGCGGTTACATCCATAGGAATAAATAAAGCAGAATTGGATGCCGTGCCGTATTTAATGAGTTTAGCTTGGTTATACTTAACATTATGAGCACTGTTTTCGGTATAAACATAAGTCAGACCTACAGATGGAGTTAATGTTAATGATGGTAACGCATGCCATGAATAACCTAAATTCCCACCTACATTCCAAGTATGGCTTAAAAAGTCCTCTTTAGCTAAATAAGCACCATCATGCTGTTTCAACTCAATATCACCATAAGTGTAACCAAAGTAAGCTGTAGTAAAAATATCATTTGATAATTTATATCTACTATATAACTGAACTTGATAATTCTTGATATTTGAGTCATTTGAAACAGCAGACTTATCTTTATAGTTACCATCACTATATCCGAAAGCGGCACCAATTAACCAATCATCTTGTATAGACTTATCATATCCTAATAAAAATCCATTCGCTGAATATTTATACCCTGCTATTCCACGCTTGCTGTCGTTATCTTCGTATTGGTGAGTTAAATTTATCCAAACACTATTTCCGTTATTCACAGAATTAGATGTTTGATAAAATTGATCTAGACGATTATCAATAATTACTTTGGTTTGATTAAACGAATTAAGTGCAATCTCTGTTATGTGCAAACCGCGGTTATTATTATAGAGTCCGGCAACGGCTGGGTTAAAATAAACATGGTATTTACCACTTTTAGCACCTTTAGCAATTGTATCTAACACATCCCAGTTCATATTACCGGCTAACGACTTATCAGAAGAAACTGTACGAGTATTATTCAATGCACTATCTGCCACCTTCACTAAATTACCGGCTAAACCTTTTGCAATGTTATGTGAATTGATTCCAGCTTGTTGGTAATAGTGCTTTAACTGGCGGTTAGCTGCAGCTTTAGCTTCATTCTCATCATTGAAATTAGTTGCGTTACTTACATTAACGAAGGCTAGCTCTTTGCCAGATAATTTAAAATTGAAATCACCATAGATATTTTTTACAAGAGAACGTGTCTCTCCTACCGTCATTCCATCAATATTTAGTGATTGATTACCTTCTAATACGATAGCATTGGCGTCAGCAGTATTCATACTCAATGCTTTTTTAATAAAATCATTTGAAACAAGGAAACGCGCTGAGGATTTAACAGACACATTATCACCAGTGATTTTATTCATTCTTCCGGCATCATCTATTCCGAAATTAATCGTTCCTGCAACATTTAATTTTGATGATTGTGATGACTGATCACTTATGGTTAAAGAACCTTTTGATGACTCAATACGTGCATTTGAACCAATATTGACTTGCCCATCAGTTGCTAACTTAACAAATCCATTTCCACGACTAGCGGTTAATACTCCCTCATCAGATACATCTAAATTACCGCCGTTACTCACATCAACCGTACCACCACGCATAATAATCATATTACCGTCATTTCCAATAAAAACTGATGATCGATTATTATCAGTGTTAGTCGTTTTTAGAACAGTCCCCATACCTATTATTTCTATATCCCCACCCGTCAAATTAAACGTTCTCGTTATGAGTTTTGCCGGTGATGAAGACGTACCAGCCAAATGATTATCACCACTACGGATATTTACATCGCCGTCCACTTTAACCGTTGTTTTACCGGTAATAGCAGCATTTCCACCCATTACATTTCCGGCTAGAATCATCAATCCACCACGTTTTTTATCCGCCCCTAAAGCAACATTGATATCACCGGTAACATGTACATCAATATCTTGCTCTGTAGGAGAAAATGGAAAATCTTTATGCAATCCTAATAATTCAGTAAATTTTTGAGTATCAAACTTGCCAATCCATGTATCATTATATACACGCATGTTGCCATTGATTGTCATATTGATAGCGCCCGCAGCTAATGATCCGGGAAGACTATCCGTTTTTCCGGCAAAACCGAGATGGAAGGAACCATTATGATTTATAATAAAATCATTATTTACGGTGATATTTGCTGTTGAAGAATTACTGTTAGTTACAAAATAACGCTCATCAATTTGATTGAATGGTAACGAATTATCTGTTGCAAGATCATAATTTTTAGCATGCGCATGACCAAGCGTTAAAGCACTAACGACTAACATCGCAATTGATTTGATTTTCATGTTATTCCTTTCTTTTATAGTTTGACTGGCAAAAAACACAATACTGATAATGATAATCAATATTAATAACTTTAATATAAAGGAAAATTTATCCAACTTCCAATGTTAATTTTATTAAATATTATGATTAAATTAACTTAACATTAGTTTTAAACCTTTATTATTCAATAAATAGATACCATAATAAATTCATTCTAATATTAACGACTGTCATAATGTTTCGCTATTTTTATAATATATTGAACGATATAATACGAATCTATTTTCAAAATTAAAAAATGCTATGATTCATGTCAAACAGCTCGCAATCTATCCTGTAAAATCAATGCAGGGAATATCACTAAAAAGTAGTCAAGTTTTAGCATCAGGTCTTAAATATGATCGTGTTTTTATGGTTTGTGAACCTAATGGTAGATTTATAACTGCACGTGAATTTCCACAATTATTACAATTAATCACCGAGATTGATGAAAATGGACTCAAAATCCGTCTTCCCACATCCTTAAATCGTCAACCTCAATCAAATCATATTACAACACCAACCCATATTTATACAAAATTTAGCGAATTTTCTTCAACCGTTGAACCGAGTCAGGTTTGGAATAGTCATTTTACTGCTCATATAGCGCCTATCGTTGTAAATCAATTTTTGAGCGAATTTTTACAATTTGATGTACAACTACGTTGGATTGGCAACCATTCTGACCGTCGTGTTAAACGTTACCCTATAACCCCCTTAGGATTTGCGGATGGTTATCCTTATTCTTTATTAAACCAAGCATCATTTGATTTTTTGCAACGCCGATGTCCGGAAAAACTTAAACTTGAACAGTTTCGAAGTAATATTATTATCGCTGGCAGTTTGCCTTTTGCAGAAGACGATTGGAAAACGATAAAAATAGGTGATGTTATTTTTGATATCGTCAAACCTTGTCGTCGTTGTATGGTAACTCAAATTAATTTATCAACATTAAAATTGTTAGCTAACAGTGAACCTTTGAGGACATTAAAGACATTTCGTCAAGATGAGATTGGTGAGATTGATTTTGGTATGCAGATGATTGCGCGTAATAATGGCAATATTGCTATTAACGATCATATTGAGATTCTAGCACGTCAACCTGCTAAGAAATATATAAAAATAGATCCTCCGAAACTCAATGACGTTAATCAAACGTGCCAAATTACAATAAATAACCAAATGATTATCGGCAATTGTCAATTGCCCTTGTTGGAACAACTAGAGCAACATAATATATTCATTCCTTATTCTTGCCGTGTTGGTCTATGTGGTAAATGCCGTGTTCTTCTCAAAGAAGGTGAAGTCACAACATTGACGCCATCAGCTATTAAAAATAATGGGGAGATTTTAGCTTGCAGTTGTATTCCGAAAAGTCAACATTTAAAAATTAAAACCTATTCTAATGATGTAGAAGAATAATTTTTTATTTTCAAATTAGTAGATAATTTAACGTTAATAAATATGAATCAGATGGTATTTGTTAATATTAATAAGAAATGCGCTCACTAAGAGCAGATTTGATAAAGCAGTTCACGGATTGTTTGATCTTCGTCTTCTTGATTCTTAGGATTATCTATAATCGTGTTTTTGCTACTTAAGCGATCATTCATTACTTTAACAACATCTGATATATTAAATTGCTTACCAGACATATATACTATTGGTTCAGCAATTAAACACAAAGAAGCGTATTCACCGATTTCTACCGCTAAAAGATTAATACGTTGTCGAGTATCTTGAACTTCTGCCTCAACTAGCTCAGCAAAACGAGGCATAAATAGAACCGGTTGTTGTGTAAAATACCAACTTTTTGGCATTTGTGGACGAAGAAAATTACGTGCAACAATTGCATTTAAAACTAATTCCACTTTTTGTGGTTCGGATAAGTTTAAACTTGAACAGCTTTCATAAAAATGATAATAAGCACTTGTATCGTTTACCGAAAAACGACAAGCTTCGAAAGCATCGGGAGCTAAGTGTTTAGATGAAAAACGCGAACGAAAGATCATATCATCTGATATTTCCAACATTAAACAGTCATATTTTTCATCAAAATACCAGCGCCAATTATCGCTGGGTCTTATTATAATTTTATTTGTCATGTGCTTCCAATGATCTAAATTGCCAACAAAAATATAACAAACAATAGTTTAAAAATAAATAAGAAAAGAAATAATTCGCTTATTTAAATTAATAGCCCATTAATAAAACTCTATTAATAACAATAGTTTATCATCAATCTTGAGATAAATAAATTTAAAGTTTAGTTCAATTTCATTATTATATGTGATAAACCTCTTAAAATAGACAAAAAAATTCTCATTCAATCATTATAAAAATGTGCAACTAATTGGATTTCCAATCTATTAACATTATGAATAATTAAAGATAAATATTTTTACTTAATGAAAAAAGTAATCGGAATAATTAACTTAATAGATAGAGAAAAGAGAACATAAGTTGATAGAATAAAAAAAAGAAGAAGTATCAAAAATAACATAGCCGATCCCACCGATCGGCTTTATGGTCATATTAAACTTGTTATGAAATTTCAATTAATAGATCATTGGTTTCAATAACGCTTCCTGGTTTAATAAATACATTTTTAATAATACCATCACATTCTGCAGTTATCGTTGTTTCCATTTTCATTGCTTCAATAGACAACAACGCTTGCCCTTTCGCAACTTTTTGCCCAGACTTAACCATTAACAATGCAATCATTCCCGGCATAGGTGCTGCCACATGATGAATATTGCCTATTTCGGCTTTGAGCTTATTACTTAATTGTTGTTTTTTACCTGCCAGTATCACTGGAATAGTACGAGGTTGACCATTCATTTCAAAGAACACTTCAACTTTTTCACCATCATTACTTTCAGCTTTACCGGTACGTCTAATTACAATGACTTTACCTTTTTCAATCTCAATATCAACTTCTTCTTGATTTTGTAATCCATAGAAGAAATTAGTTGTAGGTATCTTAGAAACATCACCATAAGTATTTAGATAAGCACAATAATCTAAGTAAACTTTAGGATACATTAAATAAGCGGCTAATTGTTTGTCATCAATTTCGGTGACAGGTACATTTAAAGACTCCGCTAGTGTTTGACGCGTTTTTTCTAAATCTACGGCTGGCAGTAATGCTCCTATACGCCCCTTAATAGGTGTCTCCCCTTTGAGTATCCGATTTTGAATGGCTACAGGGAAACCATCAGGTGGGAATCCCAATTCTCCTTTCATCATAGAGACAACCGAAGCAGGAAAATCTATTTCATGGGCAGGATCTGATACTTCAGCAATGGTTAAGTTATTTACGACCATATAAATGGCTAAATCGCCAACCACTTTCGAAGTAGGAGTTACCTTAACGATATCGCCAAATAACGTATTCACATCACGATAAGCCTTAGAGACTTCCGGCCAACGTTCAGATAATCCCATTGCTCGTGCTTGTTCACGAAGATTAGTATATTGTCCACCTGGCATTTCATGATTATAAACATCAGACGTTCCAGCAATATTTACATCAAACGGTTTATATAAAGTACGTACACCTTCCCAATAATTTGAAATTGCTAACAACGATTCTCTATTAAGTCCCGTTTCTCGCGGTGTATGTTCAAGTGCAGCAACAATCGAACCTAAATTAGGTTGGGATGTCATACCACTTAATGCATCCATGGCAGCATCAACAACATCACATCCAGCATCTAAAGCCGAAAATACAGAAGAAGCAGCAATCCCACTTGTGTCATGGGTATGGAAATGAATTGGCATTCCAACTTCTTCTTTTAAAGTCTTAACTAATGTTCTAGCCGCTTCTGGTCGGCATACTCCTGACATATCCTTAATGCCTAACATATGTACGCCAGCTTGCTCTAATTGTTTTGCTAATTTGACGTAATAGTTAAGGCTGTATTTTGAACGATTTGGATCAAAAATATCCCCTGTATAACAGATTGTACCTTCACAAAGTTTACCAGATTCTAATACGGCATCGATGGCTACCCGCATATTTTCAACCCAGTTTAGCGAATCGAATACTCGGAATAAGTCAATACCGTTATCTGCCGCTTGTTTAACAAAAAATTGAACAACATTATCGGCATAATTGGTGTAACCTACAGCATTTGATGAGCGTAATAACATCTGTAGTAAGGTATTTGGTATTGCCTTACGTAGTTGAATTAAACGTTCCCAAGGATCTTCTTTCAAAAATCGCATTGCTGTATCAAAGGTTGCGCCCCCCCAACACTCAATTGAAAATAGTTCAGGCAACATACGTGCATAATACGGGGCAATGGCAAGCATATCGTAACTACGCATGCGGGTTGCAAAAAGCGATTGATGAGCATCGCGCATTGAAGTATCAGTAATTAAAGTGCTTGGATTTTGTTTAATCCAATCAATAAAACCGTCAGTTCCAAGTTGGTGTAGCAAATCACGTGAACCTTGCGGTATCTCAGTTTGTAATTTAATATCTGGTAAAATAGGTGTACTTAAAGGCAATTTAGGTATTTCACGACCTGCCATTTCAGGATTACCATTCACCGCCACTTCACCAAAAAATGCCAATAATTTTGAAGCACGATCTTGAGGTTTATTAAATTTGAATAATTCAGGCGTCGAGTCAATAAAACGAGTGGTATAATTTCCTTTATTAAAGGATGGATGTAAAATAACGTTTTGTAAAAATAATAAATTATTCGCAATTCCTCTGATTCTAAATTCTCTTAGTGCTCGTAACATGGTAGATGATGCTTCTTCAACGGTTCGACCTTTTGCCGTTACTTTAACTAAAAGTGAATCATAGTAAGGTGATATCACAGCTCCCGTGTAAGCAGTACCCGCATCTAGCCTAACGCCATTGCCGGATGCACTACGGTATACCGAAATTCTACCATAATCAGGGTTAAATTGATTTTCTGGGTTCTCAGTGGTAATACGGCATTGTAGTGCATGGCCATGTAATTTAATCGATTCTTGTGGCGGCACATAGCTTCTTTCATCACCAATTTGATAACCTTCAGTGATACGGATTTGAGCTTTTACAATATCGATACCTGTTACCTCTTCCGTCACCGTATGTTCAACCTGAATGCGTGGATTCACTTCAATAAAATAGAAATCATCCGTATCGCAATCATATAAAAACTCGACTGTTCCAGCATGAGTATAATTAGCAGCTTTAACAAGTCTTAGCGCAGCTTGACATAATGCATCACGTTGTTGATCATTGAAATAAGGGGCTGGTGCTCTTTCAACTACTTTTTGATTTCGTCGCTGAACAGTACAATCACGTTCAAACAAATGAACAATATTGCCATGTTTATCAGCTAGAATCTGTACTTCAACATGCCGTGCTCGACGTACTAATTTCTCTAAAAAAACCTCATCATTACCAAAAGCTGCTTTTGCCTCGCGTCTAGCAACGTTAATGGCAGGCTCAAGTTCAGATTCATTTTCAACAATTCGCATGCCTCGGCCACCACCGCCCCAACTTGCTTTAAGCATAAACGGATAACCAATGGCATTGGCCATTTTTTTCACTTGCTCAATATCATCTGGTAAGGCTTCTGTTGCAGGTACAACTGGAACGTTAGCAATTTCAGCCATGTGCCTCGCTGCAATCTTATTACCAAGATTTCGCATCACATTACCTTTAGGACCGATAAACGCAATCCCTGCTTTTTCACAAGCATCAGCGAAGTCAGGATTCTCAGATAAAAAACCATACCCCGGATGGATCGCGTCTACATTAGCTTCTTTAGCGATACGAATTATATCTTCAATGTCTAAATAGGCTTCAATCGGTTTTTTTCCTTTGCCGACCAAATAGGATTCATCTGCTTTTAGACGGTGTAATGCCAGACGATCTTCAAATGAGAAAATACCAACCGTGCGAATACCTAATTCATAAGCAGCCCGAAAAATACGAATGGCTATTTCACTGCGGTTAGCGACCAAAATACTGCGAATCTCTTTCATATGACCCTCTGTTGTTCTTGTTAAAACGTTTAAAAATAAGCTAACAAATATATAACTCGCGAGAATTACAGACATTGCAATAGAAAGTATACGAAAGGAAAAATTATTAAACAATCAATTCAAAAGGTTATTACTCAAAGTAATAAAGAGGCTTAATAAAATAAAAAACAATTATCATTTAATAAAATTATCAAGATTGAAATACTATAATTAAAAGATAAAATGTGCATTAGTCAGTAATGACTCTCCTTGCCAACGATAGGCTACTAATTTCCCTTGTGGTAAAGCGGCTGAATAATCAACACAAGCAAGCTTAGATGTTTGGATTGCAGGTAGTCCCGTTAGCCAATAATGGCCAAAAAAGACTGGTTTAGAATCAGTATATTCATCGAACTTAACATCTACGGTATGTTCAAGCGCTATATTCTTTTCCTCATCGGGAATTAAACATAACTCATTGAACGTATTTGCCTGTTCCAACCACCATTTGATTCTTGATTTATGCCTTTTCGTACCTTCTTTATCAAAGTAATAAACACTATCTGGCAGAGTTATCTCTTTACCTTTAAGTAAGATTTCGCAATAATCAAATAACGGATTTTGCTTATTAAATGCATCAATGATTGATGATGTTAATAAACGGTGCTGATCATCTAAATAAGATTGTATTGCTCGAATAATATTATTATCCCAACAAGCATGAATAACCCGAATCTGATCGAATTCTAAAAATAGAGGTAACGTTTTGAACCAGTTAATCCAATATTCATGCTGTTGACTATTTTCTACTATTTGTTGTAAAAAGATATGATGCTGTTTATGGTGGACTGTATTATGTTTGCGCATAAATTGAGAAGGATGTTTAGGATCGGGCGTTATCCAACCAATTGCATTAAATTCATGATTTCCCATAATAACATAGCCATTCTGGTTATCAACCATGTCCTTAACTAATTGAAGTGTTTCTATTTGATAATTACCACGATCAATCAGATCGCCAACAAAAATCATTTTATATTCGGGATGATAATAACCTTGATCTGACTGTCGATAGCCTAATTTAGCAAGTAACTGCTTTAATTTTATCGCTTGTCCGTGGATATCGCCAACTATATCAAACATTATATTCACCCAAATAACCAAAATGAACTCACTATATATTAATCATTTTAGTTATTGATTATTGTGTTAAACCTCTTTTATAAGACTGTAGCTTTATTTTATGAAAAATTCAACTTTTCAATATATTATTCCATTAATCTATTAGTTATAAAAATAAATTTAAATTGTAATATCATTGGATATTGTTAAAATAAATCATTTTTAGCAGTGTGGACGTCTAAATGGTCAATTTACAAAAATCAAAAGTTTCAGATTCCGAAAAACCGCAAAACCGTTTCAAACGATCAATGAAAACACGTCACTTAGTTATGCTATCATTAGGTGGTGTGATTGGCTCTGGTCTATTTTTTAATTCCGGTTATATCATTGCGACTGCAGGTCCGGCCGGCGCTATTATCGCCTATTTAATCGGGGCTTTGGTGGTGTATTTAGTCATGTTATGTTTAGGAGAATTAGCCGTTTCAATGCCTGAGACAGGTGCATTTCATACTTATGCTGCCCGTTATATTAGTCCCGCTACCGGTTATACCGTTGCTTGGCTTTATTGGCTAACTTGGGCGGTTGCGTTAGGTTCTAGTTTAACCGCAGCCGGAGCCTGTATGAAACAGTGGTTTCCAAATGTTGATATCTGGATTTGGTGTTTAATTTTTTGTTGTATTATTTTCATTTTAAACGTGATAACAACACGCTTCTTTGCAGAAAGTGAATTTTGGTTTTCTTTCATAAAAGTCATAACTATTATCGTATTTATCATACTCGGTTCCGCAGCAATTTTTGGCTTTATCCCAATGAAAGATGGAACACCGGCACCTTTCTTTAGCAATTTAACGGCTTCAGGTTGGTTACCAAATGGAATTTGGCCGATTATCATGACAATGGTAGCCGTTAATTTCGCTTTTTCAGGTACTGAATTAATCGGTATAGCTGCCGGCGAAACCGTTAATCCTGAAAAAACGATCCCATTAGCAATTAAAACAACGATTATTCGGTTAATTATCTTCTTTGTAGGTACAATAGCGGTATTATCAGCCTTATTACCTATGGATCAAGCTGGTGTAGTACAAAGCCCATTTGTACAAGTATTTAGTAATATTGGTATTCCCTATGTTGCTGATATTTTTAATTTTGTAATTTTAACGGCTATCTTATCGGCAGCAAACTCCGGGCTTTATGCTTCAGGAAGAATGCTATGGTCGCTTTCCAATCAAGGAACCTTACCAAAACAATTTGCGCAATTATCTCCACGCGGTGTTCCGATTATTGCATTGAGCGTAAGTATGTTAGGAGGGTTACTCGCTTTATGCAACAGTGTGATAGCGCCAGATACCGTATTTTTGGCATTAAACGCTATTTCTGGTTTTGCCGTTGTCGCTGTTTGGTTAAGTATTTGTGCTTCACATTACTTTTTTCGGCGGGAGTATCTGCGCTCTGGTAAAGATATAACGTTGTTAAAATATAAAGCGCCATTTTATCCTTATGTTCCTATTATCGGTTTTATAATGTGCCTAATAGCATGTATTGGTCTAGCCTTTGATCCTAATCAACGAATTGCACTGTATTGTGGTGTGCCTTTTGTTATTTTTTGTTTTATTGCTTATCATATTACCCATAATTACAAAACAAAACGAGGTGAGATAGATGACCATCACTAATCCTTTTCAATGGCATCTCGATACAAATGGTTATGCCATAATTGATGGTGCTTTAGCCACCGAATTGCAAAATCGTGGTTGCGATCTTAATGATCCACTTTGGTCTGCTAAAGTTTTGATGGAACAACCACAATTAATTGAAGATGTTCATTACGATTATTTTGTGGCAGGTGCGGATTGTGCAATAACTGCCAGTTATCAAGCGACACCTCTAGGACTAGCGAGTAAAGGCTGTACACTATCGGAATCGATAGATTTGATCAAAAAAAGCGTACAACTCGCTCAACAGGCAAAAGAACGATATTTATTAAATAATCCCTGCAATAAAGAATTAGTTATTGCTGGATCTGTTGGACCTTATGGCGCATTTTTAGCGGATGGCTCAGAATATACCGGTGATTATTCACTGAGTGATGAGGAAATAGCAACATTTCATCATGATCGAATTCAGGCTCTGATTGAAGCTGGAATCGATATTATCGCTTTTGAAACTATGCCATCATTTCCGGAAATCAAGGTGCTAGCCAATTTAATTAAGCAATATAATAAACCATGTTGGTTTACCTTTACATTAAAAGATCACGATCATATTAGTGATGGAACACCACTTGCAACAGTAATAAATTGGCTAAATAGTATTGAGCACGTAATGATGATAGGTGTCAATTGTATTGCTCTAGATAGTGTAACAGCAGCATTGAAAACACTTAGTCAGTATACCAATAAACCTTTCATTGTTTATCCAAATTCAGGAGAACATTACGATCCTGACAATAAAACTTGGTGTATTGCCACTCATCGAACACTGTGTGAATATGCAGATGAATGGCAACAATACGGCGCACAACTGATCGGCGGATGCTGTCGAACTACCCCTGACGATATCAAGCAGCTTGTCAATCAATTACATGAGAAAAAACATCCCTAATGTGTATAAAGCCTTTAATCCTATCTATAGTTAGGATTAAAGGCAGAAATATTTGCCCAATCAATAGTCTGGTAATTAAATTTGATGACGATATCGATCAACCCACATTGCCGTTGCAGTACATACGGCAATTGGCATGATGATCAAATTAAGTAACGGAATCATTGTAAAAAAGCTAATAATGAAACCTAATAAAATATTATCAACTCTGTCTTTGCTTAAAAGCATCTTCATTCTTGTAAAGCTAACTTTATGATTATCAAAGGGGTAATCCATATATTGGATATTAATCATCCACGCTGTAAAAATTAACCATATTATGGGAGTAAAAAATTGCCCAAACAATGGGATCAGGTAACTTAATAATAGCGGTATTGCCCATAGAATATAGTAAATTAATTTTTGCAATTCTCGCTTTAAGATACGCGGAATATCTTTGATTAAATCCCAAATACGAGTATCGGGTACCGGTTGGCCTGTTAAAATAGCTTCGACTTTTTCTGCTAAGAGCCCATTAAAAGGCGCTGCGATAATGTTTGTGATAGTACTAAAAATGTAACAGAACAAAATAGTAAAAGAAATAATCAGAAGAGCGGTGATAAAATAACTCAACCACTGCATCCAATTGGGTAAAAAATCTAAACCAAAATCAACCCATTCCTGAATCTTCATAAAAAACCAATAAAAGAGCGATGACATAATGACTATATTGGCTAATATAGGCATAAGGACATAGCGTCTAATACCCGAATATTGTATTAGAGAACAACCCTGTAAAAAATAATGAAAACTGGTTTTATTGTTCATTAAATAGTTCCTTAATCTTAAGCAATTGATCAACTTCTTGCCTTAATAATTTAATTAATGTTTTTTTCCCCAATAAATCATCGTTTTTGACTATATGCTTATCTATAGGATGATCAGCCAAAACATGATCAAATTGAGCTAATAATAAAGATGCAATGCTAGTTATATTTGGTTTATTTAATTGCTTTATTTGATTCGCTAATCGATATAAAACTGATAAGCTTGCTGAATAAGCATAGGAGGTAGTAGCAAAAAGTTGTAATTCTTGTCTATCACCTTCATCAAGCTGTTGAGAATTATTTACTTCAATAGGAAGAGAAAGTGAGAGCCGATTTTTTAGCCAATACCAATTACGACTTAGTCGTTGAGTCATTCCATCACATAAACTTTTCCCCGCCTTACTTAATGGATAAATAGCCATCAAAGCATAGCTACCACTACTTGCATCTTTATGTGTTCCAACGTGGACAATATTGAAACCTCGTTTAATCCAAAAGTTAAGGATTTCTTTGGAATAGGCAAAACTAACTGATAAATAATCATAATTTTTCGATTGCGAATCTTGTATAAGTTGATTGATCATCTTGCTAGCAATACCTTGCCGTCGAAAGTGTTGGTCAATAGCAATACGATTGATACGAAGAGAATTCAATATTGCTGCTTGCCGTACCCCACCGTGAGCCACTAAAGATTGTGCAACTAAATTACCCTTTGGTCGTCGATAACCTTTTATAATAGCTTCAACAAGGTCAGAATCTAGCCCACCTTCTTCAATAAGTACTAAAGTACCAATGAGCTGATGTTGATAGTCAGCTTTATATAATTTAAGATTTGTCGCATCAAGTAATCGGCGTAAATCAATCAATGTAGTCTGATAGTGTGCGGTTTTAAGCAGCCCAAAAAAATTAACTAATAATTTTACTGATGATGTAAGTTGATGTTGAGTCACTGAACTAACAGTGACTTGATCTATATCCACTTCGTATTTGTGTACTTCTTTGCTAAAAATTGGTTTATTACAATTAGTAAGCGTCAACCGATCAACAAAAATTTCAAGTGGATCATTACATTGCCACCTTATTGGTGTCTTTAATTGGTAATAACCAATATCTCTTTTGTCGCTAATTTGCTGAAATAATTTTAGTAACAACCCCTGCCCCGTACCTTCATAACCTTCAACAGTCGATGTCAATAAAATGCGACAAGGATATTTAAGCAGTTTGGTTAGCATAGGTAATGGAATCATGGCTGCTTCATCGATGATTAACCAATCTGGTAATGACGCTGAATTATTGAGTTTTACAATTAATTCATCAGGCGCATAAAACGAAGTTGGTTTGGGAGCAAATGCCATTAGTGTTGCTACAGCGTTTCTATTCGGTGCAGTTATCCAACAATGATAATGATTTGCTAACATCCCAGCTAATGCGGATTTACCTCTACCTCGTTTTGCGGTTAACAAAACAATGTCATTTTTACTTACCTTTAACCGATTTAACAGTGACAACTGTTCATTACAATCCAATATAAGCTGAGGATCACGGCGTTCTTGATAAGGATGTATAAAATGTGTTAATTGTTTGCGATCATACTGATTTGATAAATCAATTAACTGGCAAAAATGAGGATAATTACACTGATGATTATTGATATTATTCATCAAATGATTGGCAAACTGAGGGACTTTTATTGCCGTGGGTTGCTCATTCCAGCGTAAACTATCTTGATCTACCCAATCTTCAAGTTTAGGGGGTAATAATAAAATCAGCATGCTATTTGCAGCAAGTGTACCACTAAGAATAGCAAATGCATCTAAATTAAAAGCATGGCGGGCATCAAAGATAGCATGTTTAAATTCTCTTCCTAATAATTGCTTAGCATGGATTGGCGAAACGACATCATTATAAAACGAGAAATAATCAGGATCGTCTGTAACAATAATCCAATCACCAACTATTGTTCGGTAGATATCCTCAATGGTATAGGCTAACAGCTTTTCTTCACCATAAAAAATGACTAAATGGCGAAATTGACTAGTCATAATGAAAGCTATCCTTTACCTAACATTAATGATAGAACGCCTGCTGCGATTAATGGTCCTACCGGTACACCTTTAAAAAAGGCGACACCAATTAATGTTCCTACAATTAGACCATTTACAATGGTAGGATTAATCTTCATTAACATAATTCCACGTGAGCCTAGCCAAGAAACTAAAATACCAACCGCTATGGCTAATAAAGATTGCCATGTCATAAAGGATTTAAAGATGTCTTTAATTCCTAACGACCCATCAGCTAAAGGAACCATCATCGCTGCCGTTAATAAAACAATTCCTATCGTTAGACCATATTGATTTAAAAAAGGGAAATATGCTGAAAGTGGAGTTAGTTTAAATAGCAATAGCAATAACACTGCAAATGTCACTGTATTATTATGTGTGACATAACATAAACCAGCTAATAGTAATAAAATAAAAAATGTGATATCAAACTGTGCAATCATTATAAGGATATTAACTCATATTGAAGTGAATAACATAAACTCAAATGAGCGAACATCAAACAACTAAGAGTAATAAATTAGTTGCGCGATGTTCGCTCAATATCAAAGTTCTTTAACAGAGCTATTTTAACTTAGTGCAGCATTTACTGCACATAAATTGAAAGGAATTTTAATTAATTAATAATTTTTTATATTATAAAGGCACACCGATTCGTTGAGCAACCTCTTCATAAGCCTCTATGACACCACCTAAACCTTGACGGAAACGATCTTTATCCATTTTTTTCAAACTATCTTGTTCCCAAAGTCTGCAACCATCAGGCGAAAATTCATCACCTAAAATGATATCACCATTAAATAAACCAAATTCTAATTTGAAATCAACAAGAATTAAACCAGCCTTAGCAAACAGCTCTATTAAAATTTTATTAATTTCAAAACTCAGCGCTTTCATACGATTAAGTTGCGGTTCTGTTGCCCAACCAAACGATTGACAATGATATTCATTAACCATCGGATCATGTAAGGCGTCATTTTTTAAAAATAATTCAAACGTTGGTGGATTTAAAACCAGCCCTTCTTCGCCCCCCAAACGCTTAACCAACGAACCCGCTGCGCGGTTACGAATGACACATTCAACTGGTATCATCTTTAGTTTCTTAACGAGTACTTCATTATCAGAAAGCAAAGCCTCAATTTGAGTAGGAATACCCGCTTGTGCCAATTTAGTCATTATAAAGTAGTTAAATTTATTATTTATTTTACCTTTACGATCTAGCTGCTCAATTCTTTGTCCATCAAATGCAGAGGTATCATTTCTAAACTCTAGAATAAGGTAATCAGGGTTTTCAGTACTAAATACGGTTTTTGCCTTTCCACGATAAAGTTCGGTTATTTTTTTCATGTTTACATCCAATTAATTAATCGACAAAAGAATAAAGTCATCATTTAAATACTATTACTTTTATGTAGAACAATTAGGATAAATAGTTGAATTACCCTTGGTGATACTATAAAAATTAAGAAATATTAAAAACAATTAAGGAGCATTGCTGCTCCTTAATTTTATTCATCGATTTCTGTATTTACAGAAGATGGTAAATCATTAATTAACATATTATATAAGCCCACAGTATATCGTTGACTTTGTATAGAATCTGCTGAAATGTCTTGCCCATTATTAGTCAATGATGTTAGTTCAACCTTAATATATTCTCTACCATTTCTTGCTTCGCGTTGTAATAAATAAGTCGCTGCAATTGATTCTCCACTATCATTTTGTACAACGGAACGTGTGCCAGTTTTAATAGTTTGATTATTATTTTCAGCCACTGCAATATTATGTTTAGCTAATAAGGAAGGAATTTGTGCCCAAAAATTAGCATATTCTGGTAGATCAACAGAAACAACTCCTGCTTCATATGAAGCATAACTATCAGCAACTAATGCCAACGGTAATAATGGAGGTCTAATATCAATATTTCGACCAACCATCCCTTCACCCGTAGCCCTATTAATATAAAAATCATTTGTTTGTGGTGGTATACTCATTCCATTGGGGACGATTAATGGCTTAATTTCTGGAGAATTAAGATAATCTTCACTTCCATCAACTTCGCGTTTATATCGCTGATCTGAACTACAACCAACAAGCAGTAGAGATACAATTGCCGTTAACACTAATGATTGTTTAAACATATTTCTCAACTTTAATTCCGAATCAATTTAGACTAATTTAGCTAATTTTAACGCTTTTTCAAGCGCTGGTATAGCATTATTACTTAATGGTGTTAATGGCAAACGCATTGTGGCATTTTGTATAAGCCCAAGTCTTTCACACGCCCATTTGACCGGTATAGGATTTGATTCAATAAATAGATTAGAATGTAAAGCAACTAAATTATGATTAACCGCTCTGGCTTCCTCGCCACGGTTTTCTGCAATAAGCTGGCATATCGTTGCAATTTCTTTTGCGGCAATATTTGCACTAACAGAAATCACACCGTCCCCACCTAATAACATAAAATCAATAAAAGTATTATCATCGCCACTTAGTAATTTGAATTCTTTACCAACTAATTGACGTGTATAATAAACACGACTTAAATCACCCGTTGCATCTTTTAAGGCAACTATATTATCTATTTCAGCTAATCTAGCCACCGTTTCAGGTTTTAAATCACAACCGGTTCTACCTGGCACATTATAGAGAATTTGAGGTAGAGAACTATTTTCGGCAATAGCCTTGAAATGTTGATACAGACCTTCTTGCGTTGGCTTATTGTAATAAGGTGTGACATTAAGACAGCCTACCACACCTAATTTTTCAACTTGTTTAGTCAAGGAAATCGCTTCGGCTGTGGCATTAGAACCCGTACCAGCTATAACGTTAATACGTCCATTAGCAATTTCAACAGTTTGTTTAATCACATCAATATGTTCTTGATGATCTAATGTAGCCGATTCACCTGTAGTACCTACTGAAACTATCGCCGAAGTACCATTTTGAATATGATATTCGACTAATTTATTTAGGCTCACTTTGTCTACATTACCTTTAACATCCATTGGTGTAACGAGCGCTACAATACTGCCTGTAAACATGACATAACCTCTAACGTAATTATGTTTGATATTAAGAATTGGTTTTTATCACAGTATGGGGTATTTTCTTGCGAAATTCAACAATAGCAATGACCCTTTATAGGGCAAATAATTATTTATAACAATGCCAAGATTAATATTACTTTTAGTTATTATTCTATAGATACAAGCGAAGCATTTCATTGCTGTTTTTTTATTCATATTGTTGTGTATACTTTATTAATTATTTATATGCCAAAAAATCGCCATCTTTTAGTCGATGAGCAATTATTATGCTGGGTTATCTATATCAACAAATGTTACATCTAAATCATATTGTTGTGCCAACCATTCACCTAAAGCACAAATGCCATAGCGTTCTGTAGCATGATGTCCTGCTGCATAAAAGTTAATGCCATATTCGCGTGCTAAATGGGTAGTTCTTTCTGAAACTTCTCCAGTTATAAACGCATCACAACCGGCTAAAGCAGCTTGTTCAATGAAATCTTGTCCTCCACCACTACACCATGCTACTCGTTTAATTTGTTCAGGTGCATCATCACCACAAAATAATACTGTACGTTGTAATTTTTCCTCGATCAAACTTTTTAGTTCTAAAGCCGTCTTAGATTTAGTTAGGTTACCTTTAAATAACAAATCTGTAGGCGATGTGCGCTCATCAATTTGCACACCAAACATTTTACCCAGTAATACATTATTACCAACAATAGGATGACAATCTAAGGGTAAATGATAACCATATAAGTTTATGTCATGTTTTATTAAGGTCTTAATTCTTTTATATTTGATTCCGGTAATGGTAAGTGGTTCATTTTTCCAAAAAAATCCATGATGCACTAAAACTGCGTCTGCATTAAGATCAACGGCAGCATCAATAAGTCGTTGACATGCCGTCACACCAGTCACAATTCTATGAATTTGTTTTTTACCCTCAACTTGTAAACCATTTGGTGCGTAATCTTTAAAAAGTGAAACTTGTAAAAAATTGTTAAGTATGAGTGCTAAATCGTCATTATGCATGCAATTTTCCTGTGGTTTGGTTAAGCATTAAATTACAAACAAAATAATTATAGACATTTTTAATATCCAACACATCAATAATTAATAGGAAGGATCAATAGAATAAATCGTATAGAATCTAATTAATTATTTTTTCTTTTCTTGGTTGTCGTTTAATAATTCAATCTTAGTTAAGAAAAAAGACTATAAAAACAAAAGATTATCTCATTTTTTACAAATTATTATTATGTTACCTAAGTCCAAATAACTGTTATTTATATATGTTTGTTAATTAATCAAACTATATACAATTTTTTATTTTTACTTCGGCTGCAAATAGATTTTAATTGTTTAACGTGTTAAATTTAACAGCAAAATTTTACTAGGTATCAATGTTTAACTTCCTTGTAAACATTGCTAAACTCACATAAACATAAGGACTATACAATGCATATAGGTATCCCAAAAGAGCGGTTACCGAACGAAGGTCGATTAGCAGCAACACCACAAACAATTGGTCAACTGCTAAAACTTGGCTTTACAGTTTCGGTTGAACAAGGTGCTGGTCAAATCGCTAATTTTGCAGATCAAACCTTTATTGATGCAGGTGCATCAATACAAAATACACATGATATTTGGCAAAATGACTTGATTTTAAAATTACACGCGCCAACTGATGAAGAAATAGATTTGATTAAAGAAGGTGCCACATTAATCAGCTATATTTATCCTGCACAACATAAAGAACTTCTAGAAAAATTAGCAGCCAAAAATGTCACTGTAATGGCGATGGATTGTGTACCACGAATTTCGCGAGCACAATCGCTTGATGCTTTGAGTTCTATGTCAAATATTTCAGGCTATCGTGCAGTAATAGAAGCAGCTAACCAATTTGGTCGTTTTTTTACAGGTCAAGTGACTGCTGCAGGGAAAGTGCCACCGGCTAAAATTCTAGTAATTGGTGCTGGTGTAGCAGGTCTTGCAGCTATAGGTGCTGCTGTAAGTTTAGGTGCAATTGTTCGTGCATTTGATACGCGTCCAGAAGTTGCAGAACAGATCCAAAGTATGGGTGCTCAATTCTTAGAACTAGATTTTAAAGAAGAAGCCGGCAGTGGTGATGGTTACGCAAAACAAATGTCCGCCGCATTTATTGAAGCTGAAATGGCACTATTCGCAGCACAAGCTAAAGATGTTGATATTATTATCACTACAGCGCTTATACCGGGTAAACCAGCTCCAAAACTTATCTCTAAAGAGATGGTTGAATCAATGAAACCAGGAAGTGTTATTGTTGATTTAGCGGCATTAACCGGAGGAAACTGTGAATTAACTCGTCCTGGTGAAGTTTACGAAACCGATAATAAAGTGAAAATTATTGGTTACACCGACTTAGCCAACCGTATGCCAGCCCAAGCTTCGCAATTATATGGAACAAACATTGTTAATTTATTAAAATTGCTTGCTAAAGAAAAAAATGGCGAAATTGATATTAATTTTGAAGATGTGGTTATTCGTGGTGTAACTGTTGTAAAAGACAAAGAGATCACATGGCCTGCTCCGCCAATCCAAGTATCGGCACAACAACCTAAACCAGAGACTAAGCCTGTAGCGAAGCCAGAACCTAAACCTGCATCACCAATGCTGCGTTATGGTATTTTAGCCATTGCTGTTGCATTATTCTTCTGGTTAGCCTCTGTGGTACCTGTAACCTTCTTGTCACACTTTACGGTTTTTGCTTTATCCTGTGTTGTAGGTTATTACGTAGTTTGGAATGTTACTCATTCACTACATACACCATTAATGTCCGTCACTAATGCTATTTCCGGGATTATTATGGTGGGTGCAATCCTACAAATCACCTCAAATAGTTTTTGGGTCGTGGCAATTTCTGTAATTGCTATTTTAATTGCGAGTATTAATATTTTTGGTGGATTCTTTGTCACTTATCGTATGCTAAAAATGTTTCAACGCGGTGCAAATAATAAAGGTAAAGGAGAATAAACATGAATGTAGGAATTATTCAAGCCGCTTATGTTATTGCAGCATTGCTATTTATTTTTAGCTTAAGTGGTTTATCAAAACAAGAAACGGCAAAATCTGGCAATATCTACGGTATCATTGGTATGACCATTGCACTGATCGCTACAATGTGTGCTGTTTCCAGTGGTATTGGCTGGGTGATACTCGCTATCATTATTGGTGGTGCCGTAGGAATTTACTTAGCTAAGAAAGTTGAAATGACCCAAATGCCTGAGCTTGTGGCATTATTACATAGCTTTGTCGGTTTGGCGGCAGTCTTGGTTGGATTTAATAGTTTCTTAGATCCGCAACAATTTTTTCAACATACTAATATTAAGGTCAATAACTTAGTAGAATTTGCAGCATTACATAATGAGCTTATTATTCATTTAATTGAAATTTTTGTAGGGGTATTTATCGGTGCTGTAACCTTCTCTGGTTCTATTGTTGCATTTGGCAAACTTAACGGTCGTATTAGTTCTAAACCATTATCTTTACCATTCAAGCATTATTTAAATTTAGGCGCAATTGTGTTTTGTATCATTCTTATGATAATTTTCTTAGATAGTGCTGATTTTATTAAAAATACAATATTAGAATTTATGCAAAGTCTTAGAAATGCATTCAAAGGTACTGGTGTTGAATCTACAATGGAAAATGGTCCTGGTGTTAATATGACTGCATTAATATGCTTAGTGTTAATGACATTGATTGCGCTTGCTTTTGGTATTCATTTGGTTGCCTCAATCGGTGGTGCAGATATGCCGGTTGTTATTTCTATGCTGAATTCTTATTCTGGCTGGGCAGCAGCAGCAGCAGGCTTTATGCTTAATAATGATTTGTTAATCGTAACCGGTGCTTTAGTGGGGTCTTCAGGTGCGATTCTTTCTTATATCATGTGTAAAGCAATGAATCGTTCATTTATCAGTGTAATTGCAGGTGGCTTTGGTACAGATAGCAAATCCTCCAGTAGCGATGAAGAAATGGGTGAATATCGTGAAATGCAACCGAATGAAGTAGCTCAAGTTCTTAAAGAAGCTCGTTCAGTCATTATCGTTCCAGGTTATGGTATGGCTGTTGCTCAAGCACAAAGTGCCGTGAGTAGCATTACTGAGAAGCTACGCGGTATGGGAATTGAAGTCCGTTTTGGTATTCACCCTGTTGCTGGTCGATTACCTGGTCATATGAATGTGTTACTTGCTGAAGCAAAGGTACCTTATGATATCGTATTAGAAATGGACGAAATTAATGATGATTTCCCAAATACTGATGTAGTATGGGTAATTGGAGCTAATGACACGGTTAATCCTGCCGCTTCTGAAGATCCTAGCAGTCCAATTGCAGGTATGCCTGTATTGGAGGTTTGGAAGGCTAAGACAGTCATTATTTCTAAGCGCTCTATGAATACAGGTTATGCTGGCGTGCAAAATCCATTATTCTTCAAAGAAAATAGTTACATGCTATTTGGTGATGCAAAAGCTAGTGTTGAAAAAGTATTACAAGACATTTAAATAAAATTTCGTTATAGCTTAAAACTCGCCAAACGGCGAGTTTTTTTATTCTATCAATAGATATTCAACCAAATTTAAATATACCTCACCATTAAACCCTATATCCATATCTCATTGATTTATAATGTGTTTATAATTAAGATATCCTAATAATAAATTTGCAATTATGATAAATACAAATACTTTTTAAATAAGGAGTAAGAGGATGAAATTACGTAAAATTATGATTATCGGCGTAGGTAATGTAGGTTCAACAACTGCATATACCTTGGTTAATCGCGGTTTTTGTGAAGAAATTGCTCTAGTAGATCTCAATAAAGAGTTAGTTTACGGTCATCAGCAAGATTTACTAGATGCAGCAGCCTATCGACAGAATATGGTTAAAATATCACTACGTGAGGCCAATGATTGTGCTGATATTGATATCGCTATAATTTGTGTTACCTCTGGTTTAGCCCAAAAAAGTCGTGCTGAAGAACTTATCGGTACCTCTAAGATTGTTGCAAATATTGTACCTGGCATGATGAAAAATGGCTTTAAGGGCATTTTTTTAATTGCGACTAATCCTTGTGATGCCATAACTTACTACGTTTGGAAGCTATCTGGGTTGCCTCGTCATCGTGTTTTGGGAACAGGAGTATGGCTTGATACAGTCCGTTTACGACGAATATTAGGCGAAAAAATGGATATTGGTCCTCAAAGCATTGACGCATTTATTGTTGGCGAACATGGTGATTCACAATTTCCGGTATGGTCACACTCATCTATTTATGGAATTAATTTGAATCAGCTCGATAAAATGCATCTTAATTTTGATGAATTAGGCGATAAGGCACGTAAAATGGGATTTGAGATTGCCAACCGAAAGCATTGTACTGAATATGGTATTGGAAGTACAATTGCTGAAATTTGTCAACATATCATGACCAATAGCCATCGTGCATTAGCACTTTCTTGTGTTTTAAAAGGCGAATATGGATACAATGAAATTGCTATCGGTGTTCCCGCTATTTTAGATCAACACGGTGTAAAAAAAATCATTGAACTTGACTTTAACACACAAGAACAACAACGCTTTGAAAATAGTATCAATGTTATTAAAGGTTATATTCAACAACTACCCAAATAACTAGCTAAAAGTCGTATTTAACACCTATCACATCATTTTATCATTTGCGTGCGGTATATTACCGCACGATGAATTAATGTTTAAATATATTAAGTATGGGTTATTATCACATTGACTTCTTACCGCATTGATTTCTTGTTAACATCAGAGTAAATACATAAGCCAAAGCATGGTAGATATAATAAACAAAATAAATAAGCTATAATGACTGCCGATTACAGTCGCAATCATTTTCAAGGATATTTCATGTCATTTAATTCACTTGGTCTTGACGCCAAGATTTTACAAGCGCTTAATGAGCTGCATTTTACTAAACCCACCGCAATTCAAAATAAAGTTATCCCATCAATTATATCTGGCAAAGATATTTTAGCGAGTGCACAAACTGGGACGGGGAAAACGGCAGGATTTGTTCTACCAATCCTTCAGAATCTCATTACCAAGAGTTCAGCTGTTAAACCTAATACTGAACCTAAAAAGGGCAAACGACCTCTTTATGGATTAATTTTAGCACCCACTCGAGAACTTGCCGCCCAAATAGGTGAAAATGTTCGTGATTATAGTCGTTATTTACCAATTCGTTCTTTAGTTGTATTTGGCGGAGTCAGTATTAATCCACAAATGATGAAATTGCGTGGAGGAGTAGATATACTGATTGCTACCCCCGTAGATTATTGGATTTAGTCGAGAAAAATGCAGTCGATCTAAAATCGGTAAAAGTACTTGTACTTGATGAAGCGGATAGGATGCTAGATATGGGATTCATCCATGATATTCGTCGCGTCATTGCTAAATTACCTAAAAAACGCCAAAATTTATTATTCTCAGCAACTTTTTCCAATGAGATCAAACAACTTGCACAATCTCTTTTAAATAATCCAGAGACTATTTCAGTTGCAGCAAATAATAGTACTTCTGAACAAGTGACACAATATGTTCATCATGTTGATAAAAAACGTAAACGTGAATTATTATCCTATCTTATTGGCACTCAAAGATGGTCGCAAGTGCTTATTTTTACTCGTACAAAATATGGCGCCAATCATTTAGCTGAACAACTAAACAAAGATGGTATCAAGGCAGCTGCTATTCATGGCAATAAAAGTCAAGGCGCAAGAACCAAAGCATTAACGGATTTTAAAGATGGGAAAATCACTGCTTTAGTTGCGACTGATATTGCAGCACGAGGGCTAGATATTGAACAGCTACCTTATGTTGTTAATTATGATCTACCCCATGTTGCAGAAGATTATGTTCATAGAATCGGACGCACAGGAAGAGCGCAAAATAGAGGTAAAGCTATTTCATTAGTTTGCATTGATGAACATCCGCAATTAAAGGCGATTGAAAAATTAATTAAAGTTCAGATACCACAAATGTTTACTGAAGGTTTTGCTATCAACCCAGATATTAAACCAAGCCCTAAGAACAAACGACAAAAGCAAAGATAATTACAATCTATTATAATCAATTGAATATTAAAACGTGTTGCATGTCGTTATTAATTCAGTTATTAATATGGAGTAATTTTTTACTTTTTATTCAAATAAAATAACAAGGATATAATATTATGGCTAATCGTAGTCGTCGTTTAAGAAAAAAACTTCATATTGAAGAATTTAAGGAATTAGGTTTTACAGTCAGTTGGTCATTTCAAGAAGGTACGAATACGACTGAATTAGATAAAAAAGTAGACGATTTCATCCGTGAAGTTATTGAACCTAATGGTTTAGCATATGAAGGGAGTGGTTATCTAAATTGGCAGGGCATTATTTGTACCCAAAAATTAGGTAATTGTACTGAAAAGCACCGTACAATTATAGGTGATTGGCTAAAAGATCAGGGGTTAAATAATATAAAAATCGGTCAACTTATCGATATTTGGTGGGATGAATTAGATTTTTAACGCCGATATTAAGTTATTGCAAAGATAAACAACAAGGGTTTACTAAAGAAACCCTTGCTTTCTGAAATAATCAAACATTATAAGTGACTAGAATCATTAATCTTTGTCACACTTTAGAACTCCGCCATTAGCAAGTTGATCTTTCGCCATTTCGTGCATTATGATTTGTACTGCTTCTGGTTTACAATTCAAAGTTTCAACAATCGCTTGGGTAACACGTTTAGCCATTTCGCGTTTTTGTTCAATTGTTCTACCTTCCAAAAAATCAATAGTAACATTTGGCATATTTTATTCCTTACTGTTAATTAAATTGATATTTGCAATTTGTTCATCAGATAATGCAATATCATTATTATGACAAACTGAAATACCTGATTGAATTATATCCCTTGCGATACTTTTTGCCTCACTTAAAGAATGCATTTTATATGAACCACATTGATATTTGTTTAGCTCTGGAATATCCTCTTGTTTAGTCACTTGGATAATATCTTTCATTGAAGCTAACCAGCTTTCAGCAACCTTTGATTCTGATGGTTGCCCAATAAGACTCATATAAAACCCAGTACGACAACCCATTGGCGAAATATCAATTATTTCTACATCAGCCCCATTTAAATGATCGCGCATAAACCCAGCAAATAAATGTTCAAGCGTATGTATGCCTTTTTCGGGTAATTGAGCTTTATTTGGTATTGTGAAACGCAAATCAAAAACCGTTATTGTGTCCCCTTTTGGCGTTTGCATAATTTTAGCAACGCGAACGAATGGGGCTTGCATTTTAGTATGATCAACTTTAAAACTGTCAAGTAATGGCATAATTTCTCCCTGTTAAGTTATCTCTAAATGCCAGATTGTTGGAAATTATCCAACATTGTTTGTTCATCCATAATTTGGATCGCAAGTTCTTGTGCTTTAGTCAATTTAGAGCCTGCTGCATCGCCAGCAATAACAATATCTGTATTTTTTGATACACTGCCTGTTACTTTAGCACCGAGTTGTTTAAGCTTGGCTTTTGCTTCATCGCGAGACATTGATGATAATGTACCAGTTAACACAACCACCTTATCATTAAAAATATTATTTTCAACTTTCGGCGCCTCAACCTCAATTGATGACCAATGAATAGCAATTTTATCACTAATTAATTCATCAATTATATTTCGATTATGCTCTTCATTTAGAAAATTAACGATACTCTTGGCAATAACTTCACCAATATCGCTTACTTTTTGTAAATCCTCAACACTTGCGTTTCGTATTGCTTCTAAAGAACCCAATTCGTTAGCTAAATTTTCAGCTGTTACTTCTCCGACATGGGGAATACCCAAAGCAAAGATAAAACGTCCTAGCGTAGTTTGTTTAGATTTTTCAAGCGCATTAAGTAGATTTGTCGCCAACTTTTCGCCTACTTTATCCAGTGAACATAACTTTGGTAATGTTAAATAATAGAGATCAACCGGTGTTTTTATATACTGTTTATCAACCAATTGTTCAATAATACGATCACCAAAACCTGTAATATCAAGCGCACGACGAGAAACAAAATGTTTAAGCGATTCCTTGCGTTGTGCTGCACAGAATAACCCACCTGAACAACGGGAAATCGCTTCACCTTCATCTCGAACAATAAGTGAACCACAGACTGGGCAATTTGTTGGGAATTGAATGGCGGTCGTATTTTCGAGACGCTTGTCTAATATTACTGCTACGACTTTAGGGATCACATCACCGGCACGACGAATTGTAACGTAATCACCTTCACGAATACCTAGTCTTTCAATTTCATCACTATTATGTAATGTAGCGTTGCTAACGATGACACCCGCGACTTGAACTGGCTCTAATCGCGCTACAGGGGTAACCGCACCCGTACGACCAACTTGGAAATCCACTTTCAATAATTGAGTGATTTGTTCTTGTGCAGGAAATTTAAATGCTATTGCCCAACGAGGTGCCCGTGCAACAAATCCAAGTTGTTGCTGTAACTCAATTTGATTTATTTTTATAACGACACCATCAATATCAAAACCGAGTGACATCCTCTGATTTTCAATATTATGGAAATAATCAAGAACAGCATCTACACCAGTTACGATTTTAACATGTTCACTGACAGGAATACCCCAGTGTTTAAATTGCATCAATCGGCCATAATGGGTATTAGGTAATGGTGCACCTTCAAAAATACCGACACCATAACAGTAAAATGAAAGTGAGCGTTTTGCTGTTACCCTAGGATCTAATTGCCGTAAAGAACCTGCTGCCGCATTACGTGGATTAGCAAAGATTTTTTCATGATTTTTTTCTGCATCATGATTTAATTTCTCAAAAGCTTGGTGCGTCATAAATACCTCACCTCGCACCTCAAGTCTCGACGGAATATCGTCCCCTGTTAATTTCAAGGGTATTGATTTAATCGTTTTAACATTTTCAGTGATATCCTCACCCACATTACCATCACCACGTGTTGCCGCTCGAACGAAATTACCATTTTCATACAAAATGCTTACCGCTAGACCATCCAATTTTAATTCACAACAATATTCTAAATTAACGGATGGTACCGTAATTCGTTCACGAATTCTCTTGTCAAAGGCTATTAATCCATCCTCATCAAAAATATTATCCAATGATAACATCGGCATTTCATGCCTAACTGTAGAAAATTGGCTTAAAGCTACTCCTCCGACTCGCTGGGTGGGTGACTCAGGTGTAATTAAGTCAGGATTTTGTTGTTCTAAATCCCTTAATTGTTGCATTAATTTATCATATTCTGCATCTGGGACTTTAGGATCATCCAACACATAATATTGATATTCATGTTGACGGATTATATTACGTAATTGTTCGATCTGGTTATCGATATTCATTGGTTATTGCTCATATAAAAACACATCAATAATTGATGTAATTACTAAAAAATAAATTATGTTTATTGTTGTTGATCCTAACACACCGCTTTTATTCTACTTTTATAAGTATCTATCTTTTGCGGTGTTAGCATATGACGTTCATCATCAAGTACAACACCATTGACATCATCAGCGATACGTTGAGCAGCCTGTAGCATTATTTTAAAATTCTGAGGCGTATTTCCATAAGAAGGAATCATCATAAAAATAGAAACACCGGGTGTATTAAATTCGTGCATTGTTTCTGGATCGAGCGTTCCAGGTTTCACCATATTAGCTAAACTAAATAAAACCGGTCCATTACCTGCTGGGTCTAAATGACGGTGAAAAATTTGCATTTCACCAAATTTAAATCCGGCTTGAATTATACTGCTTAGCAACAAATCCCCACGAATATGTTCGCCATTTAATCCCATAATATGTAGTACTAATACATCAGTTTGATCGCTTTTTTTATTTGTTTCTGGTTCTTCTTTTTTGGATTGTGTTTTGGTTTCTTGATATAAAATTCGATCATCAGGCGATATTTGATAATCAGTTTGGGGCAGTTTTTCTGACCCAGCTTGATTATTTTTTTCAGGTTTAACTGTATCAGGATAAATAGGTTCTACGGATATTATTGGTTCTTCTTCATTGAATAAATCTCGTTGAATAGGGGGAATAGTTCGATGAGGTTCTGGCGAAATTTCCGTAGTTAAAGGTTCAAAAACTATCGATGAATTACTTTGTAAAGGCTTATCATGATGAGTGACAATTTCTTCCTCTTTATCATTAATATCCAAAAGTTCATTATTTTGAAATTCATTATTATCAAAAGGTTCTTGCCAAGATAGGTTTGCTGAATCAGGTTTACTTCTATTTGATTGCCTTTTAGATTCAAACAATTGTGAACGTTCATTTTTATTAATCCAAAATCCATGAATCAGTAACGCAATGATTACTAATGAGGCAATAACAATTAACACAATACGCAAATTATCCATTATACCTGTCTCTATATTTATTTAATATCGCTATATTACTGCATTTAATTAGTAATACTCAAGCATCTTAAAAGTTTAATATGTTAATTTTTATTATTTATTGTGTTAGATTACAAAGAGATATGATTTTTGTCATACTAAAAAAGTAAACTCTTTCACTATTAAAATATGATAATTAAATCCTATTTCATTAATTACAATTGGTTAATATTCTAAATTGAATTTAACCGAAGTGCTCCAAAGTCTTATATCTCCGTAATCTGTGAATTTTTAGTACTCTGTGCTATCATTAACGTTACTACTTACATTCATATTTGAATTTGGGTAGAATCATCTTCCTTTTACAATTTATAATCGATTTTTTAACAAAAAAATATTCTGAATTAGTTTAATTTTACCGAGGTTATTTTAATATGAAATTAAAAAAAGCATTACACCCGGCTACCCTTGCTCTGATTATAGGTAGTAGTTTTTTATTGGCGAGTTGTGACGAAAATAAATCTAATGCTAATCAAAATGAAATGCCGTCGGTACCTGTTAATGTATTTAAAACACAGCCACTCAATTATACAATTAAGACCATATTGCCCGCCCGTGTTGTCGCTTCACAAATTGCCGAAATTAGACCACAAGTAAGTGGTATTATTCTTAAGCGAGAGTTTGACGAAAGTAGTAATGTTACTGAAGGTCAATCACTTTACCAGATCGACCCAGCCATCTATCAAGCAACTTATGATAGTGCAATTGCAAGTGTTGAAAGTGCTAAGGCCAATGCCAATATCGCTCATTTAACTTTAACTCGTTACGAAGGGCTATTAAAAACCAAATCAATCAGCCAACAAGAATATGACAAAGCAAAAGCCGATTCACAACAAGCGGATGCCTCCGTGTTGGTTGCCAAAGCTAATTTAAATACAGCTAAAGTAAACCTTGATTACACTAAAGTCTATTCCCCTATCGAGGGTTATATTGGTAAGTCAAATGTTACAGAAGGTGCGCTAGTTAATGCTGGACAACAAACGCCTATGGCTTTAGTACAGAAACTTGATCCAATTTATATTGATATGACACAAGCTGCAACGATTTTTGAACGCAATGAAAAAGATCGCGGTTCACTTTACAAACCTGATCAAAAAGTTGAATTATATTTTAATGATGGTTCTAAATATGAATATACTGGAAAAATTAAATTTTCAGATAAAACAGTTAATGAAACAACCGGAACTGTAACATTAAGAGCAGAATTTGCTAATCCTGATTCTAAAATTCTCCCTGGTATGTTCGTTAAACCACATTATACTTTAGGTGTTATTGAAAATGCTGTTCTTGTTCCTCAAAAAGGTATTACCAGTAATGAACTTGGTAATTACACCGCAATTGTTGCGTTACCATTAAATAATGAGGGAACTGACGGTGGTGAGCAACAATATTACTTTGAAAAACGTAATGATGTAAAAGTATATTCAGGTATTCCCGGATATTGGATTGTTACTAGTGGGATAAATGTAGGTGAACAAGTTGTTGTTTCAGGATTATTAAATTTATCAGGACAAAACCTCAATGACCCTAATAATAAAATTATGGCCAATATCATTAATATAAATAAACCTGAGACACTCTCTCAAGAAGAATTAGATACAATTATCGAACGTAATCTCAAGTAAAAGAATCGGAGTTTTCTAATAATGGCTAAGTTTTTTATTGACCGCCCAGTTTTTGCTTGGGTAATTGCAATTATGATGATGTTAGGAGGCGCTCTTTGCATCAAATTACTTGCAATAGAACAGTATCCCGATATTGCGCCACCAGCAGTAACCGTTACAGCAAGTTATCCTGGTGCTGATGCGCAAACAATTGAAAACACTGTTACGCAATTAATTGAACAAAATCTTACAGGTATTGATAATTTAATTTATATGAAATCTACCAGTAGTGCACAAGGTATTGTACAAACTACGCTTACCTTTGCACCAGGTACCGATCCCGATTTTGCTCAGGTACAAGTTTTAAATAAGGTTGAAAGTGTTAAATCTCGTCTTCCTGACAGCGTGCAAAAAAATGGCGTATCAGTAGCGAAAAATAACACCAACTTTTTAAAAGTTATTGGTTTTTACTCTACCAATCCTAAGAAAACCCAAGCAGATATCGCCGACTTTATCTATTCAACTGTTCAAGACCCACTTCGTCGGGTACAAGGTGTTGGTGATACCACTTTATTTGGTTCAGAATATGCGATGCGCATTTGGCTTGATCCTAATAAAATGAACTATTTTAAACTATCTACTCAAGAAATAATTGCTGCCATTCAGGCTCAAAATGCTCAAGTTACAGCGGGACAATTAGGTGCATACCCTATTTCTGGTGGACAAGAGTTAAATGCTACGATTACAGCACAATCACGCTTGAAAACGCCGAAACAGTTCCAAAATATCTTGGTACGCGTTAATACAGATGGTTCCAATTTACTATTGAAAGATGTTGCCAGAGTCGAATTAGGTGCTGCGGATTATAACTTCTTATCGCGTTATAATGGGCAAGTTTCCAGCGGTTTAGCTATTTATTTGGCTACTGGTGCCAACCAACTTGATACATCTGATGCAGTGGATGCTAAATTAGCAGAATTGGCAAAGATTTTCCCAGACGACATTAAATACGATTTTCCTTACGACACTACGCCGTTTGTAAAACTATCAATTGACAATGTTGTTGAAACGTTAATAGATGCGATAGTTTTGGTTGTGTTCGTTATGTTCTTATTCTTACAGAACCTTCGTTCCACAATCATCCCTACAATTACTGTGCCTGTTGTGTTATTAGGTACATTTGCGGTCTTATATATTACTGGATTTACTATTAACACGTTATCCATGTTCGCGATGATCTTAGCGATAGGGTTGTTAGTGGATGACGCAATCGTTGTTATCGAAAACGTTGAACGTATAATGCATGAAGAGCATTTGTCTCCGTATGATGCAACTGTTAAATCAATGGAGCAAATCTCTTCAGCTCTTATAGGGATTGCTGTAGTTCTATCTGCAGTATTTATTCCAATGGCATTTTTCGGTGGCGCAGCTGGTGGGATATATCGCCAATTCTCAATTACAATTGTTACTTCAATGGTTTTATCGGTGTTAATGGCAATCATTTTAACACCTGCATTATGTGTACAAATTTTAAAAGCACCATCAAAAAATGGTTTAGAAAAGAAAACTATTTTTCAAAAAATATACCAATATCCGCCGTTTAGTTGGATATCATGGTTTATTAATAAGGTTTTTTATTATTTCAATTCTGTATTTAATGCTAGCCAAAAAGCTTACGAAAAAGGTGTAAAAAGCACATTAAAACATCCTTTCATTAGCATGATTGGTTATTTAGTCATTGTCGGTATTTTCGTTGTAGGTTATTACAAACTCCCAACATCTTTCTTACCTAATGAAGATCAGGGCGTTGTTATAATGATTGTAGAACTACCTCCTGGTTCGACACTGGATCAAACTGAAAGTGTCTTAACAAGAGCGACTAATTATTTTAAAACTCAAGAAGCTGATTCAGTTAAAGAAACCTTTACTGTTGCAGGATTTAGCTTGACTGGACGCGGTCAAAATGTAGGTATGGGCTTTATCAAATTAAAAGATTGGGAACTCAGAACTAATAAGCAGCAAAAAATTGCCTCAATATTAGGTCGAGCAAATGGTTTCTTAGCAACGATTACTGAAGCGCGTAGCTTTGCCGTTAATGTACCAGCGGTACCGTCGCTAGGTATGGCTAATGGATTCTCATATGTATTGATGGATAGTGCTGGAAATGGACATGATGCGCTAATTGGGGCATTTTATCAAACCCTTATAAGAGCGATGCATAATCCTCAACTAACTCAAGTTAGACCTGGCGGTATGCTTGATGTCCCTCAATACAAAATTGATGTCGATTTTGAAACAGCTCAAGCATTAGGTGTTTCAGTCAGTTCGGTAAATAGTGTATTATCCACAGCACTAGGTTCAGCTTACATTGATGACTTTGTTTATAACAACCGAGTGAAAAAAGTCTATGTACAGTCAGATGCAGATTATCGCATGTTACCGGATGATTTCAGTATTTGGCATGTTAAAAATGATAATGGTGATATGGTTCCTTATGATGCCTTTGCTAAAACTACAAAAACCTTCGGTTCACCATCATTAGTGCGATATAATGGTGTTTCCGCGATGGAAATTAGTGGTAGCGCAATTCCGGGAGAAAGTTCGGGTTCAGCAATGGCGATTATGGAGCAAATTTCTGAGCAATTGCCTCGTGGATTTACTTACGATTGGACAGGTTTATCATATCAAGAACGTGAAACCGGTTCCCAAAAAGCAATGTTGATGTTTATATCCCTTATTGTGGTATTCCTAGCACTAGCCGCTCTTTATGAAAGCTGGACAATTCCAATTTCTGTACTATTAACAATTCCAGTCGGAATATTTGGTACCGTAGTTGCAACCTCTATGTTTAATTTAGAGAACGATATTTATTTCTTCGTAGGATTGTTAACAACGTTAGGATTAACAGCTAAAAATGCAATATTAATAGTAGAATTTGCTAAAGATGCGATTCTTAAAGAAGGCAAATCTATTATGGATGCAACATTAGAAGCATGTCGATTACGTTTACGACCAATCTTGATGACTTCATTTGCTTTCATCCTTGGGGTATTTCCACTTGCGGTTAATACAGGAGCGGGCTCTGCAAGTCAAAATTCTGTTGGTACAGGTGTTATTGGTGGTATGGTTACTGCAACTTTCATTGCAATATTCTATATTCCATTATTCTTCTTATATTTGACTACTTTTGTAAAAAGGTTTGATCGTAAAAAAGAAGAGAAAAAGACAACTTTAGAAAGTTAGTATTTCCCACTAAATTTAAAATGCGCCAATAGGCGCATTTTTTATATCAATTTTTTATTCCAAAATCGGCGAAATGCTTCATCTAATGAGATAATTGAGAAATAAAGCTAGTAAACTAGATGTTAACTGGTATTTTTACGACAAAAACTTGATAAATCACATAACAACTTCAAGCTTAACTATTATCTTTAGCTTTGAAAATTTGAGCTTTCAACTTAGCAAGATGATTCTTACTCTTCTGTAACCGCTGTTCAGGTGTTGTATTTGGTTTAGTTAGACTCCAATTCAAATCATCTTGGGGTAATTCATATAAAAATCGACTTGGCTCTAAGTAACTCGTTTCACCAAACTGCCTACGCTCTCTACTATAAGAAAAAGTTAACAGTTGTTGTGCACGCGTTATACCTACATAAGCTAATCGTCTCTCTTCTTCAACATTATCCTCATCAATACTATTTTGATGAGGTAATAACCCCTCAGCCATACCAATTAAATAAACGTAAGGAAACTCCAAACCTTTAGAAGCATGTAGCGTCATAAGCTGCACTTCATCCTGCTCAGTTTCGTTTTCATTTCGCTCTAACATATCTCGTAAAGTAAATCGAGCGACAGCATCAGCCAGAGTATATGGTTCCTCTATCTCGTCGCCTTTTAGCATTTCGTCTAACCAATCGGTTAGTTGATTTATATTTTTCATGCGCATTTGAGCAGCTGTTGGAGAAGGTGATGTTTCATATAACCAGCTCTCATAATCAATATTGTGCAATAATTCATAAACGGCTGGCATGGGCTCAGATTGAGCTTGCTTAGAAAGCTGATTAAACCATTCAACAAAACTAACTAATGTATTTAAACTTTTAGGTGATAATATTTCTGTTATTTCTGGATCAAAAGCAGTTTTAAACAAACTTTGCGAACGTTTTTCAGCAAGCTCACCCAATTTCTGTAATGTTGTAGGACCAATTTCTCGACGAGGTGTATTTATAATCCGTATGAAAGCATTATCGTCATCTAGATTAACTAACAATCGTAAATAGGCCATTATATCTTTGACTTCACTACGAGAGAAAAAAGAAATTCCACCTGAAATTCGATAAGGAATTCGACTTTGCATTAACACCTTTTCAACTAAACGTGATTGATGATTACCTCGGTATAAAATTGCATAATCACCATAACGACTCCCCGTAGTAAAACGATGTCCAATAAGGTGATTTACAATTTTTTCAGCCTCATCTTCTTCATTATTAGCTGATATAACATTAATTAAGTCTCCATAGCCCAATTCAGAATGTAATGTTTTTACAAACAAATGGGGATTATTCTCTATTAAAATATTTGCAGCTTTTAATATTCGCCCAGAGGATCGATAATTCTGTTCAAGTTTAATGACATTGAGATTAGGAAAATCTTGACTTAGTAAAATTAAATTTTGTGGTCTAGCTCCACGCCAAGAATAAATTGACTGATCATCATCACCCACAACCGTAAAGTTAGCGCGCGTCCCTACTAACAACTTAATTAATTCATATTGGCTAGTATTAGTATCTTGATATTCATCAACCAATAAATAACGCACACGATTTTGCCATTTTTCACGTATTTGTTCATTATTTTTCAGCAATAAAGTGGGTAATAAAATTAAATCATCAAAATCCAAAATACCACAAGATTTTTGTTGTATTTCATACAATTTGTAACATTGAGCAAATAGTTTTTCTTTTTTTGTTTTTGCGTTAGCCATAGCTAAACTTGCGTCAATAAGATCATTTTTCCAATTCGAGATGTAACTACGTAATTGATTTATTAAATCTTTATCGCCGTCAAGATATTGCTCTGTTAATTCTTTAATTAATGCAAACTGATCATGATCATCAAACAACGAAAAATTACTTTTTATGCCAATATGCTTATATTCTTTACGAATAATGTCTAATCCTAGTGTATGAAAAGTCGAAATCTTTAGCCCTCTTGTTTCTTTCCTACCAAGAGAATGTGCTATCCGCTCTTTCATTTCTCGTGCAGCTTTATTAGTAAAAGTCACTGCATAAATATGTTTAGGCTGATACTCTTTTATTTTTATTAAATAAGCAATTTTATTAATTATGACACGTGTTTTACCGGAACCTGCTCCCGCTAAAACAAGACAAGGACCTGTAGCATATTCTACTGCTTGTTGTTGACTTGAATTTAAACGCACAACTCTAACCGTTTATGAAAAATGAGTGTATTATAGCTTAACTATTTATTAAAAACCTACATTAATGACGATGTTAATATAGTTAATATCGAAATTCAAAAAAGTTATAGAAAATGCATAAACTTACTAATAATAAGGTTATTAATAACAATTATCTCTAAAATATAATTATTAAAATCAATTACTAAAATCATATCATTAAAAATTTAGTATATTTAGGCAACATTTATTCGGTTAATGTGTTTAATTTTGGTAAAATTTAACGAGTAACATTTCCTGCTCTATTCTTATATTGAGCTTGAATAACAACTTCAAATTTGATAGTTTATTGGCAAAATATTTTTATTTACATTTAACTAAAAGAAGGTAATTCTTATGACAATCAAAGTAGGTATTAATGGTTTCGGTCGTATTGGTCGTATTGTTTTCCGTGCAGCACAAAAACGTTCTGACATTGAAATTGTAGCAATTAACGATTTATTAGACGTTAACTATATGGCTTACATGCTTAAATATGATTCAACTCATGGCCGTTTCGATGGTACTGTTGAAGTTAAAGATGGTAAATTAATCGTTAATGGTAAAACTATTCGTGTAACTGCTGAAAAAGATCCTGCTAACCTAAAATGGGATGAAGTTGGTGTTGATGTTGTTGCTGAAGCAACAGGTTTATTCCTTGATGATGCTACTGCACGTAAACACATTCAAGCTGGTGCGAAAAAAGTAGTATTAACTGGTCCTTCTAAAGATAGTACACCAATGTTTGTTATGGGTGTTAATGATAAAGACTATGCTGGTCAAGATATCGTGTCTAACGCTTCTTGTACAACTAACTGTTTAGCTCCTCTAGCCAAAGTTATTAATGATAACTTCGGTATTGTTGAAGGTTTAATGACAACTGTTCATGCTACAACTGCAACTCAAAAAACAGTAGATGGTCCTTCTCACAAAGATTGGCGTGGTGGTCGTGGTGCTGCTCAAAACATCATTCCATCTTCTACTGGTGCAGCTAAAGCAGTAGGTAAAGTTATTCCTGAATTAAACGGCAAATTAACAGGTATGGCATTCCGTGTTCCAACTCCTGACGTTTCTGTTGTTGACCTAACTGCTCGTTTAGCTAAACCAGCTAAATATGAAGATATCTGTAAAGCTATTAAAGCTGCATCTGAAGGTCCAATGAAAGGCGTACTTGGTTATACAGAAGATGATGTTGTTTCAACTGACTTCTTAGGCGAAGTTTGCACTTCAGTATTTGATGCAAAAGCGGGTATTCAAATCAGCGATACTTTCGTAAAACTTGTTGCATGGTATGATAACGAAGTCGGTTACTCAAATAAAGTTCTAGATTTAATTGCAGTTGTTTCTAAAAAATAATTTGAGTTTATAATGCAAAATATAGCTAAAACAATCTTGTTTTAGCTATATTTTTAATTAATTTTTGTAACTAGACGCTTCGTAAATAATAATAAAAAAAATCACACAATCTTAGTTACCTAAATCTAAACTGCTTTAATAATTACTATTCTAATAAATAATAAGAAAACTATGCTAAGGGGAATCAAGTCATTAGTTTGGTGACAAGGCACTTTATAAATAATAATAAAAAAATTAATATAATCTTAGTTACCTAAACCTAAACTGATTTAATAATTACTATTCTAATAAATAATAAGAGAACTATGCAAAAGGGAATCAAGTCATTAGTATGTTTACTAATATTTCACCTATCTAGCGGCGTCGCCAGTTTGAATATATCATCTAAAAATGAAATAGTAGGTGAAAAACCAACTTTGACTAGCGCTATTGAAGATAAAATTACCAATTTAGATTTATTTGGTATTCATTTTACCGATGTTAATAATAATAATAACAGTGGAAATTATTATGGCGATAAAGATATAAGAAATTTACCCATCAATCCTGCGTATCCATTTAAAAAACTATTTAAACCTGCCACATTATTAAAACAACCGGTCAGTGAATATTTTGATAGTGAGGGAGATCAATTTGGAGAACTAACTCTGGATTCAACCCCCACGGTTCAATGGCTTTATACTGACAAAAAAGGTAAAGAAGTCGTATTTGTACCTGGAGAAAATGATACCTTTTGCTCTTTAGCAGCAGCTGGAAAGTATACTGCACCCTATAAATACAGAATTACCTCAAAGCTAAAATTGACGTCTAAATATGGCATTCCGCGCAGTAATTCTTACCCAAATGAAACTGTAACTCAGATACCTGAAAAAACTTATACAATTTTAAATGATTCAGGTATCTGTTGGGCAAGACCAGCGTCATTAAAACCCGATCAAGCATCTAAAGATGCAAAAAAACATGAATGGGATTCAAAAAAAGGTTTCTTGGTACAATCAAGTAGTTCTAGTTCGCTTAACTTTCCACAAACTGCTTTTTATGGTGCAAAATTTGATTTATTACTAGCATCGAATGGACTCGTTCACAATTATGACTGGAGAATAGCAAAAGGAAGCCAATTAGTTACTTTTGAACTGACAAACGATGTTGTTACAATAAATTTCAATACAAGTACAGCCAAAAATGATTTGGAAGTTTGGAAGCTTGTTACAGCAAATGATCAAGGATATGAAGTAATAATAGAAGGTACCCATAAAACTTCCGGCAATAAGATCTATTATCCATTTAGAATAAAGAAATGGTTCACAGGATGGAGTGAGAAGTATTCACAGGTGGCTGATGCAAAAGTCATAGACACCGCATGCGCAGCAAAAGGAAAAAATCAATATAAAATTACTGCATTAGAAGATCTTGTTGGTAACGCAGCTGTGATTAAAGGGAAGAATGATAGTGTTTTCTATAGAAAAATAGGTGCTTTAGTGTCTGAATGGGGATTAATCAGCCAAGAACTATATCCTAATTCATGGGCACCAGCTGGCAAAGCGGGACCGAATACGACTAGACGACTTTGGTTAACTTACGATGGTGATTATTGTGATTTACATCTTTATGATGCGGCATTCCATTGTAAGAATGAAAAGCAAAATAAAAATGGAGTTTGTGTTTCTTATAAATAATATCTAATCCATAACCAATGCTAAATATATTATGTTTTGGCATTGGTATTTCTAATACCAACCGCTTTAATTTTTATATTTTAATCTATCAATTTACTCTCTTTTTAGAATCCTAAATTATAGCAAATCATCTCTCTCCCCTATTTTATCTTTTGCTAAATTGATAGCTGATTTAATAATTTTAAATTATTAAATCTTTAATTTACGGACTTGAAAAATTATTTTTAATACTTATATAAAAGCAAAGTTTAAACAAATTTTGAGGAATTAATCTATGAGTAACCAAGGGAAAGAAACTCGAGGATTTCAATCGGAAGTAAAACAGCTTCTACATTTAATGATCCATTCACTTTATTCAAACAAAGAAATTTTTCTAAGAGAATTGATTTCCAATGCATCTGATGCTGCTGATAAGTTACGCTTTAAGGCATTAGAAAATCCGGATCTCTATGCGGGTGATGGTGAATTAGGTGTAAAAATTTGGGTTAATAAAGATGCCCAAACACTTTCTATATCTGACAATGGAATTGGTATGACTCGTGATGAAGTCATCGAAAATCTAGGAACCATTGCTAAATCAGGCACTAAAGCTTTTTTAGAATCAATTGGTAGTGATCAAGCAAAAGATAGTCAGCTTATTGGTCAATTTGGAGTTGGTTTTTATTCTGCTTTTATCGTTGCAGATAAAGTAACGGTTACAACACGCGCTGCAACAGCTAAATCTGATGAAGCGGTAATGTGGGAATCTACTGGGGAAGGTGAATACACACTCTCTGATGCCAATAAGGATACCCGTGGAACAGAAATCACACTACATTTAAAAGACGATGAAAAAGAATTTTTAGAAGATTGGCGTTTACGTTCAATTATTAGTAAATATTCAGATCACATCGCTTTACCGGTTGAGATTCTAACTAAAGATGATGAGAGCAGTGAAGTAAAATGGGAAAAAATTAATAAGGCTCAAGCACTTTGGACGCGTAGTAAAAGTGAAATTAATGATGACGAATATAAAGAGTTCTATAAACATCTTTCTCATGACTATGCCGAACCATTAATTTGGAGTCATAATCGTGTCGAAGGCAAACAAGAATATACTAGCTTATTATATATACCATCAAAAGCACCATGGGATATGTGGAATCGTGATCACAAACATGGTCTTAAACTATATGTTCAACGCGTTTTCATTATGGATGATGCTGAACAATTCATGCCAAATTACTTACGTTTTGTCAAAGGTTTGATTGATTCTAACGATTTACCTTTAAATGTATCGCGTGAAATTCTTCAAGATAGCAAAGTAACTCAAAATTTACGTAATGCTTGTACCAAACGCGTATTACAAATGTTAGAAAAACTTGCTAAAGATGATAGTGAAAAATATCAACAATTTTGGAATGAATTTGGTCAATTACTCAAAGAAGGAACCGGTGAGGATTACACTAACCGTGAAAATATAGCTAAATTATTAAGATTTGCATCAACGAAGAATGATAGTGACGCACAAACTGTTTCTTTAGAAGAGTATGTTAGCCGCATGCAGGAAGGGCAAGAGAAGATATACTATATTACTGCTGATAGCTATCAAGCTGCGAAGAATAGTGCTCATCTTGAATTATTTAATAAAAAAGGTATTGAAGTTTTACTTCTGTCAGATCGTATTGATGAGTGGATGATGAGCCATTTAACAGAATTTGAAGGTAAAACCTTCCAATCTGTTAGTAAATCTGATGAATCAATCGAAAAACTAGCTGATCAAGAAAGTGAAGAACAAAAGCACGCACAAAAAGAGCTCGAACCGTTTATAGAACGTGTAAAAAGTATTTTAGGTGATAGAGTTAAAGATGTTAAATTAACACATCGTTTAACTGACACGCCTGCAATTGTTACGACCGCAGATGATGAAATGACGACCCAAATGGCTAAATTATTTGCCTCTGCTGGTCAAAAGATTCCTGAAATTAAATATACCTTTGAATTAAATCCAGATCATGCATTAGTGAAAAAAGCAGCTGATACCCAAGAAGATTCTGAATTTAAAGATTGGGTTGAATTGTTGCTTGATCAAGCATTATTGGCAGAAAAAGGCTCTTTAAATGATCCAAGTAACTTCATCAAAAATTTAAACAAGTTACTAACTAAATAACTAGCAGTTAGCAATAAGTAATCAACAACCGATATAGTTCTAATACTATATCGGTTGTTTAATTATTATATCTACCCAATAATTGAACTAAAATTTAAGCAATTTATTTTAGAATCTTAGATTTAATGCTTGCTGGCTTATTTATTAATTAAATAATGCATAATCACTATTTTTATTTTGATAAAATTAACCCAATTTTTTGAATTACTACATAGTACAGCGCATCATTTTTAGTTAATTTTTATCTAAAAAAATTAGCTCACTACCTGATAAAGGTAACTTTAATACGTGTGGTTTAATTTTTCCCCATACTTGCATTTCACAATTTTTACAATTAAATTTAAGTATAAGCTCTTCATTATTATGCACTAATTTCATAGGAGTAACTTTATTCTTTACGCCTTGAATACCCTTTGCTTGTTTTGGACATAAATTGAAAGCAAAACGCAAACAATGTTTAGTTATCATTAATGGCACATCGTCTTTCACTTTATGCGCTTCGTATGCACTTTCTATTAACTCAACGCCATGTTGCTGATAAAATTCCCGTGCTTTATGATTGTAAACATTAGCTAAATAGGTTAAATGGGTTTCTGGATAACACGGTCTTGGTGTTATTTCGCTTTTACGACTTTTACGCTGATATTGATTAATTCTTGCTTGTGAAAGCAACTCTATAACATCTCTTCTTAACTGATTAAGTTGACTGCTTGGAATAAAATAGATTGGTGATAAATCGATTGTAATTGAAGAGCTATAATAACTAGTTTGTCCTAATTTCGATAAACTTTCTTCAAGGTTCAGCAAAGCCTTATCAGCTCGTAACGCAATTTCAAAATTAGTTATTAGCTTATGGTTGACTTCTATTCCTTCCTCGCTTTTAGCCGTCAATCTTACTCCTCCTTCACAATTTGAAAGGATAAACGAAACAGCAATTCTTCTTTGACAAGATTCTTTCAATAAACTTTGTTGCCATACGTGATCTAAGTTTCGATTGATAGGAGATGGTAACCGAATAGTCATTAATGATTTAGGAAGTTCATTAGGGAACACTCGATAACAATCAGCAGATAATTTTTCAACGCGATCAGCCCTAAAGCCTACCACTTCACGCTTTACCCTAACATTTAACCCGTCACCATTAACCAAAGCTGTTTTGCTTCGAATATCTAAGGCATTGTTGGATACTTTAATTAACTCCCCTATTTCCAAACCTACAAACTTTGGTGAATCAAATGCACCGATATTCCCTTTTCGACCATTAACAAAATAATCAGTACTCCCGCGATGAAATGTACGTTCGGGATCAGGTGTGAAGAAGTGCTCTGTTTTACCGCTTGATGCTGAATTTAAATCATCGCGTTGTTCCAATATTTGATCTAATTTTTTTCGATAAAAGGCCGTAATATTTTTTACATAACTTATATCTTTATAACGCCCTTCAATTTTAAATGACCGAACTCCGGCATCAATCAAAGCCATTAAATTATTAGATTGATTATTATCTTTCATTGATAATAAATGTTTTTCATAAGCAACTACACGATTATGCTCGTCTTTTAAGGTGAATGGCAATCGGCATGCTTGCGAACAATCTCCACGGTTAGCACTACGACCGGTATGAGCGTGTGAGATATAACACTGACCAGAAAATGCCACGCACAGTGCACCATGAACAAAATATTCTATTGTGGCTTGAGTTTGCTGATAGATAGCCTTGATTTCCTGAAGATCTAATTCACGCGCTAAAACAATTTGTGAAAAACCAACATCCGCTAAGAATTTAGCTTTTTCTGGCGTTCGAATATCCATTTGTGTACTTGCATGTAGATCCAATGGCGGAATATCCAAGTTTAATATCCCCATATCTTGAACAATTAGTGCATCAATGCCCGCATCATAAAGTTGATGAATTAAGAGTCGTGCCGGTTCTAATTCATTATCATGTAAAATGGTATTTAATGTCACAAATACTTTGGCATAAAAATGATGAGCAAATTCGACTAATTTAGCTATATCGCTCACTGAATTACCCGCATTATGGCGAGCACCAAAATGTGGACCACCTATATAAACCGCATCAGCACCGTGTAAAATAGCCTGTTTGGCAATTTCAATATTTTTAGCAGGACTCAGTAATTCAATTTGATTGTTAGGTTGTTGTATCATGACAAATTCACAGGAAAAAACGAAGCCAGAATTATACCTTTTTTTTCATTTATTGCTCTTAATTTCTTTTCAATCTTCTGAATTCTAAATATGTTTCTGTTTTGCTGTAGAAATAGATAAAGTAAATAATAATTGTCAATATAACTTCTGGCTGATTTGAAAATTCAAATCTATAAAAATCATCATCTATTTTAAGAAATCTGTTTCAAATATTTCCAAATCAATTTTTTATCATATGCGGATAAATGTTATTGGCATTTTTTTATTAAACGGGATATGAATAATAAGAAACGATAGTTTTTATTACTATCTATACCCTATATAAGTCATATTTGGCGTAATAATATTTTGAGGTATTTGCTTTATTGGCGGATACGTACAAATTTTATGTAACGTATCCGTTATTTGATTTGATATCGCAACGCGATCAGCCCTAAAGCCTACCATTTCACGTATATTCTCAATACCGAAAGTTATGGTTGTCAATTAAGCACAGAAATTGTTACTCATTCTTCAAAACCAATTTCTTAATTTGCTGCTTAATTATTACTATTGATCGCTATGCTGAACTAAAAAACAACAATGAATTTGTTTATTACGTTTAAAATCAAGAGAAATAGTCTGTTCACTAATATCTTTTGCACGTAAACCTAATTCCGCAAGCCCGGTATAATCGAGTTTAAAGCCACGTTTATTATTAGAAAACATGATAATACCATTAGGACGTAATAATCGTTTAAGATATTTCATTAATTCTAAATGGTCACGCTGAACATCAAAAGTTTCACTCATTCGTTTAGAATTGGAAAATGTAGGCGGATCGATAAATATCACATCAAATTGTTCATCACATTCGCGCATATAAAATAAACAATCTGCCTGTATAAGCCGATGCTTCTTCCCAGTTAAACCATTTTGTTTAAGATTTCGATCAGCCCACTCAAGATAGGTACGCGACATATCAACTGTGGTCGTTGTTTTAGCGCCACCTAATCCCGCATAAACAGTTGCACTACCGGTATAAGCAAATAGATTTAAAAAATCTTTGCCATTTGTCATTTTACTTAGTTTATGCCGGGCTATACGATGATCTAGAAATAAACCAGTATCTAAATAGTCCGTCAAATTTACCCAGAAATGGGCATTGTATTCTCTAACTAAAAAGAAATCCTGCTTACGAGCCAAAGTTTGGTATTGTTGTTTACCTTTTTGTCGTTCACGCGTTTTTAATATTAACTGATTTGCGGTTAAACCTAACACTGACATTGTGGCATTTATTATATCAAATAAGCGTTGTTTCGCTTTGTTGCTATCAATGGTCTTTGGCGGTGCATATTCTTGTACAACAACTTTCTCTTTATAACGATCAATGGCTACATTATATTCAGGGAGATCCGCATCATATAATCGATAACATTCTACCCCTTCTTGTTTAGCCCATTTAGTCAACTTTTGTACATTTTTTCGCAAACGGTTAGCAAAATCATCTGCCGGAAGATGAGTATCTACATGATTAGAATTATCACGTTGACTAATATGATAATTTTTTTGCACACAATCCAATGGACCATTTTTTGCCTTGAACTGGCGATCCGCACGCATTTGTAAACAATCTAAAAGCTGTGGTGCAGCGCTAAAAAGAGATAAATTCCAATTACCAAAAGCCATTTTAATACGTTGACCTAGAGCAGTGTGCAGAGCAATTAATGCTGGTTCACTTTCTAATCTTTCTCCATATGGCGGATTACTGATAATTGTACCCTTTTGGTTTGGGTATGGATTAACGAGTTGTGTTACATCTTGCACTGCAAAATCAATGTAGTCACCAACGCCCGCTTTATTAGCATTTTGTTTAGCTTTTTTTATTACATCTGATTCATTATCATAACCGATAATTGGCATAGTAATTGGCTTTATTGCTTCTCTAGCCTCAAAAATAACTTCATTCCATAAAGTTGCATTAAAATCTTGCCACGCTAGAAACCCCCAATTATTACGTTTCAGACCCGGAGCAATATTCGCAGCCATCATCGCCGCTTCAATTAACAAAGTGCCAGAACCACACATTGGGTCAAGTAGTATTTGATCGGGTTGCCAACCAGACCGTATAACGATTGCCGCTGCTAAATTCTCTTTCAAAGGAGCCGCTCCCGTTTTTTCTCGATAACCTCGTTGGTGTAAACTACTCCCAGTAAGATCCAATGATAAAGTAATGCGATTTTTTATTAAAAAAGCGTGAATTCGTATATCGGGATTATCTTTGGCAACATTAGGGCGTTGTTGCATTTTTCGGCTAAAACAATCGACAATGGCATCTTTAATTTTCAAAGCGCCATATTGACTGTTACGAATAAAATCATTAGTACCGACAAAATTGACCATGAATGTTGCATCAACATTAAATATTGTCGGCCAATTGAGGTTTAGCGTACAACTGTAAAGATCGAGATCACTATAAATGTCGAATTCTGCAATGGGTAATAATATGCGCGATGCTAATCGAGACCATAATAAGCTACGGTATAGTGTTTTATCATCGGCAGTGAAACTGACTCCTCCTTGCACAATTTGGCAAGATGTCGCGCCAATATCTTGTAATTCTTTTTTAAGTAGTTCTTCAAGCCCACGTGGGCAGCTAGAAAATAATGCGTTCATTCAATATCACAATTTAATAAAATTGTCGCTAATTATATACAGATTTGTTGATTTAACCTAATGTTAAGCCTAGAAAAAAGGAAGCATCTGCTTCCTTTATAATTTATTTTAATTAAACTCACATAAAATTAGTGCTTACCTTCAATTCCCATCCAATCAGTATGGAAAACACCTTCTTTATCGGTGCGTTTGTAAGTATGGGCGCCAAAATAGTCGCGTTGCGCCTGAATTAAATTAGCGGGTAACACTGCACTACGATAACTATCATAATAAGTAATAGCTGCTGATAATGTTGGGACAGGGATACCATTTTGCACCGCTAATGACACAACATCACGTAATGATTGTTGATATGCTTCAACAGTTTGTTTGAAGTAAGGGGTTAATAACAAATTCACTACTTCATGGTTATCTGCATAAGCATCCGTGATTTTTTGTAAAAATTGTGCACGAATAATACAGCCTGCACGGAAGATTTTAGCGATCTCACCATAATTCAGATCCCAATCATATTTATCGGATGCCGCTTTTAGTTGAGCAAAGCCTTGTGCATATGAGACAATTTTCCCCATATATAATGCTTTACGAACTTTCTCAATAAGTGCCTGTTTATCAGATTGTATGACAGCTTTTGGTCCTTGCAATACTTTCGATGCAGCTACACGTTGATCTTTACAAGCCGAAATATAACGTGCAAAAACTGATTCAGTAATTAAGGTCAATGGTTCACCAAGATCTAACGCACTTTGACTTGTCCATTTACCCGTACCTTTGTTACCTGCTGCATCTAAAATTACATCAACAAGATAATTACCAGATGAATCTTTGTGTTTAAAAATATCAGCAGTAATTTCAATTAAATAACTGTTTAGTTCACCTTGATTCCATTCGGTGAAAACCTCCGCTAGTTCATCATTAGTTAAACCAACAATATGCTTTAAGAAGGCATAACTTTCAGCGATTAATTGCATGTCACCGTATTCAATACCATTATGAGCCATTTTGACATAATGACCCGCACCATTAGGACCAATATAAGCAACGCAAGGTTCTCCATTAACTTTTGCCGCTATTTTTTCTAAGATTGGTGCAACAAGTTGATACGCTTCTTTTTGTCCACCTGGCATAATTGATGGTCCTTTCAATGCACCTTCTTCACCACCCGACACACCAGTACCAATAAAATTAAATCCAGCTTCTGAAAGATCTTTATTACGTCTGATGGTATCTTCAAAATAAGCATTTCCACCATCAATAATAATATCTCCTTTATCAAGAAGGTGTGTTAGTTCATCAATTACTGCATCAGTACCTTTACCTGCTTGAACCATAATCATAATGCGACGAGGTTTTTCCAATGAATCGACGAATTCTTGTAAAGTGTAATATGGTACAAGTTTTTTATTAGGGTTTTCACTTATAACTTGTTCTGTTTTATCTCTTGAACGATTATAAATTGAAACTGAATAACCACGACTTTCAATATTTAATGCTAAATTACGACCCATTACGGCCATACCAATAACACCGATTTCTTGTTTCGACATTTTAAACCTCTTTTTGTACTATTTTTGTACTATTCGCTGTGCGCGCAATAATTCCTTGAGACATTAAACCATAAATATTAAAACTAAAAAAGCCGTCAGCATAGCGACGGCTTCAAAGATTAGTTTAAATTATCATAAAATAATAACGAATAAATAATTAACTCTTATGACCGTTTCATCATATCAAAAAAGTCTTCATTCGTTTTAGTCATTGATAATTTATCGATAAGGAACTCCATTGCATCAACTTCACCCATTGGATTAAGGATTTTACGTAAAATCCACATTTTTTGTAACTCATCTGGTGAAGTCATGAGTTCCTCTTTACGAGTACCGGAACGATTAAAGTCAATCGCTGGGAATACACGACGTTCAGCAATTTTACGCGATAAATGAAGTTCCATATTACCAGTACCTTTGAACTCTTCATAAATGACTTCATCCATTTTGGAACCAGTATCAACTAAAGCAGTAGCTATAATGGTAAGGCTACCGCCTTCTTCAACATTACGTGCTGCACCAAAGAAACGTTTTGGACGATGTAAGGCATTTGCATCAACACCACCGGTTAATACCTTACCAGAAGATGGAACTACAGTATTATAAGCTCGCGCTAAACGCGTAATAGAATCTAATAAAATAATAACGTCTTTTTTATGTTCAACGAGACGTTTAGCCCGTTCAATCACCATTTCCGCTACTTGTACGTGACGCGCTGCAGGTTCATCAAAGGTTGATGCAACCACTTCACCTTTAACCAAACGTTGCATTTCCGTTACTTCTTCAGGACGTTCATCAATTAATAAAACCATTAATTCACATTCTGGATAATTCATAGCCAAGCTTTGCGCTATGTTTTGTAATAGCATTGTTTTACCAGCTTTTGGTGGTGCAACAATTAATCCACGTTGACCTTTACCAATCGGTGCTGCTAAATCTAATACACGCGCTGTTATATCTTCAGTTGATCCATTTCCTCGTTCCATGCGTAAACGAGAGTTTGCGTGAAGTGGAGTAAGGTTTTCGAAAAGGATCTTGTTGCGGGCATCTTCTGGTTTATCGTGATTGACTTCATTGACTTTTAGGAGGGCAAAATATCGTTCACCTTCTTTCGGTGGGCGAATCTTTCCAGAAATCGTATCACCCGTTCTTAAATTGAAGCGCCGGATCTGACTTGGTGATACATAAATGTCGTCGGGACCGGCTAAATAGGAACTGTCGGCCGAACGTAAGAAACCGAAACCATCTTGTAATATTTCGATTACTCCATCACCAAAAATATCTTCACCACTTTTAGCATGCTGTTTTAAAATGGCAAAAATAATATCTTGTTTACGTAAACGGGCTAAATTTTCAAGCCCCATTGTTTTTTCACCGAGAGTAACAAGCTCGGATACAGGTTTAGTTTTTAGTTCAGTTAGATTCATAATTTATTAAGATTATTGAGGATAAATTCGATATGTCGTTTCGTTAATTATATTGTGTTTAACCAAGTCAAACAGTCAATAAGTTAATCATGTTATTTATTTCTAAAGTTTAAAGGGTTAAATTAATAAAATTAATGTGCACGTTTTATTAATCTCTTAGTAAAAATTTATTGTACACTTCCACGAAATCTAATGTCATTATTAGCCGATATAAGTGAAAGGATTGCAGACCTGTCTAGATAAAGACGGTATTAAATATATACCAAAGTACTATAAATGTCTATTATTAATCATCAATTTTCAACAAGAATCATTAAAAAATAAACATTTAATATCTATTATTATTTTTTAAAAGCATAAAAAATAATCAACCTTACAGTTAGTAAGCCTTTTTCAAGCGGATATTCATATCTAAGATAATATTAAAACTTGATACCCTTAACACGCTTAACTTAGTAAATGCAGTTTTCCTGCCTCCATTTTATACTGGTGCTTTGCATAATTTGCGACATCCAGATCATGAGTCACCATTAAAATAGCTGTGCCTTCTAGATTAATCGTAGCTAAAAGCTGCATAATTTGCTCTGCACTTTCTTGATCTAGATCATTTGTTGGTTCGTCGGCTAATAGCAGTTTGGGTGCACAGATCAATGATCTAACTATAGCAACACGACGCATTTCTCCACCAGACATTTGTTTAGGATACAATTGGCTCAAATAACTGATACCGACTTGCTGCATGAGTTGCTCTGCACGCTCCATAAGATTTTCCTTATCAGTCAAGTTTTGATTGCCTTTGTCATAAAAAATATAAGGTAAACAGATATTTTCTATCGCATTCAAACTTGTTAATAAACTATTACCTTGAGGAACATATCCAATAGTTTGATTCCGAAATTGTGATACCTGTTTATCCGCTAACACTGATATATCAGTATTATCTATTATTACTCTACCTTGAGTTGGTGTGATAATTCCGGCAATCATATTTAATAATGTTGTTTTACCACTGCCAGATCGACCCATAATACAAGCAAAGTCTTGATGTACTAAGGAAAATGAAACGTTATCAACAGCAACAAAGACTTTGTCACGTTGATACTGTTTACGAACATTCTTAACATTTAGCAACATTATTCACCCTCTCTAAATGTTTGATAACTATCTGTTCTTGTTATGGATAATATCGAGTAAACACTAGCCAGTGGAGCAATGATCAATGTAAGTAAAAATACCCATAATGCACACTCTATACCGCTACTTAGTGTTACATTTGCGCATGGTAAACCAAGTGACTGACAAATTAACATGCGAAAAGCTATGAGCAATATAGCCGATATCATAATCCCCATAATGCCACCGATAAAACTGATAATTATGGATTCAGTGAATAACATTTTCACCAGCATACGACGTGAAGCACCTAATATACGTAATATACCAACTTCACGCCTACGTTCATTAATTGTTGAAGAATATACAATAAAAATAACAGCTATAGCTAAAATCCAGAAAATAATGGCTAATCCATAAATGATGAATGAAAAAGTAGTTAACCAGTTATAGATGTTACTGATCATTCCTTTAGTTATAATAAAATCCAAATTATATTCAGTAGCATATTTTTGCATAATTTGGTTAACGATCATTTTTGGTTGATAGTTAGGATTAACTCGAATAAATAATGAGGAAACATAATCTTTAATATGATCAACATCACCACTGAGTAAATTTGCTTTTTTCATTAAATTATAAGCAGTATCCATCGACATAAATACTGAAGTATCGAATCCCATTCCAGTACTATCCATTTTCGCTGCCACACGAAATGGCTGATTATAAAATATAATTTCATCACCAATATCAGCCTGAATCTTTGAGCCTATCACTACTTCATTAGCTTGAAGAGTTTTTGTCAGGTGTTGCTGCATCCAAGGTGTAATTACAAAGTCAGTTGCTTGATCGAATCCAATTAGCTGAACTTTTGAACTACAGCATCCAGCACTTAAGGATGCAATGAACATTTGCGATGATACAGCCGTTACACCCTCAATAGTTTTGATTTTATCTGCAAGATCTGCTTTTAAATAAAAGGTACTTGGCTCACCACGCAATAAAGCAACTTCAAGCTGTTTTTCATATCCATAAGGGACAATAAGAATATCAGCCCCTAATCGACTAGCCATTCCAGAGATACCATCACTCAAGTTTTTGGTTAAAATACTACCACCAAATAATGTCGCTGAAAAAAGCAATGTTATGATAATCAAACAAACCGTTCTAAATGGTTTTTGAGTTAAGTTACGCCATGCAAGGCTATTTATCGATAGCGATTTAATTTGCTTTATTCTTTGCATAAATTCCTATCCGATTTTATCCAGTAAAGTTCATAATTTACCGTTCTTCAATAAAATCATTGCTGATTACGATAACATATTAGTTGTGACGTTTGAGATAAAAAGCATTAATACTACAAATAATTAAAAGTGTCATACTTAAAAGCAATAGCCCAGGTAAAGTACCAATATGGCATGCCATGGTCTCTCCGGGACAAACACCAATTAATACAGTAGGTATCGCTGCTACGAGTAAGGCAATAACAATTAAGGATAAGCTCATCCCTAACCGAACAAGATGGGATTTCATTAATAACATGAATATGCCTATTACTAAAATAACAGACCCAATACCGATTTCAGCTTGCGATGTCCAGTGACATTTCATAAATTTATAACTCGTATGATTATGCATATCACCATTTATCACTTCAATAGGTGAGCAAACTGGTAATAAAAAAGTTGGCACTAAAATAATTAGTAAACCAATTAAGCTTATCAGAATCGCAACTATATATTTACTCATTATAAAATTCCTTATGATTATATTCGATTATTTATAATTTTAGCGACTTTACCGTGTTCAAGAACTACTGTCGTTTCGGCATGCTTAGCAACTTCAGGGGAATGGGTAACGACTATAATTGAACTACCCTCTTCATGCAATTGATGTAATAAATCTAATACCAAAGATTCATTTGCTTCATCAAGATTTCCCGTCGGTTCATCTGCTAAAATTAATTTTGGGTAATTAATCAATGCTCGAGCTATGCACACACGTTGCTGTTCACCACCCGATAACTGATTAGGTAAATGTTTCGCCCTTGCTGCTAACCCTACACGTTCTAAAGCATTAAGAGCCTCACTTTCATCAACCATACTATGATAATACTGCGCTAACATAACATTTTCTAAAGCGGTAAGATAAGAAACTAAATGGAATTGTTGAAATATTAAACCAATTTTATCACGCCTAATAGCTGTAAGTTCGGTTAAAGATAATTTAGTGATATCTTGTCCGTCTAAAATAACTGATCCCTTCGAAGGTTTGTCCATACATCCAATGATATTCATTAAGGTACTCTTACCACTACCCGAAGGTCCCATTATTGATAACCATTTTCCTTCGCCAACTGACATATTTATATTAGAAAGGGCATATAAAGAATCATAATTTTTAGAAACATCATTTACTTCAAGGATATTCATATTGTTATACTCATATATTTATCGTTTTTTTATATTTAACGATCAAAATTAAACAGTATTCACAAAGTTCCCAATTTTCTTTCGTTTAACTTTGTGTTTTTATTCGCCACGTAATACTAATCCAGGTTCAACGTTTACTGCACGCTTAACAGGAATCAAACAAGCAACAACTGTAACAACAATAGTGATAATTATCGTAACTGGAATTAAATAATATTCACACGCAATGGATCGCCCAAATACTTCTCGACTAATGATTTGTGCAAATAACAATCCACAAACAGAACCTATTAATCCACCAATAAAACCTAAAATAACACTTTCAGCCAAAAACTCTTGCGCTATATCGCTATTTTCTGCGCCTAACGCTTTTTTTAGGCCGATCTCTTTACGCCGTTCAATAACTACTGTCATCATAGTGGTTGCAACACATATCATCGTCAAAATTAATACGACGGAAGTCACAAGAAATAGTAAAGATGCTAATTTACCTAATACTTGTGTCTCTGATTGAGTCACCCATTTAATAAGATGCGGTTCAATTAGAGGGAAATCTTGTTTGATAATTGTGATATAATTTTGCAACTCAACTTCTGGAGCACTAATACTAAGTTCTACGACTTCAACTTCATCTTGTTCTTCAAGCAATTCTTCAAGTTTAGTTAGATTAACAAAAATAAAATTATCTTCTGTTTTACCTGTTTTAACGATACCGCTGATTTTGAAATTCTGCTCAAAATGATCATTTTGTTTGGTTTTGCCTGCTATTGGCATTGTGTCACCAATAGATAAATGTGCATAATTAGCTATATCAATACCAATCATAATTTCATCGTCTTTGGACGGGAACTGCCCCTCAATTTGCCAAAAGGGACTCGTATGAGCAATTTGTTGAAAATCAGTGCCGACCAAAGTGTAGGGAACGACATTGCTGCGGATTGCTAAATACCGAAACGGTGTCACACCAATCAATTGTTCCTTTGGAATATTCTGGATTGCTAGTTTTACCTGTTCAAAATTAATCGTTGTATTGTTGCCGGCTGGAGTGAAAATAAGATTAGCACCATATGAACGAAATTCCTTTCCCATTTGACGTGGAATATCAAAACATAGCGTGATCATGCCTAAAAGTACTGTGGCACCAATTGCCGTAGCCAGCAAGGCAACTAAAATACGCGAACGCCGACGAACCAAAGAGCTGATTAATGCTTTGATTAGAAATAATTTATTCTTGTTTATCATAATTTATCGCCTTATCGACCATGTAGAACGTCAATAGGTTTTAAAAACATCATCATTTTCAACGCTGGTAAGCTACCAATTAACGTTATGAAAAGTACCATTAATCCTACTAACGGAATGATCAACATTTTTATTTCAACAGACGAACCAAATACTGTGTGACCTATAATTTGAGCAAAGCCAAGCCCCATAAAATAACCAATCACACCACCGATCAAACCAATAATTAACATTTCAATGATGATTAATAGCGCAACGGCACTATTGCTTGCGCCTAACGCTTTCAACAAGCCGATTTCTGTACTACGTTCAATTACATTTGCGGTAACTAAATTGGAAATGGCGAGTGCTGAACAAATTAAAGAAAGTACGGTCAATAAGATCATAAGTAATTGTGTTTTTTGTAAAATAGCCCCTTCAGATTCAGCTACTTGCATGATAGCTTTAACTCTAACATCAGGCATGACCTCTTCAAGTTGATAGGCGATTGAACTGATGTAAGCAGTACAATACCAAATATCCCATTCATTTCTTGATAAGCTATTAGGATCTTGCGCTGCGCGTCGTGCAAGCTCATTTTCAGGCGTGGTTAATGCACTGACTTCAACCCGTTCAACTAACCCTTTTTTATTTGCTAGTTCTTGCGCAGTGGATAATGTAACGTAAATTTCATTATCCTCAATTCCTCCGCTATGAAAAATATTATGGATAGTCAACGCCATGCTATTATGGTTTTTAGGAGAATCTATTGTAATTTTATCTCCAATCTTTAAATTCAACCGCTTAGCTAGACTTTCCCCAATCATAGCGGATTGTAAATTATCATCCGTCATTGGGTTACCTTCAATCTGCCACCACGATTTCATGGCTAACATTCCCGTATTAACTTCGTCACCCGTTGGAATTTGTAAATGTTTATCAAACCAAGTCCCCACTACTTTTACAGGATGATGATCGACTTCAGCGGCAATACTTAAATAAGGGGCAAAATCGACAATATTATAAGCCCAAAATATCATCTTAATTTTTACTAACTGATCTTCATTAATAAATTGTGAGGCTTCGTTTTGATTATCTTCATCAAGTTGATACATATCATTTATAAAAGCCGCCCCTTTAGGTACGATATTCAAATTGGCACCATAGGCTTTAAGTTCTTGATTTACTTTATCACCTACATCAAACATCACGTTAAGCATTGCTGTTGCTAATGAAACTCCTAATGCAATAGTAAGCGCAATCAACATTAATTTCTTTTTTTGACGGGTTATTACCCCAAATATCATTTTGCCAAACATAGTATCCTGACCTATTTAAACCGATTTTTTTCAGCTTCCAAATAGTTAGGTTTAATCACAATGTTGCCATCAATTACTTTAAATTTTAATGGAACTGGATTACAACCTCCCGGAAAACCTATCGTGGCAATATTCATTACCACATCACATAAACTGCAAACAACCTGATCACCGCGTTGATAATAGCCTGACGCACCACAGATATCACACGCGTCCAATCCCACACCGTAAGCGTTTTCACTTTTTTTAATAATAATAAATCGCACAATCGTCCCATCGCGGGTTTCATAACCAAACCGATGTAAATTGCCATCATTAACTTTGATTAATGGAATAACAATTAAGCCATTATTATCTAATGAGATTGGTTCAGCAGGCGATATTTCTACTCCTTTATCGTATATATAACGAAGACGTGTAATAGTATAGGCTGTAATCGCTGATGCCGCTAAAATCATACATACTCGACGACGATCTTGACGAATATTAGCTTTAATACGACGGATTTGTGCTGGATTTTGACCTACCAATGGTGTAGTTTTACCCTTTATATATAGGAAAATTGCTAAAAATAAATTTAAAACAATAAATACCCAGATAAAAAAGTTAACATGACTTAAAACAAAAATAACTAAGTCCATTAACCATGGTTGATATGAAATGAAACGTCGCACAATCATGATTTGTGCAATGGTAATAAAATTCTGGGTAGTGAAAATAGCTAAAGCAATACTAATAAAACTCATCACGAAACAATTAGATAATTGTTTGGCAATACGATATATAAATATTGTGATGAATAACATCAATAAAATAGTTAATGTAAAACTTAGCCATTTATAAAGATAATCGGAATTAAAGATAGACTCCATCCCTACCCCAAATTCAAATGGATAGAGGAAGAGGTTAGGCATTACTAACGCAATATCTATTGATAGCAATAAGATCAAACAAATATTTGCCAAACATTGCCATAGTGATTTAGCCTTTGGCTGTTTTTGTTTTAAATAAACTATCCAAATAGAAAATAAGGTTAGTATTATTATTATCATCCATGAACATAGTAGCGATAAATCGTAATACTCTCGGACAGCGATGCCTGTATTACGCTTTAAAATGGCGTAGACTAACGCAATTGAACATCCTAATAAAAAACTTAAGCAAACTTTTTTTCTTATTGGACTTCCCATTATCCGCAATGCTGATATTAAGAATGCAGCTATAACCGCTGGAATAAAAGTATTATCAGTAACTTTAATCAGATATTGCAACATACCGAAGCCTATTAGACTTAGTCATTGTCATTTTTTAAACATTTAAACGACGTTAACTTTATTGACATCATTTAGGTTAATAGTTCAATAACTATTAACCTTTTCTAATTTAGTTAGTTAATTTATAAACTATTAAAAGGAATTACCAAACACGTGGAATAAAATCAAAATCCCAAGATACTTCAATTGGTTTTTTCCAGAATCGACCATCAACACCTGTTTCCTTATCAACATGTAACAAGTAACCTTGTTTTTCTGGGTTTTCAATAATAAAGGTGATTTTGTATTTTCCTGCACCATCTAATTTCACATTATTACCATAATGAGGACCATCAGATGCATTCATCGGCATAAAATTACCTTCAATTACTTTATTGCTACCTGCTTTTTGAATTTTATATTTAACCGTTAAGTAAGGAACAAAATCACCTGCACCATATCCTAAATTATTATCTTCTGTTGCTGAAATATCAGCTTCTAAATGCATGTCTGATTTTGACGCAGGAAGACCACCCATTCCAGCAGGTTCCATATCAACTGGTTGAAAATAAACACCAGAAATATGTAGAGGTCCAACCGTTACTTCATCTCCAATTGGGAACTCTTCGAAACCAGCAACTTCATCGGGTGCTGGTGCCGCGGCATAAGCAAAAGAGGATAAAGCTAAAATTGATGATACACCCACAGCGACAGCTAACTTTTTCATTGATTTTACTCCTTTAGTAATTTAAGCAATGTCTGCTAAAAATTCATTTTTTATATATTTCGTGTTATTTAACTTTTCGACTTTTTAAATAAATAAACGAAACAACAACAACTAACAACATGAAGACTTGTGGTACTAATGTTTCAACCGTTGGATAGATTCCCAATAAATCAATCGAACGAATATAATTAACTGGTGTTACTGGAATAATATCCGCTTCCTGCAATTCTTTGATGCCACCACCGGCAAATACAACGGCAAGTAGATACATTAATATACTGGTACCAATAAAAAATGCCTTTAATGGCAACTTTAGACTACCAAAACGAATGATCATAAAGATAGCAACCAATAACAAACATCCAACACCTAAACCTAAAAATACCATGCTAATATGATCTTTAGCATCTGCAATCATTGCTTGATAAAATAAAATTGTTTCCGCACCTTCGCGAAAAACTGACAGAAAAGCTGCACCACCCAATGCAACACCACTTCCAGTGGCAACGGCCATTTTAACCTTACCCTCTACGTAGTTTTTCCAAGCTTGTGCTTCAGATTTCGATAACATCCAGTTACTAACAAAGAATAATACTATCGTTGCTAATAACATCGCGACACCTTCGATCATTTCCTGATTCGCACCACTAATGTCAAATACAACCTGAATCGCTATGGCTGCCAAAATACTGGCTATAACTGCTGCAAAGGAACTCCAATAAACAATTTTGACATATGATTTATTACCAGAACGAACTAAATATGCAGTAATTGCAGCAATGACAAGAATGGCTTCTGTTCCCTCACGTAAAATAATAATCAATGCAGCTAAGAATGTACCCCAACCACTATCTTGCTTGCCATCTAATTCATTGGCATCTTCATGGAGCATTTTGAGAATTGTATCAATTTCAGTGCGAACAACTTTATTCGGTGCATTATCAGTCATCAACCGTTTGATCTTAGCAAATTGATACTCTGTATCTGTTCCTCGTTGACCTGAAATGTAGGACATAACAGCGCGTTCAATACCATGCTTCTCATAAAAACCAAAGTAAGCTTTATTTACCAAATCTTTAGCACCTGTAACATCCTTAATAAAATAAGCATCGTAGGCTTGATTTAGGATAATATCCATTTCATCGATCAGTGCATTCCAACTTTCATATTTCGTTTTAGCAGCCTCTGCTGAGGTCTGAAAAATAAAAATACTTGATAATAGTAATACAAAAATAGTTAAAAACCGTTTCACTAACTTACCCTCTATTTACTTAATAACATCATGCCAATTGGTTTATCATCACCAAGTTTAAGTTCTTCTTCGATAATTTCGGGCTTTATAGAATGGATATAACGTACATTTAACTTTAATGCTGCAGCAGCTAAATAGATATTTTGACTCATTGCACCAACTGCAATTTGACTAAAATTATTTGCTTTTACATCATCGTTGAAATTTTTTAAGGCTTGACTATCACTTACAAAAATAAGTTGATAAGCTGCTCGTCGAGTAAAGTTTTGGAAGGCAATATCACCACGAATATCTTCATCACTTAATTGCTGTAAATAGTGTCCTTGCCATTGGTATAAATAAACACCCTTTTCACCAGCTACATAAATTTTAACATAAGGAGCTTGACCTGATGCTGTGGGGATAGTCCACCCTTTTTCTCCACGATTCAAACCACTTGCTGCCCATAAGATAGTTGAAAGTTCTTGATCTGTTATTTTCCCTATGCCAAAAGCCCCACCAGGAGTAGATGAGCGTTTTTTTAAAGCATCAAAAAGACCTATTCCATTTTCCATTTGCGCAGTGGGTAGTTGAATATCAGCATGAGCTGCATTAATAAAGGTCAAAAAAACGATAAGAATTACGGACAGCCTTTGGGAAAACCTAAGCATGGGTTACCTGATATATACTTTAATTATTTGTCGCTTATATTATGGCGATTAGACGTAATTATCAATACTAAATAAAAATTATTATCATTTAATTAATAATAAAATATTATGGAAAATAAAATAATTAGATACCCAATTACTAATAGATTGTAAGAACGACAATCTATCTAAAATAGAATTGCCGTTTTATTTTTTCATAATAAATTATAAATAATCTCAATAAGATTATTATGATAAATTTAATTTTTTTGAGAGATAACGTGCTAGTATCGGACCAAAAACTAACACACTAAAAAAACGTAGAATTTGTAAAGGTAAAATCAGTTCTAAATTTGAATGGGTATCTAAAGCAATAATAACTGAGGTATCTAACCCCCCTGGACTAGTAGCTAAAAAACAAGTTAAATAATCTACTCCTAAATAAAAATGCATTACGATGGCTTGAACTAAACAAAAAACTAACATTAATAATATCGTCATCAATATTATAGGCAACGTTTTAATAGCTAATTTAATTAATACCACATTAAATCGTAGTCCAACAGATAAACCAATTGAACCAGAACATATCATTAATAACCATTGAGGTGTTTCTAATGTTAAAACACCATTAATTTGTAAAATTGCACCTATTGCCATTGGCAATAATATACGACCTGAAGGGAATTTAATCAGTTTGGTGATATAAACCCCAATAATGGCCACAAGTATGGTATAAATCAGATTTAAACTTGGTTTAGGAAATATTTCCAATGACTGTGTGGAAGATTGTATGCCGTGGTGTTCACTAAAAAAATGTGCAAATGAGGCTAGCATAAAGACGACAAAAATGACTCGTAAATACTGAATCAATGCGACTAAACGTGGATCAGCACCATAGTCTCCACTAATGCCTACCATAGCGGATGCCCCACCAGGCATAACTCCCCAAATTGCAGTGGAACCTGGTAAAGATGAAAACCGATAGAGAATACTTCCTAATAACGCACTAATAATGATAGTCGAACCGGTAATAATAAAAGCTAATTGCCAATATGACATAAGACTATAAATAACATTGGCTGTAATCGCCTCGGCAGTTAAACATCCTAAGATGCCTTGAGATAGATTAAAGAGTGGTTTTGCAACCGAAAGATTAGTATTATTGAGTCCGAAAATAATACCAGCTAACATGGGGCCTAATAAGAAAGCGCCGGGTATTTGCTTATAATATAATACCGATATAAATAAAGCACTAAGGACTAATACCCCAATCCAGTATAATAAAGTTCGAAAATTTTGATTCATTGCAGTTGTCTAAACCATTCAATTTAATATTATAATTATCTGTTTAAACCAGATAATTTTGATATCAAATATCATGCTAACATAATATATGCGCTATATCATGACTAAATGGTGACAAATGAATAATTTAAAATAAACTGAAAAAATAAATTATTACCTATTGAAAAAATAACAAAAATTTATCTTAATTTGTTTGTTCTTAAATAGCTTTAAAAAAAACAAATAATTTCAATTCATTAGTTATAAGTGTTAATTGTAATTAATAGAAAAATTGTAATATTTTATAAAACCATTACATTAAACTTACATACAAAGAGATAAAAATAATGCATAATAGCGCCTCAATGAAAATTTCATTGTTTTCCTATTCCTTATGTTAGCCCAATTTCATTATTGGGCATTTTTTTGTTCTTGAATCCATATCTTACTTGACATCCACACAAACAATATTAAAGCTACTAAAATAAATCCCGCACCAAAATAACCTATTTTTTGCATGTTAAGATGCTGAATAACCTGCCCACCAACTAAAGCGCCACCACCAATACCAATATTATAAATACCCGAATATATTGCCGTCGCGATATCGGTAGCATCGGGAGCAACCTCAATAACTTTACTCTGCATCAGCATTCCAAATATAGTTATAGCAATTCCCCATATCAAACAAACGATAATAGCAGTTTGACTGTGTAATGACGCTATGTAAAAAAAACCTAAGCATAAAATCATTAATAGTAAAGTATAAACAAAAATAGCCACTGGGTATTTTTCTGAAAATTTAGCAAAAATAATACTTCCAATAATGCCGCAAAAACCAATACATAGAAGAAGAAACACTACAAATGATTCACTAAAACCACCTATTTTGTGCATGAAAGGCGTTATATAGGTATAAACAGTGAAATGCCCGGTTATAACAATAGCAGTGAGAATATAAACATGAATTAATGCTGGTCTTCTCAATAAAGAAGGTAAAGAGCGCAATGATTTTGAATTAGTACTTGGCAGTGTAGGAAGTAGATACATCAAGCCAAACATTACGAAAAATGCTATAGCAGCAATACATAAAAAAGTTAACCGCCACCCAAGAACTTGTCCTATCATTGTCCCTAGCGGTACCCCTAATACCGTTGCCATGGAAGTGCCGGCAACAATAAATCCCATAGCTTGTGCTTTTTTACCATTCGGAGCAAGTCGAACCGCTAATGGTGTCGTAATTGCCCAAAAAACGGCATGCGCACAAGCAATACCAATACGTCCAGCTAGCAAACTATAAAAATCCCAAGCCATACCTGCTAAAATATGGCTAGCTATAAATAAAATAAATAAAAAGATTAGTAATTTTCGCCGTTCAAATTTTGCGGTTAGAACAGCTAATGGCAAAGATAATAATGAAACCGCCCATGCATATATTGTAATTAACAGTCCTGTATTGGCATCAGACATTTTAAAACTATCAGCAATATTTGACAGTAAGCCAACAGGAACGAATTCAGTCGTATTAAAAATAAATGCAGCTAATGCCAAACAGAATATAGCTGACCACGCTTTAGATCGATGAATGATTGGGTATAAATGCATGATAGGACTTACAAAATATCAGATTGGTGTCGCAATTATAATCAAAATGAATTTAAAAACCAATAGTTCATTTAATGAGTAAAATCAAGATGCTTATCTTAATAATTTGAGCTACGGTTTTAATTTACTCTTTTTTAAATACCATGCGATAAATTTTTATTTGTACATTAACATGCTAAACTAAAGTGTTTTGTTTCATCTAGTTTGAATCAATCATGTTATATTAATACTTGAGGTTATAATGAATACAGATTCTGATATCTACTCATCATCAGGTAGCCAAAAACATCGTGCTACTCCTTATCAAAAGAAAACTCTTTTTGCTTCAACAGTTGGATACGCGCTAGATGGCATGGATATTATGTTATTGGGCTTTTGTCTACCAATGATAATGACGTTCTTTCATTTAGACAATACCCAAGCTGCGACCTTAAATACAATTACATTATTAGGGGCAGTAATCGGTGGGATTATATTTGGGATCATGGCGGATAAATATGGTCGAGTTAAAGTTTTTTCTTGGACTATTTTAATCTTCTCCGTTTTCACTGGATTGTGTGCTATTTCACCTAATTATGAAACCTTTGCTATATTCCGTTTTTTAAGTGGATTGGGTCTAGGTGGTGAATTTGGCATCGGTATGACGCTTGTTTCAGAAAGCTGGCCTAAGCATAAACGTTCTCGAGCAACATCAATTGTCGCTTTAGGTTTTCAGATAGGTATAATTTTAGCAACCTTAACTGTAACTTACATTGGAGCAAATTTTGGTTGGCGTTGGGCATTTGCCATGGGGGTATTACCTGCTTTATTTGTTGCTTGGACACGTAAGGGCTTAAAAGAACCAGAAATTTGGCAGAATCTGAAAGATAATAATGATAATCAAATAGCCGTTCATAAATTATTTCGTAATTCTAGCACTACACTTACTACTATCGGATTAACGATTGCCTGTGCAGTACAAAATTTTGGCTTTTACGGTTTAATGGTATGGATGCCAACAATGATTGCCAATGAATTACACCTTCCTTTTTCGAAAACGACTTTTTGGACTATTTCGACTACTATCGGTATGGTACTTGGAATTATTGTTTTCGGTTGGCTATGTGATAAATTAGGTCGCCGTCCTTCGTATATTATTTTTTTATTAGTTTCTGCTATTTCTATTTGGTTTTATTTTCATCAAACTGATATGACTATTCTTATCATATTTGGTTCTGCCATCGGTTTTTTTGTTAATGGCATGATGGGTGGGTACGGTGCATTATTAGCTGAACATTATCCAACCGATGCTCGATCCAGTGCAGAAAATATTATTTTTAATGTTGGCCGTGGTATTGCAGGCGTTGCACAAATTCTCATTGGTTTCTTAGCTACACAATATTCGATAAGTTATGCGCTAGCTTTATTATCTGTCGCTTATTTATTGTCAGCATTTGCATTTTGCTTCCTTATTCCAGAATCCAAAGGTAAGACTTTAGAATAACCAGTAATCTGTTAAACAATTAGGTAACTATCTGATAAGAAATAATAGTTACCTAACTAATATGAATTTGAATGAGTTACCCGCCTAATAAGTATGCTTTTAAAAACGAAATGATTTTTAAACGTTCCTATTACATCTTTATCAGATTATTAAACCTGATAAATCATCGAGTTAATTTAAAATCTATTATTTAAATTATTTTAATAAAGTCTAAAAATGCTTTTATAACCAACTTGAGTTTTATTTTTTATAATTTTTCGAGTATTTTATTGCCATTTCTTTTGCAAGAAGCACTTTTTTAACGGTTAAGGATTATTAGATGAAAAAAAAATATCTATTAGTATTTGTAGGTTTAATAATAGCAAGTTGTACTTCTAAAGAATATCAACAAATCATAACAGCTGTTAATTCAGATAATCCAAAAGCTGTACTACGCAACATAGCCAAACAAAAAGGCCAACAGTATGCAGAAAATCCCAATTTACTCGTCAACGATATAAAGCGGATCGAAAATATAACTAAGGCCTTTGCTGATTTGAGAGAATCAGTTATAAGAAAATGGGGTGAAAGGGATGCTAAAGAACCCAGTGCAAAAGAATATGTAAAATATACGAATAACTATCAAAGTCGCGCCATTATAGATTATGAAAAAGGTCTAATTAACATTGGCACAATTGATTCAAGAAATATAAATAAAAGCTTGAAAGAAGCGATCGTAATGACCTTGTTAATGCCAAATGATCCAAGCAGTGCCGATCTTTTTAATACTAATAGTATTAAGCTTGGAGGCGAACCTTATTTATATGGCGAAGTTGTTGATAATGAAGGTCAGCCTATTCGTTGGGAATGGCGAGCAAATAAATTTGCCGACTATTTGTTGCAAAATTCGGTTAAAACTTACCAATTAGCTAATAACAAAGTTGCTTATTATGTACAGATCCCATTAATTAAGCATCATGAAGATGTTCGAGCTCATAAATATCAAGCATTAGTAACAAAATATGCTAAACAGTACCAAATTGATGCCAAACTTATCTATGCCATTATTAAAACTGAAAGTGATTTTAACCAATATGCCGTGAGTAGAAGTGGTGCTATAGGTTTAATGCAAATTATGCCAAATACAGCGGGGACAGATGCTTATGCTGCAATTTATAATAAAAAAGGCAAACCGAGTCGTGAATATCTATTTGATCCGGCTAATAATATTCAGATGGGTACAGTTTATATAGATATCCTTAAAAACCGTTATTTAAAAGCTATTACGAATCAAATGAGCAAAGAGTATTGTGTCATTAGCGCCTACAATGGTGGTGCTGGTACGGTATTATCCACATTCCATACAGATCGCAATAAAGCAATGAGCATAATTAATACTAGGACTTCGAGTGAAATCTACCATACCTTGACCACTCAAGTCAGTTCGAAAGAAACGCGGAATTATCTTAAGAAAGTGACAAATAATAAGAAATTATTTTAACTCCATGTAAATTACTTATTGATTGATTTTTAGTACTAAATAAAATCATGGAGATTAAGTTTACTCAACTTATAGTTGAAAAGTATATAAAATTCTTAATAGATTTTATTCTATTATAAAATAGATTTATCATCGGTTATTTTTAAAGTATACTTAACTAAAATCTTAAATAAATCAAATACTTTGCTGTTTTTTTGGTGAAGTTAAGGAGAAACCATGGTTTTAAAAAAAAGTGTAACATTACCGGATGGCACTAGAATACCTGCTTTAGGTCAAGGCACGTGGGTTATGGGTGAAGACTCAACCTTACAACAACAGGAAATCACTGCACTAAAACTTGGTATTGAACATGGTCTTACTCTAATTGATACTGCTGAAATGTATGGTAATGGTGGAGCTGAAATTGTCGTTGGTAAAGCTATTAAAGGAATTCGCGATAAGGTTTTTATCGTCAGTAAAGTCCTCCCAATTAATGCTTCATTCCAAAAAACAATATTAGCCTGTAATCATAGTTTAAAGCGTTTACAAATTGATTGCCTTGATATGTATTTGTTGCATTGGCGCGGTGTTGTGCCATTAACTGAAACGTTTGATGCAATGCAGACTCTAGTTGAACAAGGCAAAATTAAACGTTGGGGCGTGAGTAATTTTGATATCAAGGATTTAAATGAAGTAGAATCTTATGTTGATCATCATCAAATCATGACCAATCAAATTTTATACAACCTAAGTAGACGAGGTATTGAATTTGATTTATTACCTTGGTGTCGTCAAAAAGGATTGCCTTGCATGGCTTATTCACCGATTGAACGCGGTAGCATTCTTTCTCACCAATCATTAATTGATATAGCACATAAGCATAATGCTACACCGGCACAAATTGCTTTAGCATGGGTACTTAGAACTGATGATATTATCGCAATACCTAAAGCATCATCTAGTGAACATGTAATTGATAATATAAAATCTTTAGATATAAAATTAACAAGTGAAGATTTAGCACTATTAGATAAATCATTTCCAGAACCTAAGCATAAGATCCCTTTAGAAATGCATTAGCAATCTATTTCGTTATGATTTTAAATCGACAAATAGATATTATTTAAGCACTTTAAATAATATCTATTTGGACAGCAATGAATGATCAATTTTAATAGACACTCCTAGACTACCGCGTTAGTATTAACTAAAATGAAATCCACTTTGAAATAACAAATTTCTATGGACAATATTCTAAATTATTATTGTCCTTGTTAATAAAAAGAAGGGAATTACTAGAATGAAAAAAGTTATCCTAATTATCAGTTTTGCTTTTTTATTAGTTGCTTGTTCTTCGCAAAAGCCCACCGACCCTAATTGGCGCCCAGACTTAACTACTGCGAATTTCGGTAAATATCCGACCAACTATCCGGCAATTATTAAAAAATGGGGAGAGAAAAACTTTGATAATCACAATATGATCAGTTATTTATCAATGAGTAATCCTCGTGAGGAATATCTTGTTATAAATCCTGACGACAAAGATGTTATCTATGGTTATTCGGTTTGCGCTATTATTGGTGGCATAAAAAATGAAAGTTATTATAAACCATTTAAAAAATATTGGTTCTTTATTCGTGACGGTAAAATTATAGAGCAACGCGATCTTGATGCAGGATATAACACTGTAATTTATCGCGATCATAAAATAAATTGTGATGACAAATATTAAGTAGTTGTATTAATAAAGTGTTCCCTCTATTTTGAACTAATAAATAGATTTTTAGTCTCTTCAATTAATTGTCAAAATGAGGGAAAACTGATTCTAATCAATCATTATCTAATTACTTTTAATCGCTTTTGATTTATTTAAGCGGTTTACCATAAAGTCTAATGACCAACAGATGATGACGTATACCATCAATACAAATAAGAAGATTTCTGTTGGATATATCATGGTACTGTTATTAATTTGAGTGGCTAAAAAAGTGAATTCTGCGACGCTCACTATATATGCTAATGAACTATCTTTAATTAAGGAAACCCATTGATTAACGATTGAGGGCATCATCATTTTTAATGCTTGCGGTAAAATGATATAACCAATGATTTGTGAACGTTTAAAACCTAATGAATAAGCGGCTTGCCATTGTTCTTGTGAAATAGCGATCATGCCGGCATAAACGGCATTGGCAATATAAGCGCCACCAACTAATGCTAAAGCCATAATAACGGTAAAGGTCGCTGGGATATCAACTTTAAACAGTACTGGTAATAAAAAATAAGTCCAAAATATCAACATTAGAATCGGAATGGCACGCAAAAAACCGAGGGTTATTACTAATAAATGACGTTTCCACCCGGTTAGAATTGTCAAACCTATACCCGTAATGATACCTATTATTGTTGATACAACAATTGCAGCCAAACTCATTAATAATGTTAAAGCAATTCCGCCTAATGCTTCATCTGGGTAGTTTCCCCATAATAAATAATCTAAGTTATCTACAATAACAGCAAATCCTGCTGCAAGTTCATCTATCGCCATTGATGATTTCCTTTTATTAATAATCGATGATGATAAATATTGCCTAATGTTCCTACAATGACGACAGCAATGATATAAAGTAAAGTAGCAATAGCAAAATCTTGAAAGGTTTTTAATGTTTCAGTTTCTACCTTACGTGAAATATATGAAAGTTCTAATACCCCTATCGCCATGGTTAACGAAGAGTTTTTGATTACATTCATATATTGGCCAATCAGTGGTGGAAATGCAATTTGAAAAGCTTGTGGCAAAATAATAAATCGATAACTCTGCCAATAATTCAACCCTAAAGCAAAAGCAGCATTGAGCTGCCCTGCTCTCACCCCATTGATACCCGCTTTAAATTCTTCAGCGATAAAGGCCGATGAGTAGCAGGTTAAAGCAATGAGTCCGATAAGAAATTCAAATGAGGGCATATTGATAGTAAATAGCCCCAAATCTATTGCTGGTTCGTCATATATCCAAAGTTTAAAATCCAATGATAATATACTACCAATACCAAAATACCAAAAAAATAATTGTGGTAATAAAGGTGAATAACGAAAAAGATTAATATAACCCTGAATAGAAAGGCGAATTATAGCAAATTGACTTTGACATAGTATAGCCAGCAGGAAACCAAACAAGGTTGATAAAATAATGGTAGAAAATGAAATCGATAACGTAACAACAAATCCCTCCCATAACCAAATCAAATATTGTGGAGCAAGGAGATATTCGGAAATTTCTGGAAAAATCATAATTTATATGGTCCCAATAAAAATCGCCACATTAGGTGGCGTTAAAATGCTATTTTTAGAAGTATCATTAATTTTACTAATTTGAAAATTCCACTTCACCAATTTTAAACTCACCTCTTGGCATAGCTGTAGGAGTTTCGGGACCAAACCATCGGTTATAAATATTAACTGCTTCACCTTTCTCTTCTAGACTTAGAAGCATTTTATTTACCTCTTGTAGTAATCTCTTTTCGCCCTTTGGTATACCTACTGCTTGATATTCTTTAGTAATACTAAATGGGGAAATTTCAAATTCTTCACGCTGTTTAGTTGGTAAATTGGCGAGTAAACCTATTAATTTAGCATCATCTTGCGTAATTGCTTGGACTACACCATTTTTTAAAGCCGTAAAGGCAAAAGGAGTATCATCATAAGAAATGACTTTAGCTGTCGGATACTGTTCACGAAGGGTTATTTCCATGACAGTACCTTTATCAGCTCCAATCCTCATTTTTTTTAGATCATCAGGTGTTTTCAATACGCCTTTTCTTGCAACAAATTTTTGCCCTGTAGCAAAGTAAGGAAGACTAAAATCAACGGCTTTTGCTCGTTCTGACGTTACCGTAAAATTGGCCACAATCAAATCAGCTTTTTGCGCAGTCAATAAGGGAATTCGATTTGCCGGATTAGTTGGCACAAGTTTTAATTTAACATTTAATGCTTCCGCAATAGCCTTTGCATAATCAGCATCAAGACCAACGATCTTTTTGCTCTTACCATCTACATAACCAAAAGGAGGATTGCTATCAAACACAGCAATTTTAATTTCACCACGCGTTTGAATATCATCCAAGCGATCGGCATAAGCCTGATTTGCAACTAGTGAAATAGTTAATATCATTAATCCTGTTTTTATCTTTTTGAATAATAGCTTCATATATCTATTCTCTTAATTTAGTTGGTAACAGCTTAACAAGTGATTAACTATATATTAAATAATATAAAATTACATGTTTATAACTTAAAATTATAACGCGCTTTTAAATTAACAAATTTGACTAAGTTAGTGATATTTAATAATCAATGATTGTCAGTGGCATATTCCGTTTATTCATAAAGTTATGCGTTTTTAGCATAAATCAATATCATTACTTTTGTTACACTTATGGGTATTAACAATTAATAAGGATATTCCGTGTTACTTTTTTTAAATGTCAGTATTTTTTCAATTCTATTACTAGGATTAATTTATATTCATTTTCATTACAAAACTTGGACTTTATCTCGGAAAGTATTTATTGCACTAGTAGCCGGGTTATTATTCGGTATTATTTTGCAAATTATTTATAGTGCCAATAACCCTGCAATCATAAGTCAATCGGTCGAGTGGTTTAATATTGTTGGCAATGGTTATGTAAAATTACTCCAAATGATAGTAATGCCTCTAATCTTTGTATCAATTCTAAGTGCGGTAGCTAAACTTCATGATGCTGCTTCATTAGGTAAAATAAGTAGCTTTGTCATCTCAATGTTATTATTAACAACTTTAATTGCAGCCATTGTGGCCATTATCGTTTCTTTATCATTTAACTTATCCGCAAATGAACTTACATCTGGAATTCAAGAACAGGCAAGAGCAATTAAACTTCAAGAGATTAAGAGTAATACCTTAGACAATCTTAGCGTTCCAGCAATGCTGCTCTCATTTTTACCAAGTAATCCATTTCAAGATTTAGCCGGTTTAAGATCAACATCCATTATGGGGGTAGTTATTTTTGCAATTTTTTTGGGAATTGCAGCTTTAAAACTACTAAAAGATAACCAAGAACAAGGTGCGACTCTTTTGTCTGGTATTATTATTTTACAACAATGGATCATGAAATTAGTTCGCATGGTTATTCAATTAACGCCTTACGGTGTATTTGCTCTAATGGTGAAAATGTCAGCAACTTCGGATGCCAAGAGTATGCTTTCGTTAGGTTTGTTTATTATTGCTTCCTATATTGCTATTTTAATCATGTTTATTATCCATGGTGTTTTGGTCATGCTAGTGGGTGAATCGTTTATTGGTTATTTCAAAAAAATTACCACGATCATGGCTTTTGCTTTTACAAGTCGTTCAAGTGCGGCAGCAATTCCATTAAATATACAAACACAAGAAACTCGCTTTGGTGTACCAAACAGTATTGCCAGTTTTTCAGCATCATTTGGGGCAATCATTGGTCAGAATGGTTGTGCGGGAATTTACCCAGCCATGTTAGCGATGATGATAGCGCCGACTATAGGCATTGACTTAAATTTACAATTCTTGGTTACATTAGTGTTTGTGGTCACAATTAGTTCAATTGGAGTTGCTGGCGTGGGTGGTGGCGCAACGTATGCAGCCTTAATTGTTTTACCTATAATGGGACTTCCAATTGAACTTGTTGCCCTTTTAATTTCAATTGAACCCATTATTGATATGGGGAGAACAGCATTGAATGTTAGTGGCACAATGACTTCAGGTATAGTTACAGCACACTTGCTCAAGCAAATAAATAAAAATCAAATTGAACAAAATTAATCATTTTTAAGCCAATATTCAAATAATATTGGCTTTTTTAATTTCAATTTGATTGCTTATAAATATTATTCTTCTAAATTATTCAACAATAATAACCAAAATGGAAATTGTGTCGTTTTTAAATCATATGTTGGTTATATTACTTTAATTATTTAAGTTAATTCGGTTAAATAAATCTGACTCAATACCCGTTAACATTGTTTGCATTGCCAATAGACCAATAACGTAATTCTCTGCATTTCTTTTTATTTCTTTAATATTCGTTTCATCACAGTGCATTTTATTAGCAATATTACTGATTGTTTGAAGAGCTATTACAGATCGATCATGAATAGTAATGAGTTCACCAAAATAAAATAATTTAAGGACTTTATATTCATTTTGCGATTTTATTGATTTTAATCGACCAAGTTTTGTAATTAAGGAATCGATCAAAACAATTTCAAAATCATCAAGTATTAATTCCGGTTTATGATCGCATGCTAAAGTTGTAATATATGGTTTATTATGCATTAATGTCTGTTGACGTGCCCATATTCCCCAAATGGTTAAAATATCAGTGATATTAAATTTCTTGTCAAGATTTTCATTGTTAGGTGAGTCAGGTTTTAGTTCAACTGCAGTTTTTATATTTTTATTAACTAACATTCTTACCTCATTACTTATTATCTGTAAATATGTATATTTATGGGCTACTTCGAATTGACCAATATAACTAACCAACAAAATGGCTGTTAATACTAAATATCATCAGAATTTTATTTTGATTATCATTCACTATTTCCTATAAACTAAGGTCATAACCAATAAAAATCAGATCTTAATGCACTGAAAATTTTTTACTTCAACATCAACCTTTATTTCTCTTTCAAAATCTATAACATACGATTCAAATGACTTAATTAAATCATTTTTGTTCATTTCAAAATCACGATATAATATTACGGTACCCCATGATTGCATTCCTTTTTTTACTTGTGCTGTAATCTTATACATTTTTTCCTCTCATATTATTTATAATTTTAATTATTTTTTGCCTTTCAAATTTTTAATTATTTAAATTTTAAATACTATTTTGAAAAACAGTTTTACCTGTATTATTAAACAGTTTATACTGTTTGTCAATTACAGATTTATCCATTAAATTTAATTCAACCAATTGGAGAAGCTATATTCATGAATAATCTAGGTAAAAGAATTAAAGCTCGTAGAGAAGAGCTGGGATTAACTCAACAAGAGATTGCAGAAAAAGTAGGTATTAAACAGCAGTCATATCAAGCTATTGAATCAGGAGAGACTAAAAAACCCAGAAATTTATATGAATTATCTATTGCTTTAAAATGCGATTTGGCATGGCTATTAAGTGGGAAAGAAAAAGAAATTAATAATGTTGAAATGGTCAAAATAATTTCACATCAAGTACCACTCATTAGTTACGTTCAGGCAGGTATCTGGAGAGAAATCTGTGAAATAAAGGATTCAACAGGATTTGATTACGTTATGACTTCATTAGAACTTTCAGAAAAAGCATTTGCGTTAGAAATAAAGGGCGATTCAATGGAACCTGAGTTTAAAGAAGGGGATATAATTATCGTAGATCCAATTGTAAAACCTATGCCTGGCGAGTTTGTGGTGGCAATCAATGGCGATGCTGAAGCAACATTCAAAAAATATCGTGAAATAGGTTACGATAATTTTGAAAGAATGCAATTCGAACTGGTTCCCTTAAATCCTGATTATACCACTTTAAGTAGTCTAAAACAGGATATCAAACTTATCGGTACTATGGTTGAACATCGAATATTTCGCCGTAAAAGATAAAATTGTCCTCCAGCGATGATTTTATCTTTTTATAATTATTTTAAGTTAAAGGAAGTCTCTGATATAACATTTTAAATGATATTTTTATCATAAAATTGACACAATTTAATCCTTATTTAATAGATAAAGTCCGATTAATCTAAATAGTTAGCATTTCAAATTTCTAAATATTTTACAAATAAAAACTGTTAACCCGACCTTATCCCCCTTTACAATAAACAGTTTAAACTGTACCATAAAAAAACTAATCAATAATTGCTGTTATTTTAAATTTTACTTTAATTAGCATAAATAAATTCACTGAACAATTTTAAAAACCATTTAATAAGTGAATGTCGTGGTACTAATTAAAATTTATTGAAAGGGAAATTATTATGTACAATTATAAATTAACCGGTAATGATGTTATGAGCTATCAAACAAACCTATTTAAAGCGAAATACAAAAAGATATTATTGTGTAGTATAACTATTGTGAATTTAGCAATCTTGCTTTAATAAAACATAATCAAGAAAAAAGTACTATTTCGATCTAAAATTATAGGATCAATTTAAAAGAGATTATTATTAAATAAGGTTAAATTCATACGTTATTTAATCCCCAAAAGCTTTTAATAAACCTGTTAATAAGTTATGTAATTAATTGATTATTATAATATTATATTAATGATTACTCTATAATCTATCCATCCATTTTAGTCTATTCTGACAACGAATCATTTAAATAAAGTTAATGATGCTTTAGGTATAAACTATGAAAATCTTTACCTACAACGCTCAGATTAGCAAAACTTTAGTTTTTGTATCTAAATTACCTAGCATATTTCAAGATAATATAAATTTATAGATATGGAGCAAATTCACGTTTTAACATAAAGTATGTTTATAATTAGCACTGGTACTTATGTATTTAGAATTGTTCTAAAACGAGTTAGTCTTCAGTAGCTCTATAGAATTACTCTATAGTGACCTGTTATAAGATATAAACAATGTATATTGTTCTTCTCTTATAAGTATCCATCTAAAAATTCATTATATAAATCATAGACAAAATAAAAGCCCCAAAGGGCTTTTTTATCTCAGATTGAAATTACTATATACTTTATATTCAATGAATTGATTAGTTGCTTTTATTATTTCTAATTCTGCACCTTTATATCTTATAGTTTTTGATTCTGATAAGTCATATTCGACATTATTTGAAAATGCAGGGCGAACAAAATCATTATTAAATTCTTTATACCCGATGTTAATCTTATTTCCTACTTTACCGTTATAGATTAGTATCTGCTGGAACGAGTTTTGATAAGTTACATTTTTCTTTTGGTAAAAAAATGAAGCATCACTATTACATAAAGAACCACCACTAATAGTAACAATACATAACTCATTATCTTTTTTATTAGTTCTAATCCCAGCAGGTATATCAGCAAAGGTTGATTTTCTCACTGTTAGACCAGAATTTAACTCATTTAAACCAAAAAACAGATACTTTTGATCTTCACCTACTTTTGAGTATTCTCCAGCAGGAATAGTAAAATCCACCCCCCTGCTAACAACTGTAGTTTGAGGAAAATGAATAACATCTTTTAACGCAGCTGTACCCTGTCTAACCATATCATCGCCAATAAATGTTTTTGTAACAACATTCAAATCGGGATAACTTATTTGTTTTGTTTCAGCTACATAATTATACTTCATAGTGTTACAAGCAGATAAAACCAAGCCAAATAAACTTAAAAGGATTATTCTTTTCATACTATTTCCTTAATAATTAAATTTTGGTAATGGTATGAAATTTTAGCGGTTAAATCAACGACGATTTAGTTTACCGTTTGTCGCATGTTATTATCTATTATGAATAAGACGGTTCCCTTATTACATGACCTAATTCCTTTGCCTCCTCTTTCGTAAATCCACTATTACCAACACGAACAAGAACATTTACCGCAAATCCATTTAAATTCTTTAAGAAACGCCTTTATGCATATGAGCATGATATGCTTGATAAAGTACCTGCTATAAAAATGTTACCAGAACCACCACCAAGACAAGTTATGTTATTGCACGCACAAGAAAAAAGACTTGTTGATGCGTTGTCCGATCATTTGATACCCATCGTACTTTTTGCATTAGCAACAGGGTTACGAATGAGTAATATAACTGGTTTTTTATGGGAAATGTAGATTTAAAAAATCGTCACGCTTGGGTTAATATCGGAAGCGCTAAAGTAAAAACAAAAGGGATCGGCATACCTTTAAATAGTGTTGCTTTGTATGTTTTGGAAAATTTAAAAGGCAAGCACCCCATTCATGTTTTTAGTTATAAAGGAAATCCGATAAAACGTGCAAACTCCAAAGCATGGCGAAATGCACGCAAACGTGCTGGACTTAGTGATTTAAGATTCCATGATTTGAGGCACGTTTGGGCTAGTAGGTATTCTATGAATGGCACACACCCGCACGCTTTACATTTACAAGATCTTGGAGTTTGGAGCAAAGCGGATACTGTAAGACCTTATGCGCATTTGTCATCACGGCATTTGTTAGTAGCGTCAGAAAATGCATTATCAGAAAGTGTCACAAATTTGACACAAAGATTTTTGCAATAAAAAAAGCACTTTCGTGGAGTGCTTTAATTAATTGATATTCTTTAAGATTTGGCGGAACGGACGGGGCTCGAACCCGCGACCCCCTGCGTGACAGGCAGGTATTCTAACCAACTGAACTACCGCTCCGCTTATATTACATTCGATATAAACTATCTAAATGTACTTTATGCAATCGGCTTGATAAAGTAAGCGCATATTAATCATTTACATGTCGGTCGTCAATAGAAATTTAACTCGCAACGATTGATTGAGTGTTAATTCAGCATTATGATGATAAATCATCTAATTTTCGCCAAATAGATCCCCCGCTCTTTTTATCTATTTTATCTAAAGATCGTCCATGCTCTGCAAGTTCCGATGAATTTGCACGGATAATTTTCAGGTTAAAATTATCTCGCTTAATCTTTTCCATTGCAATTTTATCTGATATTGAATTGTTTGAACTATTTTCTTCTTGGTTGAAAGATAAAAGCGTCTGTCCACCCGTCATGGCTAAATAAACTTCTGCTAATATCTCCGCATCAAGCAAAGCTCCATGTAATGTTCGATGAGAATTATCAATTTGATAACGTTCACAAAGTACATCTAAGTTATTGCGCTTACCCGGGAAAAGTCGCCTAGCCATTGCTAAAGTATCAGTGACTATACAATGAGAAGCGGTAACAAAATTGATGCCTGCCATTCTGAATTCATAATCCATAAATCCCACATCAAACGGTGCATTGTGGATGATTAGTTCCCCTCCATCAATAAATTTGATAAAGTCATTAGCGATATCTTTAAATAGAGGTTTATCGCGAAGATCATCATCACTAATACCATGCACGGCAAAAGCTTCAGGATCAACCAATCTTTCCGGATTTATATAAACATGAAAATGGTTACCTGTTAACCGTCTATTCACTACTTCAACTGCGCCGATTTCAATTATTCGATGCCCTTCATAATGATTTTTACCGTTTTGATTCATACCAGTGGTTTCGGTATCCAGTATAATCTGTCGATTTGGAACTAAAGTTTTGTTAGCATTCATAATGATAAGATATTTACTTTTCTTTAAAAATTAAATCTGTAATATAGTTTACAGTTTATTTATAAATTTCAAAGTCTCCTTTTAATTATGCTAAAAAAAATCGAAATTTTTACTGATGGTTCATGTTTGGGTAATCCTGGACCTGGTGGTTATGCGGCAATTCTAAGATATAAACAAAACGAACGGATATTATCTGAAGGGTATTATAGAACTACAAATAACCGTATGGAGTTACTTGCTGCTATCGTTGCTTTAGAAGCTGTGAAAGAAAAATGTTATATAACACTCTATTCGGACAGCCAATATCTTAGAAATGGGATTATGTCTTGGATTTTTAACTGGAAAAAAAATGGTTGGAAAACATCTCAAAAAAAAACAGTTAAAAATGCAGATTTATGGCGTCGATTAGATAATGTTGCCACTGTCCATCAAATTGACTGGCATTGGGTTAAAGGACATGCTGGCCATGAGGAGAATGAACGTTGTGACGTTATTGCTAAAGAAGCAGCTAATTCTCCTTCGAAAACAGATGAAGGATTTATAGAAAATAACTGATTTTATAATCGTTCATATTTCATTTATAACGCCATTTAAGACTAAATAATTAATTTATGGGTAAACAGATGATGTTACATATTATTCCAGCTTTAAAGGATAATTACATTTGGTTATTAGAGACATCAAACCAACATGTTATTATTGTTGATCCTAGTGAGTCACAGCCAGTTATTGATTACCTTAACCAAAAGCAATTAATACCTATTACAATTCTATTAACGCATCATCATCAGGATCATATTGATGGCGTAATGGCACTTAAAAATTACTATCCCAATTTACCAGTATATGGACCTAATGAAATCAATTTACCTATTAATCATATAACCGACCATTCGGAAATCATGATAGACAACCAAATTATCAAGATTATTGCCGTACCTGGGCATACGATTGGACACCTTGCCTATTATTGTAAACCTTATCTCTTTTGTGGTGATACCTTATTTTCTGCTGGTTGTGGTAGAATTTTTGAAGGAACTTATCAACAAATGTTTAATTCATTAAATAAACTTAAACAACTACCGAACAGCACCATAGTTTGCCCTGCACATGAATACACACTTAGCAATTTAGAATTTTCACGACATATTTTACCAAATGATGAAGATATCAATGCGTATTATCAGCAAATTAAACATCAAACAATTACGCTTCCTTCAACAATAGGAAAAGAAAAGCGAATAAATTTGTTTTTACGCTGTGATGAAGCTTTTTTACAAAAACAATTTAATATGCAAAATGCATTAGATCTTTTTAAATTTTTCAGAACACAAAAAGACAATTTTTAGTTATAATACGCAACATTTTTCTTTTCAGACTTGATAATAATTAATGAAAAAAATTGTTGCGACTGCTTTATTACTATTGCCATTGGTTGGTTGTCAATCAGTACAGACAAAGCAAAAACCAGTTATAACACATAAAAAAGATACAATTGAATTAAGTACAACATCTTCTTTAATTATCCAAAATCCTTGGTACTATGTACAAAATCAATTGAATATTAATATTCCTGAGAATAAACGTATTCAACAGGAAAAACAAAAGATATTAAAAAATCGAAAATCTTTTGAAAGTAATTTACTTCGTTCTGAACCTTACATTTATTACATAGTAAAACAACTCAAAGAGCGTAATATGCCGGTCGAGTTGGCACTAATACCACTTATTGAAAGTTCTTATAATCAACGAGCAACATCCTATGCTAAAGCAGCGGGGTTATGGCAAATAGTTCCGATAACAGCTAAAGAATATGGTTTAGAACAAAATAGTTATTATGATCCAAGACGCGATTTCATTCAGTCAACCGATACTGCTATTAATTTATTGCAGTATCTCAACCAACGCTTTGATGGCGATTGGTTATTAACCCTTGCTGCCTATAATGCAGGGGAAAATCGGGTAAAAAAAGCTATTAAATGGAATCAAAGCAAAGGATTACCAACCAATTTCTGGGCACTAAATTTATCTAAACAAACTATGCAATATGTACCTAAATTTATTGCCTTAATTGATATAATTAAGCATAGCGATACCTATGAGTTATCGCTACCTACTTGTGAATATGAAAACTCATTAGTTAGAGTTGATTTAAACAAACAAGTAAGTTTAGAAAAAATAGCTCAATATTCGGGAATTTCGATGGATGAATTATTAGAATATAATGCAGCTTATTTGAAAAAAGTCATTAAAGGGAATTCCTATCACTTATTTATACCGTCCGTCTATGCGAATGCATTAATGATCGAATTAAAGAAATCAAATGCCATACAACCCAAAATAACTGATTTAATGCATTTAAATACAGAGACCGGACCTATTGCAAGCTCATTTGATGCAACAGCATTTACAAATAATAAATATTTTAAAATTAATGACATAGATATTCATTTTTATGAAAAAGAACATCAACGATATAGTCAAATTATTTATCTTGTAAAACGTGGCGATAATCTTTATAAAATTGCTAAAAATTATAATGTTAAAGTAAGCGAACTTATTAAATGGAATAAGATAACTAAAATTAACCAGCTTAAACCAGGCGATAAATTAACTATCAATATTGATAATAGCAAATTGTGATAATGCTAAATGATTACAGTATACATAATGTTGGTCAAAATTGGGCTTTTTAGATAACTGTAATCATTTAACTAATTATAAAATCAACTAATATAGGATTATGATCAGAAGCATTAGTATGAACGATTTTCGCCTGTTCTATTTTCAAATCCCGATAAAATACAAAGTCAAGCGGACGTCCCATAAAGGTCTTGCGAATATCGCTTGAAAAATTAACCATTTTTAAGTTTATCTTACGGATTAAACGATAAAGTAAATGTAAACGCTGCCGACTCCATGAATTAAAATCGCCCGCTAAAATGATAGGACCTTCATGACTTACAAGTTGATTTAATAAAATTCTGATTTGTTGACGATATATCTTAAGTCCAAAACTAAAATTAACAGCATGAATATTAGCTACTAATAGCGTTCGTTTATGATCCAATATTTGATATTGAGTGACTAAAGCCGATTTCGGTATTCGTATTAAAGGTTCTTTCTCTTTAAATCCAATAGATTTGATTGGGGCTATATTTGCAATAGTCATTACACCAGAATAAACATCTTTAAAAGCGTAAGCTGGAACCTGATCTGCAATTTTATGATGGCTGTGAATAAAATTAAGTAATTGTGGTGTAGTTTGTGCCTCTTGCAAGATGAGTAATGTTGTATTATCAGCATACTCCTCTAACAAACGCATACAATCTAATCGTTTCTGTTTGAAGATATTCCATACCAGAATACTAACTCTATCGGATTTAGTAATCGGCATGGAAGATGACACCATATTATCGGGTTCGATCAATCTTGCTTGACAACCCGCCTCATAACGAACAACATAATCAGCGTTAAACAACAATTTATTGGACTTAATAATTGGCATAATATATACCTCTGTTGTTTATTGACTGATTTGCTTAATATACTCGTCAAATGATAATTGTTGTTGTTCTTCTTTACATTTTTGCTTCGCTAGGGATTGATTACGTTGGCAAATAAAATCCTTTTCAGTCAAAATCTGTAACGGTTCTGCATTAAGTTGTTGTTTATATTGTTTTGCTAATGCGAAACCAAATTTGGCTGTCCCCATATCACTAATCGCTTGTAAAGTACGCGCAGATAACGTTAATTCAGGATGGTCAAACATAACATCTAAATGCTCACACACTTGACGATAACGTTTTTGTGAATCTTTGTGATCTAATACATCTGCAACTCGCAATAAATCTTTAAAAAGATTATGTCCTACTTTTGCCAATGGTTCATGGTGATCACCACATCCCATACTAATGATTTGACCTGGTTTACGACCTTCCAATATGACTCGATTCCAATTCACTTTGGCACATTGTAATTCATCGCTTGACATTTTAGGCGCTGGGGCTAATACACACCAGATTAGGAAAAGGTCAACAAATCTAATTTGTTCTTCTGTAATACCTATCGGAGAAAACGGGTTAATATCCAAAGAACGAACTTCAATATATTCAATACCACCTCGTAATAATGCCTCTGATGGAGTTTCATCTTTTCTAGGTACTCGTTTTGGTCTAATAGGGGCATAAAATTCGTTTTCTATTTGCAAGATATTATCATTAATCTGCCTATATACACCATCTACTTTTACACCCATTTGGCTAAATTTCTCTGAGCGTGTGTGTGTTGCTTTTTGAATACCACGAACATAGGTTTCTAAATCATTAAAAGTGATACCTAACTGTTTTTGAGCATCATTGGTATAACCAATATCACTTAATCGTAATGATGTAGCATATGGTAAAAAATAACTACCATTATTTTGTTGAGAAAATTCAGCTAGTTTTTTCTGATCTTTGATAAAAGACGGACATATCGAAGGTGAAGCACCAAATAAAAATGGAATAACCCATCCAAATCGATAATAATTTCTTATTAAGCTCAAATAACCATCGGAAATAATATCCTGTCCTTCCTCGGTATTTTTTATACCTTCTTTAGCTTGCCAAAAAGCCTGTGGTAACGAAAAATTGTAATGCACACCAGAAATGATTTGCATCATCGCACCATAACGGTTTTTTAGTCCTTCACGATAAAGTGTTTTTAACCTTCCCTCATTTGAACTACCATATTGAGCTAATAAAATATCCTCCTCTTTACCAATAAAGCAAGGCATACTTAATGGCCACATTAACTCATCTCGAATTTGAATATTAGTATATCGATGTAAATCCCGCAAAAAAGTTAATGTATAATCAATATTAGTATTGACAGGAGTAATAAATTCTAACATTGGTTCAGCGAAATCGGTGGTTATCCACGGATGTGTCAAAGCAGAACCTATCTCTGCTGGAAAAGGCATAGATGACAAACTACCATCAGGTAAGATCCTTAATGTTTCGCGTTCTACACCGCGCTGAATTCCATCTAAAATTGTATAATGCTTTTCAAGCCATGTTAATGAATTTGATACATCAGGGATCATAGTTGTTCTTCCTACCTAAAATTAAGCTATCTAATATTAACATAATTTAATTATCACTTTTGGTAAATCTAACAGGTTAACTAATAATTTAATCACAATAAATTACTTAATAATGAAATGGCTTAATATAATTCAAAGATTATTTTCGCTTTTAAACATAATTAACTAATTATATTATTATTAAAAAATTTTAAATAAATGAAACTCTGTAATTATCAAAATAATTTAAGCTATTCTAGCGCTAAAAGAGCCGCTTCTTGAGCATGAATTAAGCTAGTATCAAATAAAGGTATGGAAATATCACTTTGTTTTATCAATAAACCAATTTCAGTACATCCCAAAATGACACCTTGAATACCTAATTGACACATTCTATTTATAATATCTAAATAGATATTTTTTGACTTAGGATTGATTTTACCTAAACATAATTCGTTAAAAATAACATCATTAATTACTTGGCGATCTTGCTCTTCAGGAATCACGATATCAAAACCATTTTGGATCAGAATATCTTTGTAAAACTCTTGTTCCATCGTGTATTTTGTTCCTAATAGCGCCACTTTATTAATATTATATTTATTTAACGCCCTAACTGTCATCTCAGCAATATGCAAAATAGGTATAGTAATCTGACTATTAATATATGGCACAACTTTATGCATTGTATTGCTACAAATTACAATAAAATCAGCACCTGCTTTTTGCAAATTTAAAGCTGCTTCGGCTAGAACTTCTGCACTTTTTTGCCAATTATTAGTAGATTGATAATGCTCAATTTCTTGAAAATTCACACTGTATAAAATACATTCGGCTGAATGTAAACCACCTAAATGCTGTTTGACTACTTGATTAATAATTTGATAGTAAGTAATCGAGCTTTCCCAACTCATTCCACCAATTAAGCCTATTTTTTTCATATTATTATGACCTTATATTTTTTCCATTAAAACTAAAATTTCCATATGCTCACTATGAGGAAACATATCAAAAAGCTGTACAGACAACATTCTATAGCCTATCAAACTTTTTAAATCTGATACTAAACTAGTCAAATTACAACTAGAATAAAGTATATATCTTGGTGAAACAGTTTGTAAAAAATTAATCAATGTACTACCAATTCCGCGACGAGGTGGATTAACTAGAATTAAATCAGGGATATCACTATTCTGATTCACAGCAAACTGGCTCGCATCCAGTGATTGAAAACGTACATCCGAAAAACCTAAATGATTTGCGGACAATTTCGCACAATCAATAGCTTCAGGATTAATTTCAATACCAACCAATGATCTCTGTGAATTTGTACAATGTAAACCGAAGCCTCCTACTCCACAAAAAAGATCCCATATTGATTTTATAGGTAAATTTGCCAACCATTCTCTAGCCGTTAGGTATAACTGACTAGCAACCGTCGTATTTGTCTGAAAAAAGCTCCCTTTATGTAAAAATAATGGAACATTATTTAGTTTGACTGGGAAATAGGTTTGGCGAGTTAAAATTACCTCTTCTTTGCCCTCTAAGATTGCTGCATGAGTCGGTTGAATATTAATACTAATTACCGCTAAATTAGGTATATAGTTTTGTAAAAATGCAATTGAAGAAGCTATTTTGGTTTGATATTTAGCAGAACGCAAGACGAACCTTAGCATAAATTGATCTTCGGCTTGAGTTAAGATGATAAATTTCAATTCTCCTTTCATTTTTTTTATATTATAAGGAACTAATTGTAGCTGTTTAATATAGTTTTTTATTTTACTCAGCACTAACTTCATTGTATTGGTATACAATGGACAATCACATAAATCAATTGCTTCATTGTTAGTCATAATCCCAAGAATAGGTTTTTCTACGGTTCCAAGCACTGCCATTTTAGCTTTATTTCTAAAAGCTGAATCACTGCTAGCGATAGGCGGAAAAATAGTTAATGGAGAAAAGGAATTAAGATGTTCTTTTAAACATCGTTGCTTATCGTGTAATTGAGACGAATAGGATTTATCTATCCAGCGACAAGATAAGCATTTATTTTGTTCATAATAATGGCACTTCATTTCTTTTATAACCAACAAATCTTCTCAATTAAAAAATAATTTGAAATTTTCAGGAACTAATTACTTCTTTCATGGTCTTACTATATGCCACTGCAGATATTTCATTTTATTTCCCATTAGCCACCTAACTTTTTTAGGTGGCTTTTCTCTAAATATATCTCTTTCTTTTCATATAATTCAGCTAAAAGCCAATTCTATTAATCTTCAATCTGATAAGGAAAATATATTAAAATATTAAAAAATAAAATTTTTCAATAATTGCGATCATTTGTTTATAGGAAATATATAGTTTGAAACTTATCTTTAATTAATAATAATTATTTAAAACGATGCATATGTATATCATTAAATATACTTTAACAGGATTCTAGGTTAAATATCGCAATTTATAATTTATTCATTACTGGTAATCGCTTTACAATTTGATTAGATAATGATGAATTTATTGAAATAATAAAACTTGCATACTTTAATTTTGATTTCAAAATTAATAACCAAAACCTTATTATTTCTTTGTTACACACCATTTCTGATGAATGACTAAAGACAATATAATCACTCCACTCCCAAGTAAAAAACGAACCCAATCAATTTGTTGTCCCCATAGTACTACATTAACAATAATCCCAACAGGAATAACCACATTATTCATAATGGCTAATGTACCTGAATCAACTTTTGTTGCACCATAATTCCACAAAAAGTAACCCAGTCCTGAAGCTACGATTCCTAACCAAATTATAATTGCCCATTGTGTTTCTGTTGTGGGTAAACGGCTTTTATCTCCAAATATTATCCAACCAATAATTGAAATTATTGCTGCACCTACATAAACCCATGTAAATGAATAATGTTGTGGCAAATTATAGAGTTCCATAATTCTTTTATAGCCGACTTGCCCAATGGCAAAAACAATGCTAGAGGCTTGAATCATTAAAAAGCCGATAATAAAGTTAGCTGTGATTTGATCGTAACGGATTATTGCTGCACCAATAACAGCTAATAGCGTAGTCAGTAAGTAAGTGATTTTAATTTTATTTTTACATAATAAATCATAGATTAATGTGACATAAATTGGGGTAAAGATTGTGAACAAAAGTAATTCTGGAACGGTTAAATAAGCAAAGGCTTTGTAATAAAATACATACATAATTCCAAGTTGAAAAGCCCCTACACCAGCCAATAATATAATTTGCTTAAGAGTAAAAAACCTAAAACGTAAAAACGGGATAAAAACAAGTAAAGCTAAACATATTCTGCTAACAACGGCAAACCAACTATCTACTTGCCCACTTAAATAAACACCAATCAAACTGAACGAAAATGACCAAATTGCAGTCACAATAAATAGATATATCATATATACTTGTTAATTAAAAATTTAGTTATATTTAGAAACGAAAAAAACCTACTTTCAAAGTAGGTTTTAAATTTAACTCATTTTGAGCTAATGAATATTTTTACTTATATTACAACAACTTCAGCTGCTGCTGGTCCACGCGGACTATCCTGAATGGAGAATTCAACTTTTTGTCCTTCAGCTAAAGTTTTAAATCCTTCACCTGCAATAGAAGAAAAGTGAACGAATACATCTTTACTACCATCGGCTGGAGTGATGAAACCGAAACCTTTGCTTTCGTTAAACCACTTTACTTGCCCTGTTTTCTTACTCATTACGTATATCCTAAAATTGATTACAGTCTTTTAAATATTTTTTAGACTACAACAAAAGTAAACTTAATCAAAAAACAATGCAAAGGAATAAAACAATATGAATTACAAATTAAAAGTCACATTCTTTAAACAATGTTACAGACAAAGTCAATACTTTGTGCTATATGTCCGCGACTATTACCGCATAACTTTTTGATGAAATCAAGTTAATAATGATAAATTTAGTGGGTTTGATCACAGTTTTTTGTAAAGATCCAAAAATAAATTATATAATTATGTCATTACAAACGGAGGAATTACCTCATTAACGATGTTTTTAACAACCTTTTAGCAGAGCTAAAAAAATATTAAAAACATCCTTATCTTGATGTGATGTTTTTAATGAATTAGATTTATCTAGGTAGTCGAATTACGCCATCTTGGAGATAAATTCGATTTTCACGTTTAGCGGACTGTGCTATTGGTGTTAAGATAAATTTTGTCATTTTTGAGTCTTTTTCACTACTGCGCCCAAGAACAGAAGTCCGGATAATTTGACTATCGGGTAGGCTGGTTTGTTTGGTTATATTACTCCATAACCAATCCATAGCCGAATTACCATAATAATTAATGGATAATAGCGTATTATCAAAAGGCACTAAACTATCTAGATAACTACTATTTTCGACTTCCATATAGTGTAAATTACTGGAATGTCCTTCAACGTAGCTATTTAGTGCAGCATAACTCCTAGATGTGTAATCAGGTAAGTGTTTAATGTTTAATTGACCGTGTACTATGATAGTCTTAATACTATGCAAATTACCCGTTGCGAATACTTGTTTCTGACCATTTAATACGCGATCTTCAACTATTTTTTCTCTTAAACAAATTGCACCTGCTAGGTTATAATCAATATTAGCGCTATTTTTAGAACGTGAATAAAACTCTTGATGAGGACCTTTTGGATCATCGTCATTGACCAAATCAACAGCAATAATATTATCTTGTGTTCTTATCGGTAAAGAACCCGTATTGTCAGCCCATAAAAGCGCGAAATTAGTTTTACTTAAAGGTGCAACATTACCCATATTATATAATATTTCTTGATTGATTGACGCTACAGATAAATGGCATAAATGTTCTTTTACATTATAGCGTCCATATTGGCTAATATATTTGTATGGCAAATTAATTGATTGGGTAAAATAATAAAAAGGTAACTGGTTAATCATTTGTGGTGACCAACCATACGCATACAATTTTTCAAGCGCTTCATTCGCTTGCTCTTCAACAGTTATTGAATCTAACAATTTTGCATTTTTAAGCGCTTCACAACGATTCTGAGAAAAGAAATATCTATCAATATAAGGTATTGATTGCTTTAATTCACTATTTTTAATCGCTAAAACTGCACAGGGCATATAAAGCGCGCCATAACTAGTATAATCAATTAATAATTTTGTTTTTAATGGCTCTTCAGGTGATTCTCCACGTTGAATATACAGTGGTATTTGTTGATTGCTTGTAATCTGAATTTGTGGGTTGACTGCAACAATGCCATCAATCATACCATTATTATCAATTTCCCCTGCTTTTAAGGCTGCCCCTGCCCCATCTGTCGCACCGTAAACCAAAACAATTGTGTTCTCTTTATCAAAAATGACTTGATCATTTTTTGAATACATCGTATTGAGATAATAAAAAGCAAACTCTAAAGAATTAAGAACGTATTGACCCCATTTTTGTTCAGGATTTTGTTGAGAATGTAATTGTTTCACAGCATAACGATTTGTTACTAAATTAGGTGGTAATGTTTCAGAATTTGAAAAAATTAATGGTTTCTCCGGAATCGCTCGTTTTGCAACACTGCCATCAATTAAATATCCCTGTTGTTTATTTAAATCATATAATGCGTTACCTAATCCTTTATCGTTATAAACGACGGCACAGTTATGTTTTAACCCCCATAGCCCCCTAATTTGCATATCTGTCGCATTATAGATGCCTTGCGAATCAATAGTTGGTATAGCAATAATACAAGGTTTATTTGGATCAAAATCTAAAGGAACTTGTAATAATAACGCCACTCTTATACTATTATCATTCAAATAAGCTTGTACTTCAGTTCCGGGTATTTTTCCATCAAATAATGGGGTCAGTTGATCTTCTTTGAAACCAAACAACGATCCTTCTCCCGTTTTTTTATTAATAAAACGATTGAATTTTGCCCTTCTAAGTTCGAGAATTGTAGGATGTTGTACATTAACGAATTTATTTATCTCTTTTGAATGAGATAATTTTGTAAAACCATTTCCTGCCGTAATGAGATCATCACTCTCCGCATCATAAAAATTAACATTTTTTATCTCCAACCAAGCCGGTTTGGAAATAATGTTAATTTCTTCTTTACTTTTCAAAAATGATAATGATTTAGCAAAAACAATTTGGTTATTCATTGCTAAAAATAACAATACATTGATACAGGTGAAAAGAATTGGTTTTAACATAAAATGTTACTCTACAATTTATTTATAAGTTGCTTAGTTTATGGCTGGTTATTATACTTCCAATTATATTTTTTTTTAATTTTCTTTTCTTACTTGATTTGTAATTAAATATCAGTCATGTAATTAGAAGAATTTGTTACCCCTATTATTAGGTATATTAACTATCTGAATAAATAATTTTATTTCAAATAATTTAACCTTTTAGCAAGGTTATCTAATACAAAACTAGCATCATAAATAGAGTTTTTTATATTTCATCTTTACAAATTAAATTAATAAAACCTTTACTATTTAGCTAGATTTATTTATTTTCTGTAGTCAATATAATGTTATCGGTTTAAATATGCATAATCTCTACCGCTAATTATAATAAATTGCTTTTTAAGCTTTCATTAATTTTAAAAATACTAATATGAAACAAAATTATTCGACGTTTGCTCAGCGTTTAAGACATATTATTGGAAATGATTCGTTACTTAGCTTTTCTAAGAAATGTCAACTCTCAGAAAGTGCAATTAGAAAATACATTAGAGGAGAGTCAGAGCCAACCTTACAAAATTTGTTAACTATTGCAGATATAGGAAATGTATCCGTTGCTTGGCTAGCTACCGGTAATGATCCCTTTTTATCTAATTTGACAGCCTTACCTATAGACACAAAGAATATCGTTAAAGCGATTCCTGAAATTGAATTTAATACACTGTTGAATTTAAAATTTCACGAAAATACAGAGCGCTTGAGTAAAGAACAAATTATTACAGAATGGGCATTTAGCCGCGATTGGTTATTTCGATGTGGACTAACAGCAGAAAATTTAGCAATAGTACAAATTCCATATAACAATATGGATCCGACTATAAAAAACGGCGATGTTGCTATTATTAAGTTAAACATAGACAAAATGACATACGTTTTAGCTGGTGTTTATATTATATTACTCAACAACAAATTATTACTGAAACGAATACAATATGATCCTGTTGAAGATGGCTATCATCTAATAAATGATAATACAACATTTAAGAATCATTTAATCAAACAAGACAGTTTAACTACCCCATTTCAAGTAATTGCAAAAGTTGAACATATTTTAACGAATGTATTTTAAGCTAAAATTTTGTATAAATTTTCATAACAGTAAAATACATTATTTGAAATAGAGCAATTTTAAAGTACAAATTAGAGATTATGCAAAATTGCTTATCTCTACCCTAAATCAATATCATTAAGTTAAACTAAAAAACATAGTAAATTGATTTATCAGAATCAATTTACTATGTTTAAATGAGTTTATTTATAACGTTTATTTAGAACCATTGCCCAAATCGTTTAATATAGAATGTTTTAACTAATTGTGTAAGTATACAATAGCTTATTAATATTCCAGCAAGCCAAGGGAAATATGACCAAGGTAAAGGTTCTAGACCAATCATACTACCAAATGGAGAAAATGGAATATAGATACCCACAACCATAATTAATATAGTCATAACGATTACAGGAAATGCAGCTGTACTTTGAATGAATGGTATCTTCTGAGTTCGTAACATATGCACTACTAATGTCTGTGATAATAAACCTTCAATAAACCATCCTGAGTGAAATAATGATTGCATATCAACATTATTCGCACTAAAAACAAACCACATTATTGCATACGTTGTAATATCAAAAATGGATGAAGTTGGACCAATCCAAATCATGAAACGTCTAATGTTCGAAGCATCCCATTTTCTTGGCTTTTGTAGAAACTCATCATCCATTTTATCCCATGGGAGAGACAATTGAGAAATATCATAAAGTAAATTTTGAATTAACAAATGAATCGCTAACATTGGTAAGAATGGCAAAAATGCACTTGCCACTAATACAGAGAAAACATTACCAAAATTAGAACTTGCTGTCATATTAAGATATTTCATGATATTACCAAAGGTTTCTCGTCCTCTGACCACACCTTCTTCTAATACCATTAGACTTTTTTCTAATAAAATAATATCTGCCGACTCTTTAGCTATATCTGTCGCAGTATCGACTGATATACCCACATCAGAATCACGTAAGGCTGGTGCATCATTTATACCATCGCCTAAGAAACCTACGGTATGACCATTATCTTGTAATAATCGAATAATTCTTGATTTTTGGAGTGGTGTTAATTTAGCAAAAATCGTTCTCTCTTCAATTAATGGTTTTAATTGATCGTCACTCATTTGCTCGATTTCAATCCCAAGTAAAGGCTTACCTGCTTCAATCCCTACTTCACGACATATTTTAGTGGTTATGATATCATTATCACCCGTTAATACCTTCACAGCTACGCCATGTTCACGTAAAGCATTAATTGCCTCACTTGCACTATCTTTCGGAGGATCCAAAAATGTGAGGAAACCGCGAATAACAAGCGCATTTTCATCGGCAACACTATATTGTGTTTTTGTATCTTGAGTCGCGATAATTTTAAATCCAACCGCTAAGACTCTAAACCCATCTTGATTATACTGATATGCAAGATTAATTAATTTTTCTTTTCTTTCTTCGGTTAATGGTAATTCTTCACCTTGTTCATACACATGCGTTGCAATTGATAACATCTCTTCAACAGCACCTTTACAGATCATAATATGTTGATTATCATCATTTTGCATTACAACAGATAAACGACGTCGACTAAAATCGAAAGGTAACTCATCGATTTTAGTATATTTACCCTCACCTAATTTTTTAGGCTTAGTTTTTTCTTCGGCAAATCGAATAATCGCTTTATCCATTAGGTTTTTCATACCACTTTGGTAATAGCTATTTAACCATGCAAGTTGTAATACTGCCGGATCAAGTTGACCATGAATATCTAAATGCTGCTCTAAAATGATTCGATCTTGCGTTAACGTACCCGTTTTATCAGTACATAAGATATCCATTGCGCCAAAATTCTGAATCGCATTCAAACGTTTTACAACAACTTTACGTTTTGCCATTCCAACTGCGCCTTTAGCCAGATTTGCACTCACTATCATTGGTAACATTTCTGGTGTAAGCCCAACAGCAACTGCTAGGGCAAATAAGCCAGCATCAAGCCAATCACCTTTTGTTAACCCATTAATTAATAATACAATAGGTACCATGACTAACATAAAGCGAATCAATAACCAGCTAACACTATTAACTCCTTTGTCGAAAGCTGTTTGCGAACGAGTACCTATTATTGATTTTGCTAACGACCCAAAATAGGTATCAGCGCCTGTTGCTATAACTATCCCTTTTGCTGTACCACTGATGATATTAGTACCCATAAATCCAATATGGTTAATGTCTAATATATTACTGGCATTAATTTCAGCAGGTGTCTCTTCACTACCCTTTTGTGACACCGAACCCAATGTATCATATTTTTCAATGGGAATAGACTCACCAGTTAAAACAGCTTGGCTAACAAATAAATCTCGTGACTCAATTAGGCGAATATCAGCTGGCATCATATCTCCAGCGGAAAGATAAATAATGTCGCCAGGTACAAGTTGATCAAGCGGTACCTCAATTGTCTGCGCTGTAGCAGTTTTAGTTTGACGACGTAAAACTGTAGCAGTTGTTTTTATCATTGACTTTAGAGCTTCCGCTGCTTTATTAGAACGGAATTCCTGCCAAAATCGTAATAAACCACTTAGCGAAACCATTACAATTATAATAGTAATACCGGTAATATCGGTCGGCTCACCATTTTGTAAAGGCAACCAATAATCAGTGACAAAGCTTACTGCGGCGAGTGCTAATAACACAAAAATAAAAGGATTATTAAAAGCTAATAATAATTGAATAAATGCAGAGGGTACACGCTCTCTTGCAACTTCATTCTTTCCATATTGCTCAATTCGTTGTTTGGCTTCATGTTCTGTCAATCCAGATAAATCAGCCTGATAATTGGCTAATGTCTCTTCTAAAGAATTTTTAGCTTCAGTTACAGCCTTGATATGAGTATTAAATTTTTTCTCTTTAGTTGTTTGTTTCATAACATATTCCTAAATACAATCAAATTTACTCTTAGTAAATTTTTACTCATCATGATTAAAGTTATGACACACCGATCCGCTCTTAACATTATTAAAGTATGTTCATCATTAATAACGTTATGAAGGATAGTATTAATCACAATGTGCATTTAATTAAAACGAGTTAAGCCATCAATAACCAAAATCGATCCGTAGACTCAATTCGTTATCGAGACAGCTATGCTTAATTTATGATAATAACTAATCGTATTAATCTATTATCCAAAACAGACCATTGCTGTTAATTAGATTAAAATTAATAAATTGATATGAATTTAGATACAACTTGGGGGTTCTAAAAGTCTTTCAGAAAAAGATAGTGGATTTAATGCCAAACAACATTTAGCATTTCTTTGACAAAAATAAGTGTGATAGTGTTGATTGATGCGAATTTGCATATCGTTCACCTTTACCGATTTTATTCATTACGGCTGTGAACTGAAAAAATATCTATTTAGACAGGTCAATAAACCGAAAATGAATAGTATAAACTGCTACCCCCCAACATTTTGGGGTCTCCCGATTGAGTATCCATATAGCTCCTATAAACTAAACTCAACATACCTTATCAATAAATATAACTGTTACTCATTGATTATTTTAAAAAATGGTTAACAACAACTTACATAAGGTGCGCATTTTATACTCCTAGACCACCCTACTTGTCAATGTTTTTTTATATAAAATAATGAAAATACTTAAATTTTTAGATAAGCGTTTAAAAAGTAAATAAAAAATGTTAGTTTTTTAATAAGTATATAACTAATTTAAAATGATTTTTCAGTTATTGCTAATAAGAATCAGAAAGGGTTATAAGATACAATTGACTAAAATTTAACAACATTATTCGTAATATATATTTACCGTTGCTTGAAATTAATGAGAATTAAAATGAATATGAGTAATTACTGATTTAATACACATTAAATCAGTAATTAACAATATTAGGGACTATTCTACTAAGTAAACTTTAAATCTACTGGTTTGAGCTATAACGGATACCTGTTTAAAATTCTCTACTAATAACCGATGATAAGGTAAAAAACTATTAGCAACTAAACAAAGTTTACCATTTTGACTAAGGTATTGTTTACTCTGATGGATTAGAGCATCAACGGCATTATAATCCGTCTCTTTCCCATCATGAAATGGTGGATTAGATATGATGAGATCAAACCGACCTTCTAAATTTGAAAAAACATCACTCGCAACAACATCAGCATTTATTTGATTTGCAGATAAAGTCTGTTTAGTGGCAGATAATGCCATCGCATTAACATCGGAGCATACTAATTGAATATGCGAATTGAGTTTATAAGCAAAAGTAGATAATACACCGCATCCACAGCCAACATCTAATACCCTTCCTTTTACTATATCAGAATGTTCTGCTAATGCATTGATTAATAATTCACTGCCAATATCCAGCGTTTTCTGACTAAACACACCAGGCAAACTATTTATTGTCAAATCAATATTGTCCAATTGTAAATGATATTGATACCACCACTCAGAAAAATCGAATGCTAAACGATTTTCTGCTTGATAATGATATAACCCACAACGTCTAGCACTATCGATTTTTTGAATCGAACCGAAATCACTTAATAATGTTTCAACACTTTTAACGCCACTACGATTTTCACCAACAATAAATATATCAGCATTTTTAGGTAAGTGATTCAAAAGAAAAGAAAGTTGAAATTGGGCTTCTGTTTTATTTTTTGGCCAATAATAGATTAATGTATCGACATCCTCATAACATGCATCAGATGGAAATACACCGAATTCAATTTGGCAATCACGATTGCGCGCACTAAGCTTCAAATAAACATGATATAACGTACAATGTATATTTGTATGTCGAGAATTAATTTGTAATGCATAATCATCATGGATATCACCTGATACTAGAATAGACTTATCGGTAAATAACGATTCATGACGTTGTAAAACTTGACTGGCGGGAATATAGGCCGACATGATTAAACCTCAGATAAATAACTTTATAAAACATTGGATAGATTATACAATTATCTTTCCTTTATCACTAATAAAACCCTATGAACAGACAAGATTGGTATTTAAATAAACTTGGAATTTCTCAATATGTTTTACGAAAACCGAATGTAATTCAAGGTGAAGCTAAAGTTGAAATAACCGATAATATTAAGCTCATTGTTATTAGCGAGCATTATCCGAAAGAAAAAATATTTCAGGATATTTTGAAAGCTATTCATGTGACATTAGATGATTGTCTCATATTGAAGCCTGCTCAATTATTAATAACGGCTGATAAGATATATTCTGTAATTTGGTTTCTTGATCAGCCCATACCAGAAAATTGGTCTGAACAAGATATTAGTAGTAAACCGATTATAATGACTAATTCCCTTGCAGAATTAGCCTCATCTCCTCAACAAAAGCGCCAATTATGGCAAACACTTTGTCAATATGAAAACTATTTCAGATCTTACTAATGCTGATTTACCTATCGCATTTCAACTTGAAAAATGCTGCCATTTATTTCCTTGGAGTGAAAATACCTTTTATTCAAATCAGGGAGAACGTTATTTAAATAAGAAAATAATCGTTGATGACCAGTTAGTTGGTTTTCTTATATGCCAAACTGTGGTCGATGAAGCTTCATTATTCAATATTGCTATTCATCCCGATTATCGTAAACAAGGTTTAGCTAAATTATTACTTAAACAATTAATCACTGAACTTGATGCAAAACAAGTTAAAATGTTATGGTTAGAAGTCAGAGAATCTAACACTGCAGCAATTGCGCTTTATCAACAATTAGGGTTTAATGAAATTAGCGTTAGAAAAAACTATTATCCGACTAAACATGGTAAAGAAGACGCCATAATTATGGCTTACACCATTGCATTTTAATATTCGATTCATCTTTGTTAAATTGGCAACTTATAAATGTATAAATCAGCATTACTCTTTGTAAATGGAGAGCCACCAAGGCAATTTCCTGAACAGTTAGATAAATATGACGTTATTGCCTGTACCGATGGTGCATATAGCAATTATTTAAATCGTACACCTATCATCCCTCAATTTATCATTGGCGATCTTGATAGCATATCCGAGCAAGAAAGTAATCCTCAGATCCAGATTATTCATACCCCTGATCAGAACAGAACTGATTTTGAAAAAGCGCTAATATATTTAGCTAATTTAGGTATTAAACAATTTGATATTTATGGTGCGACAGGGCGTGCTAGTGATCATTTTCTTGGTAATTTATCAGTTGCGCTACGCTATTATCGGGACCTAGATTTAACATTTTATGATAATTATTGTCGATTCTTTTTTGTTATTCCTCCATTAACGATAGACAATGTAAAAGATAAAATAATATCTTTTATTCCGTTAACACGTGTTGATAAAATTAATGTTACTGGCGTTGAATATCCTTTAATAAATGCAGACCTTACCTTAAATGGACTTGTTAGTTTACGAAATAAAGCAAACCAAGATCTCATAACGATTAATTTCTCACATGGTGATTTGGTCGTTTTCATTGCACTTTAAGTTATTTGCATTTAATTTAAAAATAAAGTGATTAAAAACTGTTTAGCTATCATAATATAGGGTAAACTATGCCTCCTTATCTAAGGAGTTACTCTTTCATGTGTAATGATAAAAATGAGAACAACCGTCTATGCTTGAATTAATACAAGTTGTCGGATTTGGGTTATTAATGTTCATACCGTTAACTAATCCCCTAACAACTGTCGCACTTTTACTCGGTTTATCAGGTGATATGACTAATGATGAACGTAATCATCAGTCTAAATTAACTTGTATTTATGTCTTTATCATTATGGTTGTGTCCTTTTATTGTGGACAAATCGTAATGAATACCTTTGGTATTTCAATTCCTGGTTTAAGAATCGCAGGGGGATTAATTGTTGCCTTCATTGGTTTCCGTATGTTATTCCCGCAACAACCCGTTCATAAGACACCTGAAGCAGATGCGAAAAAGAAAGAGCCTTCTAATAATATCGCATTTGTACCGTTAGCTATGCCTAGCACAGCCGGTCCGGGTACGATAGCTATGATAATTAGTATGGCATCTACCGTACAAAATGATGGCTATGATGTATCAACATGGGTAATTTATACCGCATCAATTTTAGTTCCTTTAATCCTTTGCCTCATTCTTTGGTTCTGCATGCGAAGTGCAGGTAGCATCATGCGATTAATTGGAAAAAGTGGCATTGAAGCTACATCCCGTATTATGGGATTTTTATTAGTATGTATGGGAACTCAATTTGTAATTAATGGTATCTTAGAACTCATTCATTCTTATACACAAAGTTAAAAAAGTATCAATCAGGAACACGGACTGATTGATTACTATAACGTTGGTATATTCTTAATTATTTCCACTTTTAATAAATAATCATATAAAGGAATTAACTGTTTAAAACTTTTACTAAGCTTTTGTATAAGATTTTTACTGAATAAATCCTCAATCTGATTACTGCTGGCTATCACACCGAGGTCTTTCCTATTATACCAATTAGCAATTTTAGGCGGTAAATCTTTAACTAATGGGCGTTTGTAAGATTCGCCATATAATTCGAACGGTTTTTTCACACAGTTAATTGCCTGTAAAAATTTGTTATGATCCTGATTAATTTCATCACGAAAGATATCCATTGTCTGTTTAGGCACACGATAATAGCCTAATCCATAACGATAACCTTCGGGATCAATTTCAAAAAAATAACAAGGTGATTCTTTCCAATCTTTGCTTGGACGTTTGAAAGTTAACCAAAGTCGATCACGATAAAGAGATTTATCTTTAGAAAAACGTGTATCCCGATTGATACGAGATAACGTTTTCCCTATGGCAGGTTTTGTTTCAAACCATTGATCAATTTGCAACATTGTTGGCGTCAATTCTTCAACAAGAGCCCGAAACGGTTTGACTAATTGGTTATCATAAATAGTGCGATTTTCTGCAAACCATTGTCGGCTATTATGAATTTTAACATTTTGTAAGAAATCTAACCCAGTTTGTGTAAAGCCTGTAAATTCACTCATTTTTACCCCTTTTCACGTTCTGAAAATATAGCTCTAACCGCTTCTAAATCTTGTTGTGTATCCACTCCTATCGCAGGAATTTCCTTTGCAATTGCAACATGGATCTTTTCACCATACCAAAGTACTCGTAATTGTTCTAGCATTTCAATTTGTTCAAGTTGTGTTGGTTGCCAAGTAACATATTGGCGGATAAAACTGGCTCGATAAGCATAGATACCTATATGCCGTAAATAAAAATCCCCGATTGTCGATATTGAATGGGCAAATCTATCTCTTTCCCAAGGTATTGTTGCTCTTGAAAAATAAAGTGCATAACCATCTTTATCTGTTACCACTTTTACTGCACCTTGATTAAAGGCCTCTTCAACGGTTGTAATAGGAACGGCTAATGTTGCCATACCTGTTTTATATTTAACGAGATTCTCAGCAACTTGATCAATAATGACGGGGGGAATCAATGGTTCATCACCTTGAACATTAACGATAACTTCATCATCAGCAAATTGACAAATATTGATAACTTCAGCCAATCTTTCAGTACCTGATTTATGTTGATCACTCGTTAAAATAACTTCACCATTGTGCGAATTTACAACATCAAATACTGTTTGATTATCGGTAGCAACAATAACTCGATTAGCGCCTGATTTTTTAGCTTGTTCCATAACACGAATTATCATCGGCTTGCCAGCAATATCGGCTAAAGGTTTAGCTGGCAAACGTGTTGAGGCATAACGGGCGGGAATAACTACCGTAAAATTCATATATTACATTCCTTATCCATCTGAACTGGTGACATGGGTATCGACTTATCCTCCAGCAAAACCGGTATACCGTCAATAATAGAATAAATAAAATTATCTTGATGACAAATAAGCTGTTGTTCTTTTTTATTAAAATCTAATAAAGAGTGACATTTTGGACAAGCTAAGAGTTTTAATAAATTTTCTTTCATATTCCATACCTAATTTCTTTTAGACTGAATATCGTTTAACTGTTTAATTTTTTGACACAAATTATCAATAAATTCTTTGGGCAATTGTGCATCAATTGGTAAATACCACCAATTATTTTGTGCGAATGTTAAGCATTTAACAGCATCTTTTTCGGTCATTAGTAAAATGTCCTTTGATTTTACTAAACTTGATAATTGCATTAATGTATAGGGTTGGTGATCATTAAAAGCAACCGTATGAATAATATCTACATTAAGCGTCTTTAACATCGTGAAAAAACGGTTTGGATCACCAATTCCAGCTATAGCACAAACAGACTGTAATTTTGAAACAGGTAATTGCTCTCCTGTTTTAAGATTGATAGCGTTGTGTGGAATCAATATCATGCTATAAGATTGCTTATATGATTGTTCCGTTTGACCGTTGATGATTAGATAGTCTACGCTATTTAAACGAGATGGTAATTCACGTAATGGACCGGCGGGTAAATACCATCCGTTACCAAACCCTTTCTTACCATCAACGACTACAATCTCAATATCACGTTGTAAAGCATAATGTTGTAAACCATCATCGGTTATGATTAAATCTAAGTCATAGTTTGCCAGAAGTAACTTTATTGCTTCACTACGTTTTGGTGATACAGCAATAGGCGCTTTAGTTCTTTGGTAAATAAGAAATGGCTCATCACCTACTACTGCAGCAGTTGCAGTGTCATCAACCTGCACTGGATAATATCGACTTGATCCACCATATCCACGTGAAACAACCCCTACTCTATATCCTTTCTGACGTAATTGTTCAATGAGGTAAATGACTAATGGTGTTTTGCCATTTCCCCCTACTGATAAATTACCAACAACTATAACCGGTATAGGCGCTCTCCAAGACTTGAATAATCCTAACCGATAACAGTTTCTACGAATTGATACTATCAAACCATATAACAACGAAAAAGGCGTCAGCAACCAATATAATTTATTTTTGCCTGACCATATTCGATTAATCATTATGCTGTCATTTCCTATCTAATTTCATTGAAATTATTGATCATGAAATTGAATTTGATGTAATTGAGCATAAGTGCCATTTTTATTAATCAATTCATTATGATTACCACGTTCAACAATCTCCCCATCACTTAATACAATAATTTCATCAGAATTCTCAATTGTTGACAGGCGATGCGCTATAACTAATGATGTACGGTTCATTTGTAATTCATTTAATGCTGCCTGAATAGCTCTTTCAGACTCAGTATCTAATGCTGATGTTGCTTCATCTAAAATTAGAATTGGATTATCACGTAATAATGCTCTTGCTATTGCCACACGTTGACGTTGTCCACCAGATAACAATACACCATTTTCACCAATGATTGTATCCATACCTTGTTCTAGATTTTTAATAAAATCTATAGCATAGGCATGTTCAGCTGCATTATTGATCTCTTCTTCACTATACTGATTATTTCTAGCATAAGTAATATTATTCCGCACTGTATCATGGAAAAGATGGACGTTTTGTGAAACCAAACCAATCTGATCCCTTAATGAGGCTAAGGTATACTCTTTAATATTACGACCATCAATTAATATTTCACCTTCTTCAATATCATAAAAACGAGTAAGTAAGCTAGCAATTGTCGTTTTACCCGATCCTGAACGTCCTACTAAAGCAACTGATTTACCTGCTGGAACTTTAAAACTCACATTTTTTAACGCTGGTAAATCTCGAGTCGGATAAGTGAATGTTACATTTCTGAATTCAATTTCACCATTTGCTTTATCTAAAACAACTTGCCCCTCATCTTTTTCTAAAGGTAATGACAGTAAATTAAAAATGGTCTGACAAGCTGCCATTCCTCGTTGGAATTTAGAGTTGACTTTTGTTATTTCTCTTAATGGTTTCATTAATGCTATCATTGCAGTGAAAACTACTGTAAATTCACCCGCAGTCAATCCTAGAACATCTTTATAACTTGCTAAAATAAGAATAAATGCTAAAGCAAAAGAGGCAATAATTTGAATGAAGGGTGTAGATAACTCCGAAATGGATACCATTTTCATCCCTAATTGGCGAATTCTATTACTCGCTTTTTTAAATTCATTAATCTCTGTTTCTTGAGCATTAAAAATCAGTACTTCTTTGTGACCTTTTAACATCTGTTCGGCAGACGAAGTCACTACCCCCATACTATTTTGAATAACTTTACTTAATTTTCTAAATCGTTTAGAAATGACAACAATCAGTACGCCAACAATCGGACCAATAATTAATAAAATCATTGATAATTGCCAGCTATTATAAAACATGATTGAAACTAAACCGATTAAATAAATCGATTCTCTCACCACACTTATTAAACAATCAGCAGAAGAGGATGCAACTTGTTCTGAGTCATAAAGTATACGCGATAGTAATCGACCTGTTGAATTCTGATCATAAAAACTAACGGGCGAATAGGCAAAATGACCAAAAAGCTCTTGTCGCATTTCCATCACAATTTTGCCTGAAATCCATGCTAAAACGTAACCAGAAACATAACTGGACACACCCCTAATAAAAAATAAACCTACAACAATAAATGCTAAATTAAATAAAAAAGCATGATCATTTTGTACAAAACCTTTATCAAGCAAAGGTTGTATTAAAGATATGATATAAGTATCTGATGAACCATTAATAATTAGTCCAACAATAATAACAACCAAATAACCCCAATATTTTGATACTCTTGGCCAAAGCTGACGAAATGTCTTCCAAGTAGAAACATCTTTGTCTATCATATTTTTATTCACTATTTATATCCGTATTACTATAAAAATTTACTTATTTTACCTGTTATTGGTAAAAGAACCAAACCAATCATGATACCATCTTGGCTTTAATTCAGTACGAAAACCCGTAATAAACCAATCATTTTGATAAAATCGAATAGAAATTTGCCCTGTAATGCTCGTTAATTTGTAATTTAAATTAAGTGTTTGATAACGTTGTAAAACCTTATTGGATGGTAATTTCCAAGGATTATAACGTGAAACAGAACCAAGGGAAACGGTTGGTTTAACGTAGTTTAAAAAAGCATACGAAGAAGATGTATTACTTCCATGATGAGGTATTTGTAAAATTGTTGAAAATAATAATTTACGATATTTTAAAACGAGCTGCTCTTCCTGTTGCCGTTCTAAATCTCCGGTTAATAATAAAGAAAACTGATCATCACTTACTTTCACTACACATGACTCTGCATTAAATGCCTGATTATCTATATCATTTGGCCATAAAAATAATAATTTCAAATCATTCCATATTAACTCTTCACCAGCCTTGCATAAATAATCGTTATTTAATCGTTGTGTGGAACTAATTAACCAAGCATTAGGATAATATTGCTGTAAGATAGATAAACCACCGATATGATCATTATGTTCATGACTGATAATAATCCCCTCAACATTTAAACCATGCCACCTTAAAAAAGGAATAACAATACGTTCAGCAGCTGAACTATTTTGCCATTTTGCTCCAGTATCATATAGGATTGCGGCTTTCCCTTGCCGAATAACGACTACAAGACCATGCCCAACATCGAGCATATCTATCTGCCAATTAGGCTGATTTCTTTTCAAAATCGGAGTAATGAGTATTAGTAACATTAACAAAATGGTAATGTAATAATAACGCCAAAGGCTCAATCGCCAGATAATGAGAATTAACCAACCACTAATGCTTAATAAATAATAGGACTGTTCAAAAGTAATCCAATAAGATTTAATCTGTTTCAATATGATAAATAAATAATACAAAGATTGTTCTGCAATGAAACCAAACCAAATAATTAAATAGTGACAATGAAGCAAATCACAAATAATCATAAATAAAATAGCTGGAAAGGTTATAAAGGAGATAATAGGTATTGCAATTAAATTAGCAACAATACTTACACTACTAATACCGTTAAAAATAAACAATTGAATAGGTAATAGTAAGAGTGTTAACAATAACTGTAATCGTACTAATTGCAATAAGTAATATCTTTTCTGTCGAAAATACTTGATAGGAAACCAATGAGCAATAAAAGTTAAACAAACAACGGCATAACATGATAACCAAAAACTTTCTGACAAAATCATAAATGGATCGATAATAAGCAATATAGCAATAATACGATTAATCATTTGCCAAGATGTGATTTGGTAATTTTTATAGCGAAAAAATAACCATAATGTTAATGCTAAAATTGCACGTAATGCGGGAGGATTTAGTCCAGTTAACCATGCATAAATCACTGCAATAAACCAACCTAATATCAATGGTTGCCAGTGACTTATAATATTAATAGGTAGAAGAATTTGTAAAAATCGCATAGCTCGGTTAGCAATATAAGCTACAAGTAAAATATGCATACCTGATATTGCCATTAAGTGAGCTATCCCTGTTTCAAACATAACTGTTTTATGTTCTTGCGTTAAATGGCTACGATCACCAAATGCTAGCGCCAAAAAAATGTCACTAAAATCAAAAAGATTGATATAAGGTAATATTAAATTAACAATAAATTGCCGTGAATTAATCGTATTCTCAACTAATTCAGCTTGTTTTATACTTCCTGTTAGCAATTTTCTATTTGCTATTGCAAAACGTTGGCTATCAAACCCACCTTCATTGAGATAACTATGCACAACCTTAGTTTTTACACTCATATCCCATATTTGTCCGGCAAATGGTAACTCTTTATTGTTCCATACCAGCACTATTGGAAGTGGGTAATCAATTGCTTTTTGATTAACATGTGTAATATTAAAAGTTACATTTTTAGAATATTCCTCAATAAAATTATTCTGAGAGTTTAAACTAACAACTTCGGCACGAATATTTATATTTTTATCAATATAATGACTTACTAATTGCAAATATTCTTGTGCATGATGAGTTGACCATAAAAAACCTATTCCAATAAAGATTAAAGGAATAAATTTGAATCTTCTAACAAGATAAAAAAATATATAGGTTAATATCAAAAAAATCAGGCACAAATACCATATCAAATTAGAAGGTAATGCTGATAAAAACAGTAAAGGTAAACACCCTAAAGTAAATAATAAACAGATAAAATCATGAGAAATTGAGTTAGGCAAATGATACCTTTAATAAACAATTTATTTATAGGTCAGAATACATGATGAAATACTAAAAATAATTTGATATTAAAAAAGTAGAAAATAGTTCGCAATTTATTTCGGTAATTCAATAATTCTTTCAGAATAGATATCTATTAATTCTAAATAAAATGTAGAAGAGTGAAATGATATAAGTCATTACAATTTTATCTATATAGAAAAGATTGCAATACTTTTCAGTTAGAAAATAACATTGTTATCATGATTTTAGAAACATTCAAAAGCGTCCATTCCTAAAAGAACAAACGCTTTTAAAAATCAGGTTTATAGAATTTTATTAACAAGTTAAAATACCTTACGATCTATTATTAACTCTTTCTCTTAATTCTTTACCTGGTTTGAAGTGTGGAATATATTTTTGTCTAACTTCTACTTGACCACCAGTTCTAGGATTTCTGGCTTTCCTTGGTGCACGATAATTTAACGCAAAACTACCAAATCCACGGATTTCAACACGATCGTTAGACTCCATAGCAGCAGTGATCTGCTCAATAATATCTCGGATTGCTTCATCAACTAATTGAACCGGAAGATGCGTTCGCCAATTGGCGATTTTTTCAGTTAGATCTGATCTGTTCATGAGTAGTACCCTTTTTATTTTTGTTGTAGCTAAGCTAATTATTTTATTGTTATATAAAAATTCTAATAATGTAGTTTATGAAAATTAAAAGAGGGCGTGCCCTCTTTTAATTTAAACATATTTGAATAACTTTAAAGAATTATTCTGATTTTGATGCTGCTTTGAATGCTTCAGCCATCGCATTAGTGAATGATGCATCATCTTGAGACGGTGCATTGTTTACAGCTGCTAGGGCTTCTTTTTCATCAGCTTCATCTTTAGCTCGAATAGATAAAGCAATCGCACGAGTTTTACGATCTAGATTTACGATTTTAGCTTCAACTTCGTCGCCTGCTTTCAATACAGTTGTTGCATCTTCGATACGTTCACGAGCAATATCTTGTGCTTTAAGATACCCATCAACACCTTCAGAAATTTCAACAGTTGCACCTTTAGCATCAACAGAAGTTACTTTACCTTTAACAATCATGCCTTTTTTGAAATTGCTAGCAAAACTATTAAATGGATCTTCTTCTAGTTGCTTAATACCTAAAGAGATGCGTTCACGTTCTGCATCAACTTGTAGAACAACGGCTTCGATATCATCACCTTTTTTATAGGCTTTAACAGCTTCTTCACCTGGAACATTCCAAGAAATATCAGAAAGATGAACTAAACCATCAATACCACCATCTAAACCAATGAAGATACCAAAATCAGTGATTGATTTAATCTTACCACTCACTTTATCACCTTTGTTATGTGATTCAGCGAATTGTAACCAAGGATTTGGTTTACATTGTTTTAAGCCTAAAGAAATACGACGACGTTCTTCATCAATTTCAAGAACAACAACTTCAACTACATCACCAAGGCTAACAACTTTAGATGGGTGAATGTTCTTATTAGTCCAATCCATTTCTGAAACGTGAACTAAACCTTCAACACCTGTTTCAATTTCAACAAAGCAACCATAATCAGTTAGGTTGGTTACTTTACCTGTTACTTTAGTGCCTTCTGGATAACGTTTAGCAATAGATACCCATGGATCTTCGCCTAATTGTTTTAAGCCAAGAGAAACGCGCGAACGGTCACGGTCAAATTTCAATACTTTAACTAGAATTTCTTGACCAACTTCAACCACTTCACTTGGATGTTTAACACGTTTCCAAGCCATATCAGTAATATGAAGTAAACCATCAACTCCACCAAGATCAACAAAGGCACCATAATCAGTAAGATTTTTGATAACACCTTTAACTTCTGAACCTTCTTGTAATGTTTCAAGAAGTTGTTCACGTTCTGCACTATTTTCAGATTCGATTACTGCACGACGAGATACAACAACATTATTACGTTTTTGATCTAGTTTAATAACTTTAAGTTCAATTTCTTTACCTTCAATATGAGAGGTATCACGTAGAGGTCGAACATCTACTAATGAACCAGGAAGGAAAGCTCGAACTCCATTAAGCTCAACTGTAAAGCCGCCTTTAACCTTACCATTGATAACACCTAATACTGTCGCTGCATCTTCTACAGCTTTTTCTAATGTAAGCCATGCTTCGTGACGTTTAGCTTTTTCACGGGATAAAATTGTTTCACCAAAGCCATCTTCAATAGAATCAAGGACAACATCAACTTCATCACCAACTTTAACTTCTAATTCGCCTTGGGCATTTTTAAACTGCTCTACTGGAATTGCTGATTCAGATTTTAAACCAGCATCAACTAGTACTACATCTTTATCGATAGCGACGACAATACCGCGGATCATATTACCAGAACGTGTATCAAGTTGATTTAAAGACTCTTCAAAGAGTTGAGCAAAAGATTCAGTCATATTTATTTACTTTTTAAAATTAAAATAACGTCCATCTAGCATCATGCTTAATGGGGGTTGTTAATAATACTTCATCACATCCTTTGATAAAGTCACATTCATAAATTAATTTTGCTTTTAATTATTTTTAAGGCCTGTTGGAACACTTCATCGATTGTCAAATCTGTTGAATCTATCAAAAATGCATCTGAGGCAGATTTAAGTGGCGCAATGGTTCGATTACGATCTCGCTCATCCCGGGCTTTAATTTCATGCAAAATCTCGTCATATATAGCACAAATCTTATTTTTTTGCAACTGTTTCATTCTTCTTTCTGCTCTTGCTTCTGGACTAGCATCCAAAAAGATTTTGACAGGAGCATCGGGAAATACAACTGTTCCCATATCTCTTCCATCAGCAATTAGACCTGGTTTATTCCTAAAATCTCGTTGCCGTTGTAATAATGCTTCTCGAACTTTTGGTAACGCTGCAATTTTTGAAGCCATTTCACCTATTTCTTGTGTGCGGAGCTTGTCAGAAACATCAATATCATTTAATAAAACATGAACACCCGATTCCATTGTTACAAATTTAAGTGGTAGATTTAAAGCATGAGTTTCTAAAACATCTTCACTATCTAGAGAAATATTGTGATCTAAAATCGATAGTGCTAAAACACGATAAATTGCACCAGAATCAAGTAAATTCCATTTAAAGTGTTTCGCTAATAAAACACATAATGTTCCTTTACCTACTCCGCTTGGACCATCGACAGTAACAACCGGAATATGTGTGGAGTTTATAATCGTTTCCATTATTAATACCTTTTATAGTTAATTTTGTAATTTTAGCACATATCAATTTTTGCGACTCAATAACTAATTATAAGCAAAAAATCCCCAAAGTCATTCATGTTCGCACTGCTTAGCAATCCCAAAATATTTAGATTGGTTGTATTAAAGTTAATGATAATTATTAATAGTTTTAGCAACTAATGTTAAATTATCTAGTTTTATTCTAATAATTTAACAAAAAAAATGATTAAAATTCGTGTTAGAAAAAAAAATTTTAATAATATTGCAATATTTTAGTATTTTCCTCTTTTCACATCGAAAAAAAGTGCTAATATACGCGCCCTTGTTGAGGAATTTATTTGTGCTATCAGAACTATTTACTATTGGCAATCTAACGATTAAGAATCGACTTATTGCGGCTCCAATGGCGGGTATTTCTGATTTGCCATTCCGTTCTTTATGTTATAAATACGGTGCAGGGTTAGCTTTTTCAGAAATGTTTTTAGCTAATTCGCAAATTTGGCATACTGAACAATCAAAACAAAAGCTCGCTAACTCGCAAGAGCTTGGCATCAAAGCAGTACAAATTATAGGTTCTGATCCAGATGAAATGGCGAAAACCGCTATTTTGAACATGAAATCTGGTGCAGAGTTAATTGATATTAATATGGGATGCCCAGCTAAAAAAGTTAATAAAAACTTAGCTGGTTCGGCGCTTTTGCAATACCCTAAATTGGTAGAGCGAATTCTAATGAGTGTGGTACAAGCTGTTGATGTACCCGTTACTCTTAAAATTCGTACGGGTTGGAACAAAGCTAATAAAAATTGTTTGGAAATCGCACAAATTGCCCAAAAATGTGGTATAAAGGCGATTACTATTCATGGCAGAACTCGCGAGTGTTTATTTAAAGGTTTTGCTGAATATGATTCGATTAGACAAATTAAACAATATATCTCCATTCCTGTAATTGCTAATGGAGATATCATAGATCCTGAAAAGGCGGAAGAAGTTTTCCAATATACCAAAGCTGATGCTATAATGATCGGCAGAGGAGCATTAGGTAGGCCTTGGATCTTTGAAGATATAGCGTTCTATTTACAATATGGAAAATTTAAATCAGAAAAGAGCATTGATGAAATAAAAACTATTGTTTTATTACACTTAAAAGCTCTACATCAATATTATGGTGAAAAGAAAGGATTGCAGATTGCAAGAAAGCATGTAATTTGGTATACCCAAAACTATGCTGGGAGCGATCATTTTAGGCGCTTATTTAGTGTCATTGATAATGCTAATCAGCAATTCGATGCACTAGAAGCATTTTTTCAAGAAATTAAATTTTAATTAAAGAGTTAAAAATACTATGTCAGAAATTCGTGTTACAGCTGAAGCGTTAAAATTCACAACTGTTAACTCTCAAGAGCAAATTACTCAAAAACCGTTACGAGATTCAGTCAAACAAGCATTAAGAAACTATTTATCACAATTAAATGGTCAAGATCCTACTGATCTTTATGATCTTGTTTTGGCTGAAGTAGAACAACCGTTTCTTGACATGGTGATGCAGTATACAAGAGGTAACCAGACTCGTGCAGCAAATATGCTTGGTATTAACCGAGGTACTCTACGTAAAAAATTAAAACAATATGGAATGAGTTAATTCTTATTAAACACATTACCAATCTAAGAAGGCGCTTAACAGCGCCTTTTTAGATTTTGCTTCAATTTATTTTGTTTTTACTAACTTTTTTAAAATGTAATTTAATATAATTTTATACAATGGTAAAAAGAACACACCACAAATTAATATTTTAAATCCGTAATCCATTATGGCTATTTCTACCCAATGGGTCGCCATATAAATATCACCACTATGATAAAATGCAATTGCAAAAAACAGAAGCGTATCAATGGCATTACCTACAATAGCTGATGCAGTTGGAGCAACCCACCAACGATAATTTTGTCGTAAATGATTGAAAATGGTAATATCCATTAATTGACCAACTAGGTAAGCAGCAAAACTGGCTAAAGCAATCCTAAATACAAACATATTAAAATCGCATAACGAAGATAGCCCCGTCCAATCACCATCTGAAAACAATACAGAAATAACGTAAGATAGAATCAACGCCGGTATCATAACGACTAATATTATTTTTCTAGCTAAATTAGCACCAAAAACCCGAATAGTTAAATCAGTCGATAAAAAAATAAATGGGAACGTGAATGCTCCCCATGTTGTATTAAATTCAAAAATAGTAAACGGAATTTTAACTAAATAATTACTAGAAGCTATAATCAAGATGTGAAAAAAAGCTAATTTTAATAATACATTGTGGTTTTTCTGTAAGATACTTGGAAACATATATGTCCTTTTTATAAAAATAATATGGGGTTAGGGAACCCAGTAAGGTTAAATAAACTAATTAGCATTTCTTATTAGTTAAATACTCATTCAACCCCTTTTCGCGTAAAACACAACTCGGACATTCACCACAACCTTTTTCTACTCCATTATAACAAGTGTGAGTATATTGTCTGATATAGTCTAGACATCCTAGCTCATCAGCTAAGGCCCATGTTTCAGCTTTTGTTAAATACATCAAAGGAGTAATAATATTAAAAGCGTAATCCATCGCAAGATTCATGGTAACATTCATTGACTTAATAAAGACATCTCGGCAATCTGGATAACCACTAAAATCTGTTTCACAAACACCAGTAATAATATCTTTTATTCCCCGACTCTTGGCATAACATCCAGCTAATAGAAGAAACAGTGCATTTCGCCCATCAACAAAGGTATTAGGATAGGATTGAGAATCCTTAGCAAATTCAACAGCCATTGTTGAATCAATTAATGCATTATGTGTTGTTTGTTTAATAACAGAAGTATCTACAATTGTATGTAAAACACCTAAATCTTCTGCTATGAATTTAGCTTTTTCTAATTCGATAGCATGTCGCTGCCCATAATTAAAACTGATGGTTTCCACATTTTCAACGCCATAACGATTTATCGCTTGGATCAAACAAGTTGTAGAATCCTGCCCTCCTGAAAAAATAACGAGTGCTTTATTAATTTTTTGCATGAAATTACCTTTAAAAAGATAAAATGGTTATAGATAAAATTCGAATAATTGATGTTTATATTTCATTTTTAAGATTGAAAAATCACCCTAAAAATCTACAAAACAAAACTAGAGCTTCATTTATAAATGAAACCCTCTAATGTCATTGAAAGAAATGAAATATTTTTTAAAATACCTGCTACTAGCGGTTATCAATTTTTTCTGGGTATAGATCATGATTAGCTAAACGATTAAAAGCAATTTCTTGCCATTTCGTATTTGGCTTACCATAATTTGCATAAGGATCGATTGATATTCCGCCTCGTGGTGTAAATTTACCCCAAACTTCTATGTATTTAGGATCCATTAATTTGATTAAATCTTTCATGATAATATTTATGCAATCTTCATGAAAATCACCTCGATTACGAAAACTAAATAAATATAGCTTTAAAGACTTACTTTCCACCATTTTTATATGAGGAACATAAGAAATGTAGATTGTTGCAAAATCTGGTTGACCTGTAATAGGACAAAGACTAGTAAATTCAGGACAGTTAAATTTAACAAAATAATCATTATCTAAATGTTTATTGTCGAAAACTTCTAGAATTCCAGGCGCATAATCTTGCGGGTAACGAATAGATTGATCACCTAATAAGGTGAGATTTGAGTTAGTCATAAACTTCCTTAGTTTTTTTATGTGGGAGGATTTCGAACCACAGAATACAAAGTAGCACTAGTAATTATTAGTGCTACTCAACTAAACATAAACCTAAAATTTAATTAAGATTCAAGATTTTTTTCCACGCGTTCACGGAATTTAATACCTGGACGGAAAGTCACAACGCGACGAGCGGTAATTGCGACATTTTCACCTGTTTTAGGATTACGACCTGGGCGAGACTTCTTATCTCGAATCGCAAAATTACCAAAACCTGATAATTTCACGGTTTCTCCTTTTTCTAAGGCAACTCTTATTTCTTCGAAAAAGAGTTCCACAAGAATTTTAGACTCTTGACGATCGATATTAAATTTGTCTGTTAGACGTTCTGCAATATCAGCTTTAGTTAATGTCATAATTATTATTCTCTTAATAATGCTTTGAAACGATTTTGTAATGCAATAATACAATTGCTTACAATGTGAGTTATATCCTCATCTTCAAGTGTACGTGTTTTATCCTGCAAAATCAAACTGATAGCCAAACTTTTTTGACCTGCTTTGATATTTTCACCTTGATACATATCAAATAAGTTAACAGCAATAAGCTGTTCACCACCAATACTTTTACATACACTTAATACATCAGCAGCACAAACATCACTATCCACGATGATCGCTATATCTCGTCGATTAGCTGGATATTTAGATATATCCTGTGCTACGGGTACAGATTTTTGATTAATTTTATCTAAAATCAATTCAAAAACAAGTGTTTTACCGTTTAATCCTAATTTCTTTTCTATTTCAGGGTGAATGACACCTAAATAACCGACTTCTTCATTGTTTATATAAATCGCGGCATTTTGACCAGGATGCAAAGCCGGATGTTGTGACGGTTTAAATTGAACCTGATCTGCTAATCCACTAATTGCTAAGAGTGATTCAACATCCCCTTTTAAATCGAAGAAATCAACAGCACGTTTCTTAATATCCCAGTGGTCTTCATATTGATTACCCGTTATAACACCTGCTAGCAATGTTTGCTGATTAACACCAAATTCTGAATTATTGTCTGGAACAAAACGTAATCCTGTTTCAAACAATCTTATGCGCTGTTGTTGCCTATTTTGATTATATACAACAGCCCCCAATAAGCCCGACCAAAGAGATAAACGCATTACCGACATTTCACTCGAAATCGGATTTGGTAAAACAATAGCTTCTTGATTTGGATGTAATAGACTCTGAATTTTAGGATCAACAAAACTATACGTGACAGCTTCTTGATAACCATGGTTCACTAACAAATTTTTGAATTTATTTACAGAAACGTTTTTTTCAGAGTTATGTTGCATTACTAATTCAATATTCAAATGTTCATTTGGTATATTGTTATAACCATAAATTCGGGCGATTTCTTCGACTAGATCTTCTTCGATTTGAATATCAAACCGCCAAGTCGGAGCCTTAATTTGCCAGCTATTTTCGTTAGATATTACTTCACAGCCAAGTCGAGTAAGAATATCAACAATACGTTGATCATCAATATGATAACCGATTAATCTATCAATTTTGGCTCTACTTAAATGGATTATTGCGGGTTCCGGTAACTCATCCGTATTCGTAGCATCTATAATTGGACCCGCTGAACCACCACAAATAGCTAATAATAGTTCAGTTGCTCGTTCCATTGCTTTATATTGTAGAGATGGATCAACACCACGTTCATAACGATGTGATGCATCAGTATGTAAACCATATTGTCTTGCTTTACCAGCAATAGCAAGTGGTGAGAAAAAAGCAGATTCTAAAAGTATATTTTTACTTTCATTTGAAATACCTGAATCTTTACCACCAAAAATACCTGCTAATGCCAACGCCTTTTTATCATCTGCAATTACCAGTGTATTGGCTTTAATTTCAATTTCATTGCCATCAAGTAATACGAGTTTTTCATGCGGATGACCATAGCGTACTGTTATAGCGCCTTCAATTTTATCTAAATCGAAAGCATGCATAGGATGACCTAATTCAATAAGAACATAATTAGTGATATCAACAACAATGTCTATTGAACGAATACCACTACGGCGTAATTTTTCTTTTAGCCATAATGGTGTTGGAGTTGTTACATCAATCCCTTTAATTATACGTGCTAAATAACGAGGTGCAGCTTTAGGCTCTAAAACAGACACAGATATTTTATCTTCAATGGTGACCTTAGGCGTTTCAAATTGTGGTACAGTCAAACTAATATTATTAATTGAGGAAATATCACGAGCAATACCCATAATACCAAAACAATCCGCACGATTTGGTGTGACACTAATTTCAATCATCTTATCGTTTAATTGTAGATAATTTCTGATATCTTCACCAAGAGGAGCATCTTCAGGTAATTCAATAATACCATTATGGTCATCAGAAATAGCTAATTCAGAATAAGAACATAACATACCCTCTGATGGTTCACCACGTAATTTGGCTGCTTTTATTTTAAAGTCACCGGGTAAAACAGCGCCAACTGTGGCACATGCTACAGTTAAACCTTCACGACAATTAGGAGCTCCGCAGACAATATTTAGAAGCTGATCTTGACCGATATCAACTTTCGTTACACGTAATTTATCTGCATTTGGATGTTGGTGACACTCCACAACTCTACCTACTACAACTCCCGAAAAATCACCAGCAACATTTTCTATATCATCAACTTCCAAACCAGCCATGGTAAGCTGATCGCATAATTGTTCACTACTTATTGCTGGATTAACCCATTCACGTAGCCAACTTTCACTAAATTTCATGTTTGGTCCTCCAGACTAATTAAATTGTTTTAAAAAACGTAGATCATTTTCAAAGAAAGAACGTAAATCAGTTACGCCATATCGTAACATTGTTAATCGCTCAATTCCCATACCAAATGCAAAACCACTATATACTTCTGGATCAATACCTACATTACGTAAAACGTTCGGATGAACCATTCCACATCCTAATACCTCAAGCCATTTACCATTTTTTGCTTTAATATCTACTTCAGCCGAAGGTTCAGTGAAAGGAAAGTAACCTGGTCTAAAACGAATTTCCATATCATCTTCAAAGAAACAATGTAGAAAATCATGTAATAAACCTTTTAAGTGAGTAAAACTAATGTTTTTATCAATCAACAATCCTTCCATTTGATGGAACATTGGGGTATGAGTTTGATCATAATCATTACGATATGTTCTACCTGGAGCTATAATTCGAATTGGTGGTTTCTGTTTTTCCATAGTACGGATTTGTACCGTAGATGTTTGAGTGCGTAACAGGCGATTAGCGTCAAACCAAAATGTATCATGATCTGCTCTTGCTGGATGATGGGCTGGAATATTTAACGCATCAAAATTATGATAATCGTCTTCAATTTCAGGTCCATTTTCAACAACAAAACCAAGCTTACCAAAGAAATCAATCAATCGATTGACAGTAAGAGTAACAGGATGTAAACCACCTATTTCCATTTTACGGCCAGGCAATGTCACATCAATGGTTTCATTTGCTAATTTTGCATCTAATAATGCTCGTTCTAATAAAGCTCTTTTCTCATTTAAAGCAGATACAACTTCTTGTTTAGCATCATTGATTTTTTGCCCAACCATCGGACGTTGATCTGCTGGTACATCACGTAATGAAGCCATTTGTAAGGTAAAATGACCTTTTTTACCTAAAAAATCAACTCTAATTTGTTCAATTGCATTAATGTCTTGTGCATTGTTAATTGCCGACTTGGCTTTGTCGACCAATTCAATTAATTGAGACATAGCATCCTCTTTATTTTATTTGTTAAAAACCTACCCACAACCAAATATTTTGATCTATTTTACTTTTATGTTGTTACGTTTCATTTCATAAAAGTAGCAATAAAAAAGGCCTCTATACGAGGCCATTTACAATTTATTTTCGTTTTCATTTTGCCTCAAAATGAATTCACTTTACAAAGTCAAAAAAGAAACGAAAAAAAACTGCATTAATCATTAATATTTTATTTCCATTTATAAGGTTAGATAAAAATGAGGTCGAATTAATTCGACCTCATAAAAACTATAATGCTGCTTTTGCTTTTTCAACTAAAGCGGCAAAGGCATTTTTATCAAATACCGCAATATCAGCAAGGATCTTACGATCGATTTCAATTGAAGCTTTCTTAAGACCGTTAATAAAACGGCTGTAAGATAAACCACATTGACGCGCTGCTGCATTAATACGGACAATCCATAATTGACGGAATTGACGTTTACGTTGACGACGGTCACGATAAGCGTATTGACCAGCTTTAATAACAGCTTGGAATGCAACACGATATACACGAGAACGCGCACCATAATAACCTTTAGCTTGTTTTAAAATCTTCTTGTGACGAGCACGAGCAATAACACCACGTTTAACGCGAGCCATAATATTCTCCTTAAATAATTAAACGTGTGGAATACACGCTTTGACTAAACCTAAATCACCTTTTGATACCATGGTTAAACCACGTAGATGACGTTTACGTTTTGTCGATTTCTTAGTTAAGATATGGCTTTTGTTAGCTTGCTTGTGTTTAAATCCACCTGAAGCTGTTTTTTTGAAGCGTTTTGCCGCTCCACGTACAGTTTTAATTTTTGGCATATTAAATACTTCCACATCCGCATTGTTAATAACATAAAATAGAAGGTGATATTTTTATTTTCATAAAAATACGCTTGTCAAAACCTTACTATTTTTTCTTTGGCGCTAAGACCATTATCATTTGACGACCTTCAATCTTAGATGGATAAGATTCAATGATTGCCAAATCAGCTAAGTCTTCTTTAATGCGGTCAAGCATTTCAGTACCTAACTGTTGGTGAGCCATTTCACGACCGCGGAATCGTAGTGTTACTTTAGCTTTATCACCATCTTCAAGGAAGCGTATCAGGCTGCGGAGTTTTACCTGATAATCTCCCTCATCTGTACCAGGTCGGAATTTAATTTCCTTAACCTGAATAACTTTTTGCTTTTTCTTCTGTTCTTTTGTTGCTTTGCTCTTCTCATAAAGGAATTTGCCGTAGTCCATAATACGACAAACTGGCGGTTCTGCGTTCGGGCTAATTTCAACAAGATCTAAAGATGCCTCTTCTGCCTGCTTAATCGCTTCATTTAAACTAACAATTCCGATTTGTTCGCCATCAACACCAGTTAATCGGACTTCTTGTGCAGTAATTTCATCATTAATTTTATGTGCACGAGTTGTTTGAATACGTTTTCCAGCTTTAATACCTAAATCCTCCAATCAAATACAATAACAAAACCAGATCATTTTATTCGCTGATCGGGTCCAAAGAACGAGTACGAATTTCGTTGAGCAGTAATTCTACAACATGTTCAACTTCAAAGCTACCAAGATCTTTACCTTGACGTGTACGAACTGACACTTTTCCGGCTTCAATCTCTTTATCGCCACATACGAACATATATGGAACACGTTTTAAAGTATGTTCACGTATTTTAAAACCAATTTTTTCATTACGCAAATCTGCTTTAGCCCGAATACCTGCATCTTGTAGTTTTTTAGTTAATTGTTGAACATAATCAGCTTGATTATCAGTAATATTAATTACAACAACTTGCGTTGGCGATAGCCAAGTAGGGAAAAAACCTGCACAATTTTCAGTTAAAATACCGATAAACCGCTCCATAGATCCTAAAATAGCACGATGAATCATAACAGGAATATGGCGATCATTATCTTCACCAACATAGCTTGCTTCTAAACGTTCAGGTAACATAAAATCTAATTGGACAGTACCACATTGCCATGCTCGACCGATACAATCGTGCAAAGTAAACTCAATTTTAGGTCCGTAAAATGCCCCTTCTCCAGGTAAATATTCAAATTCAATCCCATTTTCGGTTAAGCATTCAGCTAAATCTTTTTCAGCCATATCCCAAATTTCTTCACGTCCAATACGTTTTTCGGGACGAGTCGATAATTTGACAGTGATATCTTTAAAACCAAATGTGCTGTACATATCGTAAACCATTTTAATACAGCTATTTACTTCCCCTCGTATTTGCTTTTCAGTACAGAAAATATGTGCATCATCTTGAGTAAAGCCTCGTACACGCATTAGACCATGCAATGATCCAGAAGGTTCATTACGATGACAGCTACCAAATTCTGCCATTCTTAATGGTAAGTCACGATAGGACTTTAATCCTTGATTAAATATTTGAACATGCCCCGGGCAATTCATTGGTTTAATACAATACTCACGATTTTCAGAAGATGTTGTAAACATCAAATCTTGGTAGTTTGCCCAATGTCCTGTTTTTTCCCACAGCACACGGTCCATCATAAAAGGACCCTTTACTTCTTGATATTGGTACTCTTTCAACTTAACACGGACAAAAACTTCAAGTTCGCGGAATATTGTCCAACCATCATTATGCCAAAACACCATACCCGGTGCTTCTTCTTGCATATGATATAAATCTAATTGTTTACCAATACGACGATGATCACGTTTGGCTGCTTCTTCTAAAAACTGCAAATAAGCGTCTAACTGTTTTTTATCGCCCCAAGCAGTACCATATATACGTTGTAGCATCTTATTTTTACTATCACCACGCCAATAAGCACCTGCTATTTTTTGCAGTTTAAAATGGTGACAAAAACGCATATTTGGCACATGTGGACCACGGCACATATCAATATATTCTTCATGATGATACAGTGCTGGTTTAGCATCTTGAGGGATATTTTCATCTAATATCGTTATTTTATAAGGTTCTTGACGTTGCCAAAAAACATCACGCGCTTGCTGCCATGTTACCACTTCTTTTTTTACAGCATAGTTCTTTTTAGCTAGCTCTAACATACGTTTTTCGAGTGCATCAAGATCTTCTTGTGTTAAAGTATGATCCAAATCAACATCATAGTAAAACCCGTTATCAATAGTAGGACCTATAGCCATTTTAGTATTTGGCCAAAGTTGTTTAATCGCATGACCCAGTAAATGAGCACATGAATGACGAATAATTTCTAATCCATCTTCATCTTTTGCTGTAATAATAGCAACAGTTGCATCGTGCTCAATTAAGTCACAAGCATCCTTTCTTTCACCATTTACTCTACCTGCAATACAGGCTTTAGCAAGACCGGCACCAATACTTTGAGCGACTTCTAATATGGTTACAGCTGTTTCAAATTGACGTTGACTTCCGTCGGGAAGAGTTATTACTGGCATGAATATTCCTTAAAAAACCCCTATTAATGTAGTGGTGTACCCTACGACAGTACACGTGCATTAGCTAAGTCTGTGAATTAATCTTAATCAATGTTAGATACAAATTTTTGGTCGCAAATTATATCATTTATTAAATAGCTTTGAAATAGTCCTCAATTACAACTTTTATTACACTTCATTATAAAAAATTCAAAACAAATATTAGTTTATATAAAATATGTACTTTACATTATTTGAATTAACAATGAAAATATCTCGAAATATTTAAATAACAATTTTTTTATTTATTTTTATAGATTAATTTAAGTAAAGATTTATAATTAAATCAAAATATTAAATAATTTTGAACACTATATGAGTTCAAGGATAGAATATGATTAATAGAAAGACGCTTCTTATATTAAGTTCTTTGTTTATTTGCAACAGTGCCTTAGCAAATGATAACGTGACAAGTGTTGTCGATTCATTTTTTAATTGTGATAATAGCTTTTTCCATCAATTAAAAGATAATGTTGAAGATTTTTCTGTTTATAGCGATCTTAATGTTAAAGATGAAATTGCCTATATTCCAGTAAATGATATCTCATCAGACAATGATTTTACTTACACGTTTAGACAACCAATAAATTATAGAGGTTTAGTATTAACGAGCTACGTAAATAAATACATAAATACCTATAATCTAGGCAAATACTATTATTGGGGATTCATTGTAAATAATTCAATCAGTGATATACAAAATAAATTCGAACAATTTTCATGGCAACCTTTTAGTGAAAATACCTTTATTACGAATTCACAACGTTTTGATAATCAAAAACAAAATAAAGGATGGGAAAATTACCCTTATAGTTTCGATGGTGTAGCTCCGCGTGCTAATACGACTGAAAAGATGATTTATTTAGAAAAAATCAATGATAATCAGACGTATTTATTATGTTCATTACAAGGCGATATAACTAAAGACATACTATATTCGATTCATCCCGATATGCAATATATTGCTCAAGAACTTGCCGATAAAATTAAAGCGAAAAATAAAATCTCAGAAGATGAGCCTTCTCAAGATGATATTCAGACACCCATAAAAATGATGAATGATGAGACTAAAGTGAATAAGGATATGTAATATGAAAAAAAGTAGTTATCTTTTACAAATAGTTATGATTTTTTCAATTATTGGTACATCACATTTCACTTTTGCCAATAATACCGACCAAATCGAACAAAATTCAAGTCTAAAAGATCCGAGAGTTCCTACACGTTATCTTCCTATAGAAAAGTTATATCAGTCTGGTTCTGTTGGCTTTAGTTTTGTTGATCGAAAAAGTGTTAAACTACACCCATATAACCCTTTAATCAGAACCTATTCACGTATTACCAATTATTCTCCAGCATTATCGCAAGATAAAGAAGGGAGTGAAGAAGGTTTTTCTTATCATTCTATCGTTGTTCAAGAATATGTTAACTGCCATAATTTTGAATATGCTAAGGGGATAACACAATTTTATGAAAATAATTTTGGTGAGGGTCAATTAGAAAATAGTACTCATGAAATTAATCGACTTATATCAACCGAATCCGGCACCAAAGAACGACGTAATCTGCAAGTTATTTGCGCATTACCACTTAATGATTAAAACTATCTTTATCAAAGCGCATATTGCGCTTTGCTATTAAAATAAGTCAATAAATTTGTTCATTAAATTATATTTGATAAAAAACTAATACTTTTTTATTCGTGATAAGATTAATGTTAAACTTATTTTGTCTTTAAGCTATAGGATAACTTATTTATGGAAATAAAAGTATTTCACCAATTAGCCGATACACTATTTGATGAAATTGAACGTGATATTGATACTTTTGCTGAACAATTTGACACCGATATTGATTTTGAAAGTCATGGAAATGTAATCACAATCACCTTTGAAAATAACAATAAAATCATAATTAATACGCAAGAACCTTTATTACAAATTTGGATGGCTACACCACAACAAGGCTATCATTTTGAAAATAAAGAAGGAAATTGGATCTGTAATCGAAGTGGTATACCCTTCAAGCAACTATTTTCTCAATCTGTTATCAATCAAATCAAAGATTAGTTAAAATTAAAGGCGCAATATTTGCGCCTTAATAAATAAAATAAGTAGTGAATAATATACTTATTTCATTTGCTACTTTTATCACTACGTGATAACCCAACAATACCAGAACGTACCATTTCAATGACTTCGCACGTTTCACGGATTGCTGCTAAAAATGACGCTAATTTTTCACTTGTTCCCACTAATTGAACGATGTACTGCGTTGCTTTCACATCAACAATAGAACCACGAAAAATATCAACACAACGTTTAACTTCTTCCCTTGCTTGTGAACCTTTGGCTGCAATTTTGATTAGCATAATTTCCCGTTCTACATGGGGGCCTTCTGTTAGATCATAAACGCGATAAACATCCACTAATTTATGCAATTGTTTTTGAATCTGTTCTAATACATGCGCATCACCTGTTGTTTTAATTGTCATTCGCGACATTGTAGGATCTTCTGTTGGAGCTGTCGTTACACTTTCAATATTAAAACCACGTTGAGAAAATAATCCTATCACTCGTGATAACGCACCAGGTTCATTTTCAATTAAAATCGATAATATATAATGCATTAAGTTCTCTCCGTTTTGCTTAACCACATTTCATTCATAGCTCCACCACGAATCTGCATTGGATAAACGTGTTCGGTAGCATCAGTCATTACATCCACAAAAACTAATTTATCTGTTATCGAAAGCGCTTTTTTCATTAACGGCTCAAGATCACTTCGTTTTTTAATGGAAATACCTACGTGTCCATACGCCTCGGCTATTTTGGCAAAATCCGGCAGTGATTCCATATATGAGCTTGAGTGTCGACCTGCATAAATCATATCTTGCCATTGCTTCACCATACCTAAGAAACGATTATTTAAGTTTAAAATTAAAATAGGTAAATCGTATTGCAAGGCTGTCGATAATTCTTGAATATTCATTTGAATACTTCCATCACCGGTCACACAAACTACTCGATCTTTAGGAAAAGCCAATTTAACACCTAAAGCAGCTGGAAAACCAAAGCCCATCGTTCCTAGTCCACCAGAAGTAATAAAATGACGAGGTTTATCAAATGGGTAATAAAGTGCGGTAAACATTTGATGTTGCCCTACATCAGTTGCAACATAGGCATCACCTTTTGTCAGTTTATAAAGTAATTCTAATGCTTCCTGAGGCTTAATAAGTTCACCTTCTGTACTATAAGACAAACAGTGCTTCGCGCGCCAATGTTCAATTTGTTTCCACCAATTAATCAAAGCATCTAAGTCAATATGTGACTTATCTTCAGCTAGCTGTTCTAACATACTTTCAATTACGAATTTAGCATCACCAACTACAGGTACTGTTGCAGCAACGGTTTTAGAAATTGAAGTAGGATCAATATCAACATGAACGACCTTGGCATCTGGACAATATTTATCAAGATTATTTGTGGTTCGATCATCAAACCTTACACCTACTGCCAAAATCACATCAGCATGATGCATAGCCATATTTGCTTCATATACACCATGCATACCAAGCATACCAAGATTTTGCTTATGGGTACCAGGAAAAGCACTAATTCCCATTAAAGTTGTTGTAACCGGTAAATTTAATTTTTCTGCAAGATCACGCACTTGACTTTCAGCATTGGCTGAAATAATTCCTCCACCAATATATAGAACAGGTTTTTTCGCTGATAAAAGAACCTTCAATGCCTTTTTAATTTGTCCTTTATGTCCTTGTACGGTAGGATTATAAGAACGCATATTTACAGATGTTGGATAATTATAAGTATATTTTACTGCTGGATTCATTACATCTTTCGGTAAATCAATAACAACCGGCCCTGGGCGACCAGTAGAAGCAATATAAAATGCTTTTTTTATTGTTTCAGGAATATCTTCGGTACGTTTAATTAGAAAGCTATGTTTGACTACAGGGCGAGATATTCCAATCATATCGCATTCCTGAAATGCATCATTACCAATGAGATGACTAGCAACCTGCCCTGAAATAACGACCATGGGTACAGAATCCATATATGCAGTAGCAATACCTGTTATTGTATTTGTCGCCCCAGGACCTGAAGTTACAAGGACAACACCAACATTACCTGTTGCACGAGCATAACCATCGGCCATATGAACGGCTGCTTGCTCATGTCTTACCAATACATGCTCAATTCCACCAAGAGTATGTAAAGCATCATAAATATCTAATACACTCCCCCCGGGATAACCAAAAATTTGCTTTACTCCTTGATCCACCAAAGACTGAACTACCATCTCTGCGCCTGACAATTTTGCCATGCAACCCTCCAATATTATTTTAAAATTAGAATATCTTTATTTTACCCATAGATTATATGATTTAACAAAAATTGTTAAGTAAATATCCCAGAGTTTGGCTAGGATTAAAGAAGCTTTTTATAAATCACTTTTGATAAAAACAATTTATCAATTTGGAACCCTATTTGTAATAACATAATGTCGACTCATGATAATGATTATCTATCGAAGTTAAAAATACATATTACTTAACACCTGTTATAATTACAGGCACTATGAAAAATTGAAGGAATATTATGCAGATCTGGATTGATGCCGATGCATGCCCAAATCCCATCAAAGAAATTATTTATCGCATTGCTAATCGAGAACAAATCAATGCAATTTTTGTTGCAAACCAATGGCTTAAATTACCAAAATCATCATTTATAAAAATGCAGCTAGTTGCAAAAGGATATGACATTGCTGATTTAGCAATTATCAATCAGGTTCAACCTAATGACCTTGTTATCACAGCAGATATTCCTTTAGCGGCTGAATTATTAAATAAAGGTGCTAACGTCATTAATTTTCGCGGACAGCGCTATACACTTGAAACAATCAAAGAAACATTAATAATGCGTGATTTTATGGAAACCATGCGAGCTAGTGGTTTTCAAACTGGTGGTCAATCCCCTTTTTCAAACAAGGATCGACAAAACTTTGTTAATCAAATAGATAAATTAATTTCTCAACGCAATAAGGAGTAATGATTTGATAACTATCTATGGCATAAAAAATTGTGATACGATGAAAAAAGCTTTTAAATGGCTTGATGAACATCACATAGATTACCACTTTCATAACTATAAAGTTGAAGGTATCACTGATGACCAATTACAGATTTTCTTTCATTCGTTAGGTTGGAAAAATGTTTTGAATCAAAGAGGAACCACTTGGCGTAAACTTGACGAGGCCATACGTAAAAGTGTAATAGATGAACAGACTGCAATTGCCGTAATCCAACAAAATTTATCAATCATAAAACGCCCCATTATCACCAAAGGGAATAAAGTCTTAGCTGGCTTTTCTTCTGAATTATATCAACATTTTTTTGAGAACTAATCCATGTCTGAATCTGTCATTGAACTTACGAAAAAATTAATAGAACAAAAATCAATTAGTCCTGATGATAAAGCTTGTCAATCCATTATTATTGAGCGACTTAAAGCTTTAAATTTTACAATTGAAGAATTCAATTTCAATAAAACTAAAAATTTATGGGCTTATCATGGAGAAGGTGAAACAATTTTATTTGCCGGTCATACGGATGTTGTCCCTGCTGGTGATGAAACTAAATGGCGATTTCCACCTTTTCAAGCAACCATCGACGAACAAGGTAATTTATACGGACGTGGTGCGGCTGATATGAAAAGCGGTGTTGCAGCGATGATCTGTTCTGTTGAAGAATATATTAAATGCAATCCTAATCATAAAGGCCGTATTGCATTTTTATTAACATCAGATGAAGAAGCCGATGCTACAGATGGTACGACTAAAGTAGTCGATATTTTAATGCAACGTCAAGAACGTATTGATTATTGCATTGTTGGCGAACCATCAAGTAATAAAATTGTTGGAGATCAAATAAAGAACGGTCGCCGTGGTTCAATCACCGCAAATTTAGTCATTCATGGAATTCAAGGTCATGTTGCTTATCCTCATTTAGCTGATAATCCAGTTCATCGCTTTGCACCCGTACTATCTGATTTAGTAAATACAACTTGGGATAATGGTAATAGCTATTTTCCACCCACTTCAATGCAAATAGCCAATATCAATGGCGGAACTGGCGCCGAGAATGTTATTCCCGGAGAATTAAAAGTACAGTTTAATTTTCGCTTTAGTAGTGAGCTTTCCGATGAAATAATCAAACATCGAGTTGAATCTATCCTTAATCAACATCAAGTTAATTATACTCTAAAATGGCGTCTTTCCGGTCATCCTTTTCTAACTCCTCAAGGTAAACTGACCGATATAACTTGCCAAGCTATTAAACAGGTGATGAATATTAAATGTGAACTTTCAACAAGTGGTGGAACTTCTGATGGCAGATTCATTGCTAAAATGGGCTGTCAAGTCATTGAATTAGGCGTAACAAATGGAACGATTCATAAAGTTAATGAACATGTACCGTGTAATGACATTATCAATTTAAAAAAGATTTATCACGAGATACTCGTACAATTGTTAGGTAAATAAGATGATGGAATGGTTTAAAGATTATTGGTGGATAATTTTAATTTTATTAGCGGGTATATTTATTAGCGCAATAAAAGACCTAAATAAAACTTCATTTAAGGCGTATTTAAAAAAGAAAGATCATAAAGCCATTAATAATAATGATTTACCTAATCCTAATAAAAATGACGATAAATCATAATATTCTATTAGCGATATTATTCTATAATTCACCGAATATTAAAGGTAATTATAAAATAATATCGCTAATTGTATTTAAATGATTCTATTTTGAATATAGTATAAATAAGACAGAGCAAATCAAGAACTATAATATAATCAGTCCACTATTCTTATCTATTAAAACGTTCGTACTTTTGTACGATTTCGTTATTGAGAAATTTCCCCAATTTTATTCAATAAGGTTGTGATACGCTCTTGCCAAATATTTTGCTCATGTTTTAACTTTTCATTTTCCGCCTGTAAATTTTTGACTGTATCAGCTTCATCATTAATTAGCTGTTCTAAATCATTATTTTTTTGTTGAAGCGTATTAATTTCATTTTGTAAGGTTTTGATAGTACCAACTGCATGCTGAATTTTTGCTTCTAATTGATTAAGTATTTCTAAAGACATAGTGATCCTCAACAATGATTATTTGTGTATAATAGCGCTATTATAACGAATTACTTTTAAATCTACACTTATTAAAATCATTTATGGAGAATTTTATGCGTAAACCACTCGTTATGGGTAACTGGAAACTCAATGGTAGCAAACAAATGGCTTTAGATCTTGTTACAGGTCTAAAAAAAGAACTTACGGGAGTTGAGGGTTGTGATATAGCTATTGCACCTCCAGTAGTTTATTTAGATTATGTGCAAAAATTATTGAGTGATTCTAAAATCATTTTAGGTGCGCAAAATGTTGATACCCACCTATCAGGTGCATATACAGGTGATATATCAGCTGCAATGCTTAAAGAAACTGGTGTAACTCATGTTATTATTGGACACTCTGAACGTCGAACATATCACAAAGAGTCAGATCAGTTTATCGCACAAAAATTTGGCATTTTAAAAGAAAACAACCTTGTTCCTGTATTATGTATTGGTGAAACTGAAGCTGAAAATGAAGCAGGTCAAACTGAAGCTGTTTGTGCAAAACAAATTGATGCAATTATCGATCTATTAGGCGTTAAGGCATTTAATAATGCGGTTATTGCTTATGAGCCTATTTGGGCTATTGGTACCGGCAAGTCTGCAACCCCTGCACAAGCACAAGCTGTTCATAAATTTATTCGTGATCATATTGCTAAGTTAGATGCAAATGTTGCTCAACAAGTTATTATTCAATATGGCGGTTCTGTTAATGATAAAAATGCAGCTGAGCTATTTACTCAACCTGACATTGATGGTGCTTTAGTAGGTGGTGCATCATTAAAAGCGGATGCCTTTGCTGTTATTGTTAAAGCGGCAGCTAAAGCGAAAAGTAAATAATTGATATCTTTCCTTTGTAATAAGGCAGTAAATAATTCATATTTACTGCCTTTTTTACTCTTCAATACTTTAGTAAGGTATAAAATAGATTAATAACAAATTATTACATAAAACAATTAAAAAAAATCTATTTAATAAATAGATAAAGAATTAAAGAGTTAACGGAAATATCAAGAACACTATTTTTTATATCGACTTGGCCAGATAACCTCTATAGGAACATTTAAATATTCAGAAATAATTTTTTCATATTTTGGGCAATGACGATATAATGCATTTCTCAGTGTATCAGCTTGTAAACCATTTGAACGAGACAATTCTCGCAAACTTCCACCTCTGATTTTGATTTCTCCAACAACTCTTGAAGGTAACCAATCTTGATCTTGTACTCCCATTGTGAGATCCTCTTATTATGTATATAGATATAGTTATGATTATCGTTGTAAAATATTAACTACGTGTGAATATAAATTGAGTAAAAAGAATACCACACTAAAAGACGAATTTAAACAAAAAAATACACTTTTTTACATAGAAAAGCACAAATAAACATAAGTAAGTTGGATGAAAAATGAATGAAAATAAAAAAATAACATTATTTGATCTTGAAAAACAAAAGATTTTAGAAGAATCGGGTGTTATTGAATTTAAGAATAGACTTTCATTAGCACAAGAAGGCATGTCAGGTAATGCTTTTGCTAAAAAAGTGGGAATGTCTGAAGCTGTAATTCGGGACTACCTTTCTGGAAAAACGTATCCATCATTAAATCGTTTAGCACAAATAGCAAAAAGTTGCGATATATCAATAGAATGGTTGGCAACCGGGCGTGGTGAATGTCGTTTATTATCTAACACTCTAACGACTCAAATAGTCCATATTCCTGCTTACCAAGAATCAAAATCATCACTTTTGCAAGATGAAACATCAAATACAAACAATAGATCGAATCCAATCAGTAAAATATCTTTTGATTTAAGATGCATAAAGACTCATGATTTTGATATAAATGATCTTTATGTCTATTGGGCAAAAGGCGACTCTATGGCCCCCACTATTGCCAATAATGATACGATAATCATAGATACTGGTCATACACAATTATTTGATGGTTATTTGTATATTGTAGAGTATGGCGATGCATTAAGCATAAAAAGGATACAAAATCATGGAAAATATCTTTTGCTTATTCCTGACAACGATAAATACCAATCAATTAAAATAGACAAAGCACTTTGTAATCAAGAACTTAAAATTATTGGTAAAGTCATTGCCATTTTAAAAGATCTTTCTTGAATACCAAAATTTCTTATCGTTTTGTTAGATTTTAAGGAATTATATTAAACTTAATAATTACATAACTATTAGCTAATAGAAAATCGCTAATAGTTATGTAATTTCCTAACAAAATAGCCCTAAAGAATAATTTCATATTTTTAAAACTAAAAATTCAGCTCTTAAAGCATTCATGTTAGAATTGTTAGTAATTTTTTTCTTTTTATATCTTATAGTAATTTGTTATGTCACTAAATATTACGCGTAATGCTATCAATTCAAACACAAAAGTTATCGTTGGTATGTCGGGCGGTGTAGATTCGTCTGTTTCTGCTTACTTACTCCAACAACAAGGTTATGAAGTTGTTGGGCTCTTTATGAAAAACTGGGAAGAAGATGATAATGAAGAGTATTGTTCGGCTGCCACTGATCTTGCAGATGCACAAGCTGTTTGCGATAAATTAGGAATTAAGTTACTAACTATTAACTTTGCGGCTGAATATTGGGATAATGTTTTTGAACATTTCTTAGCGGAATATCGTGCGGGTCGCACACCTAATCCTGATATATTATGTAATAAAGAAATCAAATTCAAAGCATTTCTTGACTATGCAGCAGAGGATTTAGGTGCTGATTATATTGCAACAGGTCACTATGTCCGAAAAGGCGAATATAATGGTAAAGTTCAATTACTCCGAGGGCTAGACAAAAACAAAGATCAAAGTTATTTTTTATATACTTTAAGTGAAGCCCAAATTAGTAAGTCATTATTTCCGGTCGGTGAACTTGAAAAACCACAAGTTAGAAAAATCGCTGAGGAATTGGGATTAGTTACAGCTGCCAAAAAAGACTCTACAGGCATTTGTTTTATTGGTGAGCGTAAATTCCGTGATTTTCTTGCCCGCTACCTACCTGCTCAATCTGGTCTAATTCGTTCTGTTGACGGTGAAGTTATCGGAGAACATCAAGGTTTGATGTATCATACTTTAGGACAACGTAAAGGTTTAGGAATTGGTGGGCTAAAAAATGCAGAAGAAACGCCTTGGTATGTTGTAGATAAAGATGTTGAGCATAATGAACTTATTGTAGCACAAGGCTATGATCATCCTACCCTATATTCAGGTGGATTAATTGCCGGGCAATTGCATTGGGTCGATCGCCAACCAATTAGAAAGACAATTAACTGTACTGTGAAAACACGTTATCGACAACAAGATATCCCATGTCAAATAAATCCAATTGATGACGAACATATTGAGGTCATTTTTGATCAACCTATCGCCGCGGTCACACCTGGTCAATCTGCTGTTTTTTATTTAGGTGAAGTATGTTTAGGTGGTGGTATTATTGAGGAAAGAATATTACGTCAAGGATAAATTAATCAATAATAAATTGAAACAAAGCATGAGAAAATTAACATGAATGATAAATATCATCATATTGCAATTGCATTGGCCGGCGTTTGCCAAAGTGCACTTTTAATACCTCAATTAGCTAATAGTGGTCAAGCTGACTCACGTTTATATCACATATCGTTAATAAGTATTTTTAATACGTCTCCAAGTACAACTGAATCAGTATTTGGCGGATTGAATAATGTTCAAATTGGATTGCAATGTTTAAAACAATTACTTTCTAATAATCAACAAAGTAAAGTTGAAGTAATGCGGTATGTATTTGGCAGTATAGGACTGGCAACCAGATTAATAAAAAAAACGGATGGCTTAGAACAAATCGGACAACGGCTAGAACATATAAAATCGCTTTATACGAATCATTTTGATGAAGCAATTGATGAACATCATGACCAAATTTCCTACTCTTTAGCTGGTATTTATTCTGATATTATTAGTCCGTTAGCTTCAAAAATTCAAGTTAGAGGTAAAGTAGAATATCTACAAAACTCATTAGTACAAGCTAAAGTTCGGACTGCGCTATTCGGTTGCATTAGATCAGCCATATTGTGGTATCAAGTTGGTGGCAATCGTTGGCACTTTTTATTTGCTAGAAAGAAAATCTTAAAAGCAATCGATGAGATTTTACTAAAGTAAATTAATGATTCATAACAATCCTATTAACACTATAAGTTTGACTAAAAATGGAGCAAACCAATGGAATTATCTGCACTAACAGCCCTCTCCCCGATTGACGGTCGTTATGGTGACAAAACACTAGAACTCAGACCTATTTTTAGTGAATATGGGTTAATAAAATATCGTGTAATAGTCGAAATAAGATGGTTACAACAATTATCTGCACATGAAGCAATCACTGAAGTACCTTCTTTCGATGAGACAACTAATCAATTACTAAATGACATTATTACAAACTTCAATGAAAGTGATGCTTTGCAAATAAAGGAAATCGAAAAAACGACCAACCATGACGTTAAAGCTGTTGAGTATTTCCTTAAAGAAAAAACTGCTAACAATACTACCTTAGCTAACATTGCAGAATTTATCCATTTTGCTTGTACTTCTGAAGATATAAATAATCTTTCATATTCATTAATGCTAAAAACAGCTAGAAATGAAGTTATTATTCCTTATTGGACTAGAATTATTGATATATTAAAAGAAAAAGCACATTTATATCAAAATATTCCATTACTCTCACGAACTCACGGTCAACCGGCTACACCTTCAACTATAGGTAAAGAATTTGCTAACGTTGTTTACCGTTTACAACGTCAATTAAAACAACTTCAATCCGTCGAGATTTTAGGGAAAATTAATGGTGCAACAGGTAATTATAATGCACACATGGTTGCCTATCCCGAGATTAATTGGCATCAATTTAGTCAACAATTTGTCGAATCATTAGGATTAACTTGGAATCCTTATACCACCCAAATTGAGCCTCATGACTTTATTGCCGAATTTTTTGATTGTATTGCTCGCTTTAATACCATTATGATCGATCTTAACCGTGATATATGGGGATACATTGCATTAAACCACTTTAAACAAAAAACAATTGCTGGTGAAATAGGTTCCTCAACGATGCCACACAAGGTTAACCCAATTGATTTTGAAAATTCCGAAGGTAATTTAGGAATTGCTAACGCGATTATGCAACACCTCGCTAGCAAATTACCGATTTCACGTTGGCAACGAGATTTAACCGATTCAACGGTTTTACGTAACCTTGGTGTGGGTTTAGGCTATGCCTTGATCGCATATCAATCTACGCTAAAAGGATTGAATAAGTTAGAAGTAAACCAAGCAAATTTATTAGCAGAACTTGATCGTAACTGGGAAGTGCTCGCAGAGCCAATTCAAACGGTAATGCGTCGTTATGGTATTGAAAAACCATATGAAAAACTAAAAGAGTTAACACGTGGAAAACGTGTCGATGCCTTAGGTATGCAACAATTTATTGAAGGATTACCATTACCTGACCACGAAAAACAACGCCTAAAACAACTTACCCCTGCTAATTATATTGGTTACTCAGTAGAATTAGTCGATAAGTTGTAATCATAATTATATCTGACCATATACTGGTCAGATATACTCAAAGATTTAAAAAAAATAATTTACAGAATATTTAATTATCATCGTTTTAGCATCACTTTAGGATATTGAAAAAGGAAAGATTGTGCACAATAACACTATTAAAATTGCAACGCGTAAAAGTCCGTTAGCATTATGGCAAGCAAATTATGTAAAAACACAATTAACGCACTTTCATCCCGATTTATGTGTTGAATTAGTACCTATGGTGACGCAGGGTGATATATTACTTGATAGTCCATTATCTAAAATTGGCGGTAAAGGACTCTTTGTTAAACAACTTGAAGTCGCACTATTAAATGGTGAAGCAGATATTGCAGTCCATTCAATTAAAGATATTCCAACTAACTTTCCAAGTGGACTAACCCTAACAACTATATGTGCCCGTGATGAAATCCGAGATGCTTTCGTGTCTAACCATTATGAAAGTTTAGATACATTACCAGCTGGGGCTATCGTTGGAACATCAAGTTTAAGGCGTCAATGCCAACTTAAAGCAAGGTATCCTCATCTAATCATAAAAGATCTACGTGGTAATGTAGGTACACGCTTATCAAAACTAGATAAAAATGAATATGATGCTATCATATTGGCTGCTGTTGGACTAAAAAGACTTAATTTAATTGAACGTATAAAACAATTTATCCCAATTGAAATAATGTTACCAGCAGTAGGACAAGGTGCTATCGGGATAGAGTCACGTGTTAATGATAGCCGAATTAACAACTTACTTAATCCTCTTGATGATGAAAAAACTCGATGTTGCATCATCGCAGAAAGAGCAATGAACCAACATTTAAATGGAAGTTGTCAAGTTCCAATTGCTGCCTATTCAATTTTAAATGGTAATCGTCTTACCCTTCGTGGATTAGTTGGGAGTACTAATGGTAAGTATTTGATTAGTAAACAAATTAGTGGTGATAAACATTCCCCTCAAGAAATTGGAATTTGTTTAGCTGAACAATTACTAGCGCTTGGCGCTGACGAGATTTTGGCTCAGATTTGATGTAATTGTTTATTATTGGATTGATAAATTAGATCGACTATGATTATTATTACGCGACCATCGCCCTACGGTGAGACATTAACTAAAATATGCCAGACGGCAGGATTTGCTGCTAAGCATTTACCATTTTTTAAGATTAGTGCCGGTCCGGATTTACCAATCTTGCAACATAAACTCAATGCATTGAATGATAATGACATCGTTATTGCAACATCTCCACAGGTAATTGAGCAAATAAATCAATATTCAATGTTGATCCAATTCCCTACAACTATTCAATATTTTGCAGTAGGTCAGCAAACAGCAACATTATTCAGTCAATTAACGAAGAAGAAGGTAATATCACCTTCATTTAACGAAAGTAGTGAAGGATTATTAAATTATCTAGTAGAACGTAATATATCAGTAACTAATCGTAATATTTTGATTTTATGCGCTAAAAATGGAAAAACGTTATTAAAAGACGTTTTACTATCACGACGTGCTAATGTTGAAAATATTTATATATATCATAAAGATAGGATTCTTCATTCTAATACAATACTTGACGATAATGCCGATAAATTGTCTAATATAAATATAATAGCAATAACTAGTCAGGCACACTTACTAGAATTAGAGCATTATTGCCAAAATAAACAAAAATCTCAATTCACATTGATTGTAACAAGAAAGCAAATAAAACAACTAGCAGAAACATTAGGATGGAAAAGAGTCTATTTGGCTATAAACGCTAATAATTATAATCTATTTAGAACCATTTCCACCTTATGTAGTAACGAAACAATAGTAAATACCTTGGATGAAAATTTATCATGGTAAAAAACAACACCCTATTAGCTAACCAACATTTAATAAGTGCGAATGCTACTTTATCAAATATCAGCACAGTTAATAATTATTCATTAAATGATAAAGATAGTAAGCTCATTGACTCATCGCTATCAACTTCTGAGTACCAAAATATGAAAAAGCCAGCAAACAAAGCCACCAAAGAATCAACTCCAGAGAAAAATGGTAAAAATTCTAATCTGTCACAAGACCAATCCGTTTCACCAAATCAAAAAACTAATACTAAAGTACCCATTTCGAAATTATCTATTATCGCTATCGCATTGACTTTATGTTTAGGAGGCTTTCTCTATTATCACGCACATTTGCAGGCAGAGCGACAAAAACAAATTATTAATCAATTACAATCTGAGTTAACAAACCTTAAACAAACGGTGACGCAATCGGTAAATGATGAAATATCGACAAAATTGGATAACGCTTTGACCAATCAAAAGCAACAATTAACTGATCTAACAAATAAAATCCACCAACAATTATCAGATCAAACTCAATCTCAACAACAATTTTTCACTAAAACCAATGACGCGTTGAGAGTTTCTGAAAATAATATTGTTCAACTCAATGAACATATTGCCGCACTATCTACTACTAATAATAATGTATGGTTAATTTCACAGGCTAATTATTTAGTCAATCTCGCTGGACGTAAAATTTGGAATGATCAAGATTATACGACTGCAAGATTATTATTGAAAAATGCTGATACTAGCCTCGCACAAGCAAATGATCCAAGCTTATTACCTGCACGACAGGCTATTAATCAAGATATTGCAGCACTATCAGCTATTAGTTTCACAGATTTCGATGGAATAGAGATTCAATTAATGAATTTAGCTGATACAGTTAGTCAATTACCCTTACTTGATCAATTAACAGGAAAAATAATTAATAATAAACAGCTAAGTTCAAATAACCCTTCTGTCGATGATCAAAAGTCATCCTCTTCAAATTGGTATCAAAATTTAGTAAAAACATCTAAATCATTCTTAAGTCAATTTATTCAAGTCGAGAAATACGATAGTTTTAATGAATGTATAGCTAAAGCAGGACAAAACAAAGAGTTAATTAATGAATGTCAAACACATAATGCTATGATTATGCCTGAACACGCTCCTTATTTGAGGGAAAATATCAAATTAAAACTCTTAATTGCAGCCCAAGCTGTTCCACGACATCAAGAAACCATTTATCAGCAAGCACTCAAGGATGCAATAACAGCATCTAATACCTATTTTGATCATAATTCAGCATCAGTAAAAGCGTTTATAAGTGAATTAAATAAGCTGCAACATCAAACAATTAATAATCAAAATGTTCCGCAACAACTTGCTAGCTACGAGGAATTAAATAAATTAATGCAAGTTCGTGTCCGAGCTATGTTGAATAATTAGGAGATAACGATGCTACGTATTTTAATTATAATTATGGTACTTATGATAGGTATCATTGTTGGTCCTATGTTATCCGGTCATCAAGGTATGGTACTTATTCAAATGCAAGGTTATCGGATAACCATGAGTGTGACCACGTTTGTCATAGTAGAAATCGTACTATTTAGTATAGTTTATTTTATTTATATTGTACTAAAGGCTATTTTCAATTCACATTCAATATTAAGCGAATGGCTTGATTATGGTTCCTCTAAAAAAGCGACTAAACGATTTGAAGCAGCACAACTATCTTTATTGGAAGGTGATACCAATAAGGCAATTAAATTATTAGATAAGAGTGCAAGATTCAAAAACAATCGAACTTTATCTCATTTGCAGGCAGCTCAAATTGAAATCGATCATAATCATTTAGAACAAGCCAGTTCACATATCCAACAGATTAACCAACCTTGCCCTAGTGAATATCAATTTGCTTTTAGTCTAATACAATTAAAATTGCAATTAAAATTACAACAGTATGAATCAGCTTATGAAAATGTCGAAAAACTGTTAGACAAACAACCTAGAAATCCAGAGGTTCTTCGTCTAGCTTACCAATTTTTTACTGAAACTCGAAATTTTCAGGAAATTATTGAGTTATTACCAGCCATGTTTAAAACAGAAATCTATCCAGCAGATCAATTAACACAAATCGAACACCAAGTTTATGCTGCTAGGATTAACCAATTGGCAGGAAGTGTTACCCCGGGTGAATTACTTGCTTGGTGGAATGAACAACCTAAAACAATTCGTCGAAATAATGATTTAAAAGGACAAGTTGAAGTTTATTTAGGGCATCAGATTAAATAAATTTAATTATTACATTCGCCTGATTAAGTTACTATAAAAGTGAGTAAATATACTCATTGTCAGATTTACTAAAAAATCATTTAGTTAGCTCATATCTTGTTTAGAACATGAGCTAACTATAAATAATTGATCCTGAGTGATTTATTCGGAAATAATATGATTTTCCCAGTGAATAACATCCTTCTCATATACAATACGATTTTTAATTAAAACGCCTTTTTTACGCATCATTTTTTTATCGCCTGTGATTAAAGGATGCCATTCTGGTAAGGTTTTATGCTGCTCAAAATAACGATAAGCACAAGTTTTAGGTAACCATTCAATGGTTAAAAGATTTTCTCGTGTTAGTTTGATACAATCAGGTTCATATTTGAATCGGTCAACATAATGACGGCATTGCCCTGTACGGATATCTAGTTGATTGCAAGCTACATTGGTATAGAGAATCTCGTTAGTATCTTCATCAAGCAATTTATTTAGGCAACAACGTCCACAACCATCACATAATTGTTCCCATTCTTCATCGCTCATCTGCGATAAGGTTTTATTATGCCAAAATGGAGTTGTCATTATATTATTTCCCTGCATGAATATTGATGGTGTTATCAACTAGACTATCCGCTAACATTCCAACACTAATAGCAAAATGATATGAGCGATTCCAATGCATTAATGTTTTAAAATTATTAAATACTAAATAACCTTCACGACTGCCTTCATCAGGAATGATCAGCCAAGCTTTGGTCTGAGTATTTATAATCATTTTATTATCGCTTTGTTTGATACCAAGTTTTAACCAATCTGCAACTGGTTTTACCTTGTCATTATCTAAACCTACTAGATTAAGATCTAAATTTTCAGGTAGATTGACTTTGAAACCCCAACTTTCTTTTTCTTTCCAGCCAATTGTAGCTAAGTAATTACCTGTCGATGCAAAAATATCTGACATATTTGTCCAAATATCTACTTTACCATCGCCATCACCATCCAGCCCATAAGCAAGGTATGAAGATGGCATAAATTGATTTTGCCCCATTGCACCAGCCCAAGAGCCTTTAAATTCTGTTTTCTTAATATGCCCATTTTCTAAAATTCTAAGTGCTGCCATTAACTCTTTTAAGAAAAACTGTTCACGCCGACCATCAAAGGCTAAAGTTGATAAAGCAGAAATGATATCCTCTTTACCTTGATATTTTCCATATCCACTTTCCACACCCCATAAGGCCAATATATAGTTTTGAGGGACATGAGTTAATAAGGTTGCCTCACTAAGTTGCGAATGATATTTTATAAATTTCTGTTTAGCTAATTTAATTCTCTCTTGAGAAACAGTTCGGGATAAATAATCATTAATCGATGATTTTTTTTCAGGTTGATTTTTATCAGCATTTACAACATGCTCAATATAGTAAACTTTGTCGAAAGCCACATTAATTGTTTGGCTATTGATACCTTGAGATTTCGCATAATTTTTTAATAAACCAACATAATCACCAAAATAGCGCTCTTCTCTTGGTTTATCAAAAGTAATAGTTGAGTCACTTTGTTCAATAGTTTTTGATTTATTTTCACATCCTGCGACCAAAATCACAAATACCATGGACAGAAAGATTTTAGCAAATTTCATTAATGCTCCTTTTATTTCTAGTCATAATTGTGATTAAACAATAAAATCATCATCTTTCAACATTTGTAAAAAGAAACCGTCATCTGTTATTTTTTGTTCAATTTCTTTAGCGTTGCCAGCCACAAATTGACGTTTGCCATCTAATAAAACCTTCATAGCAAAAATAGGTTGCCCAAATGCTTTCATCAAGACTTCAGGTACTCTTGAAAAATCATTTTCTTTATCGATATACAAATAACTATTTTCTTTTTTGGTACTTCGATAAATATAACACCATTTCATAAACTAACTTCCTCATTGATAACTTGTTTGATTATAAACAATTAATATCAACTTTAACCACAACTTTACGAATTTTTGCTAATTGCTGATTTATTGCACACAAAGGTTTATGTAACTCACCCGGATAGAAAATAACAAAATCGTTGGCGTGTGCGATAAACATTGTTTCTTCTGAAGGGGTTTTAACAAAAGCTATATCATCTTGAATAAGACGATCTTCAATGACTTCTGTGTGAGCTGGTAAAGCCGAAAATGCCATACCTTCCGCTCCATTTAACACAATTTGAATATCAATATAACGACGGTGATATTCGGGATTTGCATCAGTAGCAAGACGCGTAGAATTATCTGAGACCATAAAGAAAATATTTTCGTCGATCTCATAGCGTCCTAATGGGGTGTTAGCATTAACGTTATCACGTACATACTCAATAGCATTTTTTAATTTTTGAGGTAGATAAGGAATACGATCTAGATGTTCGATATTGCCAATAATCATTAGTTGTAATCTCCATAATTTCTATATTTTTATAGCTATATTTAGTATTGATAGGCTATCACTTCGACACACAATTTTATTTAGACAAATACGATAATTACAATCGATTTGACTAGTGAGTTCCTTAACTACTAAATGTAAATTTTAATTGGTAACCATAAATCGTCTATTTTCAGTAATTAACTGCAAAAAAGTCGATAATCCAATTTTTTGATGATGCAATTGCTTATCATTAGTATCATAAATTTGATAATAACCTGAGCCATTTATCACTATGGTTCTTTCTGGATATAGTGCAGCAATTTCATTCTCTTTTCCGGCAATTAACCATTGACGTTGGTTTGATGTAAAAAGGTTTTCCCCTTGACTGTATTGCTTATACGGCGTTGTTACATTGAGTGCATCTTGCATTAAAGTGAGCATTATATCGACATGTGAAGTCGGTCTCGAAATCACTTCACTATTTTTATTTGGCCAAGCAATAATTAATGGCACATTTAATGATTGTTTAAGAAAACGTTGATCATGATTTTGTAACCTATTTGCTGCCGTAATAACAATTATAGTATTGGAAAGTGCGTCATCCTTCTGTAAAGTGGCAATAACATTTTCAATATCATCATCAAGTTGTTTCATTTGAGAGTTGAGATTTACTTTATCTCGACCATTAATTTTATATTGAATAAACGAGAACCACGCGGAAGGGTTATTTTTTTGCTTCTGATCAGCATACCAATTTGACCATAATTGTGTGGTACCGGTATTGGTATGTCTGGTTGTATCAGGCATAGAAAAATTAGATAACAGAGCATAATGAAACAACGGATGTGCAAATCCTTCAGATGAAAATAAGCCAAAATTATAGTGCTGTTTAGTTAGTGTATCAATTAAAACTGATGATTTATGACTAGCAAGAATACTATTGTAATAATTGGCGTCTAAACCATAAAATAATGAAAAATCACCTAAATAATTTTGCGTACTAGAACTATAATGTCGAGTAAATTGAATATGTTGACTAGCAAAATCTTGTAATTTTGGCATATTAGAAAGCTGTTCAGGACCATACCAATCATCTACCACAATCATTAACAAATTGTAGCGATTATCAGTTGTTTGATATTTAATTTTTCCTAAGGGATATTCAACAGCAATCGCAAATGGATTACCTTCTTGCTCTATTCGCATTTCATAATTACCAGCTTTAATAAAACCATATTTTTCTAAGAAATGACGAGCAGTAAGTGGATAAGACACCGGTAAACTCGATCGTTGCATCGTAATTGGGCGATAAAAATTAGCATCAGCCCAAATATGAATTAAGTGAGAAGAAATAAAACTTAAAATAAATACACTAATGACGAGGTGAAAATATCGACGTCTTTTATTGAGGCTACGTAATTTTCGCCAGCTCCAAAGTGCAAAAACAGTTTCCAATACCAAAAAAAAGGGCACAAAAATAAACAGTTTTTGCCATTGTGCATTTAACATATTATCATCTGACGAAGTTAACACTTGCCAAATCGAAAAATTTAAATGCATTCTAAAGTAAGAAAAGACCTCAATATCTATTAATAACAATGTCATGGCAACGGTAGCTATGATCACCGCTAATATACGATTCCACTTAATTGAATGAATGATAAAACTCAGAGGAAATATCAATATCAAATAAACTAAAAAGGTTAAAAAACTAAAGTGGCCTATACAACTTATTATGGCGTATAACCGACCCAAAAAAGTGGGTGGCCAATCAGCAATAAAAAGGTAACGACTACCGAAGCCAATTACCCAGAAAATATTAAATAGTGTAAACCAATGTCCCCAACTAATAATTTGTGAACGACGATCGTGATGTAATGAATTATTTTCAAGTTTGACCATACAAAAGGATAGATTTAACTAACTTATGATAAATTAGCCTTATTTTAACTGATTTTAGAAAATCTTTCTGTATATTTTTCGTTATTAATACGATATTTAGTTGAGATTCACACCTTAAAGATAAGCTACGATTTTAGTTCAATTTATTTTGTAATAATAACAATCTATATTGATAAAATAATCAGGTTAATTATTACAAACGCAAGCTATTAAGGTATAATTGTATAAATTATTTGTTTTTTAAGATGATAAAAATTGACTACGAGCTCATTACCTTGGCAAGCAGTTACGCCAGATGTTGAAAAAATCACTCAAATATTGCAAGAACACCATCTTGAAGCTGATTTCTTGACGCTACAACCACGACTTAAATCTACATTATCACTATTGTGCCCTGAAATTAGACAATCTTATCACCCTCGTTTTATGTTATTAAAAGCGCCGGATAGTCCTCTAATTTATAGTCTTTTACAGCATAATATACGTAAACAAATTCCCGCCAATTATGGTGGTTACGCTTATTATATTAGTGATAATCAAATTAGTTTAACTTCAGCTAAAAATCAGCAAGATAACTTTGCCACATCAGATAACTGTCTTTTTTCCACCTATGTTGATAGCGAGGCCTTATTTGGTTGTGTTAGACAACCGGAAGGTCAACGATTAAAATTACAACCAGGTCTCGTACATAAAGTAAATGGCGGTGTGCTTATTCTGAGCTTGCGTTCTTTGCTTGAACAACTAGATTTATGGCATAAACTCAAACAGATGGTTATATGGCAGGAATTTACATGGTTATCTACCGATGATACTAATCCATTACCTTTTATGATCCCTTCAATGCCACTTGATTTACGTGTTATTTTAGTAGGTGATCGTCTAAGTATGGCAGAATTGCAAGATCTTGAACCAGAGTTTTATGATTCAGCTTTATATACTGAATTTGAGAATGATGTGAATATCTACGCTGATGATAATCTCATAAAATGGGCAGGATATGTTAAATCCGTTGCACAATTCCAGAAATTGCCAGAGATTGATGCTTCAGCATATGCTGAATTAGTGAAAATAGGTATCAAACATACTGAAGATCAACACTACTTACCCCTTATCCCAGACTGGATCAATACGCAACTAGTTAATGCTGCGCAAGTGGATAATCGTAGAATTAATAGTGAAACGATAAAAACCGCTACTAAACGTAAGAATTGGCAAGAAGATTCTCTAATCGTACGATTAAGAGAAGCAATATTAAATAAACAAATTTTAATTAACACTCATGATCAAATAATTGGTCAAATTAATGGATTATCTGTTATTGAATATCCAGGTCATCCTAAGGCAATAGGTGAACCTACTCGTTTAAGTTGTCTTATTCACAATGGTGATGGCGAAATAAATGATATTGAGCGTAAGAATGATCTAGCTGGAAATATCCATTCTAAGGGAATGATGATTATGCAATCATTTATTACATCTGAATTTGCCTTAAGTCATCCATTACCTTTTTCTGCATCACTGGTATTTGAACAGTCTTATAACGAAGTGGATGGTGATAGTGCTTCATTGGCAGGGTTATCCGTAATTATTAGTGCCCTATCCGGTCAACCAATTAATCAACAAATTGCTGTTACAGGTTCTGTTGATCAATTTGGTCATGTTCAAGCAATTGGTGGTGTAAATCAAAAAATAGAAGGATTCTTTGCAATCTGTCAACATCAAGGTTTAACCGGTCAGCAAGGTGTGATAATACCTGCTAGTAATCAAAATCATTTATGTTTAAATGATGAAGTTGTAATGGCAATTAAAAACAATCAATTCCATATTTGGGCAGTTGAAAATGTTGCTGACGCTTTATTATTATTAACAGGTATACCTTATAATGATAATAGTGTTATCAGCCTACATAAGATAATTAAAGCACGAATCCAAGCAATAATTAATGGTGATAAGCGATCAGCTCGTTGGTTCAATAAATGGCGCAAATAGCATTGCAAAAGCGACTAATTAAGCGTACACTTGTAAGCTAAATAATAAATGATATCAAATAAAAGGGTTTCTATGACTTTTGAAAGAAAATCATCCTATACCAAAGAAGATTTAATTAAATCCGGTAATAATGAACTATTCGGTCATGATGGACCACCTCTTCCTGCCGATCCAATGTTAATGCTAGATCGTATAATTGAGATGAATGATAACGGTGGTCAATATAATAAAGGTTATATTGAAGCAGAATTAGATATTAATCCTGATCTCTGGTTTTTTAAATGTCATTTTAAAAACGATCCCGTTATGCCGGGATGTTTAGGTCTTGATGCGATGTGGCAACTGGTCGGTTTTTATCTTGGCTGGTTAGGTGGTAAAGGAAAAGGTCGCGCATTAGGCGTAGGTGAAGTTAAATTTGCAGGACAAATATTACCTACATCTAAAAAAGTGACTTATAAGATCCATTTTAAACGCGTTATCAATCGTAAATTGGTAATGGGGATTGCTGATGGTGAAGTATCTGTTGACGGCAAAGTCATTTATAACGCAACAGACTTAAAAGTCGGCTTATTTCAAGACCCATCCACATTCTAAAGCTGTTCTCAAGTTAATTGGGTCATTTTTGACCCATTTTTCTTATATTCAATTAACATATTATTTAATTAAATAAAATGCTAATCACACAACGTTATAAATTTATTGCTGCAACTATTTTTATTTCTACTTTATAGTTTTCATTCATTAACGCAGCTTGAACCGTACAACGTACAGGTGCACGACCTTTAGTTACCCATTCATCCCAAGCTTTATTCATCCCGGTCAAATCAGTTTTATCACTAATGAAAATAGTAGCATCAAGAATAAGATTTTTATTACTATTCACTCTTGCAAGCATGTTATCAATCTCTGTCAAAGCACTTTTAGTTTGCAAATATGCATCAGCGATTAAATTTGTAGGCACACTTGTATAATAGACCACACCATTATGAACAATAGCCTCTGACCAGCGTTCTTGTGGATCAATATATTGAATTGTCATATTTTTCCCATAAAAGTTAATGTTAGTTAAGCATTCTAATTATATTTAACAGCTATATATTAATTTATTATCTATGTATATCTATATCATTTTCTAAATACTACAAAAGTATATTGAATAACAATGACATAAATAATTTAAGCTTTGTTTAAGATGGATTGATCGAAAGTAGTGATAAGCTCATTAATATTCAATGATAATAGATATAACTGAAATCTTCCTTGACTGTCTTGAAAAATGAAATTGATACCATCATGCCAAGCACCTAAGACCATACGTTTTACTTCTATATTATTGATTTTGAAACTATGAATTGCCGGTTTGTGTGTATGTCCATGAATCATTGTATGAGCTTGAAATTGCTGCATCATTGTTGATACAGCTTGTTGATTAACGTCCATTATCTTTTCAGACTTACGACTATTATACTGCTGACTTTCGCCTCTTAATTTATTGGCAATTTTGCGACGAATCATCATTGGTAACATTAAAAATAATCTTTGCAACCAATGATTATGCATTTTCCGACGAAATTTCTGATAAGACTTATCATCAGTACATAGTAAATCACCATGCAAAACTAATAAAGGAGATGATTTCTTATCAATTAACGACAATTCTGGAAGTATCTGCATTTGACATTGCTCTGCAAAATGCTGACCTATAAGAAAATCACGATTACCATGTATGAAAAAAACGTTAATTCCACGTCTGCTTAGATCACTTAAAGCACCAGCTATTTTTTGATGCAGTGAGGAATATTCATCATCTCCAATCCAATAATCAAATAAATCACCTAAAATATAAAGTTCACAAGATTCCGGTAATTTCTCAATAAAAGCCAAAAAGCCTGTTGTTATTACAGGCTCGTTATCATTAAGATGAATATCAGCAATAAAAAATCGTTGCATAACAAAAATATGATCGATTATTCCACAGTAACATTTTCGATGATAACATCTTCTACCGGAACATCAGAATGCATCCCACTTCGACCCGTTTTTACGGCTTTGATTTGATCGACAACATCCATACCATCAACAACTTTGGCAAATACGCAATATCCATAACCATTTGCATCGGCTGAACGGAAATTTAAATAGTCGTTATCAACAACATTAATAAAAAATTGTGCTGTAGCTGAATGGGGATCCATAGTACGAGCCATGGCTAAAGTTCCACGTTCATTAGCTAGACCATTATTAGCTTCATTTTTGATTGGGGCTTTGGTTTTCTTTTGTTTCATACCAGGTTCAAAACCACCCCCTTGGATCATAAAATTATTAATGACTCGATGAAAAATTGTATTGTTATAAAACCCTTCCTTACAATATTCAACGAAATTTTTTACCGTTTCAGGCGCCTTATCTTCAAATGTTTCTATTTTAATATCACCTTTATTGGTATGAAATATAATCATATCACGTTCCTTTAATTACTTTTAAAATGCTTAATGCAATATATATAATATAAAAATTGAATTCGTTATCTTAGGCTAACGACCAAATGTTTCACATGCTTGTAAAGTGTTTTGCAGTAAAGTTGCAACAGTCATCGGACCAACACCTCCCGGTACAGGGGTAATAAAACCTGCTCGTTTAACTGCTTCGCTAAACTCAACGTCACCAACAATTTTACCATTTTCTAGACGGTTTATACCAACATCAATCACAATTGCACCAGGTTTGATCCATTCTCCTTTTACGAAGTTAGCAATACCTACACCTGCAATTACAATATCAGCTCTATGTACATGATCGGCTAAATCTTGTGTACGACTATGAGTAATCGTTGTGGTACACCCTAATAATAAAAGCTCTAATGCCATAGGTCTTCCGACAATACTAGATGCACCTACAACTACGGCATTTAAACCTGATAATTGAACACCTGTTGATTGCAACATGGTTACAATTCCATAAGGTGTACAAGGTCTTAACAATGGTTCACGTTGTAACAATCGACCAATATTAAATGGGTGAAAACCATCTACATCTTTTTTAGGACTTATTCGCTCAAGTACCTGTGTTTTATCAATATTATCTGGCAAAGGCAATTGAACTAATATCCCATCAACTTCATCTTGTACATTTAACTTATCAATAAGAGCCAGTAATTCCTCAGTAGTGGAATGTTCAAACTCATAAGCAAAAGAACGGAATCCCACCTCATCACAGGCTTTCTGTTTATTTTGAACATAAATTTTTGATGCAGGATTGTTACCTACTTGGATAACCGCTAAACCTGGTACACGAAGCCCTTCTTGTTTACGTTTACTAACTTTTTTTGCAATGTCTGATCTGATTTGTTGTGAAAGTAATTTACCATCTATGATTTTGGCACTCATGTTTTAAAACTCCCAAAATAGTTCTCTGACCAGTGAAAACAAATAAAATAGATTCACCGGACATGGTATTTGAATTATCTTCTACATAATAACATGAAATAATGCCAAAACATTATCAGTGTTTTAAACTAAATTTAACCCTGTTAGATAATTACTTAAAGTTCATTCAGTTCTAAAATCAATTGATTATATTGTTGATCTATTTGGGTAATAAGTTCACAAACCTGATGATCGAATTCTTTAAGTTTAACTTTTTGTATTTTCCACTCATTTTTGGCGATTTTTTTTATAGCTGAGTAATTTTTGAATACATCAAAATGAAGAATACTGTTACCTATCACTTTATAAAATATATTTTTACCACGTGCTTCTCCATCTTGTTTAAGATTATTAAATGGCTGATGATAAAAATAAGTTACTCCTTCACGAGTATTTATTGCTTTTTTTAATAGCTTGTTTAGCTCATCATTTAGCGAATTTAAATTTTTTAATAATTCACTTTTATTCCCCAATTTATCACGAATCGCTATTTCAAATGCAGTTCGTGTATCATTTAATCGTTGATGCGATTGATTTTCAAAACGAGGTAACTGTTGATATAAAAAAGCCTGTAACACTTGCGCTTGTTTTTTAACTTTTGAAGTAGCTTGAATAGGAACATCATCCAAAGTAATTAAGCCAGAAGATGTTACTTTAAGATTATGGTTATCATTAATAAATTGAGCTAAATCATCTTTAACAATAATGTCATAAGTGGGTTTTCGTTCACATTCGTTATTTTTAGCTAAAGCAATCTGAAAAGGTAATATCAGAACTATTATTAGCAAGCTCAAAGATAAACGTATCTTAAGCATAATTATTCTCCATTCTAATGTATTTTTAAAGTTAAGGTCGCAACTACACCTTTTATATTATCTTTACGATTACTGATCATTATATTACCATTATGTAGATGTGCTACTTCTTTCACAAAGGCTAAACCTAATCCACTACTTTTACCGCGATTAGGTCTTGGAAGTGAATAAAATCGTTCAAAAACATGATCCAAAGCAAAATCTGGAATACCGGCACCGGTATCAATGACTTGTAGTGTATAAAAGTTACCCGTAATTTCAGTATCAACAATAATCATACCACCACTAGATGTAAAATCTAATGCATTACTCAATAGATTTGAAATAGCTTGGATAAGTAAGAACTTATCGGCTTTAAATTTGATCGAATCGTTATGCTTAACAACTAACTCAATACCAAGCAGATGCGCATCTGCCAATTTACTTTCAATAACTTGCTGAATAATTGACTGCATATTAACGGTCTGAAAGTTTACACCTACCCGACTCTCTAATCGTGCTAATTGTAGCATTCTCTCAATTAATAGAGTCATTCGTTCGGTTTGTCTTTCAATATTGATTAAAAAACGTTGTTGCGTTTGCTTAAATTCATCTAAATTATCAGAATTAATTGATTTTTTAACCAAATTATCTTGTAAGATTTCAGTTGCTGCACGTATGGATGATAATGGACTTTTAATTTCATGAGCTAAATTATGGACATATTTCTCAATATAGTCTTTGCCATCAAGTTTCAAGCGCATATTTTCTAAAGCGCGACCCATTAATCGAAGTTCGGGAGAAGATAGTTTAGGTAAATTAACCTCTTCATGATTCGATACTTGTTGAGCATAATTAACTAATTTTCTGATTGATCGATTAATCCACCAAATGATAAAAAATCCAATTAATAGAGCAGCAGCAATTAATACGCCACCACCAATTAAAATATGCTTCTCACCTTTATTTAAAATTTTGCTCATATTTGGGGTTGGCTTAGAAACCGTTAAAACACCAACTAATTGATCATCGATTTTAATAGGTGCTGCAACGTACATTACGGTTTCGGTTTGATCAGCAATATTTTCTCGAGAGATTCGCGCTCCATATTTTCCATTTAATGTTAAATACACATCGTTCCAACGGGAAAAATCCTTGCCTTCATCACGTTTATCCGAATCGAAAACCACTATACCTTTTGCATCAGTTATATAAACACGATAAATCATTTTATTTTTAATTACACCATTTACTTCAATATTAAATGGTGAATCATTAATATGATCAAAGGCCGCACCTAAGTGGCTCTTTTTTATTTGATCTAGGGAATTTAATTCTTGTGAAACAATTGATGATAATAATGATGCGGTGTCAATAAGCATAGTTTCTGTCACATTAATAACCATTGGTTTTACTTCTTTGATAAAAAGAGTTAAAACTAAATAACAGGCTAAAATAGCGACTAAAACGTAGCCTAATAACATTTGCAAACCAATACGCATGAACCGTACCTTACTTAATATTTATTGAACAACCCAAACCAAAGTTTGGCTAGGTTTTTTGTTAATGGATAAATTTGTGTAAATTTAATTATAATTATCATGAAAGATTATCGATTTTTTTCCATTATCTCCAAATTATCCTACCCGACAATATTCATATGTTATAAAAAATAGTTAGATACTTCAGTTATTAAAGCAATAATAACCGTATGAGTCATAAATAATTTTGAATTATAATGATTAATATCTCTACGATATAACATATATAGCGTTAAATAGTATTTTCTTACTGATAGTATTATTAATTAAATTACAGTGGTACGAATTTCATTTTTGTTGATGATTTGTCAAGTTAAATAATCTGACAAACTCATACATATGCCTATCTCACTTAAGTTCAATAACTTTTCTTTCGATTCATACTACAAAATAAAACCAATACTTAATCATTGAAGATTTTGCTGTTCTTAAATAACTCCTTATCCTAATATAGATAAATTCTTAATACTAAAAATTATCTTCAATTCAGTTGTTATTAACTACTCACCTATCTAGATAAATTTTTATTATATGACTGTTTATTTTAACAAAATTTTAACAAAATTATATATTAAACTTGGCATATTGGCACATTTAGTCATATACTTATCAAAAATTATTTAGCATTGATTAATTTAAATTAATAAGATTCTAAAAACTAAAATTAAAGCTATTGATTTTATGTTTTGAGATAACATCACGGTATACCGATTTTAAACAAAAGTAATATATGAGAGAAAAAAAATGAATATTCTAGTTACTGGTGGTTTAGGCTACATTGGAAGCCATACTTGCGTGAAATTATTGGAGTCTGGTTACACACCAATTATCGTTGATAATTTATACAATAGTAAAAAGAGTGTTCTATATCGTATTGAACAAATCACAGGGAAAAAGCCATTATTTTATTATGGTGATGTATGTGATCGAACATTTCTCAATACTGTCTTTGAAGAAAATAATATTGCTGGCGTTATCCATTTTGCAGGTCTTAAAGCTGTGGGAGAATCTGTCACAAAACCTTTAACCTATTATGAAAATAATGTTCACGGTTCAATTGTATTAGCTCAAGTTATGCAAGAACATCAAGTATATAATCTAATTTTTAGTTCTTCAGCAACAGTTTACGGCGATAAAAATCCGGTTCCTTATGTTGAATCTTTTGAAACGGGTAGTATCACCAACCCGTATGGCTGGAGCAAATACATGGTTGAAAGAATCTACCAAGATCTTGCTAAAACATCATCTAAATGGAGCATCTCATTATTACGTTATTTTAATCCGGTAGGTGCTCATGCTTCAGGATTAATTGGTGAGGATCCACAAGGGATTCCTAATAATTTAATGCCGTACATTGCACAAGTAGCGATTGGCAAAAGGGAAAAATTATCAATCTATGGCAATGATTACCCTACAAAAGATGGTACTGGCGTTAGAGATTATATACATGTTGAAGATTTAGCTATTGGTCATGTCGCTGCATTAAAAACAATGAATGAATCAGGCGTACATATTTATAACCTTGGTGCCGGTATCGGTAGCAGTGTGTTTGATGTTTTAGGGGCTTATGAAAATGCTTGTGGTAAAAAACTGGCTTATCAAATTGTTGGACGTCGAGCCGGTGATATTGCTGCATTCTGGGCTGATGCTTCAAAAGCCGAAAAAGAATTAAATTGGCGGACTAAATATAATCTTAATGATATGGCAAAAGACAGTTGGAATTGGCAAACCAAAAACCCCAATGGCTATCCAGAAGAATAACTATAGATAACTTTTTAATTAGATTTATAGGAGAGAATGGGCATTCATTTATTCATTCTCATTTCGGTTAACACTAACAATTAGTGTTAACTATAGCTGAACATAACTTTATTAACAGATATGACAAATATTATTCTAGCTTCCACTTCTGAATCACGGAAAAAAGTGTTAAGAAAATTTGCTCTTCCCTTTGACTGTATTGCACCAACTTGCGACGAGACTCCGTTACCTCATGAAAAAGCGATTGATTTAGTGTTACGATTATCTCAAACCAAAGCGCAATCTGTTGCGAAAGACCATCCGAATAGTATTGTTATTGGATCAGATCAAGTCGGTGTTATGGAAGGGAAAATTATTGGTAAACCCTATACTCGTGAAAAAGCAATCCATCAATTATTAGATAGTAGCGGTAAAACTATTAAGTTTTTCACTGGGCTTAGCGTAATTCATGGTCGAACTCAGCAAAATATTACCACCTATGAACAATTTGATGTCACTTTTCGTTCATTAACATTAGCTGAAATTACTGCTTATGTAAAAAAAGAACAGCCATTGCAATGTGCTGGAAGTTTTAAATGCGACGAATTAGGTATTACTCTATTTTCTAAATTAGAGGGAAAAGATATCAATTCTTTGGTTGGATTACCGCTTATAAGATTGAATCAAATTATGATTGATATGGGCTTCAATCCATTATTAATGTCGTGTTAATTTTTTATTTACAACGTAGTGGGTATTTCCTATAACGCCCAAAAAGTTAGATATGTTGGAGTCATTTATCTACTGAATTAAATAAGAAACAGTCCAAACTGTTTCTTATTGTTCAAAGATAGAATTTCAAATCAAATAATTAAAAAGTCATTATTTTTTCACTATATTATTACATGCAGCACCTTCATATACCGCCTGAATATTTGATAGAGTGGTTTCAGAAATATTAAGAAGTGCTTCTTGTGTTAAAAATGCTTGGTGTCCAGTAAAAATTACATTATGACAAGAAGACAGTCGACGGAATACATCATCTAAAATTACATCGTTAGATTTATCTTCAAAAAATAACTCACGTTCATTTTCATAGACGTCCATACCTAACGCACCTATTTTAGTCTGTTTTAAGGCATCAATTGCTGCTGTTGCATCCAATAAACCACCACGACTAGTATTAATAATCATGACTCCCTGTTTCATTTTGCTAAAGGCATCGGCATTTAGAAGATGGTAATTTTCCGGCGACATTGGGCAATGTAATGTAATTACATCAGATTTAGCATAAAGCTCATCTAAATTAACATAGCTAGCACCTAATTCGACTGCCGTATCATTAGGATAAGGATCATAAGCAAGGATATTCATACCGAACCCTTTAAGGATTCTAATTATTGCTAATCCAATTTTCCCGGTACCAATTACGCCAGCCGTACGGTTATGCATATTAAACCCAGTTAAACCATCTAAAGCAAAATTAGCATCTCGAGTCCGTTGATAAGCCTTATGAGTGCGACGGTTTAAAGTCATCATTAACGCAACAGCATGTTCAGCAACCGCTTCCGGAGAATAAGCGGGTACTCGCACAACCGTAATTCCTAATTTTTCTGCCGCTTCTAAATCAACATTATCAAAACCTGCACAACGTAATGCAAGAATTTTCACCCCCACAGCCGCTAATTCATGTAGTGCTTTTTTATCAACCTGATCATTAACAAATACACAAACTGCATCAAATCCTTTTGCTGTCACGGCTGTTTTACAACTAAACTTATGTTCATAATATTCAATTTCAAAACCAAAATGTTTATTGGCTAAATCCAAGTGTTCACGATCATAATGCTTACTACTAAATACCGCGACTTTTACTTTATCTTTCATAAAACCTTACTCCTTATGAGGGGTAATTAAATTATTTAGTTTAATTATTAGCACACTCTCATAAAAAGATAAAGCAATAGCAGAGATAGTTATTTACAACAATATCATGACCGAACGATCTTATCTCGGCTTAATAAAAACGTAATCTATCATAGACAATTAAACTGTAAGTTAATTTTAGAATGCTCAAGATATTTAACCCAAAATATCCAATATATTATCGTTAACCCTAATTGTAGAGATTTTAGAAAAGCTAGATAATATGTTATGATTATTAAAATCTATTAATTGCAACAACTTCAAATCATAAGCGATTTTGTTTAATGCGTGATTTAACTATCTCATCTTTTTTTAATCGAAAAATGCTACTCTGCATTTATACTGGTTTTAGTTCAGGCTTACCGCTTTTTTTTATTTTACAGCTATTACCAGCTTGGTTACGACTCAATGATGTTGATTTAAAAACCATCGGATTTTTCACTTTAGTTCAACTTCCTTATTTATTAAAATTCCTATGGGCACCTTGGTTAGATAAAATTTCACCATTTTCAATTGGTTATCGCAAAGGATGGTTGCTTATTACTCAATTAGGTTTAATTGTTACGTTACCTATTTTTGGGTTATTAAATCCACATACTATGATGGATGAAGTTATTTTATTCAGTTTGCTTACCGCCTTTTTATCTGCAACCCAAGATATTGCTATTGATGCATACCGTAGAGAAATTTTGGCAGATGAACAACTGGGTAATGGTAATAGTATACATATCAATGCTTATCGGATTTCTTCACTTATACCCGGAGGATTATCGTTAATTTTCTCTCATTATAATACTTGGCTTGAAACCTATCTTTTTACTACAGCTTTTATGTTTCCAATGCTTATAGTGACTTTATGCCTTAAAGAACCAAATCATCAATTTACTCAAGATAAAAAATCCTTATTTTTGCCAGCCCTTAAGGAATTTTTCAATCGTTCAACATTATCAAATGCAATAGCGATTCTCGCTTTTATAGCGCTTTATAAATTAGGAGATAGCTTAGCCACAGCTTTAGCCACACCTTTTTATATTGATATGAAATACAATAATCTTGAAATTGGCAGTATAGCTAAAAATGCTGCGCTATGGCCAAGTATTTTAGGTGGATTCTTAGGTGGTATATTATTTACTAAATGTGGCCTTAATCGAGCGTTATGGATCTCGGGATTTATCCAAATGTTTTCTATTTTAGGATTCGTGTGGTTAGCGAGTGAAGGTCCTTTTCAACACGTTGGTAGTTATGAATTAAATATGTTAAAAGTTGTGATCGGTATTGAATCATTAGGTGTTGGCATGGGGGCTACCCAATTAGTTACATTAATCGCTAAAAATACTAATCCTCTTTTTACTGCTACCCAATTTGCTTTATTTACAGGTATTTCTGCAGTTCCAAGAACTTTACTAAATTCATTTTCTGGTGTATTGTCGGAAAGTTTAGGATGGACGAATTACTTCTGGTTATGTATATTTCTAGCAATACCAGGTATGTTGTTGCTATTTAAAGTAGCCCCATGGACAGAAAAAGAATAACTTACGGAGACGATATGGATAAATTAACCCAAGCATTTAACTTTCGCCATGCTTGTAAAGTATTTGACGAAAATAAAAAAATCCCTCAAGAAGAAGTAAACTATATCCTTGAAGCTGGAAGAAAATCCCCCTCCTCCTTTGGTCTTGAACCATGGCATTTTATTGTTGTATCAGATGATAAAATCAAAGCAGCACTCAAACCTGTTTGTTTTGAACAAAAACAAATAACTACCTGCTCGCATCTGGTTATCGTTCTTTATCGTAAAGCAGGGCAATTCACTCTTCAAAGTGACTACTTAAGAAAGACAGTCGCAAGAAATTTACCAAATAATACGGATATTGATTCAGCTTGCCAATATTTTATAAATTACAGCCAAAGTTTAACCGATGGCCATGATTTAAATCACTGGTCGGAGCTTCAAGGTTATATTGCCAGTACCAATATGCTCACGGCTGCAGCTTATCTTGGTATTGATTCTTGCGCGATAGGTGGCTTTGAACATGATAAAGTGATCGAAATATTGGAACAAGTTTTACCACAATTTAATCGCAACGATTTTGGAATAACACTGTGCTTAGCTTTCGGATATCGTAAAAACCAACAATCCGAACAAATCCGTTGGTCTTTGGACGAAATCGCCACATTTCTATAAAAAAAGCCCGCAAAAAGCGGGCTAATAAGGATGAAGGATAAATGAAAAAATCGTTCACAAAATTAACGCAATGAGCGATATAGGTTTTCAGCATCATCAGATGCCGAATCCATGATAAAAGATACTCCAGATAAAATATCAATCATTTGCAAATCATCTGAACTATCACGTGCAGAATCTAAAATCTGTTGTGCCCAATTGATCTTGCGCAATACAGACTCGAGTTTTTCCTTAGTGAAATTTTCTTTCATAAGTCTAAATCTCCTAGATAGAAACAAACACAAACCGATTAATGGTTCGAGGTTATTATGAGGTTAATTATTCGTTTTTCAAGATAAAAAAAGAGATTATCATTTTTTTTACAAAAAAATCATAATATAAAGACGAAATATACATAAAATTAATTGATTTATAGTAATAAATAAACATATATCACTAAAATTTTTCAGAATTTAAGCTGTTTTCTTTACTCACTTTCTATTTAAAAAATAATTAAAAATTAAATACTTAATCAAATACTACTTATTAGAAATACAAATCAAAAAAATATATGATTTTTAACTTAATATTATTGATTATGACCAAAAGTCTATTTAGGATTTAAGAACATAAACGAATTTAATTTACTATCATTATATGTATATAACGCACTATTAATCTAAGTTTGATTCTTTCAAAGGATTTATATATCTAATTTCATGATTAAATGGATATTATCTTTCCAATTAGCCATGATATAAAGACATTCAAATAAAACTATAGCTAAGCCTATTAAAACAATAATTAAACTTGATTTAAATACATTCAAATTTTTTACCCTTAATTAATAGTTAATGGTAGACTTAGCAGCTAAATTCTTTATTAAAATAATAAATTTGGAGTCTATGATGAACACCAAACATTGTCGTTTACTCATCCTTGGTTCTGGTCCAGCGGGTTATACTGCCGCAATTTATGCTGCTCGTGCTAATTTAAAGCCAGTCTTAATTACGGGGATTCAAGAAGGTGGCCAATTAACGACCACGACCGAAATCGAAAACTGGCCTAGTGCAGCGATTAATTTAACGGGTCCAGAATTGATGTTACAGATGCGTGAACATGCCGAACGTTTCGATACAGAAATTATTTTAGATCAAATTGAACGTGTTGATTTTTCAGGGCGTCCTTTTAAATTATATAGTGATGAAACAGAATATAGTTGTGATGCTTTAATTATTGCTACAGGCGCTAGTGCCCAATATTTAGGCTTACCATCTGAAGAGATGTTCAAAGGTAAAGGGGTCTCAGCTTGCGCAACTTGCGATGGTTTCTTTTATCGTAATCAGGCTGTAGCGGTCGTCGGTGGTGGAAATACTGCAGTGGAAGAAGCACTTTATTTAGCCAATATTGCCAGTGAAGTTCATCTAATTCATCGCCGTGATGAATTTCGAGCAGAAAAGATACTGATTAATCGTCTAAATGAAAAAGTCGCTGAAGGTAAGATTATTTTACATACTCATCAAGTTGTTGACGAAATACTTGGTGATGTGATGGGCGTTAACGGTGTCCGTATTCGAAGCACGTTAGATCAAACTATAACAGAACAACTCAATGTTTTAGGCATATTTATTGCTATCGGACATAAACCCAATACAGCAATCTTTGGGGATCAACTAGCATTAGATAATGGTTATATTAAAGTGAAATCTGGTTTAAAAGGCAATGCAACCCAAACAAGCATTGAAGGAATTTTTGCTGCAGGCGATGTCATGGATCATAATTATCGTCAAGCTATCACTTCCGCTGGTACCGGTTGTATGGCAGCGTTAGATGCAGAACAATATCTTGATAGTTTAAAATAGTTAGATTTATGTCAGCACTAGATAAAACACGTCAAAAGTATTTATTTAAGTGGCTTAAACAGCAAACTAAACAACATAGAAAACCTTTATTTTATTCTATTTTACTAGGATTTATTTCGGCTGGTTGTATTGCTATTCAAGCTGCTTTATTGGCATTAATTTTACAAGAGTTAATAATATTAGGCGGTAAATTCACGACTATATTGCCTTATTTTATCGTTTTATTGCTTATTTTTATTTTACGTAGTTTTCTAACCTTTATTCGGGAAAAAATTAATTTCTCACTAGGATTAAAAATACGGCAAACTGTACGGCAACAGTTAATAAATAAAATAGAAATAAATGGACCAACAGCAATTACTCAGCATACGAGCGGCGGGTTAACTACCTTAATGATTGAGCAGATAGAAGATCTTCATGATTTCTATGCTCGATATTTACCACAAATGCGTTTAGCAATGATTATTCCAATCATGATTCTACTCGTTATCTTACCATTCAACTGGAGTGCTGTTTTGATTCTGCTTGGTACCGCGCCCTTAATCCCAATCTTTATGATACTAGTTGGTATGGGGGCAGCAGATGTTAATCGAAAAAATTTCAAAGCATTATCTTATTTAAGTGGACACTTTTTAGACCGATTGAAAGGTTTAATGACAATTCGAGTTTTTGATCAGGGTAAGCAACAAAGTGAGCAAATTCGTGAAGCTGCCGAAAATTTTCGTATCAGAACTATGAATGTGCTTAAAATGGCCTTTTTATCTTCTGCTGTTTTAGAATTTTTTGCCTCAATCTCAATTGCTATTGTAGCCGTTTATTTTGGCTTTTCTTATTTAGGTGAATTTCATTTTGGTTCTTATAATGGCACTGTTACCCTATTTGCTGGTTTTTTTGCCTTAATTTTAGCTCCGGAGTTTTTTCAACCCCTTCGTGACTTAGGTACCTTTTATCATGCTAAAGCGCAAGCCATTGCAGCGGCTGATAATATTCAAAAGTTTTTAACTGATCAATCACCAGAAATTTATGATCAAGAAAATCAATTTATTAATTTTGAGCAAACAATAACATCCATTATTGGTAAAGACTTGATTATTCTATCACCTGATAATCAACCTATTGTTGGGCCATTAAATTTCACTTTAAAAGCGCCATTTCGTTTAGCCTTAATTGGGGTTAGTGGTGAGGGTAAAAGTTCACTATTAAATGTGTTACTTGGTTTTTTATCCTATCAAGGTTCCTTAACCATCAATGATATTGAATTAAAACAAATAAATATTGATTCTTGGCGCAAGCAATTAAGTTGGTTAGGGCAAAACCCATATTTAATTAATAGCACTATCCGAGAAAATATCTTACTAGCCAATCCTCATGCAAGTTCACAACAAATAGAACAGGTGGTTGCGCAAGCACAACTTAGTAAATTAATTGCACAATTGCCTAAAGGACTTGATACTGAAATTGGTGAAGATGCGGTGAAGATATCTGTTGGTCAGGCTCAACGTATCGCTATTGCAAGAGCATTATTAAAACCTTGTCAATTAATGTTATTAGATGAACCGACTGCTAGCCTTGATAATCAAACAGCACAAGATATTGAAACTATATTAGCTAATAGTTATCAACACAGTAATATCATTATGGTGACACATCATGTCAATCAACAGATGCAATTATCTTTGAAATGGCGTTTGCATAATCACCAATTACATAACATTACTGAATAAGATTTCAAACTATGTTAAAGATTCTTTTTCCTTATATTAAACTCTATCAGTATTATTTTTTGCGTATTCTGCTCGGCATGCTTATGGTGATCACTGCCTTGGCTGCGAGCATTTTTTTATTATCATTATCGGGATGGTTCTTATCAGCGACTGCTTTTGTTGGTTTTGCAGGGTTATATACCTTTAATTATATGTTACCGGCAGCCGGTGTCAGAGGAGCTGCTATTTTAAGAACAGTTGCTCGTTACTTCGATCGTTTAGTTAATCACGATACAACTTTTAGAATACTTGCATTTTTGAGAACTAGGGCATTTAAACACTTATTGCCTTTAAATGCTGTTCAAATTCAACGCTTTGAAAAAGCAGAATTACTTAATACTTTTATAGCTGACATCGATAATTTAGATCATCTCTATCTTCGCCTATTTGCCCCTATTATTGGCAGTTTATGTATTACATTTTTTATCTATTTTGCCGTTAGTTACTTTGATCACAATATTGCTCTCGTGATTACCCTATTCCTATTGGTAACAATTCTAACACTGCCAATTATTTTCTATTATGCGGGTAGAACATTAGGTGAGCAAATTGCTGAACAAAAAAGCCTATATCGTCAAAAGTTAGTTAGTTATATGCAAGGGCAAGCTGAATTAACGCTTTTCAATGCTAAACACTCATTCCGACAATCATTAACTGATATCGAATCACATTGGTTAAAGCTTCAAACTAAACAATCAACATTATTAAGTTTGTCAAATGCAATCATTGTGATGATTGTTGGTGTAATGACTCAAATCATTATTTGGTTGGTTGCTGATGGTATTAGTAACTACGACCAACCTATTATTGCACTTTTGATTTTCATTGGTTTATCATCAACAGAGATTTTAAGTCCTATACCGAGTGCGTTCCTATTTTTAGGGCAGGTTTTGAGTTCAGCTAAGAGAATGAATAATTTACTTAGCCTAAGTCCAGTTATTAATTTTGGAGAATTAAGCAATACTGATAATGATCAACAGTGTGAAATTACCTTTAAAAGTATTAACTTCAGCTATCCAAATCAGCCACTCATAATACTTAAAGATATCAATTTTCAAATCAAAAATGGCGAACATGTAGCTTTAATTGGGCAAACAGGATGTGGTAAATCAACGTTATTAAATTTGATCACCCGTACTTGGCAACCTACCAATGGTACAATAATGCTTAACCAGATTGATATTAGCCAATTTAGTGAACCCGCTTTACGAAACATGATGTCAGTTGTACCCCAAGTTATTCATATATTTAATGATACTTTACGTAATAACCTATTAATTGGTAACCAATATGCGAATGATGCTCAATTGATTTCTGTGTTAAAAAAAGTAGAGTTAGATAAATTGTTATCTACCGAACAGGGTTTAAATTTATGGTTAGGTGAAAGTGGTCGAACGTTATCAGGTGGTGAAAGACGTCGTATTGGTATCGCCAGAGCACTGTTACATAATGCGCCTTTAATTCTGCTAGATGAACCGACTGAAAGCTTAGACAACCAAACCGAACAGCAGATTTTATCAATAATTAAAGAGAACTATGCAGATAAAACTTTAATCATGATAACCCATCGCTTAATTCATCAAGCATTATTTGATTGTACATACTTATTAGAAAATAACACCATAAAAAAGATAAATAATTAAGGCGATTAAGTACGCCTTAATTTATTTTACTATTCTTAAGATCATTTGATATTACTCATAATTCCAAAGAATTATTTTATTTGCAAATAATCGCTAGCTTTCCCACCAAAAAATATGTAAAATTCTCAGGCAATATTTATAAACATTACTTTCTACTTATGGTGAATATTGCTATGTCTCGCATAATAAAAGAGTCCCTTACCTTTGATGATGTCCTATTAGTTCCCGCCCATTCCACTGTTCTACCTAATACGGCTGATATCAGTACACAACTAACGCCAACTATTCGTTTAAATCTACCTATGATATCAGCAGCAATGGATACTGTTACTGAAGCTTCATTAGCTATTGCTTTAGCACAAGAAGGGGGTATTGGTTTTATTCATAAAAACATGCCAATAGAATTACAAGTAGAACATGTAAAACGTGTCAAAAAGCATGAAAGTGGTATTGTGCAAGATCCTATCACGGTATTACCTACAGCCACAATCAATGATGTCATAAAACTAGCGAAAGACTATGGTTTTGCTGGTTTCCCTGTGGTAACACAACATAATGATTTAGTTGGGATCATCACCGCCCGAGATGTCCGTTTCGCTACCGATTTAACGCAACCTGTTACCGCTGTCATGACGCCTAAAGAACGACTTGTTACGGTAATGGAAAATGAACCTCGTGAATTAGTTTTACAACGTATGCATGAACGACGAGTTGAGAAGGCACTAGTCGTTGATAAAGAATTTCATTTAAAAGGTATGATTACAGTACGTGATTTCCAAAAAGCAGAAGCTAAGCCTAATGCTTGTAAAGATGAAAAAGGTCGCTTACGTGTTGGCGCAGCGGTAGGTGCCGCACCTGGTAATGAAGAACGTATTGCAGCTCTCGTTGAAGCTGGCGTTGATGTATTACTTATTGATTCATCACATGGTCATTCTGAAGGCGTTTTACAACGCATTAAAGCTGCTCGAGAAGCGTATCCGGATTTACCTATCATTGGCGGTAACATTGCAACCTATGAAGGTGCTTTAGCCTTGATTAAAGCAGGGGTCAGTGCGGTTAAAGTGGGTATTGGACCAGGCTCAATTTGTACTACTCGTATTGTAACAGGGGTTGGTGTACCACAAATTACGGCTATTATGGACGCAGTTGAAGCTGCTAAACCTTATAATATTCCAGTTATCGCAGATGGCGGTATTCGTTACTCAGGTGATATAGCAAAAGCCATTGCTGCTGGTGCAAGCTGCGTAATGGTTGGTTCTATGTTTGCCGGTACAGAAGAGGCACCCGGTGAAATTGAATTGTATCAAGGGCGCGCTTATAAAGCTTATCGTGGTATGGGTTCATTAGGTGCAATGGCTAAAGGTTCATCCGACCGTTACTTCCAAAGTGATAATGCGGCAGATAAATTAGTGCCCGAAGGAATTGAAGGACGAATTGCTTATAAAGGTCAGCTTAAAGAAATTATTCATCAACAAATGGGCGGACTTCGTTCCTGTATGGGGTTAACTGGCTGTGCTGACATTGAAGCATTACGTACTAAATCCCAATTTACTCGAATAACAGGTGCCGGTATTAAAGAAAGTCATGTTCATGATGTTTCAATTACTAAAGAACCACCTAATTATCGTTTAGGCCAATAGTTCCCCATATAAAGACAGCGTATACGCTGTCTTTTTACTTAAAATGATAAGGAAATTAACTTATCACATGTTGCATTAAACCAAACATAAAAGAGTCTGTTAAATTTGACATAATTTTATACAAGGAAATTTTTGAATATAAATAAATTATTAAAATTTCAAAATATTACCTAATGGAAATAAAATGAAAAAAATCATAAGTTTTATTTTTGCTATTACCGTGCTTTTAACAAGTATGACGACCCTAGCCACTCAAAAATTTACAGTCTTTGCTGCTGCATCTTTGACTGATGCGATGCAAGAGATTGGGCAATCTTATCAAGCACAGCATCCCGATCATGAAATAGTATTTTCTTTTGCATCTTCCTCTGTATTAGCACGTCAAATTGAGCAAGGCGCACCCGCTGATATTTTTATTTCTGCTGATCAAAAATGGATGGATTACCTAATAGATCATCAGATAACTGAAAATAAACAAACGTTATTGAAAAATTCATTAGTTCTTATTGCGCCTAGTAATCAACACAATAAAAACGTAATAATTAATCAACAAACCGATTGGTCAACCCTACTACCTAAAGATGATAAAATAGCAATCGGTGATCCCGATCATGTACCAGCAGGAATATATGCAAAGGAATCATTAACAAATTTAGGCGTTTATGAACAACTTGCTCCACATTTTGCACGCGCCAGTAATGTACGTGATGCGCTAATGTTAGTTGAACGTCAGGAAGCTATATTGGGTATTGTTTATAGTACTGACGCCAAAATTAGCCAAAAAGTTCAAATTATTGGGACATTCCCTCCTGAATCGTTTAAGGTTATTGAATATCCAATTAGTTTATTAAATTCTGAAGCGAATGACTTCTTTCAATTTTTACAAACGTCACAAGCTAAACTAATATTTGAAAAATATGGTTTCATGACTTTATGATTTTAACTGATTATGAATGGCAAACGTTGTTATTAAGTTTCAAAATAGCAAGTGCTGCCATTATATTTAGCTTACCTTTAGCTATCCTTGTCGCTTGGGTGTTAGCACGTTGTCATTTTGTTGGAAAATCACTTTTCGATAGTATTATTCATTTACCTTTAGTATTACCACCAGTAGCGCTTGGTTATTTATTATTAATAACAATGGGTAAACAAGGTCTTATTGGTAAATGGCTATATCAGAATTTAGAAATATCAATGAGTTTCAATTGGAAAGGTGCAGCTTTTGCTTCCGCTGTTGTGGCCTTTCCTTTAATTGTACGATCTATTCGATTAGCAATAGAATCTATTGATATACGTTTGGAAAATGTTGCTTATACACTAGGTACTAATCAGATCCGCGTTTTTTTTACAATTACTTTACCACTTGCGATACCAGGAATTTTAATGGGTATGATGCTTGGTTTTGCAAGATGTCTTGGTGAATTCGGAGCAACGATAACATTTGTTTCAAACATACCGGGTGAAACTCGAACTATACCACTTGCAATGTATAACGTTTTGCAAGTACCTAACGGTGAACAAGCTGCTATGCGTTTATGTATTATTTCTATTTCTTTAGCACTCATCGCCCTATTCTCTTCAGAATGGCTCAATCGTTGGCACAAAAGAAAACTAGTAGGATAATAATGCTAAAAATAAATATTGAGAAAAAGTTATCTCGATTTACATTATCTTTTAACCAATCCATTGATTGCAAGGGAATTACAGCAATTTTGGGCGTGTCTGGCTCAGGAAAATCAACTTTACTTAATCTAATTAATGGGTTAGTTAAACCTGATACCGGTTCAATCATACTTAATGATATCGTATTAGTTGATATTGGAAAAAAACAATTTGTTAAAGCTCAGCATCGTAAAATAGCCACTGTATTTCAAGATGCATTACTTTTCCCACATTTCAAAGTGTTAAAAAATTTGAAATTTGCAATGCATTCATCAATGAAAAATCGCTTTGAAGAAATTATTCACGTCTTAAATATTAGTGATTTGTTGGATCGTTATCCGGCAATGTTATCAGGTGGTGAAAAGCAACGCGTTGCAATTGGACGAGCAATATTAACTAATCCACGATTATTATTAATGGATGAACCATTATCAGCCCTTGATATGCCACGAAAAAAAGAGTTGATTAATTATATTCAGGATTTAGTTATTGAGTTGAATATTCCTATTCTTTATGTCACTCATAATATTAATGAGGTCAAGATGTTAGCAAATCACGTCGCAATTTTAGATGCAGGTCAATTATATCGTTATGGTGAGACCAATGAGATATTAAATTGTGATTATTTAAATGAATGGATATGAAATTTTTATTTATCATCAATTGAGACCAATCTGTTAATGAGTCCTTATCTTAATGCCTTCAATTTAAAAAAGTTAGATAAATAGCCTTAATATACCAATTAAATAAAATATGCTATGCTATGTAAAATATTTTCGAAAAATAATAAATAATTTTATGCAGATACCATTTATAAAATATAATCATCGTAATTATCTTAATCGATTGAATAAAATCAAACAGCAACCGGAAGATTACCAAATATTGCTTTCTTCAAGTGAATATCGATTAGCTTTACTTGATGCCATTGCAAATGCTCAATCACGCATCTATATTGTTGCGCTGTATTTAGAACGAGATGAAGCCGGTCAGGAAATTTTAGCGGCAATTTATGCTGCTAAAGAAAAGAATCCACATTTAGATGTTAAAATTTTTGTTGATTGGCATCGTGCACAGCGCGGTAGAATTGGAGAACCTAAAACTAATACCAATGCCAAATATTATTATGAAATGAAACAACAACATCCTAATGTGGATATAGCAGTTTATGGCGTACCGATTAATCGCCGAGAAATGTTAGGCGTGCTACATTTGAAAGGTAGTATAATTGATGAGACTGTCTTTTATACAGGTGCAAGTATTAATAATGTTTATTTACACAAACTCGACAAATACCGTTACGATCGTTACCATGTAATAAACAATCATGTATTGGCAAACAGTATGATTGATTATATTAATCATAATTTCTTATCTTTTGATGCCGTACAACGTTTAGATCTTAATACTCATAAAACACGTAAGCAGTTGAAGTCTGCTATTAAATCATTACGTCATCATCTGACACATGCTAATTATCAATTTGTAGGTGAAGACACTAACAAATCGCTTAGTATTACACCCATTGCTGGTCTAGGTAAAGGAAATCAGTTAAATCAAGTCATTCATCATATGATTTGTAGTGCAAAAGAAAAGATTATTTTTTGTACGCCATATTTCAATCTACCACCAATTATTGTTAAAGATATTATCCGTCAACTTCGTAAAGGAAAACAGGTCGAAATCATTGTCGGTGATAAAACCGCTAATGATTTTTACATTCCACCCGATCAGAAATTCAATATGATTGGCGGCCTACCTTATTTATATGAGGTTAATCTACGTAAGTTTATTGAACGTTTACAATCTTATGTTGATAAAGAACAATTAATTATTCGATTATGGAAAGATGACGATAATAGCTATCATCTAAAAGGGGTGTGGGTCGATAATGAATGGGTACTAATTACTGGTAATAATATTAATCCTAGAGCTTGGCGATTGGATTTAGAAAATGGATTATTGATACATGATCCTAAACAACAATTAACTAATAAATTCAAACAAGAACTAAAAGAGATTCGGGTTAAAACATTATTGATTAATCATTACCAACAAATTCAAGCTAGTCAATTCTATCCAAAACAAGTACAAAAATTAATTAATCGTTTAAGCCGAATTCGTGTAGATCGACTCATTAAACGCTTACTTTAAGTCAATAAGTACTTATAATTTTGAATAAAAAAACCCGAATGATCTTAATCCGGGTTTTTTATTAATCTGTTTTAAATCAGTGCTTAAGAAGATTTACGTGATGATTTCCGTCTAGAGAAATTATCTTTTTCGCTATTTTTAGCGTTAGATTTAGTGCGACGTTTAGGCATGTCATCAAACATACTGTCGTCTTTACGACTTGTTGAGCGACGACCAGCTTTTTTATTGTCTCTTGAATTATCAACTAAACGCATATTCATTGGGATGTTCATTACACGAACCGTTTCAAAATGGCGTAGTAAATCATTTGGCATATCTTTTGGCAATTCAACCGTTGAGTATTTTTCATAAAGTTTAATGTTGCCAATATAACGGCTGCTGATATTACCTTCATTCGCTATTGCCCCAACAATATTACGAACATCAACGCCATTTTCTTTACCTACTTCAATACGATAAAGATCCATCTCACCAACATCACGGCGTTCACGACGCTTAGGTGTTTCACGTTTATCACCTTTTAATCGACGCTCACCACGTTCATAACGATCTCGTTCTGTTCGTGATGGTTTAAATTCTGGATCCGGTGGTAAAATTAATGGACGCTCTCCTTGAGCTAGTTTTAATAATGCCGCAGCTAAAGTTTCCATATCAGTTTGATCACTTTGCAATAGTTTTGGCAATATTTCTCGGTAATTATCTAAATCTGCTGCTTCAATTTCTTGTGCCACACGTTGTGAGAATTTAGCAAGACGACGTTGTTCTAAAAGTTCTTTATTCGGTAACTGAACTTCCGGAATCGATTTCTTGATAGTCTGTTCAATATTACGTAATAAGCGACGTTCACGACTATCAACAAATAAGACTGCTCTACCAGCACGACCCGCACGTCCGGTACGACCAATACGATGTACATAAGATTCAGAGTCTAATGTAATGTCATAGTTAATTACTAGACTAATTCGCTCAACGTCAAGACCACGTGCAGCAACATCTGTGGCAATTAGAATATCTAATCGACCGTTGCGTAAGCGATCTAATGTCTGTTCACGTAATTGTTGGGTCATATCTCCATTCAATGCAGCACTATTATAGCCATGTTGTTCAAGTACATCGGCGACTTCAAGAGTAGCTGATTTAGTACGTACAAATATAATTGCTGCATCAAAATCTTCTGCTTCTAAAAAACGAATTAATGCTTCATTTTTACGAACACCTCTAACAAGCCAATAGCTTTGATCAATATCTGGTGCTGTTTGGTTAGTCGATTTTATCTGTACTTCTTGTGGGTGGTGCATAAATCGTTTTGTAATACGACGAATTGGCGCTGGCATAGTTGCAGAAAACAATGCGGTTTGATGATCGTCTGGGATCGCTGCCATTATACTTTCAACATCATCAATAAAGCCCATACGCAACATTTCGTCAGCTTCATCTAAAACTAAACCTTGTAAATTAGAGAGATCTAATGTCTTTCTGTTTAAGTGATCAAGTAAACGTCCTGGTGTTCCCACTACAATTTGTGGACCCTGTTTTAATGCACGAAGTTGTACATCATAACGTTGCCCGCCATATAGCGCCACTACTTTAACGCCTTTCATGTATTTTGCATAATCCGTACATGCTTCGGCTACTTGGATCGCTAATTCTCGTGTCGGAGCAAGTACCAATACTTGCGGCGCTTTTAACGTGGGATCGACCTTCATTAAAAAAGGGATAGAAAATGCGGCTGTTTTGCCACTACCTGTTTGTGCCATACCTAGCACATCTTCACCACTTAATAAAAGTGGGATACATTCTGATTGAATTGGAGATGGTTTTGTAAAACCAAGATCATTTAATGCGTTTAGGATTTCCTCGGTTAAACCAAGGTCAATAAAAGAAATTTCTTTTGTCATGTAAACTCGCTTTTAAACTGCATAAATACAGTTGTTAACTACTAATAATGCCAGCTTACGTAATGAATAGTACAACTCACCCAAAAAATAACAAAACATCTGATATCTTTGATAAATTGTCTTAGAATAAAAATACCAATTTTAAAGTTACTAAATTGGATTATCTAAATTTAGTTAATTCTCAATAAATCACTCAATGTGCCTTGAGCTATATTGTTAAACCTTTAAAAGACTAATTATACAATTTATACTAATTCCATCAGATGGTTAAATAAAGAACGCTGCTATAACTAATATTCACATTTTTACTGGCATGACCTAATACAACTTACTTTTTATCAGTAAGTTGTGTTAATTCAAAGAGTGCCTGTTTGTGTTCCAAATAATTATAGACATTATTCGCTAATGCATACTTAAACATCACTTCGGCACGTTTATTATTACCTTTACTTTGGAAATATTTCCCTAAGTAAAAATACGTTTCACATAGGCGTTGAGCTAAAACATAATTTGTTTCAACACCTTGTTGTAAATTGCTCATTAATTGTTTTTCACTAATTTTTCCAAGATAGAAAGCTACGATATCGCTTCCCCATACAGTTTTATCAGTGAGTCGATTATAACCGTCAACTAATAGAGATTTTGCTTTATCTTGATCCAATTTTTCAGCTATAAGATAAACCCATAACAGCCTCATAGGATCATTTGTATCAAATTTATAAAAGGTTAATATATCATGTAACGCAGGTTCATATCGTTGATATTGGTATAAAGCAAGCGCTCGATTGATATAAGTATATTGAAATTCTGGATCAATTTCTTCCGCAGTGTTAAATGCCATAAACGATGCATCGTAATCACCATTTGTTGCGGAATAAATACCAAGATAATTATAAATATCAGGTATAGTACTATCAATATTCAGAATATGCGTAAAATCACTCAGTGCAAAGGCTCTTAAACCTATTGCATCATATAGTATCGCTCGTTGATAAAGTAACTGTATTTTTGTTTCATTATCAAGATCTTTAATATATAACTGCTGACTTAATTTTGCAATTTTTGCTTCATTGTCATATGAGACTTGCCTCGGTATTGCCAAAAGTGGTTCTGAATCATTTTGAAACATCTGGCAACCGGTTATACCACCAGAAAAAATAATGGTAAAAAATAAAAACCAAAATGATTTCCAGTAATATAAATTCATAAAATACCCGTATCCATTTCTAATTAAACCAACCATCGTAAGATGGTCAGTATTAATATTTCTGCTTAAAGTTAGCGTTTTTACTCAGATTGCTCACTATCATTAGTGATAGCATCTTTAATACTCAAACGTATACGCCCTTGACGATCAATTTCAAGTACTTTGACTGGCACTTCTTGCCCTACAGATAGAACATCAGTTACTTTTTCAACGCGATGATCGGCAATTTGTGAAACATGAACTAAGCCTTCTTTCCCACCGATGATCGATACAAAAGCACCAAAGTCTACGATACGAACAACTTTACCATTATAAATTTGTCCGACTTCAACTTCCGCAGTTAATTCATTGATGCGTTGCATTGCTGCCTTAGCTTTATTGCCATCTGAAGCAGCAATTTTAACTGTACCATCATCATCAATTTCAACCGTGGTTCCGGTCTCTTCAGTCAGCGCACGAATTGTTGCACCGCCTTTACCAATAACATCACGTATTTTTTCTGGATTGATTTTCATGGTATAAATGCGTGGAGCAAACTCTGAAATTTCCTCACGAGGACGATTTATTGCTTGTTCCATCACATTTAAAATGTGTAAACGTGCACCTTTGGCCTGATTTAAGGCAATTTGCATGATTTCTTTAGTAATACCTTCGATTTTAATATCCATTTGCAATGCACTTACACCTTCACTCGTACCTGCAACTTTAAAATCCATATCGCCTAAATGATCTTCATCGCCTAAAATATCAGATAATACTACAAAATTATCACCTTCTTTTACTAGCCCCATTGCAATACCTGCAACAGATGCTTTAATTGGTACACCCGCATCCATTAAAGCTAGAGAGGCACCACATACGGAAGCCATTGAAGAAGAACCATTAGATTCAGTGATTTCTGATACCACGCGTACAGTATAAGGGAATTCACTTGGTTTAGGCATAACAGCCGCTACGCCACGTTTTGCTAAACGACCATGACCGATTTCACGGCGTTTAGGCGAACCTACCATACCCGTTTCACCTACTGAATAAGGAGGGAAATTATAATGGAATAAGAACCGATCAGTCACTTCACCTGTTAGTTCATCTATAATTTGTGCATCACGTTCAGTACCTAAAGTGGCTGTAACTAATGCTTGAGTTTCTCCACGAGTAAATAGTGCACTACCATGTGTTCTTGGTAATACATTAGTTCGAACATCTAATGCTCGAATCATATCTTTTTCTCGTCCATCAATACGCAGTTCACCGGCTAATACACGTTGACGTACGGTTTGACTTTCAATATCTGTAATTATATTTAATATTTCGACTTCATTTAATTCTTCATTTTCAGCTTTTAATGCAGCTAGAACATCTTCTTTAATTTGGTCAATTTGTGCATAACGATCTTGTTTTTGAGTAATGCGATAAGCTTCACCAATTCGCTCTTTAGCCAATTCAGCTACTGCATTGTAAAGGGCTTCATTTTTTGCTGGTGCAACCCAATCCCATTTTTCGACATCTGCTTTTGCAACAAACTCATTAATATTATTTATAACAACTTGTTGTTGTTCATGACCAAATACTACTGCTGCAAGCATTTGTTCTTCTGTTAATAAATCAGCTTCAGATTCAACCATTAACACTGCACTATCTGTACCCGCTACAACTAAATCTAAACGGCTTTTTGGTAATTCATTAACTAACGGATTTAATACAAATTCATCATCAATAAAACCTACTCTCGCTGCACCAATTGGACCATGAAAAGGTACACCTGATAAGCATAATGCTGCTGATGCACCGATCATAGCAACTAAATCAGGGCTTACTTGTGGGTTTACTGACACAACAGTCGCTATAATTTGGATTTCATTCACAAATCCTTCAGGGAATAAAGGACGTAATGGACGATCGATCAAACGTGCAATTAAGGTTTCACCTTCGCTAGGACGTCCTTCACGCTTAAAAAAGCCACCAGGAATACGACCAGCAGCATAAGTACGCTCTTGATAGTTGACAGTCAATGGAAAAAAGTCTTGCCCTTCTTTAACTTTTTTATCAGCAACCACTGTTACAAATACTGCTGTATCATCCATATTGACCATAACAGCTGCTGTTGCCTGACGTGCCATAATACCGGTTTCTAACGTAACTGTATGACGACCATATTGGAATTTTTGACTAACTGGTTTAAACAATGTAATTCTCCATCATATAAATAAACATAAGGATCATCATTGTTACGACTAATGACAGCACTATCAAAAAAATCCTGAGGCAGCAAACATGAATAGGATGAGATATAGCATTACAAGAAATCATAAATAAAGCTCTCATTAGCCGTACGAAACATGAAATGATGATCTTCAAATAAAACGCAACAATTATACATTAAAATAGCTTATTGTCATAATAAATTAATTAAAAATCGGATTGGTCAAATTGGATTATTAAAGCAGATTATTCGATTAATTATGGATCACTACTTTTCTTTATTTTTACATGATCCATTGCTTAATCAGACTTATGACTTGTTCAGGTTTTTCATTATGAACATTGTGCCCCGCCCCTTCAATTGTTTCGATAACGGAATAAGGGAATTGGTTAAGAATATCAGTATAATAATCTGGTTGAATATAATCCGAATTGCCGCCTCTGATAAATAGCGTTGAATGGTAGTAAGGTGTTATCTGTTGCCAACTACAAATGTCGCCATAATGTTGTTCTATAGCTTGAAAATTAAATAACCAATGTTCTGATTTATAAGATTTTAATAAAAATTGAATTGTTGAAAAATTTAAATAATGACTCATTATTGCCTGAACACTTTTACGATCATTCGGCTGTTGATTACCATCTACATAGCTAGTACAAGCATTAATTGCTCGAAAAACTTGGCGATGAGAATCAGAAGTATAACTTACAGGAGCAATATCAAGTACAATCAGTACTTTTATCCTATCTGGTAATAATTCTGTTAAATGCATTGCAACCTTTCCACCCATTGAATGACCAATAATAATGACATTTTGCAGTGATAATAAAGTAATTAACGATTGAATATCTTGCGCCATTAAAGTGTAATTCATATCATCCGACCAAGGTGAAAACCCGTGGTTACGTAAATCAACTTGGATAACCTGAAAATCGTCCATTAACGCCCGACCGATAACGCCCAAATTATCCATACTACCAAATAAACCATGTAATAAAATAACTGGCTGCCCACTACCTTGAATTTTATAATTTAGTTTCATGAAAAATTAAATACCTTAATAAGAGATGATTACATTATATATCGTTAAAAAGAAATTAGCTTTTTCGTATTTTAATATACTTACAAATGAAATAAGTGAATAAAACAATCAGTAATTGGAATCTAGGTCGACAAATTCAGACATATTTATGAAGATATGATAAAATTTCTGTACTTCAATGATAACTGTTTAAATTATGTTACAGAATAATTCACTATTGGCACAACTAAAACAACAACTCCATCAACAAACTCCAAGAGTAGAAGGTACTGTTCGCGCTCATGCAAAGGGCTATGGTTTTCTAGAAACAGAAAACAAGAAGAGTTATTTTATTCCCGCGACTCAAATGAAAAACGTCATTGATGGCGATAAGGTATCAGGTCAAATTATCACTAAAAATGAAAAGGAATCTTTTGAACCAGAAACACTTGTTGAGTCCTCATTATCTGAGTTTTTAGGTAAGATTGATTTTAAAAATAAAGCAATGGTCATTATACCTGAAAATGTAGATAATATTTTTATCAAATGTAAGTTTAACCCTGAGTTTACTCAACAACTCAAAGCAGGCGACTGGGTTAAAGCTAAATTAATTACTCATGCTTTAGATAACGATAAACATTTATTTGTTGCAGAAGCCTTACAGTTTATTGCTGAAGAATCATCACCAAATCTACTTTGGTTAAAGACTCTAGCGCGTCATAACCTAGAAGCTAGCGCACCTATTGATGATGCATTTTCATTAAATGAAGCTGAATCACTATTGAGACAAGATTTAACTGAAGTTGATTTTTTTACCATTGATAGTAAAGAAACGTTAGATATGGATGATGCTATCACGATTACGACTAATGAAAATAATCAATTTTGTGTTTCAGTTGCTATTGCCGACCCTAGTACCTACTTTTCTAGTGATAGTGAAATAAATCAACAAGCAATGCAACGTTGTTTTACTACCTATTTACCTAATTATACTGTGTCTATGCTTCCACAAGCATTAGCTAATGATCTCTGTTCATTAAAAGCTAATGAAAAAAGAGCATCTGTTGTCGCAAAAATCACTATTTCACCTCAAGGTGAAATTATCCATTCAGCGACAGAGTTCTGTTTAGCTTGGATTCGCTCCAAAGCAAAATTAAGTTATGATGAAGTGTCTGATTTTATTGAAAAAGATATCCCCTTTTCAAACGATTTTCCTTCGCTTCATAAACAACTTACTCTTTTCCAACAATTAGCCACGATTAGAACACAGTGGCGAGCTGAGCATGCTCTATTGTTTAAAGAAAATCATGAATATGATTTTATATTTAATAATGAAAATCAGTTAATAAACATTGTCAAAAAAAGCAAACGTATTGCTCATAAGATTGTCGAAGAAATTATGGTGATTGCTAATCAAGCATTTACAGAAAAAATCAGTACTCAATACGGCACTGCAATTTATAACACTCATAATGGTTTTGAAAACAAGTATCTTGATTGTGTTGTCAAATTATTAGATGAATTTAAAATTAATGGTTTTAATAAAGAACAATTATCTTCATTCGATGGTTACAAATCACTACGTAAATTGATTGATAATAACCCATTATTGGAACATCGATTAAGACGTTATCTTTCCATGGCTGATTTTTCTTTAGAGCCTAATTCCCATTATGGAATGGGTTTTAATGCTTATGCTACGTGGACTTCACCAATTAGAAAATATGGTGATTTAGTTAATCATCGTTTACTTAAATCGCTTATTCTTAAGCAACCGGCTAATCCCCTAGATTTAAGCATTCTAACGAATATGAATGAACGACGTAGAGCACAGCGGATGGCCGAACGTGATATTAATCAAAAGCTATATTGCCAATATCTAACAAATAAAATTGGGCAAACTTATACTGCTGAAATAATTGATATTAATCGTGGTGGTGCTAAAGTAAAATTATTAGAAATTGGAGCCATTGCTTTTTTACCTCTATCTTTAATTCATCCTGTGCGAAATGAAATTATAGCGCAACCTGATTCAGGTGAGATTATCATAAAACAACAAACAGCTTATACGTTACTCGATGTATTAACGGTAACAATTAATGAAATAAAGGATAACAACTCTAGTATTATTGTTAAAATACTGTCAATTGATGAATCATAACCACTTTTTAGATAGTTAAAACTTGAAATAAATTAGTGTTATTAATTATTAGTATCTTACAACAAAAATATTAAGTTGTAAGATGCTAATTTAATAAAAGGATAGTATTGATCTCAAACAGATAAGATCTATTTTACCACACGGAACGGATTAGTCGTTTTTTGTGGTTCTTCTTCCTGTTTTTCATATTGTGGCTCTGGATCGAAACCTAATCCAACACTATTTTCTCTAGCATAAATGGCTTCAATGGCCGCCATAGGCACAACAATATGATATGGATTTCCGGCAAATCTAGCATTAAATTCAATTTTCTCATTAGTCGCTATATATTGCCCAATAGATTGCGGCGCGATATTTAATACAATTTGATTGTTTTGAATATATTCATTTGGAACAATAACACCGTATATCGAAGTATTTACAACGATATAAGGAGTCCGTTCATTATCAACTATCCAGTCGTACATAGCCCTAAAAAGATATGGGCGACGAGGAGTCATTTCAGTTATCACCATGTTATAAGGCCCTAATTTTCTTTTCATCGTCAGTTAACGATTCAATAAACCCAGGTCGTTCAAATACTCGTGACATATAATTTAGATAATGCTTTTCTGCTACTTTTGGTAAAGTAATATCTAATAATGGTAAACGCCACAGCAATGGAGCAAAATAGCAATCACATAAAGTAAAATCTTCACTCATAAAATAAGGAGTTTCTTTAAACATAACAGAGACTGCCGTCAGATCATCTTGAAGTGATTTTCGAGTTTCATTTGCTTTAGCCGAGTTAGGATCATTCATTATTGTATGATAAGCGCTATACCATTCTTTACGAATACGATACATGGCTAAACGTGCATTAGCACGAACAATAGGATAAACCGGCATTAAAGGTGGATGAGGGAACCGTTCATCAAGATATTCCATTGCAATATGAGGTTCATAAAGGGTTAAATCGCGATCTATTAAAGTTGGTATTGTGCCATAAGGGTTTAGATCTAATAACTCTTGCGGTAAGTTGTTTGCTTGGACAAATTCAATTTCGGCCGTTATGCCTTTTTCCGCTAAAACCAAACGAATCTGATGACCATAAATGTCAGTAGTATCACAAAATAAAGTCATTACAGAACGTTTATTAACAGCGACTGCCATGAGAACTCCAGTTTTTAAATTAAACAATTTAAGTAAGTGAATATATTTTAGCAAATTGCTCTATAAAAATGTTAAAAAATTAACACTTCTTTAGTATTTATTTATCAAAATAATGAACCATGCCAATATAAATTAATATAAATCATTAAGTTATATGTCACATTAAATATGACAATTTTCTCATTTTACTCAGATAAAAAAATAATAATAGATAAATATAAAAATGATTCATCCTATCAAATAGCTAACATAAAATATGTCAATGAGTTATAACAAAAAAGATAATAACAAGCGACTTTATAAAGTCGCTCATTTGTAAAATTAATAAACTAAAAGTGTATCAATTACCAAAGTAATCATCAGTATCATCATCATGATGGTTACCATTAGGTAATGCTCTTGATTTTTCGATTGGAACATAAGAACCACGAGGTGTTTCGATTTGGCATTCACCCAAAAAGATAGAATATTTGGTATTTGCTTTCATGCTTTTACCTCTAAAATAACAATAGGTAGCGTCAAAAAGATGATGCCAACACAATATCACAATCAATAACCAAACTGATGCAATTGCTAATGCTATCCATTTGTAATTACGTTTAATAAATGCCCATAAACTAATTTTACGCCAACGGCAAAAGAGAATTACAACGACAATTACGCCAATTAAGCCTAATATCTCATATAGCCAAAATAACCACATATTCTTTTTTTCCTTTCATAAAACATATTTATTTTAGATTAGATGACTCTTTCAATTTACATCCATGAACCATTACGAATAATACCAACAGCTAATCCTTCAATTTCAAAATCCTGACTAAGTAAATCTACATCAATAGGTGTAAAATCTAGGTTTTCTGCTAATAAGCGAACTTTTGATCCACGACGTTCTAACCGTTTAACCGTGACTTCATCGCCAATTCTAGCAACAACAACTTGTCCATTATGAACATTTTGTGTTTTATGAACAGCAAGCAAATCCCCGTCTAGAATACCTATATCCTTCATTGACATTCCATTGACTCGCAACAAGAAATCGGCATTAGGTTTAAACATAGCTGGATCGATTTGATAATAACTTTCAATATGTTCTTGAGCTAATATTGGCGATCCTGCTGCAACATGACCTATAAGCGGTATGCCTTCTTGTACATTCTCTTCCAATAACAAACGAATACCTCGTGAAGATCCGGCGATAATTTCAATAGCACCTTTCTTGGCTAAGGCTTTTAAATGTTCTTCTGCGGCATTTGCAGAACGAAATCCTAGTTGATTGGCGATCTCGGCTCGTGTAGGTGGCATACCAGTGGAAATGATATTAACCTTAATTAAATCATAAATCTGCTGCTGACGCGCAGTAAGTGGCTTCATAATTCTTCCTGTTTTTATATACAGATTCTGTGATTATATACAGTTAAAATAAGAATGCCAATGGTTTTATTATAACAAACATGAATAATTCTATGATTATATTCAATTTAAATAACTAACCATTTAAAAATCTATACCCATTTATAATTTTAATAAATATTGCAATATTTAGTTATATTAAAAAACTATAACTAAATATAACCATTATCAATTTGTTAATCATAATTGTTAACTTTTATAATTATATTTAAGCTTGAAAGTTATAGCATTAATAATATTAATAACAATATATTAGGAATTTATCATGAGTAATAACCCTATCTATCGTGCTGACCATGTAGGCAGTTTTTTAAGACCTGACTACCTAATCCAAGCCCGCATACAATTTAATAAAAAGGAAATTTCTGAACAAGATCTCAAAGAAATTGAAAATAAAGCAATTAGTGAATTAGTCACCAAGCAAAAGGCTGCTGGACTAAATGTCATAACTGATGGTGAATTTAGACGTAGCTGGTGGCATCTTGACTTTATGTGGGGTCTAAATGGTGTCGAAAAAGCAGATCTTAAAGAAGGATATAAATTTCAAGGTGTTGAGTCACGTCCCGAAACAGCTCGTTTAACTGGGAAAATTAGTGGTGAAAATCATCCTTTTATAGAACATTATCGCTTTTTACAACAATTTATTGAAAATGGAATTGTTGCTAGAATCACTATCCCTGCTCCGGCTCAATTTCTTAAAGAGCTTTATCGTCCAGAAAATAAAGTTACAACCCAAGCAATATATCCCTTGCAATCAGATTTAGTTAACGATATTGCGAAGGCTTATCAGACTTTCATTGATGAGATATATGCCATTGGTTGTCGGAATATTCAGCTTGATGATTGCACTTGGGGTATGATGGTGGATAGTCGCTATAATAATGCCGGAGTAGCCCATTCAGACCAAGAACATACTCATCAATGCAATTGCCATGGTTCAGAAAACACGACTGTTATTAGTAAATCGTTACATGAATTAGCCGAACTTTTTGTTGAAATAAATAATGCGGCAATAGCTAAAGCTCCACAAGATCTAATTCTGACTACTCACGTATGTCGTGGTAATTATCGTTCAACTTGGGCGGCTAGTGGTGGTTATCAACCTATTGCCTCATATTTATTTGGTAGAGAGAATGTAAGAGCATATTATTTAGAATTTGATACCGAACGCGCCGGCGACTTTTCTCCTTTAACGGAAGTATCTGGCGATAAACAAGTTGTATTAGGTTTAATTTCCTCTAAAATTGGTGAGTTAGAAGATGAACAAACGGTTATCAATCGAATCAAAGAAGCTAGTCAATTTTTACCATTAGAACGACTTTGTCTAAGTACTCAATGCGGTTTTGCTTCTACCGAAGAAGGTAATGCTCTTACAGAAGAACAGCAATGGGCAAAAATTGCATTAGTTAATAAAATCGCCAAAATCGTTTGGGGAACCAATTAATAATAAAATATTTAGCCGAATTATTTCGGCTATTAAATTTAATTATTATTTAAATGGTTAGATTATGGTGTGACTTAACCGAGTAATAAATCTAAATTTTCTATCAATTCAACAGATGGCTTGGTATAGAAAATACCATTTTGAGAATTATTATCCGACATACCTCGAATAAACAAGTAATATACGCCACCAAAGTGTTTTTCATATCGATAATCACTGATACGCGTTTTCAAATAACGATGTAAAGCTAATGTATAAAGTTGATATTGTAAATCATAACGATGCTCGCACATAGCTTGATTCATTGCCATTTGAGTATAATCATTTGCAGTAGCGCCGAGATAATTTGATTTATAGTCAACAATATAATATTTCCCCTTCCATTCAAAAACCATATCAATATAGCCCTTTAACATACCTTGTACGGTCTGAAAATCTAGTGTTGGGCATTGTTGTGATATGGCATCAAACTTTTTACATATTTTATCAACCTTTTCTGCAGTTATCAGATTACGTATCGGTAGAAAAAACTGAAGTTCATTCAATCGGCGTTGCATAGATATTTGCGATAACGATAATCCTTTTTGTAAAGGAGCTGAACATACTGCTGTCACCCACTCGACTAAAGATTGTTGCCAATCTAAAGTTAAATTTAACTTATTAATTAATTGACTAATAATTGTTGAAAAATCGGGTTGCATAAAATCAATATTTTCAAAACATTCATGCAATAACGTTCCAACAATTGCGCCTTTCGGAAAATGATGAATATCATATTGACTAGATGATAAAGATACTGGATCAGGTTGTTGGTCATCTAAGTTATTATTAAGAGAAATATCATTCTCACTTAATACTTCACTATCAAATGCTGGGTTTATATTGTTAATAAAATCGTTAACACGGTTTTGAGGGGAAGTCGTTGGTTGTTGTAAACCAGAGTAACTAGTAACACGCCAAGTACTATTTAGTTTACGTTTAAAGATATTAGCCGTTAACGTATCTAATAATTCATTTTCTATATTTAGAGAAGTAATCGGAATTGGTAATTCAACATTAACAACTGGCAATGTTGAAAGCTGTAATAAACGTTGCTGAAATGAATCGTAATCATTATCTGTCTCCATCAATAATAAATGGCCTATAGCTGATTTACTAATTGATAAATCTTTCGATCGTCCCTTTTTCAAACCAGCAAGCACAAAACTACAATGATAAATTGAGCGCGTTAATGCTACATAGAGCAAGCGTAAATCTTCAGCTAAACGCTCTTGTTCAATGATTTTTTTAATACTTGATGTTTTATCATGCGCATAATAGGTACTATAGGTTTTTTCATCATGATAAACGGAACTATTCGATTCACGATAATGACCAATAAATGGCAAAAATACAATTGGGTATTCCAAACCTTTGGATTTATGAATTGTTATGATGTTAATGAGATTTTTATCACTCTCAAGTCGTTGTTCATGGTTTGTGGCATTGGAATTTGGTTCATTAATTTGTTTAATTAGCCATCTTATTAATGCATGAGGTGTATCTAATTCCTGAGAGATCTCCTGCAACAACTCACTTAAATGCATAAAATTTGTTATGATGCGCTCACCCTCTGCCATGGCTAACCAATTTTCAGCTAAAGATCGCCGATTCATAAGACGGCGTAACATTACAAGGACACCATAACGATACCAAATTACCTGATATTCATTAAATTCATCCACAAGATTTTCTAATGCCTGTTGATCAATAGATAGATGATCGATTTCTGCCATGGTAGCCCCAATCAGACGAGTAGCTAATGCACTGCGTAATGCCATTTCATCTGTAGGAACTATCACAGCTTGTAATATACGTAAAACTTCTTTTGCCTCTATTGATTCAAATACACTGCGATGATTTGATACATAAACACTTTTAATATTTCGTTTTGTCAATGACTGCCGCATTATTTCGGCTTCTCTTCCTGTACGAACCAAAATAGCAATATCAGCCGAACTAATATTATGCGACTCACCTTGTTTGTTATAAATATAGCTTTCAGTTATTAACCATTGAGCAATTTGCTCTGCGCAGGTCTGTGCTGCAAATTCTAGATAATCATTTGCTGAACTCACAGATTCGGGCAATAAATAACATCGCAATGCTTCCACTTTTTCATTATGAATATAAAAACCTTTATTCTGATTTTCTTCAGCACTTTTCATTGTAACAAAAGGAATTTGTTCAAAGATAAATGGATTTTTTTTTAATGAAAATATTTCATTTACTGCTTTTACCATTTCAGGAATTGATCGCCAATTGGTTGTCATAGTAAATCGATGATCAACTGATAATTTAGCTTTAATATAAGTAAAAATATCTGCCCCACGAAAACTATAGATTGCTTGTTTAGGATCACCAATAAACAGCAATAAACTGGTTTTACTATCATGATAAATACGATCAAAAATTTTATATTGAATAGGATCCGTATCCTGAAATTCATCAATCATAGCAACAGGGAACTGCGATATAACTTGCTTAACTAAAAAATCACCATTTTTGCTAAAAAGCGCTTGTTTCAAATCATTTAATAGATCATCAAAACCCATTTGAGCCAAGCGGTTTTTTTCTTGTTGGGTATATTGATTAATTATATTTACGACATCAAATAGAATCGCCTCTTTTAAACTAAACGAATGTGCAACAATTTGGTCTACTTGGTCAAAAAAAGGATGTAATGGCGGCTCCTTACCATCGTCAGTTTTATGGAGCAGTTCTGTTTGACTGAATTTTTTTAAGTCACTAATTGGCAATGAATAATCAATAGTTTCAGTTTGAGACCATTGATTAATATTATCCACCCAACGCTTTAAATTACTTTTTGAATAAGAACGCTTATTTACACCTGATTGGTTGATAACCAATTGAATATCATTAACATAAGTAGACCACTGCTGTTTAAGTGACTCAATAAGTACAATATTATCCCTATGAAAGTGCGATATCACGTCAATCATAGGGAATGATGATAAATGAACATTTTCTGGTAATTCACGATACAAATAAGGGTAAATATCATCCAATAATGCTTGCGGATCAGCCCAATTTTGCCAAACTATTTGCGCTAAATCTTTTGATAATGGGACAAAATATTCACGCCAGAAATTTTGAACTTGCTGTAGAATAAGATGTTTTTCATCTTTAAGAAGGGTTTTATTGAATAAACTCCCTGCCTCAAAAGCATAGGTTGTCAATAAACGTTGACAAAAACTATGAATTGTAAAAATTGCAGCTTGGTCCATATTTTGTTCGGCATAATATAAACGTTTTGCTGCAGCCGACTTATCTTTAATCAAATCCAGTAAAGATTGATAATTCGGATCATCATGGTAACCCTGTATACAAGCTTTACGCAATTGGTGAATATTTTGACTTATACGGAATCGTAATTCTTCCGTAGCTGCTTTAGTAAAAGTTACGACGAGAATTTCTTCTACAGACAAAGCCTTGGGATAACTATTTTCACCAATCCCTAATAATAAACGTAAATAAATTAAGGCCAACGAATAGGTTTTACCTGTTCCAGCCGATGCTTCAATTAATGAGCGACCTGTTAATGGTAAAGTTAATAAATTAAGTTCAGTCGTTTCATTTATAGTGGTCGATGAAACCATTCCAATTGACCCTGACTATCAGATGATAGTGAAATACAAGCCACATCTGCCGGTGAAAACATAGGTGGTGTAATATGAGGACACAACTCATTAACTAAATAACCAACCAATGGCAAATGAGAAACTAAAAACATATTGGAATCATCAGGTAATTGCAACATATTTATATTGTTAACTAAATTAATCGCGCTAGAATCTGGGGTTAAAAATGGACAATTTTCCATTTTATTGACCCGAATATATTCTGATACAATGGCGTAAGTTTGTTGTGCACGAACATAGGGACTGATTAATGCAAGATCAATCATAATATTTTGTTGCTTAAACCAACGTCCAACTAAATGGCATTGCTGTTGTCCTACTGCTGTTAGAGATCTATTAAAATCAGATAAAGCTGAGTAACCAGCTTCACCATGACGCATTATATAAATTCTTATCATTTATCTATTTTCTCTATAAAACAGTTTGATTTACTTTTAATTTTGAAGAAAGCTAATCAACTTGGTGATAAAAAATCACCATCATTAGATGTTTTGAGCAAACAAAACAAAAGCTACTATTATTATTGAATTAAGACATTATGTTATGTAATTTAGCGTAATCTGAGTTGAAAAATCAAACATTCTGAACCACAGCTAAAATGGAAATTGGCTGTTAATTCATAACCATCGGTTACCTTCTCAATTTTACTTTTAATTTGACAAGGTTCAGATTCAACTTCACGCGCAGTTTGCGAAAGCACCGCAAGTTTTTCCTGAGCTAACTCTTCAGACGGAAAAACAGCTTTAAATTCTGTCGAACAATCATCATTATCAATAATTGTACCTACATCAACACAACAACAAGCTGACGTTTCATTACCTTTACATTTATTTTTAGAATCTGACATTACATACCTCTGCTATATTTAACTCTAGGTTTATCACCTATTTTAACGATGTTTAGTATATACGTTATCTGGCTAATTTTATAGTTAGAGTTTAATTTTAAATTAATAAAAACACATTCAATATTTACTATAACATTTAATTATATATTTAAAAATTTGGCATAAAATGGCAATTACTAATAATTATTAAATAATGTTCTACTTGAATCTCATTTTTTTGATCTAAAATTCAAATTGATAGATCAAATCGACCGTTTGATCAAGTCCTGAAGCTACATCTAAATATAAACGAGGCAATAGACGATAGCGTAAAGTAAATACAGCTAACGAATCAAATATACCTACACCATATTTTAATTGTAAATTTGGTAACAAATATCCACTTACCACAACTTTTTGGTTATTCCCGACTCCTTGTGTATCTAACGATAGATTTTTTATACCAAACGTATTACCTATATCGCCGACTAAATTGCTTGTTTGAGCGGTACCCAAACCAATAAGTAAAGCTGTAAACATATCGTTGTCGCCTTGCTCATCACTATTAAGACCTTGTCCTCGAAGAAGATACGAGAGCGCTTCTTGTTGTGACATGGTTGGATTTGAAAAGATCTCAACTTTTGGCTCATCTGCAAGCCCTGTCACCCTAATCCCAGCTGTAACATTGTCATCAATAGAGTCTTGATTACGTATTGCTTCAATATTCAATCTTGGTTGATCTGCTGGACCGGCAAAAATAATTTCACCTTTACGTACTATCAGATCTTGCCCATAAGCATGAAATCGACCTTTTGGAATATTTATCTGGCCATTTACAGTTGTACCTTTTGCACTCTGCGTTACAAATAATTTTCCTTGCAAATTAGCTGCTAAACCATAAGCATCAATGGTGACATCTTCACCCAATGAAACTAAAACATGACTATTAATTGCCATACCATAATTTTGCGATTTTACAGTTCGCAAATGATCATCAAGGATGACTTCATCTGATGACACATCAATTGTAGACGGTGGCAAAGATTCAATTTTAATACTTGCTTTTGGTATGGTAACTTGCCCATCTAAATCTAACTGGTGCTGGTTAGCTGTTACACGAATATCTGGAATTATCTGCATTGTTAATAGTGGTGCCATATTTAGTGAGATGGCTTGGCCTTTAACAGATACATTCGCATTCCAATTATCAACATTTTGCCAATTCGCTTTACCATTAATATTAATCTCACCAGCTTTGGTTTTCATGATTCCTTTTAAATCAGATGATTTACCATGAAAATCAATGTCAAGCATAATTGAACGGATATCTACAGGTAGCTGATTAGCCTTGATCTCACTATGTTCTAAATCGAAATTCCCCGTAATATACGGATCAAGTAAACTTCCTGAGAATTTTAAGTTACTATTAATAAAACCATTAGCATGTTCATTATCATTAAGCAGCGGATTAATCATAGCTAAGGATAAATTATTTATATCAACCTGACCGCTTAAACGTTTCTCTTTAACAGGATCACTTATTCTAAGGTTCCCACTGAACTTCCCTAGATTGCTAAAACCAAATTTCCAACTTAAATTTGCCTGCTTATCATTGAGATCGGCATTAATCTTGAATAAATCAAACGGGATAGGTAGTGTTTGCGATGCTATTTGTTGTTTAATATACACATTTTTACCATCCAGATAAGCAATTATATCTGGAATTTTAAACTTAGGATCCCAATTAATATTAATCTTACCATCTATATAGCCAGCCATATTGGTTTGATTGTTAATAAGAGAGTTTGCTAGACTAAGATCAATATTATTTAAACTAACTGTTGCCTTACCTTTATTGGCAAAAATAACATCATTATCTAAGCAAATCTGTGATTTATTATTTAACCAACAATGTGCCGAAATTTGAGCTAAATTACGAGTTATATTATAGTTTAATTTGATAGGATTATTAATCTTCCAGTCGTTTTTGTGACCTAACATAACGATAGCTTGTGGAATACTTCCTTGCCATTCACTACGTTTTTTATTCAATGAGCCTTCTAATACCATCTGATTTGATAAAGGTTTACCCACCATATTAAGTGTTAAATTATGTTTTTGTTCATTTCCTGACAATTCAATATTGGTATTATTTATAGTCAGGCTATTTGTCACAATCCGTTTTACTTTAAGAGTAATATCACCACTGACAATATCATGATAGCTTACTTTACCATTCAAAGTAGCTTGATCTAATGATATATCTTGCCATAATAATTTATTAACCTTTATGTCTGCGTTAACAGTTGGATGTTCCAAGGCGCCATTGGCAATAAAATGACCAATGATATTACCAGACATTTTAGAATCAAATATGTTTAAATTAGAGAAATTAATATCAGCAACCAGATCTTCTTTCTTCGTTGACCCATTTAATTTGATAATATTATTCCCCCAATTAACATTAAAATTATTGGCTGAAACATATTGATTAGAGTTAACACTTACATCACCATTCATTTGTAATGGCGCATAATTAATATCACCGGTCAAGTCTACGTTATTTAAATTGATTGCCCAAGAACGCTCGTCATAAATTCCATGCGTCACCAATTGACCATCCAATTTAATTGGATACATAGGTAACCATTGGGTAAGATCCAATTGTTTAAACTTAATTTCTGAATCCCAACGCAACTTATTTAACCAATTTATTTTACCTAATAATGAAAACCCACCTTGTGGTAAAGTAACATTTGCATTTTTAATATTGAGATATTCATTAGTACCATCAGATTGAACGTTAAAATAAGCTTTAGATAGTTCTTTACTAAACAAATTGCCTTCAGCATTAAAATTATAATGGTTAACTAATCCTGATAGATCAATGCTGAAATCATTCAATTGATAATCGGCTTTGCCTTCAAGTGGCCATTGCAAATGTTTACCATTTATTTTGGTAGTTATAGGCAAATATTTTTCGCTAAAATTTATCTTCGCTCGGATTTTAGCTTGATTGTTTCCCTTGATGTTAGTTTGATTTGATAATACACCAAGCAATTGACCATCGAATTGACTATTTAATTCTGTAAATTTTTTGCCATCTGTTTTACCATTTATGGTAGCATTAATTGGCCATTGTTCTCCTAATTTTATATGACCTTTAACTTGAATATGACCGTTACCATAATTGCTTTTGGCATCTGTTTCAACTAATCTTGCCTCAATAAGATTATTATTGGTATTAGCTTCAATAACAACATCATTAAAAAAGTAGTCTTCTCCACCCATATGTAACTGCCAACCAGTACCTGTTAAATGGCTAACATGAAAATCTAACGGAATATTTACGGTTGGTAATGATGATATTAATGGTTTATTGAACAGATCCTCAATAATTTCATTAATTGCTTGAGGAGATTGTTTTTCTTTTGTAACTAAATGGGGGTCATCAATGGTGTCCGGAAAAATAGCCTTAACATCCATTGCCGTAGTAGGTGAAACATAAATTAATTCATTAATCCATGTTGCACGACCTTGAAAAGTAGATAATCCAAAGTGCATTTGGTCTACATTAACGTTGACGTTATTTAATATCGCAGATCTTAACTCTATCGGTAATGGTGTTTTTAACACAAAACGTTCTGTGGATTTTAGTTCAGGTTCGGAATGGGTAATCTCATCATCCCCACTTGAAATATTAGCTGTATTTATATTGACACTTACATCTTGTGCTTCAAAATTCTTAATACATATTTTACCTTCAATTAAACATAAACCTGAGAGAGATAACTTAGATTTACCAACAGAGACATCAACGCCATTCATAGTATATGAAAAATCATCTATTTCAAGATTATTTAGCGCGCCAGTGACATGACCAATATGAACTTCCGGAACAACTTTTTCAAGAACACGACTAATGACCTTAATTCCCAGACTCGTATAAATAAATGTAAATAGTAATACAATTATAAAAATAATCGTACATAATACAACTAAGCTACGTATTTTCCATTTTCTAATACGTTTAATCTTTTTAATTTTACTAATGCGTTTCGGATTCTTCATCGTTTATAACTCAGTTCCCAAGCCGATATAAAAATGAACTGATGATTTTGAACTGTTCATAGGCGTTGCAATATCTAATTTAATAGGACCTATAGGTGAAACCCATCTTATACCTACTCCTGTGCCCGTATGAAAATCTGTATCGTCAAATTTATCTATTGCTTCACCTGTATCTACAAATACAGCCCCCCACCAAGCACCGGTTAAATTATATTGATACTCTAAAGAACCTGTAACAAGTTTTGTTGCACCTTTAAGTTTACCTTTTTTATCTTTTGGTGAAATAGAATTAAAACTATAACCGCGTATACTTCTATCACCTCCAGCAAAAAAACGAAACGAAGGTGGTACACGTTCAAAGCTACTGGCTTGAATAATACCTAAATTACCGCGCGCAATAAAACGGTGATCATCTAAAGGAGAACGAATCCAAACTTGCTGTGTTTGAAAGCGAATAAAATTGATATCCGAGGCAATATCTTCTGCGGCAGCCTCAAGTGAATAACGTTGTGAATCAGCCCATAAAGGAAACAAATTATCATTGCTTCTCACTCTTGATAGACTAAGCGAAGGATAAAATAAAAAGGTCCTAAAACTATCATCGGCCTGCTTAAAGTTATCGTACATCACATTTAAACCAGCCGCCCGTTGCCACCCTTGAAATATATCCCAGTTACGGATCAAGCCAATCGAATAAGATCGCGAATCAGTATCTTTATTATTTATCTTCTTATATCCACCTTGAATTGTATAATAGTCTTCCAAAGGCGATCGATATAAAGGAATTTTGTAAACACCCGAAATTGATTGTTCCGGCGAAGATAAAGCTAAATCACTCCGGAAACTATGCCCTCTATTATTTATCCAAGGTTTATTCCAACCCAAACGGCTTCTAATTCCATTATCATTAGAATAACCTAACCCGACGTCAACACTATTTTTTCTACGGGGTACTGTAATAACTTGAATTGGTATATTTTTATTCTCATCCACTTGATTAATTAATGGTATGACCGTAACAGAACTAAACCAATTAGTTGAAGATAATCGACGGTTAAATAAGGATAATTGATCTGAAGTATAACTTTCACCATGTTCAAAAGGAATAATATTCCTTAAATAAGATTTACGAATTACACTTTCATTAAACGTCACATTACCAAAATGGTAGCGTTGCCCAGTATTAAAATCAATATTCCAAAAGGCTTGATGTATTTTATCTGCCACGGCTAATTGATGCTTAGTCAAATCAGCATCAAAATAACCTTTTCGTAACGCGATGTGTTGTAGCTGTTTCTTGAAACTATCATAATCACCATGATTTAAAATAGTTCCTTTATTTGGCAAATCGCTCTTTAATAAATTAATATAATCAGGATCTTTAGAACCTTCGCCTAGAACATTCACATTAGTTTGTTCAATTAAAACCGGTTGACCTTTATGAACAACCACAATAAGTTTATCAGGCTTACTCGAAATATGATATTCAAAAGTCGGCGAATAATAACCAAGCGCACGTAATGCTTTTTTTATTTCGTCTTCCAAAGATTGTTTGAAATAGGGTGTATCATCAATCTGATCTGGATCGAGTAAGGATAAACGCGCATCCACATTGTTTTGCAATGCATCAGGTAATCCCTTTACAACTAAACCCATTTTAGCTAAAACCGATGAGTTTACTGTAACGATGAGCAGAAAAAAAAGGATAAAGAAAATCCTTTGCACATTGACTCCAAACACGTGAAATGTTGCTTAATTATTAAAATAACAATTAAGCAACGGACAGAAAAATAAACTAATATTATATATTGACCATAGTTTATAAGAAAAGTTCTTGTTTTTTAAAGTTTTTTAATTATTCAAGTAAAGTAACTTTACCGATATAAGGTAAATGTCGATAATGTTGTGCATAATCAATACCATAACCCACAACAAACTCGTCTGGAATAGAGAATCCTATATATTTAACAGGTACATTGACCTCTCGACGAGAAGGCTTATCAAGCAAAGTACAAATTTCTATTGTTCTTGGTGCTCTTAATTCAAGCAGTTCTTTTACTTTACTTAAGGTATTTCCTGTATCAATGATATCTTCTACGATTAATACATCTTTTCCACGAATATCTTCATCAAGATCTTTCAGAATTTTAACATCACGATTACTGTTCATGGCGTTACCATAACTTGACGCGGTCATAAAATCGACTTCATGTCCTACGGTAATTGCTCGACTAAGATCTGCCATAAAAATAAAAGAACCACGTAATAACCCCACGAGCACTAATTCGTTATGACTATTTTGGTAATTTTCACTAATTTGCGTACCTAATTCTTTAACGCGATTTTGAATATCTTGTTCTGAGAACATTTGTTCTAAATTATGCTTTTTCATTATTTGACCAATTTGTTTTAAAACGAAAGAATTTTATCAAGTAATATGACTAAATCATAGCCATGATAACTTAATAGAACAAATTATATTATATTTGGGTGAGCATATTTTGTTAGACCCTTTTTGATACATCCATTAATTAGTCCAAGATGGCAAAGAAGAACAATGTGTAAATTTTTTAATTTAATTAGAAGTTAATAATCTTTATAAATAAAAGTTCTTGTTATTAACTACATCATCTAAAATTGTAAATTATAAATAATTATGTTTATACTAAATACAATACTTAAAATTCGAGGTTTTATATGACTAAAAAGCAAAATAACTCCCTCACCTTTGAAGAAACGCTTAAAGAACTTGAAATGATCGTCAGTAAACTTGAAATGGGTAATCTTCCTTTAGATGAAGCATTAAATGAATTTGAAAAAGGTGTTAAATTGGCAAAACAAGGTCAGGTTCAATTGCAACAAGCAGAACAGCGAATCCAAATTCTACTTACTGAAAATGACGATGCATCATTAACTGATTTTTCACCCATTGAAAATTAAATTTAATTTAAACAATTATGAAAAATGCCTTCAATTCGTTTCATGAGCTTTATACTCATAGAGTTAATAATGTTCTTGAAGAGTCTATTAAATCAATAACGCCCTCATTACTGAAAACAGCAATGTCCTACAGTTTACTTGCTGGTGGTAAACGTATTCGACCTTTTCTAGTTTATGCCACTGGGAAAATGTTTGATTGCCAACTTGATAAACTTGATATACCCGCTGCTGCAATTGAAGTCATCCATACCTATTCACTTATACATGACGATTTACCAGCAATGGATAATGATAATTTAAGAAGAGGTATGCCGACTTGCCATGTCCAATTTGATGAAGCAACAGCAATTCTTGCGGGGGATGCATTACAAACTTTTGCTTTTTCATTACTTGCTCAGACTTCTCATCTTGATGCCAATTGTAAAATTGATTTGATTAATGAGTTAAGTCATGCCTCTGGCAGTAATGGTATGTGTCTTGGACAGTCTTTAGATTTGCAATCTGAACATTGTATTATATCGTATGATGAGCTTAAAACTATTCATTCCTATAAAACAGGCGCTTTAATTAGAGCAGCTGTTCGATTAGGTATGTTAGTTGCTGGTCAAAAAGCGCTTGAATACCAAGAGCAGTTAAGTCGCTTTGCTAATCACATTGGTTTAGCCTTCCAAATACAAGACGATGTATTAGATGAAATTGGTGATGTAAAAACAATGGGTAAAGAGCAAGGTGCAGATAAACAATTGGAAAAAAATACTTATATTTCTTTACTCGGATTAGAAAAATCTATACAAATTACCCAACAACTTTATCAGCAAGCTATCGAAGAACTTAATAAAATACCTTATAATAGTGATCCTTTACGTCAACTAGCCGAATTTATAATAAATCGTCGCTGCTAATTGATAAATAATCTAAGAGAATTACACAAATTAAATGAACCTTGAGCATTATCCGTTTTTAGAACAGATTAATTCACCAAACGATTTGAGAAATTTTTCGCTAAATCAATTACCAGAGATTAGTGAAGAACTTCGCCATTTCCTATTAAATTCTGTAAGTCGTACGAGCGGGCATTTAGCTTCTGGTCTAGGCGTTGTTGAGTTAACCGTTGCATTACATTATGTTTATAATACACCATTTGATCAGCTTATCTGGGATGTAGGTCATCAAGCATATCCTCATAAGATATTAACAGGAAGACGTGATCAAATGCTGACCATCCGAAAAAAAGGCGGGCTTCATCCATTTCCTTGGCGTGACGAGAGTGAATATGATGTATTATCAACAGGTCATTCTTCTACCTCAATTAGTGCTGCATTAGGAATTGCCATTGCGGAACAAACTGAACAATCGGGAAGAAAAATAGTTTGTGTAATTGGTGATGGTGCTCTAACAGCAGGTATGGCATTTGAAGCGCTCAATCATGCTGGTCACTTAAAACCAAATATGTTAGTTATTCTTAACGACAATGATATGTCTATCTCACAAAATATTGGTGGACTTAATCAACATTTAACACATATTCTAACAAGTCGAACTTACGCTTCATTTCGTAACAGTAGCAAAAAGGTATTATCTGGTATTCCACCAGTTAGAATGTTCTTAAAGAAAACTGAAGAACAACTTAAAAATTTAATTACACCAATAAACCTATTTACTCAACTCGGTTTTAATTATACAGGACCGATTGATGGGCATGATATTGATAGTTTAGTCAGCACATTATCTCAAATCCGTCAACTTGAAGGACCTCAATTATTACACGTCGTTACCCAGAAAGGTAAAGGCTATCCACCGGCGGAAAAAAATCCCGTTTTATGGCATGGTGTACCTCAATTTAACCCTAATGAAGGGATAATTAACTCATCAAAATCTAAAACTGAAAGTTTTTCGCAAATTTTTGGTGATTGGCTTTGTGACATGGCTCAACATGATAAAAAGTTAGTTGCAATTACTCCTGCAATGAGTGAAGGCTCTGGTATGGTTAAATTTGCTGAAAATTATCCTGACCAATTTTATGATGTGGCAATTGCTGAGCAACATGCAATAACCTTTGCTGCAGGCCTAGCTATTAGAGGGAAAAAACCGATAGTTGCTATTTATTCTACCTTCTTACAACGTGGTTATGATCAGCTTATACATGATGTTGCTTTACAAAATTTGCCTGTACTATTTGCGATTGATCGTGCTGGCATTGTAGGTGCTGATGGTCCGACACACCAAGGTGCATTTGATATTAGTTTCTTACGCTGTATTCCTAATTTAATAATTATGACCCCAAGTACAGCAAATGAATGCCGCGATATGCTTTATACTGGTTATTTACATAATGGTCCTGCCGTCGTGCGCTATCCCCGCGGTGAAGCTGATGGTATACTCCAACAATCAATGCAAATTATACCGATTGGTAAAAGTCAATTAATTTGCCATGGCAATACTATTGCAATATTAAATTTTGGTTGTTTATTAAGCGAAGTGTTACAATCTGCTAAACAGCTTAATGCAACCGTAATTGATATGCGGTTCGTAAAACCTTTGGATGAAGAAGCAATTCTCGATATTGCTAAAACACACAAAACCTTGGTAACCATAGAAGAAAATGCAATTCAGGGTGGTGCAGGCAGCGCTGTGAATGAATTTATTCTGACGAAAAAATTAAAATGTGATATGTTAAATATAGGATTACCTGATGTTTTTATTCAGCAAGGAAACCAAACTGAAATTCGCGATGAGATGGGTTTAACTGCTGATAAAATCACCAGAAAGATTAAAAATTTTATTAAACAATAGGTTATATATGGATACTCAAGTTGTTAATATTCAGGTATTTGGCAGAACACTTAAACTTACTTGTCCTGTTAATGAAGTTGAATCACTTGATTTAGCAGCAAAAGATCTGGATAATAGACTTAATGAATTACGTCATAAAACTAAATTAATGAATAGTGATCAGTTAATCATCACAGCCGCATTGAATATGTCTTACGAGCTTACTAAGCAAAAACAAAAAAATATGCAGCTTGAAAATCAGTTTAATGACCGTTTAAAAAAAATACAGAATTTGCTTGATAATGTACTAAATTCGAATAGTTTATGATTATTTTGTAAAAATACTATTAAATTTATTGTATACTATACTAAATTTTGTATCATAATTACCTCTGAGATGTTCGTTAATGGGTTCGTCCCCTGAGCCGATAATCTTTATGATAGAGCTACTGTGATTATTGATTTGTGTGTATGCCTTCTTGTTAAGGAAACCTAATAATCAAACATGGTGCTCACCTTGAACTTCGGGTTCAAGGGTTACATCCCGTGACGGCATCTTGGAGCTTTCATTACAGTCATAAATTTATGCATCTAAAATCGGTTGCTTTAACTACAGAAGAGATTCGCCGTATTGTCAGACAGCGTCGACGAGACTTAGTTATATCAGAACGTTTACATGCAGAACAATCGATTTATCGACAAATTTACCAACATCCCAAATTGTTATCGGCAAAAAAAATAGCTATCTTTTTATCTTTTGATGGTGAAGTCAATACCCAACCCATTATTGAATATTTGTGGCAACAAAATAAATCCGTTTATTTACCAATTATTGATTTAACTAATCCTCACCACTTAGCTTTTCTTCCTTATCATCGTCATTCTCAACTTACTACCAATAAGTTTGGTATTGCTGAACCTATTTATGATGTAGATAAAATCCTACCTTATCAATCACTAGATATAGTTTTTACTCCATTAGTCGCTTTTGATCATCGTAATTATCGCATCGGTATGGGGGGGGGATTCTATGACAGATTATTACAAAATTATCAACATGATAATATTTACCCTATTGGTTTAGCATTTAAATGCCAACAAATCAAATATGTTGCTAACCAAAGTTGGGATATTCAATTACCAGAAATAATTATAGGTTAATCAATATTTAAGTTGCGATACAAGTAATAAATCGTTATAATTCACACGCTTTTAAAAAGCAACTAACCCTTTGCCAATTGCTGGGTCGCCTGTGATTGGTTTATTTAACTTAAGAGAAATAATTATGTTTACATTACAAGCTGAAGCAAGAACTGAACAGGGTAAGAGTGCGAGCCGCCGCCTGCGTCATGCTGGTAAATTCCCAGCAATTATTTATGGTGGATCTGAAGCGCCAATCGCGATAACTCTTGATCATAACCAAGTATTTAACATGCAAGAAAAACCAGAATTTTATTCTGAAGTTTTAACCATTGCTGTAGCTGGTAAAGACGTAAAAGTGAAAATCCAAGCTGTTCAACGTCATGCGTATAAACCAAAATTACTACACATGGACTTTGTTAGAGCATAAGTTAACATTACTTATACCAAATAATAAACCCCGAATTAATTCGGGGTTTATTTTTTTATACTAGGGGTAATCTATCATTCTAGTTTAGTAATAGATTATCATTGTAAATAGTTATCCTGCATTGTTTTAATATCCTCATCAGTAAAGCCTAGTTCTTGTTTAATATAATTAATAGGAGAACCCGCTACCTTTCTCATGGTATTGAATATTTCTTGAATAAAGCTCTCTCGAGTATCAATTAAGCAAAGTAAATAATCTAATACATCTTGGTTATCAGTAATTTGACGATAAGCTGCCATTTTTACCTCATTTCGAGCTAAACGATTTTTATGCGTTAACATATAATCATCAATAATATCTGCTTCTGACACACCTAAAATGAGTAAAATCAACAATACGCCGTAACCTGTGCGATCTTTTCCCCCACGACAATGTTGAATACTTGGATTATTATGACTATCTAGCATAATTCTCAACATTTGTTTGAATGAGTTCTTCGATTTATCACTTAGCACAAAATTACGATACTGTTCAAGGACTTGTTCACCTTTACCATTAACTAATTCTTTTGGAATATCACGCATTACACATTCTATTAATGCGTGATCTTCATTACTTGGCTCAGCAGCAAATTGAGCTGCTAATTCCGCTGTTTGAGCTGAAGCATCTAAGTGATATGTCTGTTTTTCGCCGATATGAGAATTTGGATTAGATCGGATCTCATTCTCACTACGGTAATCAATAATTGTCTTTACACCAAGTGATTCTATGTAAGATTGAGCATCTGGTTTAAGCCCATTTAAGTGATTAGAACGGTAAAATATCCCCCACTTTATTCGTCGTCCATTAGCTGCTTTATAACCACCAAAATCACGGAAATTATTTAACCCGGTAACAGGTAGTGTTCGCTCACCAAATAAAAATGGTTGTTGACCTTCCGATTGTAAAATAAGATAAATACGTTCTTTCGCCTGTAATGGATCATCAATAGTTATAGGGCTATGTATGTTATTGGCGACAAGCGTTTTATTTTTAGTATTTGGATTAGCTTCTGTTGTCCAATATAGATCAACGGCTTGCTTAGTTAATGATTCAAATGTTATTACTAATTTACTTTGTGTCTCTCGTACAACGGTTGCAGTCTGAATATATGTCATCTTTTTTTCCTATTATTGTAATACGCCCAGAGTTGAAAGAATTACACCAATAATCATTACTGCAATAATTAATGATACTGTATATTTACCCTGAAATTTTCTGACTATGAAAAATACCCCTAATGCAAACAATAAAGTTAAGAAGTTCGGCATTACTTTATCAAACATTTCTTGCACTTTAATAGATTGTTCGCCAACCTCAATTAATAGGGGTGTAGAAACTTTAACGGTGGATGCTATCAAAGAACCAAGAACCATAACGCCAACCACATTGGCTAAATTACTTATCCTTTGAATAATATTAGAGTTTTTAGATTGCTCTATAATATCAACCCCTTTGTTATAACCATAATGAACAAAGAAATATTTTGTGAAAATATTGACTAAATTATAGATAATAAACATCAATATTGGTCCAATGATATTACCCTGTAAAGCGAATGCTGCACCAATACTGCCGCAAATTGGCATCCAGGTAAATTTAAGCAGACTATCCCCTAACCCAGCAAAAGGCCCCATTAATCCAGCTTTTAAAGATACAACGGCTTCTTTTTCATCTTCGCTAGTTTTTTCTTCAACTGCTGCTGTTACCCCTAAAATAAGTGCCCCAGCGTTCACTTGAGTATTGAAAAATTCAAAATGACGTTTCATGGCACGAACACGAGTTTCCTTATCCGCATCTTTATAAAGTCGCTCCAAAATTGGAATCATAGAATAAGCAAACCCTACGGTTTGTAATTTCTCATAATTATAAGAAAATGGAATAGTTTGTATTCGCCAAAAGACACTATTAAGATCTTGTTTAGTTATTTTTTTATCATTATTCATAGGTCATATTCCTCTTCAACTTGAGTATTATTCACCGGGGTATTACTTTGGGCATTTGATTGTTTACTATTGTTTTTATCTGCCATAAATGCCATGTCATAAAGAACAGCAAAAGCAAGTGCAATAAAGGTAATCGGAATAATTGGTAATTTCAGATAAGCCGTTAAAATAAAGCCAAGTAAAAAGAAGAACCACATTCGCCCTTTCAGCAACATGAGTAATAAAATACAAATACCAACCGCTGGAATGAGTTTTGAAGCAACACCCATACCGGAGATAATACTTTGCGGAATGCTTTCTAATATTTTTTCAATCAAATCACTTCCGAAATAGATAGCAAGGAAACATGGTAACGCACGAATAAAGAACCAAACTGGAGTAGAAAAATAATGTACTTTAACTAACCCTTTATAATTACCATCCTGAATACTCTTTTCTGCCCATGGGTTTAGAAAACAAGCAAATGATCGCCAAAGAATGAGTAATTGTTGACAAAGAATGGATACAGGTAAAGCTAACGCCACCCCTGTTGCAATTCCTCCATTAGTTGATATTCCTAAGGAAACACCAATAATAGAACCAGCGACAATATCTGGTGCGGAATAAGCACCAACATTACCAATTCCCATCCACATCAATTCTAACGTGGCACTGATTGCAAGCCCTTGTACCATATCTCCCATAATGATACCTGCTACAGTTCCTGTTAATAATGGTCTGCGTAACATCTGTGGACCGACATCATCCAATGAGCAGATCCCCGCCCAAATGGCGACAAGAATAGCCTGTGTTAACATATGTTAACCTCCAAAATTAATGATTTAAATAAACGTTAGATTAGTCGAGTAGTGTATTTAGCAGAACTATTGGATCTTTTGGTACCATTTGTACTTCAACCGTAACATTTTTGGCGATAAGATTTTTAAATGCTTGCTCCTCTTCCGGTGTAACAGAAACTGCTCGTGATAAAGAACGACGTCCTTCTTGCATGCGCATTCCACCAACATTAAGCCGTTCAATTACGAGTCCACCGTCTACTAACATATCAACATCAATACTATTGGTGAATAACAACATGGTTTTTTTCTTGATTTCAGTCTTTTTAAGAATTTCAATAAATTGTTTAATACCAAATACTAATACTTTAAGCCCTGCGGGCGCTGACATCGTCAATACTGATTGTTGAACACTGTCTGCAGCAACTTTATCGTTAATAACTAGTACTTGTTCAATATCATAATTTTTTACCCAAGTTGTAATGACTTGACCATGAATAAGACGATCATCTATTCTTGCAACATTAATAGGCATAATATTCTCCTTATAACTCTGTAGTTTGCTCGCATTGAGCTGTTAAAATTTGGCTAACATCAAAGCAACTTGGTGCAAATGACTGTTCAATAACTTCTTTAACTTCCGCGAGATTCCCTTCCCGATTATTTAAAACCTCTAGTAATACTGGGATATTAAAACCACAAAATAGTAATACATCACTATGTTGTATAACTAATTCTCCGGCCAAATTACACGGTGTTCCCCCCATAAGATCGACCAAAATAATCACACCATTACCATCATTTAATTTATGATAACTTTGTTGCATTTGACTGCGTAAGACGTCAATATTGCTGTCAACTAAAACGGAAATAACCTCAATGTTATCTTGTTTACCCATCAGCATTTGAGCACATTCAAGTGCACCCTGAGCAAATGGTCCATGACTAGCTAAAATAATAGGTAGTTGTTTTGACATTATTATTTTCCCTTAAATTCAGTAAGATATCTTTAAAGTAAATTTATTACCTAAATAATAAATTTATTTAGTAACAAAATTACATCTTAATGAATTATTCGTCATTACCTTTTTTTGGATTTTTTTTAATTTGTGAACGAGATCAAATTTCTTAAATAACAACTTAACTAAGCGGGCTAAAGGTAAAATACATCACTATTTTGTGAACTTAAGCATGAAGGGATAAAACTTTAAAAGGGTTAATTTTAAGGATATTTACATTCTTCACGTTTTTTTGTTTTTGATAAGAGTTTTTCATCGTATTGTTTAATAAATAGATTTGTTACTAACATATTAACGATGGTAATTTGGGAGATTTTAGAACGGATAGGAATGACACGCGATACATGTTCTGTCGATATCGTATGTAAGACAATATTTGCTAAATTGGAAACCTGACTCTGTCCCATTTTAGTAATAGCAATGGAGGGTATATTTTGTTTATTAGCTAATTTCAATAATTCTATACATTCAGGGGTTTCACCTGAATGGGAAATGATAATTACCAAATCATGAGGATTTAGAGAACTAACAATATTACGGCTAATATGTGCATCAAAATGGCAATTGACATCTTTTTTTATTTTAATTAATTGATATTCAAGCTCCTTACCTACTAGACCACTACTTCCCACACCATAAATGACAATTTTATGACCATTTATGATTAAATCAATAGCTTTATCTAAATCATCAGAATTAAGCATAGAATACGTTTCATCAATTGATGACTTCTCAACCATTTGTACTTTTTGATTTACAACTTGTAAACAATCGTTCAAATGAATGTCATCTTGCAGTACCTCACTGCTAATTTTTTTTGGCATAGAAGAAATAAGATCAATTTTAAAATCACTAAACTTACGGTATCCCAATTTATTACATAACCTTAGGATTGTACTAGTGCTAACTTGATTGAGTTTTGCTAGGGCTTGAATACTAATATTTTTTAATTGTTGCGAGTTAGCAATGATATATTCGGCTACTTCTAACTCCTTAGCAGATAAATCCTCTTTTACTTCTCTGAGTTTTAAATCAATCACAATTTACCTATTTCAACGCGACTTATTTAGTTAATAGTATATTAAATTAACACATAAAGTTAAAAACTATTTTTATCGTCTAAAAAGCGCAACGTTTCAATCAATAAATTCTATCGTCTTAGTACATTAATTTAATGTAAAAATTTTTTTATTAATAAAACGACTACAAAGCCAATTTCTTACCTAGAATCAATTAGATATAGTAGATTAGAACAATGACTTAATAATGATTTACCCTATTTCATACTCTTGTAGTTTATATAATAATGTTCGTCGACTTACTCCTAGATCTTTGGCGGTATTATCTCGATGACCTTGATTTTTTCTAAGTGCATCAGCAATCAATATCTTCTCATAATTTTTTATTCTTTCTTTTAGTGTATTACCAGAAGAACCGCGATCACTAACAATATGATTTGATTTTATTGGCAAGTTATGAATATGTTTTGGAAGATCTTCTGGTTCAATAAATAATCCATACGACATTATCACAGCATATTCAATTGCATTTGAAAGTTCTCGCACGTTTCCAGGCCAATTATAATGATTAAGAAGCGCCACCGACTGTTCAGAAAAATCCAATATATGTTTATTATTTTCAACACAAAATTGTTGCATAAAATATCGAGCTAAAATCATTATATCGGATTTCCTATCACGCAGTGGTGGTAAATTTAAACCTATTACATTTAACCGATAAAATAGATCCTGTCTAAATTTACCTGCAATGACCATATCTTGTAAATTACGGTTAGTTGCTGTAATTAATCGAAAATCGGTTTTAATAGGATGGTTTCCACCTATTGGTTCAAACTCCTTTTCTTGAATAACACGCAATAATTTTACTTGCAAATTTTCTGACATTTCAGACACTTCATCTAAAAAAAGTGTTCCTTGGTTTGCTCGATCGAATAAACCAATTTGACGCTGATAAGCTCCCGTAAAAGCACCCTTTTCATGACCAAATAATATACTTTCTAATAAGGTATCAGCTAATGCCCCACAGTTAATTTTAATAAAAGGTTTGTCTGAACGCGTACTATAATAGTGAATTGTTTTAGCAACTAATTCTTTGCCAGTGCCACTCTCACCAGTAATTAATATTGTTGCCTTTGATTGAGAAACTTTTGCAATATCACGACACAATTCCATCATATTTGAGCTATTGGTTAGAATTTCTTGAACTTTATCAAATTTAGGGAGTGTTATTAGTTGACTTTGATCTGTTCTTTGTTGTATCGATCTATTCAATTCTAATGTTCGTTTAATAAGTTTCTTAAATTTATCAAGGTCAAATGGTTTGATAATGTAATCAAAAACGCCTAATTTCAATGCTTCAACAGCTGTAGCTACATCGGCATAAGCCGTCATCAAAATAACACAAATATCAGGGTAACTATGTTTTATTGCTTTTAGTAAATCTAGTCCTGTCATTTGAGGCAGTCGATTATCTAATAAAACTAAATCAAATGATTGTTGTTGAATAAGTTCAAAAGCTTCTTCAGCATTATCAATTGCCACTACTTGATAATCCTTTTGTAACAAAAGTAATAATAACTTGCGTAGATTCAATTGATCTTCAACGATTAGAATCTTTTCAATCATAATTTAATTTTGAATTCTATTATTTGGCAATGCAATCTCAATTGTCACGCCAATATTATTTTCATTGTTCTGTATCAGAATTATACCTTGATGTAGTGCAATAATTTTTTTCACAATCGCCAATCCTAGCCCTGTTCCAGTTTGCTTAGTAGTAAAAAAAGGCATAAATATGTTCTGCATAATTTCGCTTCTAATTGCAGTACCATGGTCTTTAATTCGAATCACTTGATATTTCTGATCAATTGACATATGTGTTGATATTATAATTTCCCCTTTTTCTTTGCTGGCTTGAACTGCATTAATGATGATATTAATTAGAACTTGTTTAATCAATTCATCATTTAAACGAATCATTGATAGCTGTTGGTTGAGTAATAAAGTAAAATCAAGATTTTTAGTGGGATACAATACCTTTACTAATAATAAAGCACGTTCAATTAACCGATTCAAATACGTTGGCACCTTATATTGTTTAAGTGGTAATGAAAAATCAGTCCATTGTTTAATTAACGCGTTGATAGAATTCATTTCTTCCAGAATAATATTGATGTATTCAAATTGCTTAGTTCGTGATAATTCATTTTTTAAATATTGAACAAACCCATACAATATAGTAAGTGGATTACGAATTTGATGAGCCATTTCTGCCACCATCTCTGCTATTGAGGTCTGAAGCTCTATTTCAGATACTAACTTTTTCCTATCTTGTGGGTAATTGATTTCTTCAAAAAAGATCAAAACACCAATGATATTTGAAGTCTGATCTTTAAGATGATAACGAATAGAGATAATATTAGAATATACATCATTTATTATAGTATCGCTTTCAACTTGATTTGATTGAAATTTATTTTTTATAGATTTATTAAAAGTAACTAAACTATTTACTAAATAATTCCCTTCATTCATTTTATTAACCTAGCTATATCTGAATTTATCAACTAACAGCGTTCAAGGATAATAGAAATACCTAACCCACCACCGATACCTAATGTTGCAAGTCCAAATTGTTTATCATGATGAATCATCGTATAAAGAAGTGTCACTAAAATACGCGCACCACTACTGCCAATAGGGTGTCCGAGTGCAATTGTCCCACCACGGATATTTGTTTTACTCAGATCAAAATCCAATTCATAACAAAGTGCTAAAAACTGTGCTGCAAATGTTTCCCCTGCTTCAATCAAATCAATATCGCTCAGATTTAATGAAGCCTTTTTTAATGCAAGTTTAGTAGCTGATACCGATCCTAATCCCATCAAATTAGGGTTTACTGCTCCAGATGCATAGCTACGGATATATGCTAAAGGGCGTAAACCTAATTGCTTAGCCCTATTTTCTGACATAATAATCAATGCTGCGGCACCATCACTAAGATTTGATATATTACCGGTTGTAACTGTTCCTTTTTTAAAAATTGGAATTAGATCAGATAAATGATCTAAACTGAGGTTGAATTTGGGCAATTGATCTTGTTGAAAAATATATTTTTCTTTACCTGTCTTGACAGTAATGGGTACTATTTCGTCAATAAATTCACCATTACTTATTGCTTTTTGAGCTAATTGATGCGAACGAAGTGCAAATTGATCTTGATCAGAACGACTAATATCATACATTTTGGCAAGAATTTCTGCGGTCATTCCCATATGATAATGATTAATTGAACAATACAAACCATCATTTACTAATGTATCATATAACTGATTTTTACCCTGATTTAGATTCCAGCGACATTTATTATTGATTAAATAAGGTGCCTGCGACATATTTTCCATTCCACCGGCTATCATAATATGGTTATCACCGGCCAAAATACTTTGCGCGGCTAAGGTAATTGCTTTAAGTCCACTTCCACAAACTTTATTGATTGTGAATGCTGGAATATTATTGGATAAATTAGCCTTTAATGCAGACTGGCGCGCAGGATTCTGCCCAAGACCTGATTGTATAACATTCCCTATTATTACTTCATCAACAAAACTAGTATCTAATTCAATTCTTTTTAACGCATCTTCAATCACAATTTTTCCTAATTCTATAGCATCAATTGATGCTATAGAACCATTAAAATGACCGATTGCCGTTCTTGTTGCACTAACAATGACTACCTTTTTCATTTTAATCACCCTCAAAATTAATGAGTTATTAATTTTGAAATTGCAGTCACATATTTATTAATGGGGAAAAACACCATAATGTTATTAGTCGAAACTATTTCATTGACTTGATAATAATAGTTAACTTCGTCAATTGTGGTGGATCTATGCTGCATAAGTTGTACCTTACTATTTTTCGATTTTTCTTTATATTAAAGCAGTAATTAAAAAGACTATTGCAATGCATATACCAATTTGGAACCAATACCCAAAAAAAATTAATATAATGATTTAATTTATAAAAATTATAATGAAATGAATATGCATAAAAGAAGAAGTGCAACACATTGCACATAAGTGCAAAATATATTTCAACAATTATTAGCCATAGCATGTAGTTATTATGAAAATTGATTAACTATGATGAATAAAATTAATTAGCCATGAATAAGTGAAAATCAAAAGTTAAAATTTAGTTATTAGCATTACATAGTTTAGATATATATTTTCATTTCAAAATAAATATACTGTATATATAAACAGTTATAAGGTGTTTGTAAAATTTGAAAATAATTCAATTTATACAGGAAAATCAACATAATACATGTGAAATTCCATTTTTTATGACGCATATCGCAGCGGGATTTCCTAGTCCAGCTCAGGATTTTATTGAAAAGCGTATCGATTTCAATCAACTTATGATAAAGCATCCTACAGCAACTTATGTATTGCGAATAACCAATGATTTAATGAATGAAACATTTTTTCAAATAGGAGATTTAATTATTGTTGATTCAAGTCAGAAACCAAAACATGGTGATATTGTCATTGCCAATATCCAGGGAGAATTTATTATCAAAAAGTTATGCTTAACTCCAACATTAATGCTAAAACCAATAAAGCAAAATATTAATCCAATCATGGTTGATAATCCTGAAGAGTTAAATATTTTGGGTGTTGTCACTTACATTATTTATCAAATTTAGTATGTTTGCACTTGTTGACGTTAACTCCTTTTACGCAAGTTGTGAGAAAGTTTTTCGCCCTGATATTAATGGCAAACCTATTATTGTATTAAGTAATAATGATGGGTGTGTCATTGCACGTAATAATGAAGCTAAACGATTGGGTATCAAAATGGGTCATCCATATTTTAAAATACCATTGAACTTCATTAAGCAACATGATATTCAAGTTTTTAGTAGCAACTATGCCTTATATGCCGATATGTCTAATCGCGTTATGGAAACATTAGAAATGTTAACTCCTCGTATTGAGGTTTACAGTATTGATGAGGCATTTTGTCAATTACCTTCTTCAATGAATCATTTACCTTTAGAATTACAAGGAAAAATCATTCGCAATACTATCAAACAATATACCCATTTAACTGTCGGAGTGGGTATCGCACCAACTAAAACGTTAGCTAAGCTAGCCAACTACGCAGCAAAAAAGTGGCCGCAAACGAATGGCGTTGTTGATCTTTCTGATATTAGACGACAACATAAATTAATGACAATCACACCCGTTTCTGAAGTTTGGGGAGTTGGGAAAAAATTACATAAACAATTTAATGCAATGAATATCTATACCGCAATGGATTTAGCTCGATTGTCACCTCACCAAATTAGAAAAAAATTCAATATTATTGTTGAAAGAACAGTACGAGAACTCAATGGTGAACCATGTTTGTCTTTAGAAGAAATGATAGAGTCGCGGAAACAAATTATTTGCTCACGCTCATTCGGAGAGAAAGTAACACAATTTAATATCATGCGGGAAGCCATATGTAATTATACAGCACGAGCAGCGGAAAAACTCAGATCTGACCAACTTTATTGCCAACATATCACTATATTCATTAAAACAAGTCCTTTTAATAAAGTCACACCTTATTATAGTAATTATGGTTCGGAAGCTCTAATGCCGACTAATGATACACGTAAATTACTAGCTAGTGCTCAAAAAATATTAAGTAAGATATGGTTAGAAGGCGAACAATATCAGAAAGCAGGCGTTATTTTAAATAACTTTTGCTCTAATAAAACAAAACAATTTGATATGTTCTCCAATTATACAATGCAATTAAAGAATGAAAAATTAATGAAAACAATTGATAAAATTAATAATTCACATAATTGCAAATTATTTTTTGCATCACAAGGAGTAAAAGGTCAGTGGCATATGAAACAACAATTTTTATCACCGGCTTACACCACTCAAATTAAAGATATTGCTAATGTAAAAATAACATAGTAACTATAACAAAATAATACCATGTTATTTTTATTAAATAATCAATATAACTGTGTATACTTCTGATGATTGCCCATTTTGTGTATATAAAGTTCAAATCCTCGTATGAATTCACTTGATAATGTTTGCATGCTAAAAGGTAAAATAGTTTCACGAAAATACCTCCCCCTTTTAATTTCATCATGATCCATAGGGAAAATAATCTTAGCTAACTCTTCATAAGAAAAAAAATAGTCATTTAATTTAGCCCAAGCACATAAATCAATAATAGGTAAAACTCTATAATCAATCATTTTCTTTATAATTTTATCGCTAAACTGTTCAGATTTAATTTTTGGTGGATATATATTTAATTCTTTACGAATTTTAGGTAGTAATTCTTTAATTGAAAGCAATATCTCTTCATCCGAATAATTCTTTAAATCGATCATTATCAAAGACGCAATTTCGGAATTTTTTCTTGTTACAAATAAGCTATCAAGTACCGATTCTGGCATCCTTATCTGACCCTGTTCATAAACAAATTTATTACTTTCTAATTGTTGGTTACATAAAATTTGCAAATCAGATTTAAATAAGGCTTTTGTACAACTTGAAGAAAATTCAGTTGTTTTTCTGCTAATATCAATAATATCGTTGGTTAAATTAATATCTTGTTTAATTTTTGAATTAGAAATATTTTCTGTTAAGGTAGTGAATGGATTACCTGTAAAAATTTTTTCATAATACTGATGGTGTTCACCGTTAACTAATGAGTAGTTATTCAAATTTAAGACACCATGAAATAGAACAATTCGATTAAATAACTCATCTTTAATTCTTTCGATTGAGAATGTAGACAAACTATTGTAGTTATCTAAATTAAACCATTTATTTAATTCTTGGTATTTACCCATAATTATTGCTTATTTTGATTATTTGAAAAATTTAATTCTACATAATTCTTATAACACTGAACTTATAAACAGTATCATATCTTAAATATAATTCAAAAAGATGTGGAAATAAATAATAATCGATTTTTTAACGAATTAATTTAGTTTTATATTTAAACTATAAAAGTAAAATGATTGATTATTGAAAATAAGGCGGGCAAAGGCAGCTGATACCACCTTTGTTTTTCGGTAGGATAAGTGAAAAGAATTCAATGAGCAGATAGAAACTGCTCAGATATGATTTTTATTTACAATTAACTAATAGATTATTGAGAAAAGTAAGTATGGAAACTCACTTAAAATAAGGTTTGTCGTGGGGTAAAAAATTATTATTTAAATACAATATAATTATTGTTGTAATCGTTAACGTAGACATAAAGATATGTAAACTCAGACATTATCAGAACTAAGTTAAATAAAAACCGTATAAATGATTAATTAATTCTTATTATGTTTTTATTTGGTTAATAATTTTTTATTAGCATTATCAAATTCACATATATTTATTTGATATTAATCATAAATTTAATCATATACAATCGGAGCAATCCTTCTAAACATTAGTAAAATTAAATTTATGGATTATCTTTTTAAGTAACTAAACTCAAAATGGGTTACTCTATTTTTATACATCTTAAACTTTATATAAAAGATGGTCATAACATTGGAAAATAAAAAGTCCACAGTTACCCATGGACGTAAAGTTGAAATCTAATTCAAATTAATTATAGTAAGGTTTTATATCGTTCAAAGATCTCATGAATCTTATCAGCTTCCCGTGTAGTTACTCTGCCATCAAATGTCGCATAAAATTTCATAGTACCATTACTCGGGTTTTTTAAGGTTTGGTAAGTCATCAATGCAGGATTAAATTTTGCGTATGAACGAGCAATAACATCCTTCTTGTTAAGGGTTACATTACCATGACGATAATATAAATCACAGCCTTTAATATTAATAACATATGAGCCAGTAGTCGATTGTTTATCTTCGTCTTTTAGTACAGCAGGATAATCATTTCCTGAATTCCATCTGAATATAGCATTTTGGGAAAATGGTGCATTACCCGAAGTACAAACAATATGTGCGTGATTTTGTTCGCTTTCTCCACCCCATTCATTGCCATAAGTTGCCCCTTTAGTCATTAAGAATGCTAAAGTTAAACCTTCTCCATGTAAATCATATTGATAATGATCATATAGCTCGGAACCATTTACATGTGTAATACCATCATTATTAATTGATGGCCAGTTTGTATACCAATCTAACTGATTAGAACTGATCACACTATATTGAATATGTTTTATATTATACTGTGTCGATGCAAGATAAAATAACCCTATACATTTTTCATCTAATCCTAGTCTAACTAATTCATCAACCAATACGACTAACCAAGGGTTAATAAATGAACGTTCTGATTTATCACGATATGCTAACACATGACGTAAGGTATTTTTTTGAACACCGAAAGTTGTTAATGCATCTAACATTTACTCAGGATTCATGGATAGGAAAGATATAATAGTATTTAAATCTAATTTTTTTAAATTATCATAAACTAATGTTTGTTGTTTATCTGTCATGTAATATCTCCGTTAATAGTTGTTTAAAAATTGAATTAAATAAAAGTGATGAGTGGTTAAAAGTGCAACACTTTTATGCCTTTTTACTTTTATGCCTTTTTACTTAAGTTAATACTCGAAAATGGTTGACCATTTGGATAAATGGTAACAACTCTCGATTCGTTACATGACCGCATAGTTATCAAATAATTAACCCTTTTCATTACTAGGAGTAACTATGTTTGTATGTAAAAATGGACTTGCGTTGTTTACAGAGATAAATAAGATTGAATATATGTAAAATAACCATTTAATTCAGAAAATAAAAAAGCCCATTTTTATTATGGGCTTTGTTATTTAAGTTTAATCTGACTTAATCAAAAATGAGATTCATATTTTTTAAATTTCATATGCTTGTTCAACGGAAAATTTATTAGAAAATATAGCAAACATTTTTATTGTGTCAGTACTTCTTTGTATTTAAAACTCTTGATCTTAATAAATAATATTGTGGTGCAATCTAAATATACGTTAAATAATAATGAAATCATTAAAATGTAAGCAATTTATTTTTTTAAATAACAATCTACATACAAATTATTACAACTAGTTAATTGCCATTTAAATGATTTAATGCCTTAATAGCCCTTTTATCTTGATTACATTTCTCGATAACATTAAGTAAATGTTCATTATATTTAATACTATCACCAAATGTCATTGATTTCTTGGGCATCGACGGAAGACATTCTAGCAATAAATTCTCAGGGAGCGGTTGATTGACGAATACTTTTCGCTCTACTGTACAGGCGGTTAGCAATATCATTAGGAACATATTGATTAGCACAAGGAATATCTTTGAGTAATTCATCTAGTTTTTCCTGTAGCTCTAAGGATTGGTTTTCAAGTTCTTGTTTTTTTGCTTCATTTTGTACAATGATTTTATTATCATTAATTATTTTCTGTTGTAGTTGGTGAATTTCATTCAAAAGCTTAGCATTTTCTTTTTTATACGCTTGATTTGATTGATATAATTGATAAATAAAATATGTAGAAAAGAAAATAATCACTATAAAAGGATAAAGTTTATGCAATGTTTTTAGGTTAAGCATTGAATAAATCCTCTTCTGCTTGCCTGCGTCGAACCAAACCGGCCATTACAACATTATTAACTTTATTCCATCGCCGGAACTGCTCTGCTGCCCCAACATAATCGCCAGTATTAAGTTTAGCTAACAAGGTGGATTTATTAAAAGCAAGCACACCAATGTTAAATACTAATGAACATAAAGCATCAAATTGGTTTTGATTAATTTTTACCTTCACTAACCGATTGATAGTTCGCTCAACTTCATAGAGATCTTGCATCAAAAAACAATCTGCTTGCTTTTTAGTAATGATGTCGCTGCTCTTTACATTATTAGTATGTCCATAGCCAATAGTCCAAACGTTCGCTGAACACTTATAGGCCTTTAATTGTAATGACTCAAAAGATTTAATTAAAATCTTTCCTTTTTCACTTATGTTCATAGTTAGTACCTTTTTAATCATTTTTATCGCGAATTTTTTTGATTAAACGATCTTCTAATGCTTTAATAAACGTTGCTCCTGACCATCCAGCTAATCCAGCTATACCACCAGCAAATTCAAATGCCCAACTTAAATAACTGGCAATAAAAATGACTAATGCACCAGAAAAGATAGAAATAAATACTTGTGCTGCTAAAGACCATAGCTGGAATTTGCTACCTTTCAGCAGGTTGTAAAAATAACTGGCTAACGAGCCTAGCATTGAAATAGAAAATAAATAGACGACAACTGTCCAATTGATGTTGTCGGGATCCTTAATAGGCATAATTTCACCCAAATAAATTTGTTTGAAAATAATAAAGAAATGTGATTTTACTAATCGCTAGTTTGATAATAATTGATAATTTTCTTTATTTACGAATGATAGATAATCATAACTTTGACCGGAAAAATTAATCACTTAGCTATGCTCATATGAATGATATAACGAAAAAATTTAGTTTTAATTGATATGTTTTACTTTAAATTTCTTCGTTTAATATTCAATGATGGATATTCACTTGTGAGTAAAGACTGGTCATAAATTTATTCCGATTATACTTTTCACTTTTTTCACTAACATAAACTAAGACGTTATCAATATTTACTTTACAGCAGTATGGAAAATTAGATAAATCATTCACATTACGTGAGAGAGGTTCATTCCTATCGCATGATTTATCTAATTGTTTTCTAGTAAAATGGCCATTATTTACAGAATTCCTACTATTAAGACTATAACAAGAACCTTTATATGCGATTTTTCCAACGAGCTGTTTCCTCGTTATATTTGTTGTTGCTTCCATGTTAATTTCCTTATGGGGGATATACACTTGAATTAATATTCCCAATTTAGGGAAAAAAAAGACCTAACACATTAGCTAGGTCATATTTCAATTTTCAAGTTTAGTTTTCTGTTTTTAAAACAGTTATAATTATAATTTAAGATATAATGATTGATTATTAAGATTCGTATTAATCGAAATTATATAAAGATTGTTATTATCTAAAGGGAATAAATAAAAAACTAGGGATATAAGAAAAGGTTTGTGAATTAGAATAGATAAAAGTAATCTATTTTCATTATGTTATTTAAATTATTTTCCCATGTCAAGTTTTAACACATTAATTGATTAGATTGTCAAAATAGGATAGTTGGTTAACAATATAACTATTAAATGCATGCAACTTCCTATGAATTGTACTTTTCGATTGCTTAACAACTTCCGCTATTTCACATAGTGTTAAGCGTTGACTCCAATCCTTGCCATCAGCAACAATATCAATCCCTTTGTAATAATATTCGGCTATTTTTTGTTGTTCTCTTAAACTTTTCTGATTCGAATTTTTAGCTTCAAGCATACATTTATCAATAAAATTCATTTCATTTTCAACAAAAGTAAAGCTCTTTTTTGGATATAATTCATTAAACATCAAACTTACATTTTTAAAACCGCAGCGGCTAGAATAAGAATTACAAATTCCCCAAGTTTTCAACAATTCAATAGCTTTATTTTGTAGATTTTCTTTATCAAGCTTTTCTAATAATAATTCTTGACGCTGAAGATATTTAAGTAGAGTTGTATTATTAATGGGCTCAAATTCAATCTGCGTTATTAACGGCATTATTTATCTCCTTCATCTTTATTTTAGGAAAAGCTAATGTTGAGTTTATATTTATTATTATAGGCATGTTATTTCCATGATTAGCTAAAATAAAAAACCCGACCATGAGTCAGGCTTATTTTCAAACTAGATAATCGGCTTTAAAACAATCCGAATTATAAGTGTTGATAGATTATGATTATTAGGCAGCTAATTAATACTAAGCAAATTAGTAGATTATATTGTTCTGAATGGGAAAATAACGATCAGAAGAAGTTTAAGGAAAAATAGTAAGATAATTTAATTACAAATCCTGATACTAATAATAATAGCTAAACTTCTTTCCCATGTCAATGAACAATTAAATGTTAATATTTTCTAAATTAGATAGTTGACTAACCACATAACTATCAAATGCACGCAATTTCCTATGAACAGTGCTTTTCGATTGTTCAACAACTTCCGCTATTTCACATAGTGTTAAGCGCTGACTCCAATCTTTGCCATCAACAACAATATCAATCCCTTTGTAATAATATTCGGCTATTTTTTGTTGCTCTCTTAAACTTTTTTGATTCGAATTTTTAGCTTCAAGCATACATTTATCAATAAAATTGATTTCATTTTCAACATAAATAAAAGTTTTTTTAGGATATAAATCACTAAACATTGAACTTATATTTTTAAAACCACATCGGCTTGAATAGGCATTACAAATACCCCATGTTTTTAACATATTAACAGCTTTATCTTGTAGATTTTGTTGTTCGAATTTCTCCAATAACAACTCTTGACGTTGTAAATATTTAAGTAGGGACGTGTGAGTAATGTTCTCAAATTCTGTCTGTGTTAGCGACGACATTATTTATCTCCTTAAACATGATATCCTGTACAAATTAACTGTATATTTATACAGTTATTGTTACATAGAATAGTAATTAGATAAAGAAGATAAAAGTCAGATTCTAAAATTTAATTCACAGATATTAACTGATGATTACTATCTAATATGCCAGTTATTTTATGACAAAATATTTCACGATTAGTTTCACATTTAATAGATAATATAAATTAATATATCTACATTGATATTAGAATGTCTATTTAAATTGAACGAGCCTATTTTAAATTTATTAGACAATGTAAATTCAATACACTTAGAATAAAATCAAATATATCAAGTAGATAAAAAGATATTTTTTTACACATCACATTTACAGATAACAGAAATCTGGGTTATCTAAATTCCTATTTATTTAAATGACAATTTTTGCTCAATTAAATATTTTAAATAATCAAATAGCCTTGTCTTTATCAAAAGATCACGTTATAAAGCGAGCTTTATTTAGTCTAATCTTATAAGTAATTGAGGACTTATGTTACTATCAAAAACAATGCAAGGACACTTAACTGCCTTGATGACTATATTGATCTGGGGAACAACATTCATTGCTACCAAAATATTGCTACTTGAATTCAAACCAATCGAAATTTTATTTTTCCGATTTACTCTCGGGTATATTACACTTTGGATTTTATTCCCGCGTTGTTTTGCTTGGCAGGGCTTTAAACATGAATTTATGTTTTTATGTGCTGGATTGTGTGGCGTAACCTGTTATTTTTTATGTGAGAATATAGCACTTACATATACTACTGCTTCAAATGTGGGAATTATCACCAATTTGGTACCGATATTTACGGCAATATTGGCGATTTTTTTTATTAAGAGTGAAAAACCAGGAGGTAATTTTTATCTTGGTTGTCTAATTGCTATTATTGGCGTTGGATTAATTAGTTTCAATGGCAAATTCGTCCTTTCTATTAACCCATTAGGTGATCTGCTTGCGGTATTTGCTTGTTTATTTTGGGCGTGTTACTCAATTTTAACCAAAAAATGCAGCAATGATGGTTATCACATCATTCTACTCACTCGACGATTCTTTTTTTATGGTTTGATCCTAATGTTGCCGGCACTTTATTTATTTAATTTTGAATGGAAATTATCTCGCTTTACGCATCCTGCCAATTTATTCAATATCCTATTTCTAGGTGTCGGTGCTTCAGCTATTTGTTTCGTTTCTTGGAACTATGCGGTTAAATTAGTTGGTGCTGTTAAAATTAGTATTTATATTTATTTAATACCAATTCTTACGATTATTGCTGCAATTCTAATTTTAAATGAACCATTTACTTGGATTACAGCTGTAGGTTCTTTATTGACCCTCTGCGGAGTAATATTATCTGAAGGTAAGATTAAATTAATAAAATGATAGTTTTGGAACGTATAACAGCAATTTAAATCTATTAAAGCAGTATATTAGTCTTTGTTTAATTGTAATAGCGAGTGATTGGAAAATGATAAAGTTAAGATGTCCTTAATAAACAATAAGTAAGATATATTGTCAAAAAGTAGACATCTCAACTTTATTAGTTTTATAGAAATAATTACTTTCTAATTAACTAGAAATAAAATAGCTAACTTGTTTAAAATTAAAAAAATGATTCTTTACTGATTGTTAGTAATGATCACCAAAATCCTAAGCAATGGCAGCAAGTCTTAATCAGGGTATGTCTAAAATTAACGAACATCCAATACCGCATGAAATGCCTCTTGTGGAATATCAACACCGCCAAATTTACGTTGTCTTACCTTATTATCCTTAATATTTTTAGCTATTTTTTTCTTCTTAGACGTAGAACCGGAGTAGCCTTTTCCTGTTACACTTTTGCGTAAGGGAGGAATATCTTCACGAGCAATGACTTTGTTCTCCACGACCGATTGTACTGGCATTGGATAGAGTTTTCTTGGGATCACATGTTTCATTTTTTGTACAATCTGTTTACCTCGTTCAAAACTCTTATCTCGGGGTAAAATAAATGAAAATGCATCAACCATTTCATCATTCAGCCAAATATCCATTTTGACAAGATCAGATACCACATAACTCCTATCTCGATAATCAATTGATGCATATCCATGTGTCAACGATTTAAGCGAATCATAGAAGTCGTAGGCAATTTCTGATATTGGCAATTTAAAAATCAACTCAGCCATTTTGTTATTTAGATAAACCATATCAACATAACACCCTCGTTTTTCTTGGCAGAGCTCCATAATTTCACCAATATTCTCCATTGGAATAATAATTGCAGCATCAATAAATGGCTCTTCAATATAATCTATTTTTTCAAAACTAGGTAATAACATAGGATTGTTAATAGTTGCTATTTCACCATTTTTTAAAGTTACGCGATATTCAACACTCGGAAAAGTAGAAAGAATCTCAATACCATATTCCCTTTCCAATCTTTCCTGAATAATTTCCATGTGCAGAATGCCTAAAAATCCACAGCGAAAACCTACCCCTAAAGCCATTGAATTTTCCTGTTTATAAATAAACGCGGAATCATTAAGCGCAAGTTTTTCGACCGCATCTTTTAGTTTATCCTGATCTTCATTTCTGATTGGAAATAAACCGGCATAAACCATCGGTTTTACTTCTTTATATCCGGGTACAGCTTCAGTATCAGGGATATTAGGATTAATGATAGTATCACCAACTTTAATATTTGAAACGACTTTAATGTTAGTTGAAATAAAACCAACTTCCCCAGCATCCAAAGCTTCGACCGATTGCATTTCAGGTAAAAATACACCCACTTGCAACGCTTCAAAAACTAAGTCACTTTTTAGCATTTTGATTTTCATACCTGCACGAATCGAACCATTAAAAACACGAATATGCAATACAACACCGCGATAAACATCATAATGGGAATCAAAAATCAATGCTTGCAGTGGTTTTTCACTGTTGCCTTTTGGGGCAGGAACATGCTGAATAATAGATTCAAGAATGTCATCAATGCCAATACCATTCTTAGCAGATGCTAAAATGACATTGCTAAGATCTAAACCGTCAAATTCTTCAAGCTCTTCCAATTCTTTAATTACACTTTCAGCATCCGCATTTGGCATATCTATCTTATTTATAACGGGAATGATGGTTAAATTCTGCTCTAATGCCAGTTTTAAATTAGCAATTGTTTGTGCTTGAACGCCTTGAGTTGCATCGACTAATAACAATGCACCTTCACAAGCTGCTAAACTACGAGAAACCTCATAATTAAAATCAGTATGACCTGGTGTATCAATGAGATTAAGTTCATATTCAATATTATCTGATGCCTTATAATACATCCGTACGGTTTGCAATTTTATGGTAATTCCACGTTCCCTTTCGAGATCCATATTATCTAATAACTGTTCTTTCATTTCGCGTTCAGAAACAGTATTAGTTGTTTCAATTAATCTATCAGCTAGTGTGGATTTACCATGATCTATATGAGCAATGATACAAAAATTTCGTATATTATTTGAGTTCATTTTTCTTTTTTCACATACTATTTTAAATAATTGGACTGAACTATAATAGTTAGAGTTACTCTAAGTCAAGTATATATACTGATTAATGGTATAATATATATTATTGATTAATATTAATTTAAATAGGGAAGATATGGTAAATTTAAACGATTGTATTCTATCAATTGCTGAAAATGGTGAATTAAGTCAGACACCTAAATACTCGGTTACTAAAGCAGCGAAAATATTAGGATTATCCGCCTATACCTTACGTTATTATGATTCTCTCAATCTATTCCCTTTTTTACAACGCGATCAAAATGATAAACGTCTTTTTTCAGATGCTGATCTACAATGGGCTAAATTAATTGAATGTTTACGTAATGCAAACATGTCAATTAAAGATGTACAACATTATGTAAAACTATGCTTAGAGGGCAATGATACCTTAGATGAACGTTTAAAAATCATTAGTCAGCAAGAACAAACTTTAATTGATTCCATAACGCAATTAAATAATCAATTGGCTTTGTTAAGATTTAAAAAACAATATTATGAAAACACCCATAAACACCAAAATAAATAAATTTTTACATAGTTATAAGTTATTGATTATAAAAAATATTGATAAAACTATAAATTAGACTAGGTAATGAATTCACTATATTTAAATGAGAAATTAATAGGGTCACTAGTCTATACCTTACGCCCTATTTTATAAAAAGCATGACCAATACATTAATTAATAATTTCAACTATAAACTACAGTATTAGTATGCTTTTACTTTGGAAAACTTCAGGGCTTGCGGGTAATGTTTATTGCTGTATTAGGCATCCAACAACAAATACAATCCCCAGTTTAAGCTGATGTTTGAACAAATTAAATTAATACGCTTGCCATTTAACACATTTTATTGAATAAAAATCAAGATTGCCTTTTTGCTCGTATATTGGAACTGGATATCAAAATTGAGCAAAAGTGGATAACGTCGCTAATAGAGCGTAAAGAATAGACTGCTCGCCCATATCTTTCATTTTCTTCCCATTGATGAACTTGCAAGTATCCTGAACTATTTTCTTTAATTTCAAACGCTACTCCGTGCCAGTTAGCAAGATAAATAAATTTACTATTTCCCTCATCAACTTGGTAAGTTTGTTCTAATGCAACCTCTTTTATGATTTTTATTAAATCTGAATTACTAACCATTTTGTACTCCTTAGATCCATAATATAATTTATAAGAATATTTAAAGTAAGGATAACTTTATATGTGACAAGTTACATTTAATTGCAATTAAACTTCAAAATTTTAATAGTTATTTTACAGTAGTATTTTTATTTTAAATCATTTAACAACAATATAGATTACTCTATAACATGCAATGTTTGGATTTTAGAACATCAAAAAAGCATACTTTATTTTTTCAAATACTACTCGGTTAAATTAGGTTATAGCTTCATTCGATATTTTATGCTAAATTTTTAAGCATTATTAAATCAATATTCAACCATAAATATTATTAACCATTCTTACTATCCCAATCAAATACTTTTATCTCGCCGGTTTGATAAAATTGTTTCACTAGCTTTATATATTGACTAAAATCCTTATTTTCTTGAGAAAGTCGATTACATGAATCCCAATCAATGATATTTCTTTCTTTAGCTGGGATAAGAATTTGGCTCTCAAAAGGATTATCTAAATCTAATTTTATTATGCCAATACCATGAGCAGAACTTAGTACTCGAAGCTCCTTTAACGTATCACTACCTGTAATTTGTGAAGTAACAAGATAACCAAAATTTGCCCATGAAGAATTAGATACAGCTTGGAAAAAAGATTCTCTAACATTTGACATATTAAGCAATATTTTGACTTCAAATGACCATAGTTTACTACGTTGATCAGCATAAAGTTTTACACACTCTTTTACTAAATCACTCCAGTCAGAGCTTAAATCCTCTAATCCAACAATATCTGGATGCAACCATTTATTACCATTCTTACCTAATTTATTCGAAGATGTTTTTTCATCAATTCGTTTGGAATAAATATTAAGTTCATCATGAAGATATTGACTTAATATTGGATAGAGATCATTTTCACTATATTGGATTTTTTCAGATTTTAGTTTAAGAGATTTATTATCTTTAATTTGGTGCTCAGCATCATCAACTTCATCCTCATCAGATTTTTTCGAAAAGAAATACTTTTTAGGGCGCCCTTCCGTTGTTTTAATTTCTGGATGTTTTTTTTGCATTATTGGTCGCGTAGCACCAATCTCTGCTGCGATTTGAGATATTACATCATCATCATTCATTAAACGTACGCTGGCTAATTTTTTCTTTTCGCATGCCTCTCTGTTATTATTAAAAACTAAAATTGCCAATTCTCTAGCTGTAAATTGTTTTTGTGGATGTTGTTTTAGTATGGTAAAGACCGTCTTTCTAAGATTCAATGACATAAAACTGATAATCCTTTAATTCATAAATAAGAAACTGGTTGATGCCAATTATTCGGTTTATTTTAAACCAACAGAAATATGTTATTTTAAAACTCTAGCTTCAAATCTTAAAAGTCATATCTATTAAATAGTAAATTTAGCATTTAAGAAAAATATGTTAAATAGTTTATTTCATTTAAGATCAAAATCGCTATTTATCTCAATGGCAATACTCTTTATATTTAAATATTTTTTACTCAAAATAGGGATTTTTATCAGCAAATAGGTACATTTTTATGAATAATAAAAAATTAGTTCAACAATTTATCAAGATGTTTTTTGTTAATGGAAAGATCGAAAAAATTCCTGAATATATAGTAGAAGATTATATTCAACACAATCCTCGTGTTGAAACAGGTCATGAGGGATTTATTAACTTTTTCAAAAAATTCCAAAATTTCAAACCAAAATTCGAATTACTAAACATATGTAGTGAAGATAATATGGTATTCTTATTTCATAAATGTACGTTTGCCGATGGTACAGTAAATAAAGTCTGTGATATTTTTCGTCTTGAAAACCATCAAATTGTAGAACATTGGGATGTAATTGAGTCACACGTAGAAAAAGTAAAATCTATCAATAATAACGGAATATTTTAATATTTTATTTATAGATTAGTTAAAAAATATTAATAAGATCATATAATGAATTTAGAGCAAACTGTGCGATTTTCATTTATCGCACAATTATTAACTTTGTGAAAGATAGCTTATCAGATTGAAAGGCATGAATTCTGATAGCATATAGATTATTATTTACTACCAAACGGATTTAGCTAATATATTTTCCATCTAATCCATAACCCACAATTAAGATTTACATTCATTCGCAATATGTTAATTTTTTCTGCCAGATACATTTAGTATTAAAGCAATTAAATGATTTCTCCAATACCTTAAGGTATTTATTACAATTGCCTTTGCTTACTGATTCGGTTTATATCGTTACAATTTCAAACTTGTAATGAACTTTAGTTTTAACGTCTGATACCATTCATTTGATTCTTGCGTATTTTAATGCTCGTAATGAATGAACAAAGAGTTCAGCAAAGGATATTACTAAACAATGAATTGATAAATATGATGAGAGTTAAATTGTTTTATAGTTGATTAATTATAATAAAAAATATTTTATTTTTCCGTTTTCCTACTAATAGCTTATAAGGAAACTGAACGTATTTTGTAGAGTTGATAAAATGTGATTTAAACAAAGTGTTTTTTAGTTTACTTTTGGAAATAACCGGAATTGTTTATTTAAATATACTAAAAACTCAAATTCTATATTTTTCTCCATTAAACGAAATTGGCAGAATATCCTAATCTGCGATACAGATCACAGATATAAATGAATATTGCAAGTTTTTTAATTAGCAGGTGAACTTTTATAAGCAGTATCGAAAAATTGATGTATATTAGTTACATTGTTTAGCATGAAAATGTGTAAATAATATGAACATAAAACAATTACAAAATATTATTACAGTTATCATCATCCGTAAAAGAAATAACCAATGCAAGCCATATAAGCTTCTTCTAGTTTTTTATGTTTTAACTCTCTATAAACACGGTTATCTACGCCTGTTTGATTACGGAATAGAAATTAAACAATTATTATTAAAACTGTTAAACAGCTTTGGATCGCAACGTAAAAAACAATATTCAAATATGCCTTTCTGGCGCCTTAAAGGTAATGAATTTAGGCAATTAGAGAATGCCAAACCTTGTACCATTCCTCAAAAAGAAAGTCAAAGATCAACCTGTGAACAGCTTACAAAATACCATTTACAAGGCGGCTTGAAAGAATCTACTTATAGTATGATTGCCAAAAAGCCAAAACAGATCGATAAGCTTGCCCAACATATTTTTAGCCCGCTTTTTCTTGAAAGTGTGCAAAACAGCATTATCAACCGATTTAGTTTCTCCCTGGCGGATGTCAGTGAACAACTTAAACCTAAATTTTGCCAAATGATTTTGTACGCTTATAACAGCCAATGTGCAGTTTATAGCTACGACCTTATGCAAAATTGCATATCGGCTGAACTTGGAGTTGCTTATGTTAAATGGAAAACATCGAGTAAACCTTGCTTTATTAACAATGACCTTGCGAACTATTCTATTCACCATTTCTTTATTTAATAGGGTGGAATTGGGCTAGATAGTTGCTTTAAATTGCTAGTATCTGGAGGGGTAAATGGTAATGCGATTATTGAGAAACTCTTATGGGATTTTTAAGGAAAACTGATCATCTTACATAAAATGAAAGAGGCTATTTGCAAAATATATTTGTTGACTAGCATTTTAAGAAAAGGCTTAGGGCTTAAGATCGATAATAAAAAAGAGTCACATGTTAGAACAATATAAAGTTCTTATTGAATTTAAAGCATTTTAAAGGAATAAATAATTGATTAAGTGTGCATTAATTTATGATTTTGATGGAACGCTAGCCGAGGGTGATTGCGCCCAGCATGGTCTTATGCCAGCGTTAGGTATTACAGACATACATGGTTTTTGGAGTGAAGTGAAAGAACGTGCCACACAAGATGATGGTGACGAAATACTATCTTATTTAGGACTTTTGGCTGAAAAAGCTAACCAACTTGGTTCTGATGAATTAAGTGAAGATAATTTGAAAAAACATGGAAAATCTATACCACTCTTTCCCGGTGTTGACACTTGGTTTGAGCGTATTAATGAATATGCAGCGGCTAATGAGATAGAACTGCACCATTACATTATTTCAAGTGGTTTAGATGCAATGATACGTGGTACAGCAATCGGTAATCAATTTAGCCAAATTTATGCCTGTAAATATCATTACTGCCCGAAAGGGAAACAAGCTATTTGGCCTGCCCAAGCTATAAACTACACAACCAAAACACAATTTTTATTCCGAATAAACAAAGGAATTAAAAACTCATGGAATAACGCTGCTGTTAATAAATTCATTGAACCAGAAAAACGAGATATTCCTTTTCAAAGAATGATCTATTTCGGTGATGGTGATACTGATATTCCATCAATGAAAATGGTTCGATACCAAGGCGGATTTTCCTTAGCTGTGTTTGATGAGAAAAAATGGAATAACCAAACTACACAAAAAAAAGTTGAAAAACTCATAGCTGAAGAACGAGCAAATTATGTTGTTCCTGCTAATTATCAGAAAGGTAGCCAACTAGAAGTTACAGTAAGAGGTTTACTGCAATTGTTTAAACGTAAGCAAAAAGGTTAAACGATTTTCTTCTTCATGGAATATATTTTTATAAAAAGGATTACAAGTAATGATTTCTATCTACATGAATGGTGAAAATAAAACAAAGCAAATCAGCGATTGGTCACTTTACTACAATAATGAAGATCAAGAACTGAAACTAACCTGTCATTTTCCTTCTGGGAAAAAATATACTCTACCTCTATCACAATGCAAAGTGACCCCAGTTGAACAAATAAAGGAAAATCTCCTCATTATTAAGAGTAAACCCAAAATAGTTTTGATTGAAAAGGCCGAAAGATATGGACGAAAATATACTGTCGTCTATTATCCTAATAATAGCAAGCCCTACGTTATGCTTAGTGATAATATTCAGATCGCATCTGAAACTGATCTCAAAAATGAAAAGATTTTTGACTATTTTACCCAAGTAGCTCAAGCTCGTATTGAACATGCTGATGAGTGCAACAAAGGTATTGCCGAAAATGTATTACGGCAACTTGATAAAATCACACCGCATTCTGACACTGTTCTCCATGCTTATTGTAGTGTAACAAACCAAAAACGACAGCCTCCTCAACATTTTATTTATCCTTTTGGTATTAATGAAAGTCAGTTAATCGCAGTAAAACAAGCTTTCGCTTCACAAATCAGCATTATTGAAGGCCCTCCTGGTACGGGTAAAACCCAAACTATCTTAAATATTGTAGCTAATATTCTGGTAAATAATCACACTGTCGCTATTTTATCTAATAACAACTCTGCAGTAGAAAATGTTTATGAAAAATTGGCTAAATATCAACTTGATTATCTGGTTGCCAAATTAGGCAGTAGTGATAAAAGAAGAAACTTTTTTGAAGATGAGCTGGAGGTAAGTGCTCAAAAACAAGAACATACCATAAGCTTGCAAAGAATAAGCGATCTTACGAATACATTAATTGAACATCTCCAAGCTCAGAACCAAATTGCTTTCTTGCAAGCGCAAATTGACGAATTGGCTATTGAAAAGAGTTATTTTCAAAAGTGGCATGAAGATGCTTATCTGAAAGATAAAAATAATCAAGTATTAGAGCCTCATGGTAGTTTTAAAAATGTTAATTTAGCTTTATCTTCCGATATCAAGATTTTTTCTAAAAAGCAATATATTGCTTTCAAAAAAAATGAAAAAATAATATTTTTCAATACATTTATAAAATAGATACCAAAACTTTTCCTTAATGCTAAAAAGGTAATCTAGATGATCTTATATAGTTAACAAAAAGACATTTCAAATGTTGGTCATTAGGCTACATATAATTATAAGTAAATTTTATCTGATACTAATAATTTAGATTACGTTATGAGTTTGATAAAGCATACATTGTAAATTTTTATTGGAAGCAAGTGATGAAAAAAACAAATAATACAGACACTATTAAGTTATCGAATCAAGAAGTTATCAAGAATCTTAATTATTATCTTTCACTCAGTGAATCTCCAGACTATGCTGTGTTGATTAATGGACCTTGGGGTTCTGGAAAAACTTTCTTTATAAAAAAGTTTCTGAAAGACATAGATAATTGTATTTATATTAGTTTGTATGGTATTTCTTCTATAGATGAAATTAATACAAGAATATGTAAAGAATCATTCCTAGAAATAGCAAAATCTAAAACAGGTGAGACTGGTAGTAAAATTGCAAAAAAAATACTTACATTAGTTCAATCAATTTTACATTTTTTTAATATTGATATTAACCCTAAAAATTTGCGAGCATTATGTTCTTTCACAAAAGATAAGTTAATTATATTTGATGATTTAGAAAGGAGCTTAATGGATATTCGTGAAACTTTAGGCTTTATTAATTATTTTGTAGAGCACCAAGGTAACAAAGTGATTATTATTGCTAATGAAGATGATATTCCAGATAAAGAAAATTATCATATTGTTAAGGAAAAGCTTATCGGTAAAACACTTACTGTCTTTGAAGAACTTAATTCTACCATTTTATCCGTTATTGAAACTTCATCACCTAGAATAAAACTTTTTATTGAAACTCATCTGCAAACTATTAAAACTATTTTCAGTCAGTCACAATGCCATAATTTAAGGATACTTAAGCATATATTGAAAAATTTGGAAAGGTTTTGTGATATTAAAGTATTGAAATTATTTGATGAAAAATCAATAAATTATTTACTTGTTATTTATCTTATTTTATCTATTGAATCGAATACAGGTAATCTAAAAAAAGGGGATATGGCATTCACTGATTTTTCATTTGAAGAAAAAGAGAAAAAAGGTTTTGATTTATTTGAATATAAATATCCTTCTTTTTATAGATATCAGTTAATTTTAGAATATGATATGTGGGATCGAATAATTTTTGACGGATGGTTAGAAGAGAAAAGTATTTCTAGAATGATAAAAAATAGTGATTTTTTTCACTCTAAAAAACGTCCTGAATGGAAAAATCTTTGGCACTACAATGAATTTAAAAGTGATCATGAATTTCATAACTGCTATAAAAAAGTAAAATTAAAATTAGATGCGAAACAATATAAAGATATTTATATTATTATTCATTTAGCTGGAATGTTTATGCAGTTTTCGCAAGTAAATTTAATTAGGCAATCTCCAGTTCAGCTATATAAATATTTTTGTAGTTATGTTGATTTTTTAATAAAAAGAAAATTTTTTACATATAAAGTTGAGGATCATTTATTTAATGACAGAAGTAGGTTTGATGAAAGTCATTCACATGGTTTAGCATATCAAGGTTATGATATATATGAATTTAAAGAATTTATTTCATATTTGAAAAAAGCTCATGATAACACTAAAGATATTTTTTATCATGAAGAAGCCAATAATTTATTACAATTAATTGTAGAAGATATAGAAAGTTTTTATGTATATATTTCCGGAAAGACATCAGAAAGTCGTTTTAATGATATCCCTATTCTGACTTATATAGCCTCAAAAAAACTAGTCGCTTGCTTACCTAAACTTGACTTAAAAAAATTAAACCTTCTATTCTCAGCTTTAACAGAACGAACAAAACTTTATAATCATCCTCAATACGCTTCAATTCTTGAGCCAGAAAAAGTTTGGATTGATATATTTAAACAACAAGTGGAAAAAATGATTAAAAATTATAAAGTAAAAATATTCAGATTAAAACTCGGTAAATGCTATATGAGTTATTTTAACAATCAGTAGTGTGCATAAATTTATGCATAAATTGAATAACTATTTATGATTAATGACATAATTTTTCGAAATAAATAAAGGTAATTTCAATATGAGTGATAATAAAGAATTTTTATATAAAATTGAGTATTTAGTTGATAAAAACGTAAATTTTTTATTTGGTTCTGGTGCGTCAGCAGAATATATCCCTACACTCCGGATTAATGAGCATGATTCATATGAAACAATTTTGACAGATAAAAAACTAGAGCCTTTTCAAAATTTTATTTATTGGCATTATTACAAACAAATCATTAGCAGAACTTTTTGTACATTTCCAGAAGAAGATTTTGAGCAAGAAAAATATAATAAGACTTTCGAAAGTTATTGTAATTTTATACAAGAACTTGTTGATTTTTTGAATAGAAGAAGTGCCAATCAGATTAAAAGAGCTAACATATTCACAACTAACTATGATTTATTTTTTGAAAAAGCTGCAGACAAGTTACAAGAAAAAAATAAATTTAATTTGAATGATGGTTCATTAGGTTTGATTGAACGATATTTAAATATCAGTAATTTTCACATTTCATGTTGGCATCAAGGTACTCACGATCAATATCGTTATGAACTTCCTACAATAAATTTAATTAAATTGCATGGTTCAGTATCTTGGATAAAAGAAAATGATAACACAATAAAAATAACCTACCCAACAATATTACCTGATAATTTAAATAAAGAGATAGATAACGATATTTCATTAAAAGATGTATTAAATGCATATGAATCATACGGAATAGATTCTCTTTCAGAATTTGTAGGATTATCTAAGCAAGATAAAACTGATTTATCTAATTTTTTTGAGTGTTATAAAAAATTAGCTTTGGTTAATCCAACAAAGAAAAAATTTGAAGAAACAGTTTTTCAACAGCATTATTATCAAGCCCTACGTTTATTAAGTTATGAATTAGAGAAACCACAAACAGTACTTGTTTGTTTTGGTTTTTCTTTCAAAGATGAACATATTACAGAAATCATTAAACGTTCTTTAACTAATCCAACACTAAAAATATTCATTTTTTGTTATAAACAATCTACTAAAGATGAAATTAAAAGCGTAATTGATGATTCTAGGATCACTTATTTTTGTCCTAATAATCAGAAGTTCAAAATAAACTTTACTGAATTTTATAACTATATATTTCAATTGTATGAGTCAAAGGATATTGTATGTACAAATTCATAGTAGGATCAGTAACATCTGTAAAAGGAATTAACATTCGAGCTAAGATAAACTCTAACTTACATCAAGCAACTTATTTCTATAATGGTGAAATTTACAGAGGAATTGCGATCAATGAATTTGTTATGATCAGAAAAGGATATCATGATATTATTGGTAAAATTGAAGGGGAAGAAATAATAGAAAATTCAAGTCTTGATCCTAATACTCTTTCACAAAAAAGATTTGAAAGATTTGTTGATATCAAAACTATTGGCTACTTTCAGGCAAATAAATTTTATTCAGGAATAAAATATCTTCCTATGATAGAAGATAGTTTACATCTAATTACAGATCAACAAATTTCACAAATCTACACTTTTAATCCTAGTGCTAGTAATTTTTCAATTGCAATAGGAAGTTCCTTATTAGAACAATTACCTATACATTTACCAATTAATGGACTGTATAATTCACATATTGGTATATTTGGTAATACAGGAAGTGGTAAATCTAATACTTTAGCTAAGCTATATTTTTCATTATTTGAAAAAATGATTAAAAAAGATAGTTTTAGAAAAATTTCAGAATTTCTTTTTATTGATTTTAATGGTGAATATCAAGCTATTGCTAATAATTTTCAAGAATATAGCTCTTATTTAGTTCTTAATACTCAATTAGCTAATGGTGAAGATAAATTAGAGATACTAAGTCATTCATTTTGGGATGATGAGTTTTTATCTGTTCTTTTTTCTGCTACAGAAAAAACACAAAAACCATTTTTAGCACACCTTGTTAAAAATAAAAAAACACTTGACGAGAGCCTCTCTAAATATCTAGAGCGAACATTACATATCATGTTTGGTCCAAATCAACATAAAGAAACAGTGAATTTATTAAAATCAATGGTTCATATTATAACTAAAGATCCAGATGAGCAAAAAAAGATAGAAGATGAACTTGCCAGATTTCATTGGTTTTCAAAAGATGAAAACAATAAATATTATTTTGATAATAAAAATTTTGTCAATACTCCAGAAGACGGAATAGAAAAATTAGACAACTTAGTAGAAATATGTCGTAAAAATCTAAATAATATAGATGTTTTTGATGAAGTTATTATCAGGGCAACTTTCCAATTGATAAATTCAGTATCAAGAAATTATGTCCAATATGATCATATAAATCCATTAATTAATAAAATTAGTGCTATGAGTAATGGATTATCAAAAGTAATAAATATAGTTGATGAATATAAACAATCAAGTCATAAAACAATAAATATTATATCGTTACGAAATTGCAATCAAGATGTTAAAAAAGCTATCCCAATGGTATTAGCAAAATGTATGTTTTTGAGCCACAAATCTAAATATGATGGAACGAATAGTTTTCATTTTATTATTGATGAAGCACATAATATTCTCTCAGAAATGTCTGTGCGTGAAGCTGAATCATGGAAAGACTATCGTTTAGAGCTTTTTGAAGAAATAATCAAAGAAGGTCGAAAATTTGGTTTTTTTATTACTATCTCGAGTCAAAGACCTGCCGATATTTCACCAACAATAATTTCACAACTACATAATTATTTTTTACATAGATTAGTAAATGAGAATGATCTTTTTTTATTGAAAAACACAATCAATACATTAGATTCAGCATCAAGAAGCCAAATACCTATTTTATCCGCAGGAGCTTGTATTTTATCAGGAACAGCCTTTCATACTCCAATACTTGTTCAAGTTGATAAGTTATTAGAGGAGCATTCACCTAAAAGTGAAACAATTAACTTAGAAAAATTATGGGGTATTAATGATAATTAATTAGTTTTATCATGATTTATAATTCACTTAACATGTTCTGAAACAACATCTTTTATAATTTTGACTAATTCCTTATTAGCCATATGAATAATGAATGATTATTAATGTCTTTAATTTATTGAATGTTTGTGTGCTTTAAAAAATTTAAAAGAAGGATACTAAGTAGTGAATTGGGCTGGCGGAATCTTAACTGAACTATGAAAACACTTGTCAATATATGGTATTTTATTTCAACAAACTAAACCGTATACCTAAACATATACCTAAAAAGAAATGTGACCGCTAAAATTGGATATTTTTAGTACTCACTTATTTTTGAGTTAAAGTTAATTTTCGCGGGTGTAAAAATCTGGTCAAAAAGGTGATACCCAAATTTGAGTGTTAAAAAAATTACCCCCCCCCCATTATAATAAAATTTTATAAAAAAGTGTTCATGGTGTTCACTGCTTGCTTGAAGCCTTATTCTAAAATGGTTTGGGCGGTGTACACTTAATTATTTACTATTCACCAGTGTACACTTTAGGTGTTCACTAATTTCATATATAATCATATTAACAATATCAATCATAAAATGCCTTATAAATGAAAATGAGGTTAACATGAGTATCTATTTTTTTAACAAAAAAAATATTTCTTCTTTAAAAAAAGAGCAATTTATTAATCTGATGAAGTGGGCGAATAAGCTTGTGAATCAAAATTCATGTTCTTTTTCAAAGAATGAAGCCCTATATGATTTAATAAAAATAGTAATGAAACCAATTCAAGCAGAACACATTAGAAATGCTTATTTAACGCATGAACATCATGCAATAGAAGGGATTAATTTATACCGGGATTTCCTTTGTTCACATAGAATAGTATATGAAATCTTATCTAATTCTACTCAATATTCGAATTCAGCAAGTCACCACTCATTTAAACTAGCTTCTGATATTATTTTACCTACTGGTTGGCATCCTACTAGCTTAGTTTGTAATCTTGGTTCAATTGGAAAGAAAAATCGCAAATGTGGAGAATTTAAACAAGATTATAATCATGATGTAACGCTTGTCTTGCCAATGAAAATTGGTTTTGTAAATGGAGGAAACCACTCTATTATTCAAGGAGTACTTTCTGGTAATGGAGAAATACACCCAAAGACAGTAGTAGATCTCTCAAACAAATTAAATGAGGTCTATTTCAATGGAACACATTGGATTCACACAACTTCCGAGCAAGTTATCGGAGAACCTCGATATCCTGAATTTGGTTGGGTATGGGAAATATCAAAATTATTAACAAATAACATTGAGTAAACCACAAATTAAGTAAAATTTATAATAAACCATGATATTTAACTTGGCTTTTCTGCTTTGGGTAGCCAGTCTTCACTCGTACTTAAATTAAGTTCTAAATTAGTTTTAACCCCTACAGAAAAGCGCTTTTTCATGTATTGCTTGCCGTTCTCGTTCATTGCATAGTTTAAAGATTTTCCGAACTGGGTAAGGGTTAGGTGGTTACTTAGTCCTATATTACGGATATATTCAACATAAGCATGGTAAAGATATTTCTTCGGACTAAATGGATGTATACCTAGATTACCTATTAACATACCGTTAGGGTTATCTAGCGCGTTAAGATAACTACAGAAATCGACTAAATGGTCAGATTCTCGCTTAATTATCATAGCTTCTTCTGATTGTTGCTGTTTGTGTAATTTTTCTTTAGCGTCATTAGGGTTAGCGAATTCATTTAATAGCAATCTAACAATTGAGGGGAGTTCTTGCCTGATTTTGCTAACCAATTGTAAGTCTCGTTCTTTTTCAGGTATAACCTTGCTAAAGTGAAATATTACCCTTCGCCTTGATATGCCACCGTTGCGGTCATTAAATCGCATGGCTTCGTTGTTAATTACTAGTACTACTGCCGGAATCTTACAGGAATAAGGCTGCTTGTGTTTAGGATCGATTGCAACTTCATCACCGCCGGTAATTGCTTTTAACCCTGCACCACTCCCCATATATCGTGGTTGATCTGGTAAAATAATAAGAGAGTAACCAACTACTAAAGCCCTATCCCTTGCCTTTTCCAGTGATTCCATTGTACCTATAACAGTATTATTTTTGCCTGATAGCATAGTTGCGATTTCAGCAAAAACACTTTTACCGCTACCACCTGCGCCCGTTACCTCTAAAAATAATTGCCAATCGTAACGGTTGGCTAATATCATATATAACGCAGCTAGTATGTTTTTAGCCTTATCTTGATTATCTGATGCTTTATTTAACCATTTAGCGAAGTTCGGCGCGTGAGTTTCGAAAGATTCTCTTTCTTTGGCAGGGTAATAATCAATATCATTACTCACTAATAACCAATCTTGTTTGTTGTGAGGTCTAAAAGTTTGTGTCTTAAGATCATAAACACCATTTTTAAAACAAATTAAATCCTTCTGAGAACTCCCCATAACAGGCAAAGACAATCTAAGAGACTCTACAGCCGAACTTATGCGCATAGGGTTAAATGGCTCACCTGCTTTACTAAATAACTCGGCTAATGTCCGCATTAAGACTTTATCGCTAATTGGTTGCCATGTATTAGCTTGATAATAGTAAATATCATTAGTAGTTAAATTAATAGCTAGGTTATTGTTATAATACTCATTTAATAGCTCGGCGCGCTGACTGGATGCCATTTGTGATAAATTCATGACTGATAAGTCTTTTTTAGGATTTGTCAGGTTTTTATTAACAGCTTTTATAGGGTTTTGATCTTCAAGTTTTTTCAAGTTGTTAGTATTTGTTAAGGTTTGAACGTTAATTTTTGATAAGTTTTTATCAAATAAACCTGAAGTTTTCTGAAGTCCAAACTGTTGCCAATAACCATTGATCGCCTTGGCTGCTTCTATAGCTTTTTCTTATATTGTCCTCTTTTACTTTTAGATAGTTCAATGCCTATATCTAATAATTATTGACCTCCAATCTTGTATAGAGTTTCTCTCCATTTTTGCGTCCCTGTTATATTTATAACAGCTTTTAAGGCTCGTTTTTTTACTGGTTCAGGAGTAACTTCTTTATCAATCAAAGTATAGGCTATTGTGAACATAATATCTGCTGCCCCTTTCTCATAATGATACCCACTATAAGAAGTTAGACAACGATTGATAAAGTTTCGGTAAGAACGAAAATCAGCTAATTTATCTTCTGGTATTTCTTTGATTTTTATATAAGGGTCTAAACCGCATAATAGTTAAGACATTTCCTTAGAATCAATCATTGGTAACTTTGTAGCTTGTTCAAAAATTCCCATTCTTGCAAAACTTACCATTCAACTTCCTACTTGCTTAATAAAAATTATTTGCTCTGGTTCGCGAATGTTAGCCTATCAGCCTAGAGGCAAATAATAAGAATTTAGCACACACTTGGATACTTATGGCACTGTATTTATATTTATATTCATAAAATATGCTTATGTTTGGATTTGCTATTATCAAATTAAGCTCAACTATCTAATGATTAAGATACTTATCGTTCTTCATCTTCATCAATAAATGGTTCATACTTAAATTCAAAATTAATTTTTGAATTTTTAATATCTATCTCAACGATACAACCCGCCCAAATTGGTTTCCCATTAGTAAGATTGTTATCAAGAAAATACCTTTTAAGTTCTAGCATGGTGTAAAAAATATCATCCGTAGCTCTAGAATCTACCACAAACTCTTTTTTATTGTTTTTATTATCCAAATAATAAAAATAGTAACCTGCAGCATCATTTTCTTCTGCAATTTCTATACCTGTTACTATTTTTACCGCATCATCTGGACAACTTATAACTAAAATTTGCCCGATTTTATTATAAAGATCATCTATCATATTTATTTACTCGCTTTGTTATAAAATTCTAAATGAGAAGATCCTTTATTATCAATAGAATACGATACTCTAAACCTATTTGGTCTTATATCTGTACCTTCATATAACGGCTCTATCTTAACTTTAACTGTTTTACCTTTTCGTAAGGCTTTAGCCCATCTATTTTCTAGCTTTTTCCATAAGCTACGATTAAGATTTGAGTTCATTGGCAGGAAATTAATTTTTTTCTATGATCAATTTAGCTAAAATGCAATTAAGCCAAATTCTCGTAAAACTTTCTATTCATCCTTCTACTTGTTCAATAATAAATATTTGCGCCAGTTCACTACAATCGTGAATGTTCTGCTATCAGCCTAGACGCAAATAATAAGAATTTAGCGAACAGTAAGATACTTATAGCACTGTATTTATATACATAAAATGTGCTTATGTTTGGATTTGCTATTATCTAATTAAGCCTAACTATTTAATGATTTAGATTACTCGTCGTCATCATCACCGTCATACTCACTATAAACATCAATAAATGGTTCATACTTAAATTCAAAATCAATTTTAGCATTTTCAATATCAACAGTTATAATACAACCTATCCATGCAGGTAAGCCATTAGTTAAGTTATTATCAATATAGTATTGCCTAAGCTTTCTTACCGCTTTGATTAAAGGACTCGTTATATCACTATTCAATGTATACCAATTTAATTCATCATTTTGATTATAATAATCAAATATACAGGTACAAGCATCCATCTCTGGGGTAAATTCTAATTGAGCAATTACTTTTTTTGCTCCATTAGGTGATGATTTAAAAAGTAATTGCCCAATTTCATTATTTAATTGATCGTCTGTTTTTGTCATTTTATCCACCTGCTTGGTTTAATAATACTGTCTTTACCCAACGCCTATTATCAATAGAATATAATACGTCAAAACTCTCTGGTCTTATATCTGTACCCTGATATACAGGCTCTATCTTAACTTTAACTGTTTTACCGTCTCGTAAGGCATTAGCCCATCTACTTTCATGCTTTTTCCATAAGCCACGATTAAGATTTGAATTCATTGGCAGGAAGTTAATTTTTTCGTATGATCCATTTAGTTAAGATGCAATTAAGCCAAGTTCTTGTAAAACTTGCCATTCAGCCTTCGACTTGTTCAATAATAAATATTTGCGTCAGTTCGCTACGTTCGCAAATGTTCGGCTATCAGCCTAGACGCAAATAATAAGAATTTGGCATACAGTAGAATGCTTATAGCACTGTATTTATATTCATAAAATGTACTTATGTTTGGATTTGCTATTATCTAATTAAGTCTAACTATTTAATCTTTAAGATCGTCACCTTCAAAAAGAGGGATAAATCGTTCATACTTAAATTCAAAATTAATTTTTGAATTTTTAATATCTATCTCAACGATACAACCTGCCCAGATCGGTTTTCCATTAGTAAGATTGTTATCAATAAAATACTTTTTAAGTTCTAACATGGTGTAAAATATATCATCCCTAGCTTTAGATACTGGTTTAAATTCCTTCTTATTGTTTTTATTATCAAAATAATTAAAATAGTAAGAAACAGCATCATCCTCTTTTGCAATTTGAATACCCGTTACTATTTTTACCGCATCATCTGGACAACTCACTACTAATATTTGCCCTATTTTATTATAAAGATCATCTATCATATTTATTTACTCGCTTTGTTATAAAGTTCTGTATAAAAATTACCTTTATTGTCAAAAGAATACGATACTTCAAATTTATGTGGTCTTATATCTGTACCCTCATATAAAGGTACTATCTTAACTTTAACTGTTTTACCTTCTTGTAATGATTTATACCATCCATTTTCTAGCTTTTTCCATAAGCTACGATTAAGATTTGAATTCATTGGCAGGAGGTTAATTTTTTCGCCTGAGCCATTTAGCATTGACGCGATTAAATGCCCGCCTTCGTCACCGTCTATCCCTTGTTTACCTGCTTTCAATTGTTGGTAAGTGTTTCTGTCTAGTGTATCAAGTTTAAGCGTCGCCTCAACTCTTACTACTCTTCCTAAATGGTCTGTATCATATATCTTATTACCGTCTACAATATACCTTGTGTTAGGTTCGGGATTATTAAGCAATTCATTCCAATTGCCTTTACTGCCTGATTCGGTTTCTATCGTTACAATTTTAAGTTTATAGTGAACTCTCGTTCTAACGTCCGATATCATCCATTTGATTCTTGAGTACTTTAAAGCTCGCAATGAATGGGCAAAGGGTTCAGCAAGCCCGCCTATCAATAACCCTTCTAAAACATTTTTTAAACGTCCTTCCGCTGCGCTATCATCTGGATCGGCTTGTAAATACTCTGTAACTGGGTTTTGTAATTCTTTGAATGATTGGACTAGATTAGAGAGGCGTTCTTCGTGAGGGGCAAAAACTGTAAAATCTGTGATACCGCCTGCTATCGCGCCTTTACCTAGCTCACCCATTTTCGATATGGGTTTGATAAATTTTAGCGTCCTAGATACAGGAATAAAACCAATTAGAAATTGGCTTACACCACGAGTAAGCGCACCTGATATGGTTTCCGGCTCTGGAACTTCTCCCAATTGGATAGGGTTTTGTGTTTCAACGTTAAAACCATACTCCATAATGAGGTTTGTTGGCGAGGTATCCCATGACAAATCGGACACTGACTGCGCAGCATCACGAATCCCCCCTAATATTTGTAATGGTATATCATAATACCAAGGACGATCCTCTTGCTGCTTATCGAACACTATATCAACATATTTGGCATTTATGGGTAAGCTAACATAAGCGTAACCGTTATTATCTAATGTCCCTTGCTTAAGCATCTTTTGACTGGCATTATCAAAGATAGTAAACGGTTGATTAGCTAGATTATAAACTGTCAATTCTATGTAGTTGTCTTGAGCCTTACCGTAACGCATTTCCAGCTCATAAGCCTTTACTTCGTCAGGGGTTAATTTGCGGGGTGTTCGATTACTCTTTGAGTTTATAACATCATTTGCTGGTTGCAATAAGCCAGAATGGTATTCGGTAGGCATCTCAAATAAAATTGCGCGCTGTGATTCTATCGCTTCTTTTAGTGCGGCAGAGAATTTTTTATCGTCTTTATTATAGGTATTGCGACCATAATATAAACCAAGCGCTTCGAGAGTGGGATATAGGTTTTTACATTCATCTTGATGTTTAACGCAATATTCTACAATTTCATCTATTTTACTACGATAATCATAATAAACCGGTCTGAGTTCATTAAATTCGGTAATAGTGTTAGAACTTAAAGAGATAGAACTAAAGGGTGAGTCATTTTCTTTCTGTTTTTGGTATTCTTGCCACTGCTTTGCTGTTATTAATACATAATTCTTCATAAGATTTATAATTTTTATATTTTATATATTATTTCAGTTATCTAAATTTACTATTTACAGCATGGATTAGCAATGATTAAATTGTTTATCTTTTAGTCGTCTTTAAAATAACGGAGCTATAAAATTTTTGTAGTGATTACCTAACTTATTGATTCTTCCTCAATCCTCCAATGGAGGGGGAAGTAGAAAGTGAGTAATAAGACACGCGTAAACCACCCACTACCTTTCATTTTAACGCTAACCCGATTTTTTTATTTTTCCATCCCCTTTAAATGGATTTTTTATCAATAAAATCAAAAATCTAAAAATTGAGTAGCTCTTTTTATGGACTCAAGAAACTATAACCTAGCCAAGAGAAGAATGTTTAAAATTTATGGAATAGGTTTAATGCTTTAGAGCCTATAGTGATGTTAAGTATAGTGGTCAAGTATTTTTGTACAGCAAAAAAGTTGCCCCTAAAACAGGGAAATAGCGATAAATAGTCACTTATCTAAGGGTATTTAGGTGATAGGAATTTAATTTGAATGAAACTTTACCGTACAAAGGTCTTAATAAAAATCAAAGTGGTTTATACATATGGTAATTTATCAGTACCTGATTCTTTCTGTATATTTTGTTAGCTCGCTTTATTTTAAAACCCCATTTTTTGAAAATTGGCATGGCTACTTTTGAAGCATCTACACTTAATTGTGAAAGCTTTTTCTGGTGAGCCAAGTCAAGCACATGGTCATAGAGTTTTCTAGCTATGCCTCGCTTTTGAAAGTCAGGATGCACGTAGAAACAGTCTATGTAACCGTCATCTTTAAGTTCAATAAACCCCGCAAGGCGTGAGCCAAAGATAGCCATCCAAGGCTGAGTGTTATCTAAACGTTTTAACCACATCTGATAATCTGGTGGTGTTGGGCACCATGCTTCTTGCTCTGCTTTGCTATAAATATCGGTATCAATAGCATGAATAGTCGAATGAAACAAATCGCATATTTCAGTGGCATAGAGTGGTGAGTATGGTTTTACTTCGATTTTAGATGCAGCATCTCGTTTAAATTCTGTTGTATAACTTCGACGGTTCATTATCATGGTTCTTCTCATTTTTATGATGTTATTTTACCACCTTATTTGGTGTATGGAATTATTAAACCACTACAAAGAAAACCTTTATATCTAGGAGGGGGAGGAACAAAAGTTCATAACGAAGCATCCCAAAAATCACCCGTACCCATTCATTCCAGCGCTAACCCGATTTTTTAGTGTTATCCTTTACGTAACAATTAACCTTAAACATGGTATAAATCATTATAGTTAGATTAAATATTTTATTATGATCAAGAGAAATTATAACATATTGATTATTAAAAAATTGAATATTGAGGTTGTCTATAATGTTAATATAAATCACATTGTTACATATGTGATCTAAAAAGAATAGATGTATGTATAGTAATGAATACTTATGAACACTTAAAAAATAAGTATATTTTGTTGGGCTTTCGAATGCATCTTTAATCTTGACCGCTGGGTTAGTCTTGATTAAGCCCACATTCACAGCATAAACATAATTTCATTAATGCGTTGGCAGAGTCTTTTAATCGTTTCTAATTTGCCGTTTGTTCTTAATGGCTCCATAACTTTGGTGAAGTCCTTTGCCTTTATTTTGAAGATGGCACTATTACCTATGTAAGGAAAAATATGTAACTCTAATGAGTTCCAAATACCTTTTAATGTAATTTCACTTAATCCTTTACTGCTCTTAACTTTAAACCAGTCAATAGCTGCTTTTTTAAATGTGCTGGTTATTTCGTCTTGCTTGCGCTGTTCGAGTTCTGCTTTATGTACTTGAGGATCTATACTTTGTTTAATAAGTTCTCACGCTTCATCTCTTAGCGTTCTTATTTGTTTAAGTGATATTTCTGGATAATTTACCAAAAGACAATAATGTCTCTTTATTTGATATTGTTTTTTTATATTTAAATCGCCAAAGCTTAACTCCTGTCGATTTAACCAACAAGAAAAGACCACCCCCATCAAAATACTTTTTATCTTTGTTTGTCGCTTTTAATAATTTTATTTGTGTATCAGTTAAAGGGGTAGTTTTGATAGCCATTTATCACCTTTTGTGGTATCTAATCAAAAGGGAGATTTATCTTACCCCAAAATATACCCCCCTCTCTTTTTGGTTGTAAATGTATCTTACTGTTGCTTAATGAATAACAAAATAGGCTTTAATCCTTATATTTATTGATTTTTATGTTTTTTAAAGGATTTAAAAGAATGTTACTGTTTATTGAATAGGTGGCTGGCGGAATCTTAAACGAGTCATGGAAATGCTTATCAATAAAGAGTTTTTTATTTCAATAAACTGAATCGTATACCTAAAACGAAAAGTGACCCTTAAAATTGGGTATTTTTAAAACTCACTTATTTTAGAGTTTTTTACCAGCATTGATATAGCTTTTATAATTCAATGTTTTTTAGCTGTATATGCTTGAACTTCAATTTTAATGACGACAATAGGTTTAACATCACCTTCTGTAAAAGTAAAAGTTTTATTTGGTGCAAATTTATTCATCATTATTTTACATGCAGCTATTTTTGCGGTTGGTTCTTTAATAAATGTCGCATAACCGTTGCCAATAATACTGGCATAATCGAAGGAATATTTGCAGGCTTTTTCATTAGTAATTAATTGATGCCCTGTATCTAGTTCAAAGCTGAGTAAAGGATTTTGTCGAAGTAATTCAACTTTAGTACCAGCTTTAGCGCCATGAATATAAAAAATAATCTGATTATTCGGTGTTAGTTCATAACAGAAATTGACTGGAACAATATATGGGAAATCGCCATTATTCATTGCTAATCTAATTACATCACTATGATCTAAAATATCGATCACTTCTTTGAGATCAGTTATTTCCTTATCTTTGCGTCTCATAAATATCCTTTTTTATATTAAATATAACTTATATTAGTAATAATATAGCATATGCATTTATATGCTTCTAGCAATGATATGACGGTTCATATTAAACCTAAATTGGAACTTCCGCAGAAATTTATACAGTCTTAAAAAATGTGACTAATTAGATCTAGAATGATGCCTCTTTCTCAATATTATTAATACGTTTTATTGCCTTATTGTCGAGTTCGACATTTAAATATATATATCAAAATAATTTTTTAGCGTTGAATATGAGCAATTTAACGTTTGGCTTAATTTAGCTTGTCTAAGAATAAGGTGTTCAATTGCAACTTTTTAATCTGATTTAACCGTTCTTGCAATGTCTTCTGTACATGGTATCCATGTAGATCCGGAAATTTGAATTATGATCTGATTATCAAGATGCATAGCTATGTTGCGTTAAAAGTTACATATTGCGGATGTTTGATGCCAAATTACATGCTGTCTTTAATATTGCTAAATGATAAATCATGTGCCTGCAACTTTACAGCTAAAAGGCTAATTGAAATAATGTTGCACGCTAATCAATAATCTTTCTAAATTTCATTTGTTGACAAAGTCTTTTAACCGTTACTAACTTGCCATTTATTCCTAATGATTCCATAACTTTTATATGTATCTTTTAATAATAGAGTTTTTCTTGCCCTAATAATTAACGATATACAATTTTTTGATATTTAGTATTTTGCATTCGAATATCTAAAGAATACTGTTATAAATGCATCTTACTTATACTTAATGAACAAAAAAATAGGCATTAAACCTTGTGTTTGTTGTTTTGATATATTTTAGACGATTAAAAATAAGATTACTAAGTAGTGGATTGGTGGAGCTGGCGGGAGTTGAACCCGCGTCCGAAATTTCTACATCCTTGGTACTACATGCGTAGTTTGTCTTTGAATTTCGCTTACCCGCTGCGGACAAACACGCCACTGATAAACTAGCTTGATTAAGTTTAATGCTTCCGCCTCAAGCAAGGCTTCCACACGATCTCGTTTGGGTTTGACTCCTCTTGATCCCCGTCCTACGAGCGGAGGCTAGGGAGAGAAGGCTCTATACAGGTTATTAAGCTGCTAGTGCGTAGTTTTCGTCGTTTGCGACTATATTTTGCGGTTTGTTAACGAGGCCTACCGCACCTCGGCATGCACCTTGGGTTTCGCAAATCCCGTCGAATCCAGAATCAGCCCCAAAATGGTTGACACATTATACTTTATTTTAGTTCATTAAACTAGGTATTTATTGATGGGGATTTAATTTATTTAATAAAAAATCACGAATCACAACTGCGTGATTGTGCTGTTTATCTTTACTACTATAAAGTAATGTAATTACTTTCTTCTGTCTTAGTAATAAAAATAATGTAAATACAGCCGGATTACTATCTAATTCCAACCAATAATATTTGTAAAATTCAGACCACTTATCAAGATGTTGATGATACCAACGACGAAGTACATGGCTAGGCGCAATCTCTTTTAACCAAATCACACCTTGTAAACGTCGCTTCGTTATTCCTCTTGGCCATAAACGATCAACTAAGTAGTAGGAGTTATTAGGTAATAGCTTCGCTTCATAAATAGATTCTAACTTAATTAATACATTCACTTTATTAGCTTTAAATCGTCAACAAACCATATTTATTAATATCAAATATGGTTTGTAGTAGACATATTAATAACGTTTAATATCTTCTTGCTTATAAATCAAAGTAGTTCGACCTGATCTCAATACTAATTGATCTCCTCTCTTTTCTACTTTAATCCCTTGAATAAACATTTTACTAATTTCAACATCTAACATATTAAGTACGGTTTCACTACAAATTGCTCGAGTCATAACTAAATTATCAGCATGCAAAATGCCATTACGGTAAGTTGCAATACCATTAAAATTATTACACATTTTACCAACGACTTTTAGTCTATCATTTTGCACTAAAGGATAGAATTCAATAACAGGTGGAGCTGCGACGGTAAGTACATTTGTACTAGCTGTGGACAATACATAACGGTGACCCGCCAAATCATCATTTGATGTTTTATTGCTTGTACAAGCTGATAATAAAGCTGCCGTTCCTAGAACTGCGCAAATTGTCGCTAACTTTTTCATTTAAAACCCCTTATCATTCATTATCATTCAATTTACTTAAAATATTAAAATATTGAGTTTAATTAAATAGTTAAACCCATAATACTAAATTAACATAAATTAAATATTCTGTATCTATTTGTAATAATGTTATTAACTATCAATGAGTTAAGAAATATTAAAGCTTTTGGGAATAATAAGTAATGTAAATTTGGAGTTTTAGTTAAGAAATTAAAGGATGGAAATAAAAAAGTGAGTAGTCTTATCAAACTACTCACTTTTATTTTGACTTTATTTATTTTGACTTTAATAGTTAATTAACTATTAAATTTAGCGATTAGCATTTTTCATGATACGTGCTTTATTAACTTGCCATTCACGATCTTTTGCATCAGCTCGTTTATCGAATTGTTTTTTACCTTTGGCAACGCCTATTTTAATTTTAGCCCAAGCATTTTTCCAATAAAGCGATAATGCTACAACCGTGTAACCTTCTCTATTGATTTGACCAAATAAAGAACTTAATTCTTTCTGCGTTAATAATAATTTACGTGTACGTGTTGGATCACAAACCACATGACTCGATGCGACATTTAAAGGAGTAATCGTTGCACCAAATAACCATGCTTCCCCCCCTTTTAGTAACACATAACTATCACTAATATTTGCTTTACCGGCACGTAATGACTTCACTTCCCAACCTTGTAGGGATAACCCTGCCTCGATTTCTTCTTCAATGAAGTATTCATGGCGTGCGCGTTTATTTAATGCTATTGTAGCCGAACCAGGCTTATGTATTTTTTTCTTTGTCATAATGTGAGATATTATAAGTTTACATGCTACTATATGCTACAACTTTTTACATCTTATTTAATGATTTAATTTTATGACTCATATTTATCATGAAATAATGGAGCCATATTCAGCTCAACAAATGTTCGATTTAGTCAATGACATTAATGCTTATCCACAATTTGTGCCTGATTGCATTGACACTGGTGTTTTACAACGTGATGATAATCTTCTTCTAGCTTATATTGAAGTAGAAAAATTCGGATTTAAAAAAAGATTTACAACACTTAATCGACTCAAAGAACCCTCTAAAATTGAAATAACATTGATTGATGGACCTTTCAAAAAGTTAATTGGTGCTTGGACGTTTACACCAATTTCAGAAAATCAATCAAAAATTACCTTTGATCTAACTTTTGAATTTAATAGTAAATTACTTGATATGACTTTTACACCAATCTTTAAAGACATTATGAAAAATATGGTAATTGCTTTTTCTAACCGAGCTAAACAACTTTACGATAGATAATATGCTATGATGATTAATATTCAAATTGTATATGCATTACCAGAAAACCCAACTATCGTTGATGTACAGATTAACGAAGGTTCAACTGCATTAGAAGCAATTAAGAAATCTAATATTGTTACAACATGCAATCTTGTTTTAGATCAACATAAAATTGGTATTTTTGGCAATCTGGTTAATTTAGATTATTTACCAAAAGATGGAGATCGGATCGAAATTTATCGATCACTCATCAATGATCCGAAAGAAATAAGGCGTAGACGTGCTAATGCCAGTAAAAATACGATGAATTAAATATGCAACTATCTCAACAAAACCTAACCATCATTAGTGGAATAGAAAACGTTTGTAGAAAACGGAATATTAAATTGACTAAACAGCGAAAAACCGTACTAATGATTATGTTAAATGCTCAAAAGGCAATGAGTGCTTATGATTTACTTGATTTACTCAAAGTTGAAGAACCACAAGCCAAACCTCCTACTATTTATCGGGTGTTAGAATTCCTACTGCAACAAGGTTTTATTCATAAAGTTGAATCAACTAATAGTTATATTATATGTCCTCACTTTGGGCAACTTAACCATGTTTCTATTTTATTTATTTGTGATAATTGCAAACAAATTTTAGAAACAAATAGTACTCAAATTGAAGACTCGCTTAAAATTCTGGCATCACAGTATCAATTTCAAACCAAGCACAGTGTGATTGAAATTCATGGTTTATGCCAATCATGTCATTGTGAAGACTAGTAGATAAGATTATGACATTATTGATGATTTTATTATGGTTGGGGAATTTATGTTGCGATACAGTTGGACAGATCGCATTTAAATACGCTGCGATATCATCTAAAACTCGTAAGGGATTTAGTTATTGGGTTGACTTACTTTTTAATTATTGGCTTTGGATTGGTATAGCAACCTACGGTATTGGTTTTTTACTTTGGATTGCATTTCTTAGTTATATGCCTTTATCACAAGCTATTTTGCTAGCCTCAGCCAATATCATTACCATTATGATTTGTGGTCGAATTTTATTTAAGGAGCAACTAACGAGCTATCGTGTGATTGGTGTCAGTTTAATTACATGTGGTGTTGTACTGGTAGGAATTGGTTAATGAAGAAATTGTATATTATTGGTTTTATCTGCCTACTCTTTTTTGATACTTTAGGGCAAACAGGTTTTAAATTTAGTGCAATTAATGCTCAGCCTCTTAATTATAACATTACATGGGTAGTCCGTATATTAACAAACAAGTGGATTTATATTACTTCTTTAAGTTATATAGGCGCTTTCTTAACTTGGATGATTTTATTAAAAAAAGTACCCGTTGGACCTGCTTTCGCTGCATCACGATTACAATTAATTTCCGTAATGCTGGTATCTGTCTTTGTTTTTAATGAAGAACTGACAATCAATAGAATTTTAGGGGCTATTATTATTATATTAGGCATCATTTTTTTAGCATTAGCTGAAAAAAAACTAGCTCAAGAAAAACAAAAATGTAACACTGAATAAATCACATTCAAATCTTCGTGTTGCATACTACGCTTTTTATATCAGGAATAATGTACCATTCAACCGATCTTTTAACTAATCATTATTTATTTCTAGGTTAAAAACCAATTCACTATGCATTAAAAATAACATCCAAATGTATCAATTGTGATACATCTGACAAAACAAAAATAAATAAACCAATAAACACAATATAGCGTCATTAATAGCATTGTAATAAATAATATTCGCGTTACTGTGCAATAAATAAATTTAGTAACGCGAATGTATCATCTATTTGCGAGCTGTATTGCAGTTATATCAATACTTGATTTACTCACTCTAAAAAAATATATCATTAAATAAGCATTAATTAATTTAAATCTCTTAACATGATCACTATTGAATACATTAAAGCCATCTATATTCGTTTCAACCATGATAAAAATGCGGTCATCAAAAACGGTGTATACATAATTGATTGCCGTTTAGGATGACAACATGATTCTTTATAACGGTGAAAAATACAGAATAGAAATAGTTAGATTTAAAAATTTGCTAGGATCAATTGAGTATATAAAATAAGCAATGCAAATAATTTATTTTATTAAAAACCTTTCAGTATCAAAAGAATTTTACCGTTTTTTTCATCTACAACTCGAATATCAGAATTTCTGCCAAAGGACTCTTGCAAAACGCCAAAGGAGTATAGCTCTATATCCCCAGTATCAGAATTTAATGAAAACGAAAAATTCTCTAAGCCAATATTTCTTTTACCATTCTTATTGAAAATTGTTATTTTATACATTATATCTTCCTATTTTTCTGGTTGTAATTCTTCTTCAAATACTGTGGTTTTAACACCATCATTATATGTTAGTCTCAACACTACTTTTTTGAATGAACCGTCAGGGTTGATTGCTGAATCTTTGGCGTAAAGAATAAAAGTAAGCTCATTACGCTCGCCAAGATTAAAATCTATATCGGAATCAGCTGTTAAATACCTATTTGATTGAGTTAGTAAATACGCTCCATTTTCATCACGAAAACCTCGCCATTCCCTAGAAGTTTCACTCCCATCAACCCCTATCTTATAACTGACCCAACTCATCCCAAAAGAATAATACTCTCCATTTTGGACTATCTCAGCTCTTACTAATGTCCTTGCTCTTTTGACATAATAATTTCTTGTTCCTGTTAATTCACTTTCTCCAATATAATCATCATTGATTGGTGCAGTGAAGTTATATCGAAAATAAAAATTATTATAGTCTGGGCGTGTGCGTTTCGATATAAAGGTAAGTTCTGGTACTACTGTTTGAGGATTAACGTAAGATAACTTATCACAACTACTCATTAAAGAAAACGCATCTACAGAATCTGGAATATCCAGATAAACATTACGGCAATACTTAGTCCCACTTTTGTCTGCATTGTAATATTTGAACCTAAACTGACCACCGTAATAAAGAACTGGAAAAGTTAACTTAAAATACTTGTTTGTCGATGAGGATGAAACTTGCTCTAAATACTCATCTCGTTTTTCTAATACCCATTGTTTAAATTCAGCTAGTTTTACTGGCTTTAACGTATTCTTATTAATAAGAACTAGGTTAAAACCGACATTTATAGGATCATCTTGATCTGCAAACTTTATATTTTCATAAGTAAATGAAGGAGAATACGGGAACATTTTATTATCTCTATTAGGATAGGATTTCTGATAAACTAAAGCCCAGGCATAGTCTTCCACATCTGTTGGGAAAATTAATACTTTGTTATCGCTAAATTTAATTTCGTAATCTTTAATATTCTGATAAGTGTTATAATTATAGTGTGCTGAGTATGTTGTCCGACTAGGATACAATATATCAGAAAATACTGGCGAGGTTACACCATTCTCTGTTTCATCAGAGACGCTAACATAAACCCCATCGGTTGGTGTCAAATAATCAATTCGTAAACCAGAACTAATATCATGTGTTATTTTTAATTCTTCGATAAGTTTTTTTAGCCTAGCAGAAAGGCTTATACTCATATCATCATCATCGTTGTAATCTGAAAATGAAAAATTATAATCAACGAAAGAATAAACTTGTGATGTAATTTTTTCATCTATGCTAAAGTAAAAATTATAGGATTCTTTACCATCATAATAATAATATTCACTGGCCATACCGCTGATATTAGGATTACGCCATTGTATATCTGGAGGAGTCTTACTTAGATCATTTATACCAACTAGCGGCTCCCGAATTTCTGCCGAATAATCCTCATACTCAATATTACCATTACCATCTTTGACTTGAATATACTCAAACAATAACCTTCTCAATAAAACCTTCACACCGACACCGAAATAAACAGCAACCGTTTTATAAGTTTTATTATTCCAATCTCCTTCTAAATCATCAAACAAAATAATAACCCGCCCTTCTTTGGGAGGTCTAACTTCAACATTCTCTCTAAACAAATAACCCGAAGTATAATCAGATATAAACTCATTATAACTGTCCCACTTTTCCCAAGGAATAAGGTTGAAAATATTCTTAAGCCGAAAATCAAGAATAAGGTCTTTACAATCATCAGCGCTATACCTAGCATCAATAATATACTCACTTTCTATCACGTTTTCATTTGTGCTTACCCATTTCTTTTTTTTGCGAATATATGAAAAACCATTATCAGGTGCTTCATCAATTCCAGTCTTCACATTGATGTTACCTTGCTCGTCAGGAATATCTCCATTGATTGATTTTACTACGCCCGTATTAAAAAAAGTCTTCATGGCTTCAGTCGTGGATTTTGAGGAGGTTAATACCCCATCTTTATCCTGCACAACCATCACTAAATCATCTGGTTTAATATCGTCAGCATTAGGCAAATCTGAAACCTTTTTTAATTCTACTTTGGGTCCCGTTATTTTTTTTTCTTCCCAAAGCGACCACACGATAGGACTACCCAATCCGTATCGACGGAATTCTGATGTTGAGTTGTACGGCAAATATATTTGGCGGCAACTAGTAGCATCAACACCATTTTTAATGACAATCAATGAACCTGCTTCCTCGATTGGGTAGTTGTTAGCAAATGTTGCGTTACTGCTTACATTTTGACTATGCACTCCGTTACTTGTGACATCATCAAGATTGATAATGTCATCGAGAAAATGACTAGTCACAGCAAAGGCACCCACATCATCAGCATTAAGCGCGTCTTTTTTAGCTAAATCACCTAGTCCTAAATTATTTCTTGCTGTTTCAACATCATTTAAATCAGATAAATTATTATCAATCTTTAGTGTTTCAGAGATTTTTTCTTCAAGTTCTTCTGTTGCTTTTTTTAGCCTGCGTGGAGTTATCATTTTAGTTTTACTTGTCCCATTTTTTATTTCATTATAGGTGGCCTCTGCAAATATAAACTCTTGCCATTTTTCGCTATCCTCTCCCGGCGTTGAATTATTGTTATCCACAAGTGAAACATAATTTTTAAAATCTTCTGTCTCATTTTGCCGATAACTAACCACCGTTCCTGCTGTATACAAAAATGGCGTTCCATCATTATCCTCTGATGTAATGAATTCTGGAAAAGCCATGGTCTGGTATTGTTTAATATTTGAGGTAATATCATTTAATATTCCATTCATAACATCACGCTCAACAGCTTTTGCATTTTTGTCTATTTCCATGTCTCGCTGATAGTCAACGCTCCAACCCTCTTGGTAACTAACGGTTCCGTCACTTGTGGTTTTTTCGGCAATTTCTACCTTATCACCATTTTCCGCAAATGGTGTTTTATAAAATTTTTGTTTCATTTGGTTAATCCTATTTGGTTAGATAATTATTATTTTCTGTTATAAGAACAAATTGATGATCTTCAGTCATTAATGCTTTTTTATTTTCAAACTTTAGGAGTAGCGGAATGGGGCGTGAAATAATATTGATCGTGCTACTAATTGGCGTCATTAACTGTGCTTTGCCCACAACAGCATAAATACCTTCTAATTTGTGATCATCTGAAAATTTCCCATTTTTATCAGTGACAAAATAACGGCTAATCGTATTGTTATTGCGGTCCGTATAAGTCACTAGCACATTAATGTTATCCCTTGAAATATCATTATCATTAACGAAAAGCTCACCATATGTGATGTTAGTTATCTCATCATGATAAAAAGTGATATAGCCGTAATAATCGCCGGCTTTGTCACCATTCCAGAATGGTGCACGGTTATAGTTTTGGTTAAATCCACCAAAACCAAATGGTTTATATGTAGATACGCAATACCCGCTACCAAATTCCAAATAATCACCTACATTATTTGATATTGAAAATTTGAGTACTACTTCTGGAGAGATAGCGGGCTTGGGTGAAGAAAATCGCAAAATTAAATCATGTTGGCGAACGCTATTACTGACGCCTAAACTTGATGTATTTGCGTTATATTGTTTAATACTGATAGTCACATTAAACTCCTATAATCGTTCTATTTTAGTTTCAAATTTGGTTATTTTCTAAATCACAGGCGTTTTGATGTTTTCGTGATGAATGTAAACATCAACATGTCATTACAATTAACCGTTGCGTTATCACCCAGAACTGGAAAGGTAATAATTTCTGTGATTCTTTCTAGATTTACTTGATAGGTCATTAATTACTGCTGAAACCCTTGTGATTCAATTATTTCAGCCATTACTTCCGCAAGCTCTTTACACCTCAAAGCATTAGGATTTCGGAAATCTTCTTGCAATGTCGCTGTAATCTTGATTTTGGATATAAACTGCTTTTTTATTTTACTTACCCGATTGCCACCTTCGTTGTATTTCTTATACTTAGGAAATCCATAGCGTTCTTTTGAAGACTATCAAGCTATACGACAGTGACGTGATAGTGACGGACGCTTTATGATTATGAACGGTATCGTGTAATATGTTAGGATCTTTGCTTGTTATTCACGTCATGAGCATTGATTACCTTCGGTGTGTTGCTGTACATCGTGGGCGCATGTTAAATATTAAGGAATAGAATTTTGTGGCACTTCTGTATCGGTTTAACGTGTTGTGTCCGCGCTTACTCCATTCTTATCAAATTAGGTTAATCAGCGCATTTCTTCCACTGACCTAATCGATTATCCATGTACTTTAACATGCGCTAAAGCAATCAAACCTCTATAGTGGTATTGGAGATCATTGTCTTACCATTAAACTAAATTCATACTTATAAAAATGGCTTGAACATTGTGACTCGAACGCAAACTATTTGCGTCAAAGTCTGATGTGCTGACCTATTACACTATATTCCGATAATAAAAAACCCTAGCCGATTAAGCTAGGGTTATATAGTGGCTCCCATGGCACTATATCTATTTTGTACTAAATGTTGGCAAGATTGTCAATACTTTGTTTTAATTTAATTTAATTTAATTTATTTTGTATGTGTAGTTCAACGCGCAATCTCATATCACTAATTGTTCTCCTTGGTCGATTGAAATCAGGTGACATTTGCCCATCATTACGAGTTATATAGTACTCTGTTCCATTAAGAATAAATTTAACTCCACGGTAATATTGGGTAAATATCTGACGTTCTACACAGTCAGGACTATAATCATTTAAAGCTTCACTAATCGCGTTAATATCTTGCTCTAATTCATCATATGAAACGCATCTGACGGTAACTAATTTATATTCTTCCATTGCCCTATAGATAACATTTTTTCTGTTATATCCCAATTTAGTCCACTCTCTAGTTGCAACGCCCCAGCAATAAAACAGCTCTTTCAGGAAAGGACCTATTTTTTCATCACGTTTTTTTAGTAAAAAACTGTTTACTCGTCTTGATGGCTTCTTAACCATTGGGTTCCTCCTTTAACTCTGTAATAGCCAATTCTATTTTTCCATTCTTTATAACTTCTTTGCGTTCATCGGAATGATGTCTATTATTTGCTCATCATCAAACAATACATCCCTGTGAACTAACGCCTTAAAAATAGCTTTATTTAAATTATTTAAGTCACGTTTACGTCTATCTGGCTTATCAGTATTAATATTGATTCTTAAGTGACCTTAATAGATTCTTATTGAATTATCGCAGTTACACCTTCTTCCACTTACAAAAAGAAAACTCCACTCACTTTTTTGAACGCATTACTCTCAGCTAAATCATCAATGGGAACATTGCGACTCAAACGCAAACTTTTAGAGTCAAAGTCTGATTCGCCGACCTATAGCATTATATTTAGACAATAAAAAACCCCAGCCGATTAAGCTAGGGTTATATAATTACTTCTATGGCACTATACCTATTTTTTACTAAATGTTGGCGAGGTTGTCAACCCTTTGTTTTAATTTAATTTAATTCATTTTGCGTGTACGGTTCAATGCGTGATCTCATATTACTAATTATGGTTCTTGGTCGATTGAAATCAGGTGATATTAGTTGATTATTACGCGTTACATAATGCTCTGTTCTAGCAAGAATAAATTTAACTCCACGGTAATATTAGGTAAATATCTGGCGTGCTATGAATAACCCAAGAACAGGTGATTTAATTTTGTCGCAATCCATACATCAATTATCTTAATAAGTCGATTGTGAGTAATATCACAAAAACGTTTCTTTCAATAAAACCAACTTCACATTATTGACTCTGCACAAATAAGTAACGAAACTGTACTCATTAAATTTTTTCTATCCGCTTTCTACGCGAACTGTTTTCATATTCCTTTATAATATTATGTACTGGATCAGACTTTATACCCATTCAGCTATTAATAATATTTTTTGCTAAATCAGATGCATGGCTAAATACTCACCTAATTTATTCTTATAAGCGACCTATATTTAGGAAACTCGGCATAATAAGTAATCTTCTCTGACTAATTAAATTCAATGCATAAATAATTTTATTTTTCGTATTTTGAGTGCTGTGATTTATTAATGTATAATAGTAAGGTTTTTGTGGTAGTAACGCAGATTCTCATGTGTACGCTAGTATAAGCTAATTTACATGACTCCCATTTTACCCAAAGCAGTCAAATATTCATCGTTGCTAATGTTTATTGCCTTTTGCGTTAAAGTGTTAACCTTGACCCACTCCTTTATTTATAAAGCAATACAGGGCTGTGTTACACATGTAGGCTTTTACCTCAGCAAAAAATGGTGTGCGTTGCTGTTTTGTGTTACTAAATTAAGTTTGTAATTATGCGGAATTTAAAATGATTATAAATATTTGTTTTTACTTCTTAAAATGGATAAACCATTGATATGGCTTTAAAAATAACATCCAAATGTATCAATTGTGATATGTGTCAACCCGAATGCCCTAATGATGCTATTTCAATGGGATATGACACTTATGAAATCGATCCAAATAAATGTACTGAATGTGTTGGATATTATCCTCATTCAACTTGTCAAAGAGTTTGCCCGATTTCGAATGCAATTATTGTCGATCCTCAACATATAGAGACACCTGAAGAATTACACAAGAAATTCGAACAACTCAAGTTATCAAATTAACTCTCCCGAACCTCAATGCGTAACTCTTTAGGAATTTCAAATACGACATCTTCAATTGTGCCATTCATTTCCTCTAATGACTTATACCCCATCCGATTTAGATGGCGAATAACTTCACTAACAAGAATTTCTGGAGCCGATGCACCGGCTGTCACCCCGACAGCTTTGACATCCTTAAACCATTCGTCTTGTATATCTGAACTAAAATCAATCAGATAAGCAGTCTTTCCTTCGCGCCTTGCTAATTCTGCAAGGCGATTTGAATTAGATGAATTTTTAGAACCAACGACCAAAACAAGATCGCTATGTTGTGCTAAATCACGTACAACCATTTGTCGATTGGTTGTAGCATAACAAATATCGTTTTTACGTGGTCCGCGAATTTTGGGAAAACGATGTTTTAGCGCAGCAATAATTTCAGCAGTATCATCAACTGATAAAGTTGTTTGGGTAGTAAAACAAAGAAAATCCTCGTTTTTAACCTGTAATGTATTTACATCTTCGGCTGATTCAATAAGATAAATCCCACCTTGATCATTACTATACTGCCCCATTGTGCCTTCGACTTCAATATGGCCAGCATGACCAATTAAAATTACCTCTTCACCTCGATTGCTTGCACGAGCAACTTCCATATGCACTTTAGTCACTAAAGGACAAGTCGCATCAAAAACCTTTAATCCCCGCTGTTTAGCTTCGTTACGAATAGCTTTAGAAACACCATGGGCGGAAAAAATCAAAATAGCATTATCAGGCACATCTTTAAGCTCTTCTATAAAGATTGCCCCCATTTCCTTAAGACGATTCACCACGTATCGATTATGGACAACTTCATGTCTAACATAAATTGGTGCCCCAAGTAAATGAATCGCCTGTTCTACAATACTGATTGCCCTATGTACTCCCGCACAAAAACCTCGCGGGTTAGCTAAAATGAGCTTCATCATTTACTTCCATTTTTTGTTCTAAAATTACAAAATATATAAATTGCGATACCAATACAAATTGAACAATCTGCAATATTAAAGGTTGGATAATGCCAAGAGCCAAAATTCACATCCAAAAAATCGATAACAAAACCATGGTATAAACGATCAAATAAATTACCGATTGCTCCGCCTAAAATTAATGCTAATGCTGCATTTTCCAGTTTTTTACTATTACCATTTTTGTATAACATATAGATAATAAACAAACTAATTATGCCTGCAACGCCGATTAGTAATCCCCGTTGCCCCTCAAGTATACTAAAAGCAGCACCAATATTATGAACGTAAGTGATTGAAAAGAAAGGTAATAAGCGAATCGACTCATAAAGATGAAAATTATTATGAATCATTAACTTACTAGCAATATCTATCCCCAATATGGCTACTGATAATATTACCCATATTAAACCCAATGCCTTTTTTTGATTCATAGTATTTATCTCACAATAAAAAAGGCAAGATCAGCCTTGCCTCTATAATAAATATAAAATGTTTAATTATGCAAATCGACGAATTTCACCAATACCGTTAATATTAGTATCACAACGTTTACATAAATGCGTTGTTGGATCATTATCAACAGTATAGTGCCAACAACGTGGGCATTTATCGCCTTCCGCCTTAGTTAATGCAATCTTCAAACCGTTAATATCTGTATCAACGCTATTAGTTGCCTCAGATAAAGGTTTAACATGAGCCTGTGAAGTTAAAAGTACAAAACGTAATTCATCACTTAAAGATTGCAGCATAGTAAATAGATGATCATCAGCATATAAGGTAACTGCCGCTTCTAATGAACCACCAATTACTTTATCATTACGTCCTTGTTCTAATACTTTATTCACTTCACTACGAATATGAAGAATCTGATTCCAGTATTGGCTATTCATTTGTTCGCTTTCTGCTAATGAGAATAAGCCTTGATACCATTCATCAGCAAACACAAACTCATTGGATTTTTCACCCGGTAAGTATTGCCATACTTCATCAGCAGTAAATGATAATACAGGCGCAATCCAACGTACCATTGCTTGAGCTATATGATATAACGCAGTTTGACAACTATGGCGCGCAACACTATCACTTTTAGCGGTATATTGACGATCTTTAATGATATCTAAATAGAAAGATCCCATTTCGATAGAACAAAATTGCATGATACGTTGCACAACTTTATGAAAATCATAATTATCATATGCTTCAATAATCTCTGCTTGCGCTTCTTGTGCGACACTTACAGCCCAACGATCCAATACCACCATATCTTCTGGTTTCACCAAATCAGTTTTAGGATCAAAACCATTTAAATTAGCCAGTAAGAATCGTGCAGTATTACGGATACGACGGTAACTGTCTGCTGAACGTCTAATAATTTCTTCCGAATAAGCGATCTCACCAGAGTAATCGGTAGATGCAATCCATAGGCGTAAAATATCGGCACCTAATTTATTCATTACCTCTTGTGGTGTCACAATATTACCTAAGGACTTAGACATTTTACGCCCTTGACCATCAACAACAAAGCCATGTGTTAGTACTTGTTTATAAGGTGCTTTATTAGCGATTGCTGTTGATAACATCAACGATGACATAAACCAACCACGATGTTGATCTGAACCTTCTAAATACATATCAGGCGATTGACCATTAAATTCTGGACGCACACTGACGACAGAATAGAATGTTGACCCAGAATCAAACCATACATCCAAAGTATCTGGAATTTTACGATAATCATCTGCATCGGGACCTAAAAGATCTTTAATATCGGCATCCCACCAAGCTTGAATACCATTTTTCTCAACTAACTTCGCAACTTTTTCAATTAACTCTAAAGTGTTTGGGTGTAATTCATCTGTCTCTTTATGGACAAATAATGTCATTGGTACGCCCCATGTACGTTGGCGAGAAATACACCAATCTGGACGATTCGCTACCATTGATTCAATACGTGCTTGACCCCAATCCGGAATCCAACGAACTTGCTTAATTTCACCTAATGATTGTTGACGCAGACCTTGTTTTTCCATGCTAATAAACCATTGTGGTGTAGCACGAAAAATAACAGGTGTTTTATGTCGCCAACAGCAAGGATAGCTATGTTCAATATTTTCGAAATGCAACAATGCATCATGATTTTTAAGTATGTCAACTATAACCTTATTGGCTTTGAAAACAAATAAACCATCTAGTCCAGCACCTGTTCCCGGTAAATAACAACCATTTCCACCAACAGGATTAGCAACCTCTAAACCGTATTTTTGACTAACAATAAAGTCTTCTACACCATGACCGCCCGCAGTATGTACGGCACCCGTACCCGTATCAACTGTAACATGATCACCTAAAATAATAGGTTCATCAAAATCAAAAAATGGGTGTTTAAAGCGCAGTAACTCTAAATCACGACCTTTACAACTTGCTAAAACCTTCCATTCGCTAATTGCTGAACGTTCCATTACAGATGAAACTAAATCAGCAGCCAGAATTAAACATGCTTGCGCATTAATTTCTACCAATTGATATTCAACTTCTGCACTTAACGCGATACCTCGGCTAGCCGGCAATGTCCATGGTGTAGTAGTCCAGATAACGGCATAAATAGGTAAGTCAGTTTTGATGCCAAATTTATCGGCTACTGCTGAAGCATCTACGGCTTTAAATTTAACATCAATAGCTGGAGAAGATTTATCATAATATTCTACTTCAGCTTCTGCCAAAGAAGACATACATTCCGTACACCAATAGACCGGTTTGGCACCTTTAATAATATGACCATTTGCGACCACTTTACCTAGTGCACGAATAATATTAGCTTCGGTATCATAATTCATCGTAAGATAAGGCTTATCCCACTCACCAATTACCCCCATACGAATAAAATCAGCTTTTTGTATGGCGACTTGTGAAGCGGCATAGTCACGACAAATTTGACGAAATTCAGCTGGCGTAACCTTTTCACCCGGTTTCCCGACTTGCTCTTCAACTTTTTGTTCGATTGGTAAGCCATGGCAGTCCCAACCAGGTATATACGGAGAATCATAACCTGTTAGTGTTTTAGACTTAATAATAATATCTTTAATAATTTTATTAACCGCATGACCAATATGAAGTTTACCGTTTGCATAAGGAGGACCATCATGCAAAATGAAACTCTTCTTACCCTTTTTAGCTTCCCGAATATGACGATAAAGTTCTTTATCATACCAATTTTGCAACATCGCGGGCTCACGCTTAGCGAGATCGCCACGCATAGGAAATCCCGTTTCCGGCAAATTCAATGTGTTTTTATAGTCTGTCATGTGATTTAATTCCAAATTATTCTGACTTAGTTAATAAATTAAACTAGATTAAAAAGGTTGTTGAAAGTTAGCATGTTACTCACCGTTACGGCAATATAAAATTTGATTAGAATATACTTATTACAATCAAAGACATATCTAAATATTAAAATTATTATCAACAACATTAAATATAAGCAACGCTCACAGCTTTAGAACAAGTTACTGTGTAAATTTTGCCTGAATCTTTTTCGCTATGCAAACATCTTGTGCAATTTGTGCTTGTAACGCCTTTAATGAGTCAAATTTGATCTCATCGCGTATTTTATTTACAAATACTATTTCCAAACAATGACCATAGATATCTTGATTAAAATCAAATAGATTTACTTCTAAAATTGCTGTATTACCGGCTATGGTTGGTCGCATTCCGATGTTAGCAATCCCCCAATAATCATGCGATAGGGTGTTACCTTTTATTTTGACAAGATACACACCATGTAAGGCCGGCTTTTTACGGTTAAGATGAATATTGGCCGTTGGAAATCCTAACTGTCGAGCTAATTGATTACCATGAACAACACGCCCTTTTATAGTATACGGGCGTCCTAGTAATAACTGTGCTAAATTAAAATCACTATTTGATAAAGCCTGACGTACAGCTGTGCTGCTGACGCGTTGATGATTAATCACATAAGTTGGCATGCATGTTAATTGAAAAGAGAATTTATCCGCATAATGCTGCAATAGCGTTGTATTTCCTTGCCTATTTTGACCAAAGCAAAAGTCATCTCCAACTATTACATATTGTGCTTGCAAATTCTTAATCAAAGTTTGCTCAATAAATTGATCGGCACTCATACTAGCAAAACAACGATTAAATGATATTACGGCTAAGTAATCAATACCCAATGATTCAATTAAAAGATACTTTTCACGAAATGAAGTCAAGCGTGATGGTGCACGATCAGAGTTAAAAAACTCTAACGGCTGTGGTTCAAATAACATGACCACAGTAGGTAAATTCATTTCTTTACCAATTTGCTTTAAACGGGAAATCAATGACTGATGACCTAAGTGAATTCCATCAAAATTACCCAATGTCACAACACATTGATTTAAATGTTTCGATAAATTACAAAAACCCCGGATAATTTCCATTAATCTACTCTTTTACACCAATTTTAACTAAAATTTTCAATCATTTTAAGAACGCAGGATTATATCAAGAACCCTCATGAAGTGATAGCAAATCAATCATGTTTTAATGCTCTTAAAAACTCCTGCCGAGTGCTTGAATTCGTTTTAAAACCACCACCCAGTGATGTCGTGGTCGTGGTACTAGTAGCGTCTTTGATACCACGTGCTTTTACACAGTAATGCGTTGCATCAATAGAAACGGCCACATTTACGGTACCAAGCAGGGTTTGAAGTGCAACTAAGATTTGCTGTGTTAAACGTTCTTGTACCTGTGGTCGTTGTGAAAAGAATTGAACAATTCGATTAATTTTCGATAATCCAATAACCGAAGATTTAGGAATATAAGATACGGTAGCTTTACCATCAATTGTGACAAAATGATGTTCACAAACACTTGTCAATGTAATATCTCGTACTGTGATCATCTCATCGACTTGCATCTTATTCTCAATCAACGTAATTTTAGGAAAATTGCGATAATCAAGCCCTGAAAAAATCTCATCAACGTACATTTTTGCAACCCGGCGCGGTGTTTCAATTAAACTATCATCTGACAAATCCAGAGCCATTAATTGCATAATTTCCCGAAAATGGGCTTCAATTTTAACCTTACGCTCATGATTATCCATCATGTTACTACACATTGGTGTTTCTAGATTCCGTTCTTCTAGAGCAGCCTTAACTTTTTGTGCTTCAACACTCAATTCATTCATAATTCAACCAAATATAACTAAAATTTGAGCTATTATATACTGATGCATTCACAACTTGCAAAAAACTCAAGGTCTCTTTTCACGATTTTTTACTATGTGCCTTAACGAAGATTTGATAAGAAGCCATTCATCGCATTTTGATGATTTTTAGTATAAAATTACACCCAATATCATGTAGAGATTAGCGTCATGAAAAAATTTAGTATCCTTATCTTGGCAAGTCTAATGGCATTGCAATCATCATTAACTGTATCAGCTACCGACAATATCAATTTACCTAATATTGGTACCGCGGCTGTTGCCACTTTAAGCATCGGTCAAGAAATTGAAATGGGTGATTACTATACTCGAATGTTGCAAGGCAGTGCACCGATCATTGATGATCCCATGTTAAATGAATACATCAATCAACTTGGAAATCGATTGGTAGCTAAAGCGGATTCCGTACAAACCCCTTTTCACTTTTACATTATGCGAAGCAACGTTCTTAACGCCTTTGCTTATTTTGGGGGGAATGTGGTTATTCACTCCAAGCTCATTGCCAACACCGATACAGAAAGCGAATTAGCTTCCGTTATTGCACATGAAATTGGCCACGTAACTCAACGCCATTTAGCAAGAGCGATGGAAGCGCGTAACCAAAATAGTCCCTATGTTTGGGGAGCAACGCTTGGCTCTATATTATTAGCATTAGCCAATCCTGAAGCAGGTATAGCTGCCATAACAGGTACCATGGCTGGTTCCGCACAAAGCCAAATTAGTTTTACTCAAAGTAATGAACAAGAAGCGGATCGTGTAGGTATTCGAACACTGACTCGTGCCGGTTTTGATCCGCATGCATCAGCCGATTTCTTACAAAAGTTATCTGATGAAACACGCTTTATGTCTAAAGCGCCAGAGATTTTATTAACTCACCCATTACCTGATAGCCGGTTAGCAGATATGCGTAATCGTTCTAATCAAATTCCGCCTAAAAACATTAATTCATCATTAAGCTATTATTTAGCTAAAGCTCGTCTCGTCATTATGCTAGGGCATAATAAAAACGCAACGCAATTATTATTAAAAGACTATGGTAAAATTAATAACCCCCAAACGCGTATTGCAACAATTTACGCTGATGCTTTAATTAATTATAAAAACGATAATCTAACCAGTGCACGTAACAAACTACAACCGTTACTAAATAGTGATCCGAATAATACATGGTTTATTGATTTGATGACTGATATTGATCTAGCCACTAACAATAATGCTGTGGCAATTGATCGCATTTTAAAAGCCATAAAAAGCAATCCACAAAGCCATTCATTACAAATTAACTTGGCAAATTGTTATATTCAAGATAAGCAAAATGTTAAGGCAATTAGCTTATTACATCGCTACACATTACAAAACAGTCAAGATATTGTCGGTTGGGAATTACTCGAATTAGCTTACAAAGGACAACGCCAGCGTGCTCAAGAGATGTCTAGCAGAGCTGAAATTCTCGCCTTACAAGGTCAATTTGATCAAGCTATACGACTATTACAAAATGCGAAAAACATTTCTCAAAACAATAAAATGAATAGTGCGCGAATAAATGCACGTATTAGTGAAATAGAACAACTACAAAAACGCTACGCCGTTTATCAACGTTAAAATCGATAGAGTAAATAAAAATGATGTTAGGTCCAGTTATTAACAGCGCTGCTATTATTTTCGGCGGCATTATCGGTGCTTCATTAGGTAAATATCTACCTGCACGTGTACGTCAAGCTCTGCCAATGACTTTTGGTTGTGCCGCAATGGGGATTGGTGTAGTTCTCATAACTAAATTACAGACAATACCTGCGGTAGTGTTAGCTTTATTACTCGGTTCTTTGATTGGGGAATTATTACAACTTGAACACGGTATTGAGAAGCTCTCTACTAAATTACGTTACTTTTTTGACAAACCAAATGCCAAACAACCGCTACTTACTTCGCATGAAGATTTTATTCAGAAATATGTTGCATTAGTCGTATTATTTTGCGCGAGTGGCATGGGAATTTTTGGTGCGCTAACCGAAGGAATTATTGGTGATCCATCCTTGTTAATTGCTAAAGCGCTTTTAGATTTATTTACAGCAATCATCTTTGCCATAACTTTAGGTTATGCAGTTTCACTAATAGCTATTCCACAGTTATTGATTCAAGCAATCCTCTTTTATCTTGCTACGATAATTCAACCGCTTATTTCAAATACTATGTTTGCTGATTTCTCTGCTTGTGGTGGCATTCTAATGTTAGCTACAGGATTAAGGATCTGTAATATTAAATCATTCCCAATTGCTAATATGTTGGTTTCTCTTTTTCTAGTAATGCCAATTTCCACCATGTGGTTACATTTTAATTAATCGAATAAATATGATTAATTTATTTCCTTATAAAACAGAAAGGTGCCATTTGGCACCTTTTATCTTTAATTTTACAAATATCTAAAATTAATCGGGAATATGATTCACATCATTGAAATATTTAACGGTATAAGTCCCTTCATCACCATTACCTTGATAATTAACTAAACTAATACTCGTATTTAAAATACGCGGGAAATAGTTATCATCACGATGTTTACGCCAGTCTCCCCCATTTAATACACATAATAAAATACGCAGTGCCGTTGCATGAGAAACAATTAGGATATTTCCATTATCTGCCGGTGCATTTTTAACAATTTCATCTAAACTGCGTTGCATTCGATTCAACACATCAAGATATTTCTCTCCTTGATTAGTTTTTCCTTGATAATTTTCAGGATCCTTAAGATATTGCTGAAATTCATCTAATTTGACTAATTCAGGAACATGTTGACCTTCCCAAGCACCAAAATCCATTTCACTTAAACCGGCTAATGTCGCAGTTGGAGCAGAAACATTATTTTCAGCTAAAATGTAATCGCGCGTATCCATTGCTCGTGGTAAAGGACTAGAATAAGCTTGAATAAATGGGGTATTTTTTAAATATTCACCGGTTATTTTAGCACCTAAAACCCCTTTTTCTGTTAACGGTGAATTTTGTATACCTTGCATTCTATCGGCAATATTCCATTCTGTTTGTCCATGCCTAATTAGATATAAATTTAAGTTTTTCATATTGTATCCTTTTAATATCTTGAAATTCATCAATTATTGATCGTGCTAAATCTTATCTAAACATTTTTACTTCAGTTTATTTGCTCTTAAAACGACTAAGCAATGTTCTAGTGTTGAATCTAACGGTGCCGTCAATTGCATCACTTGTGATGTCTTAGGATGGACAAATTGCACATGACTTGCGTGCAAAAATAACCGATTTAACCCCGTATCCAACAATTGCTCATCAAAAACCTTATCACCATATCGATCATCAAACGCAATCGGATGATCAGTGTATTGAGTATGAACTCGAATTTGGTGGGTTCTTCCTGTAACGGGGCTAGCCTTGATTAAAGTTGCAAAACCAAAACGCTCCTCAACTTTAAAACGTGTTTCTGACGGTTTACCCTCTTGACTCACTTTTACAACACGTTCACCACTCTTTAAATGATTTTTGAATAAAGGCGCTTGCACTACTTTACACTTTGATGGCCAATCGCCTTTAGTCAGCGCGAGATAATCTTTTTGCATCTGCTTTAAACGTAATTGTTCATGTAACGATTTTAATGCTGAACGTTTTTTAGCGATGATTAAGATCCCTGAGGTATCACGGTCAATTCGATGCACTAACTCTAAAAATTTTGCTTGAGGTCTAAGCGTACGAAAAGCTTCAATAACGCCAAAACTTAAACCACTCCCACCGTGTACCGCTATGCCAGAGGGTTTATTAATAACCAGTAACTCATCATCTTCATAAATAATCGCTTTTTCTAAATTAGCGACCTTTTGTAATTTAGGGGAAAGATTCGTTTCAGCTTTCTCACTCACGCGCACTGGCGGAATTCTCAATTGATCCTGCGCTTTTAATTTGTATTCTGGTTTGATCCGTTTCTTGTTAACGCGTACTTCACCTTTACGTAAAATACGGTATATCATACTTTTTGGTACACCTTTTAAGTATGTGACAAGAAAATTATCAATTCGCTGACCTTCATTTTCTCTTGTAATAGCAACGAATTGAACCTGTGGCTGAAGATCTGAATCTGAACATTTCATAAGTAACTGTATATCCCACAAAAAATTAATTTACTTTGTTTTAAAATATAATTACACTAGTTTCTTAAAATTGGAATTATAGTTTTCTTAATAATTATAACGAATAACGGGAAAATAAAATAGTATGTTCAATTTATTAAACCAATTATCAAAAGGAAAAGTTACTTGGTATCTTTTGATCTCAACAGTAATTTTTTTTGAAGTGGGTGCTTTATATGTTCAACACCGTCTACATTATTCCCCAACATCACTATGCATTTATCAACGTCTCGCCTTAATTGGTATTTTATTTGCTGCAATAATTGGCTTCTTTGGATGTCGGCATAATTTATCTCGTTATGTTGCAATTTTTATTTGGGGATTAAGTGCTTATAAAGGTTTTGATGTAGCCTATCTGCAAGCCCGTTTACAATTCGCACCAAGTATCAATGATCGTTGCTCTTTCACTGTATCTTATCCTGGTTTTTTACCATTGGATGAGTGGATTCCTAGTTTTTTCGGAGCAGCAGATATTGCATGTGCTTCAAGATCATGGACTTTCTTAACCATTGATTTATCTCAATGGATGATCATTATTTTTGGATCATATCTGATTATGGCAGTATTAGTGTTGGTTTCTCAAGTTGTTAATGAATCATCACCCAACACAACGTGGCGGAAATAAAAGCGATTTTTCACAATTATTTTGCTAAAATATGCCAAATTTTAGTTAGTAAGTGATAAAAATGTTGTTGGAATACTTCCCTCCTACTGAACCGTGGTTATCGATCTTATATCAAGATGATCATATTGTTGTTGTAAATAAACAATCGGGGATTTTATCGGTTTCCGGTAATAAGCCTCAATTTCAAGATAGTATCATCTATCGTTTACAACAAAAATTTAGTTATGTCGAATCGGTACATCGCTTAGATATGGCAACTAGCGGTATTATGGTTGCTGCTTTGTCTAAGTTGGCCGATCGAGAAATAAAGAAACAGTTCCGTGAACGCATCCCCAAAAAACGTTATATTGCTAAAGTTTGGGGACATTTAGCACAAGATAGTGGTGAAATTGACATTCCCTTAATCTGTGACTGGCCCAATCGTCCGCGACAAATGGTAGATTATATAAATGGAAAATCAGCCTTGACCCATTATCATGTTATCAGTCGTCATGAAGATAATACGACTCGTGTTGAACTTCTTCCTTATACTGGCCGTTCACATCAATTGCGTGTTCATATGCAAGCCCTTGGACATCCTATTTTAGGTGACAAATTTTATGCAAATCCAGAAGCCTTTGCGATGGCTAAACGATTACTCCTTCACGCACAAATGTTAACTATTAACCATCCTAAAACAGGTGAAAGTATGACTTTTACTTGTGAACCGGATTTTTAAACCATTAATATAGGAATTTTCAATGAAAACAATTGTTCTCGGGACAAACAATCAAGGTAAAGTCAGAGAGTTACAAGAGATACTTACCGGTTCTGGATATAAAATAATTGCTCAAAGTGAATTTAATGTTCCCGATGCTGACGAAACGGGATTAACATTTATAGAAAATGCCATCCTCAAGGCGCGTCATACTGCCAAAATAACAGGATTGCCGGCAATTGCCGATGATTCTGGGCTAGCTGTTGATGTGTTGGGAGGAGCACCAGGGATCTACTCTGCTCGCTATGCAGGTGAGCATGGTAACGATCAACAGAATATCGATAAACTATTATCAGAATTAAAAAATGTACCAGATGAAAAACGTCATGCTTATTTCTATTGTGCATTAGTTTTTATGCGTCATGCTGATGATCCGACACCATTAATCTGCTTAGGGAAATGGCATGGTAAAATTCTACATAGGCAACGAGGTGAAGGCGGTTTTGGATATGATCCTATATTTTATATACCCGAATTAGATTGTTCAGCAGCTGAACTCAGTCATGAACAAAAAAGCCAAATCTCACATCGAGGACAAGCTTTAAAACAACTATTAAAACAATTAAACATGACAACTATAGATTAATTTGAATAAAAAAGACGGCGAAATATTTCGCCGTCAGTTAATCAATCCATCGCTATGAATAATCGTTTTATAAGATTTAGGACAAACTTATAAAACTACTTCTTAACTGCTTTATCTCATCCCTCAATACACCAGCACGCTCAAATTCAAGATTCTTAGCAGCTTCGTACATCATAGCCTCAAGTTCATTTATACGAGCTTGAACGTCTTTAACTGACATATGCTCATAATTTTTGCCTGGTTCAAACTCTTTAATTTTACTGGTTGACTTTTTAGTACTTAATCCTGCTTCTAATATATCAAATATATCTTTCTTGACTGAAGTCGGTGTTATACCATGTTCAGTATTAAAATCTTCCTGTTTTTTGCGACGTCGCGCGGTTTCATCCATCGTTTTTTGCATTGCAGGCGTAATTTTATCAGCATATAAAATAGCTTTTCCATATTGATTACGCGCAGCCCTTCCCACTGTTTGAATCAATGAGCTAGTAGAACGTAAAAAACCTTCTCTATCGGCATCTAAAATTGCAACTAAAGACACTTCAGGGATATCCAAACCTTCACGTAATAAGTTGATACCCACTAAAACATCAACTTCCCCCAATCTTAAGTCACGAATAATTTCCATTCGTTCAACAGTATTAATATCTGAATGCAAATATTTCACCTTTACATTATGTTCAGATAAATAATCCGTTAAGTTTTCTGCCATTTTCTTTGTCAACGTTGTAACTAATACCCGTTCTTGTTTTGCAATTCGTTGCTTAATTTCTGATAACAGATCATCAACCTGAGTAGCGACGGGTCGCACTTCAATAATCGGATCAAGTAAACCGGTCGGTCTAACAACCTGATCAATAACTTCAGAACCCGATTTTTCTAGTTCATATTTACCCGGTGTTGCCGAAACATAAATAGTTTGGGGCATAATTTTTTCAAACTCGGTAAACTTCAATGGTCGATTATCTAATGCCGATGGCAAACGAAACCCATAATCGACTAATGTAAGCTTACGCGAACGATCGCCGTTATACATCGCCCCTAACTGTGGAATACCCACATGTGATTCATCAATAAACAGCAAGCCATCGGCAGGTAAATAATCAAATAACGTCGCCGGAGGTTCCCCTGCTTTACGCTGTGCTAAATATCGAGAATAGTTCTCAATACCTGAACAATAGCCTAGTTCTGTCATCATCTCAATATCAAACAAGGTACGTTGGGTTAAACGCTGTTCTTCAAGTAAACGATTTTCAGACAATAAGATCTTCTGTCGTTCGAGCAGTTCTTGCTTAATTTCAGCAACTGCATTATCTAAAATATTTCTTGGCGTAGCATAATGAGTTTTTGGATGCACCGTTATCCGTGGTAACTCACTCACAATACTTCCCGTCAATGGATCAAATAAAGCGATTCTTTCCACTTCATCATCAAATAATTCAACTCGAACCGCGAGTGTGTCTGAATCAGCCGGAAAAATATCAATAACATCGCCTCTAACCCGAAACGTACCCCGGCTAAATCCCATATCATTGCGTTTATATTGCATATCAGCCAAACGATTCAAAATCGCACGTTGATCGGTAATCGTTCCTTTAGAAAGATGTAAGATCATCGCCATATAGGTTTCTGGTGCCCCTAAACCATAGATTGCCGACACGGAGGCAACGATCACAACATCGCGTCTTTCCAATAATGATCGGGTTGCCGATAATCTCATCTGCTCTATATGCTCATTAATTGATGAATCTTTCTCAATAAAGGTATCCGTGCTAGGAACATAGGATTCTGGCTGATAATAATCATAATATGATACGAAATACTCAACCGCATTTTCAGGAAAGAAAGCCTTCATCTCCCCATATAATTGAGCAGCAAGCGTTTTATTTGGCGCAAGGATCACGGTTGGACGATTATGAGTTGCGATCACGTTTGCCATTGTGAACGTTTTACCGGATCCTGTTACTCCCAATAATGTTTGATGAGCTATTCCATCCTCTAAATTTTGATTTAACCTTTTAATTGCCTCTGGTTGATCACCTGCCGGTTTAAAATCAGAACACAATTTAAAATCTCGCATATTGTTTACCTTAATTTAATATCAATAAAACCTATTAATAAAAATTATCCCCAAAAGGACTTGACCTTTTTAATTTCCTTATATATGTGTGAAAAATTTAAAAATTAAGTTAAATAAACCGTTAACTCACCTCTTGATTTATTATAACTATTTGATTTATTTATAGTTTTTATTTTGTGCCTAGATTCTAAACAACCTAACGCAAAGCTAACAATTTCTATAGGTTAGCGTGCTTATCAATAATCTGTTCACAGAGTTATCCACAGACTAAGGGGATAAAATTATAAATAAGGGCAAACACTGTATTTTCAAGACTCACAAGCCTCATGATTAAAAAAATATTTTCGTAAGTATTTAATTTTTATATCTTTTTATCTATTTATAATTGTCTGATCAATAGCATAGATCAAATGTACTACAATTGATCAAATCGATAATGATAATGATTTTGATCCATTTGCTCGAAAGTTAAGCGATTAGTAATACAATTTGGTGCATCTTCAACATGATGTGAAACGAACATTAATTGACTATTTCCGGATTGAATTAATAGGTCAATCCATCGTTTTACTAATTCGCGATTTAATTGATCTAACCCTTGCAACGGCTCATCTAAGATCAACAATGTAGGATGTTTAACTAATGCACGAGCAATCAAAACTAATCGTTGTTGTCCCCATGATAGGGTTTGAAACGGTTGATTAGCATGTGAGGTCAGATTTAATAACTTTAACCACTCGTCAGCGAGCTTGTGTTGTTTATCACTGGTTGCGTTATATACACCAATTGAATCAAAATAGCCAGAAAGTAACACATTTTTTACACTTGCACTGACCCGATAATCCATATGTAAACTACTACTAACATAACCAATATGCTTTTTAATATCCCAAATTGTCTCACCACTGCCGCGCCGATAACCAAACAAGGTAAGATCATTACTGTAACCTTGTGGATGATCACCTGTGATCAAACTTAATAATGTTGATTTACCCGCCCCATTAGGTCCAACTATTTGCCAATGCTCACCGGCATTCACTTGCCAACTTAATCCATCGATAATTACACGATCACCATATTGAATATGACAATTATTTAAAATCACTCGCGGTAAATCATCGGCTAGTACTGTAGGGGATTCATCCGGTTCAGGTAAATGTTCATCATATGAGGATTCAATATTTGATAACGCACTAACCACTTCATCATGTAGAATTGCCTCTCGAGATCCAGTTTTTACTAATTGACATTCTACTAATAATCCAACTTTTTCCACAAAATTGGGGATATCATTAATTCGATTAAGCACTAAAATCAAGGTTAATCCCTGCTGTGATAAGGATGCTAATAGTTCGGCTAATTGATGCCGAGATTGTACATCCAATCCATCAAACGGTTCATCTAAAATCAAAAGATCGGGTTCTGACATTAAAATTCGGCACAGTAAGGTTTTACGTGTTTCACCTGTAGATAGGTATTTAAAACGTTGTTCTAACAAATGCGCGATACCAAATTGCTGGGCTAATTTTAAACATAATGCTGTATTCGTGACTTTTTCTTGGATCATTTGCTCGACGGTTAGACCTGTATCATCCTCCCCTTCACTTAGCATATCGGTATTGTTTCGATTCCATTCTTGTTCAACAATTTTCTGTAATTGTTCAAATGAAATATGTTCAATCTTGTTAAAAAAATTATCTGCTCTACCTTTTAATATTTGTTGCTCATTAGCCAACGCGCGGACTAGCGTTGATTTGCCACTACCATTACTACCTACAAAAGCCCAGCTTTCATTAGGATTAATGACTAAGTGCGGGATACAAAATGTTTTGAAATCGCTTATTTTATAGGTTGCATTATCAATGTTTAGCATTTTTTATTTCCTCTCTTTAATAGCTTAAAAAGCTACCAAAATAATTCATTATTTGCTTACTGAAAAGATCGTGTAGAGCACCATGATTTAATTAATGAAATGAATTTGACAATATTAACAGCTTTAAGATAGTTATTTTATTTGATCCCAATAATACCTCTTAAAAAGCCATTGATCCTCTGATAAAGAGCAAATGGCATTATCATACATTAATACTCAAATTTTAAAGGCGGTAAACACTTATTATAAATATCCAAAGGCTTTGTTTTACATGCGTTAATCATCCGCCCGTAAAGAAATTTCGCCACCAATATAAGGTGTAATTTGACCATCTTGTTCAAGTAATAAAGCTCCTTGTTGATTGATACCTTTGGCTATGCCGTGAATAACCTTATCCCCAATCAATAATTTTACCGCACGGTTATTAAAGTTATCTAATGACTGCCATTGTTCAATAAAGGCGCTTAATCCCTGTTGTTCAAAACAAATCATTGCTTCGCGTAATTGTTGCAATAATGTGGCAACTAATAGGTTACGATCTATATGACCTAGATTTTCCCATGCTTGGTTAACAATCTGGTGATCAGGATTATGCATGGCTAAATTAATTCCCATACCAATCACAACATGGGCAACATCGCCCGTTTTACCAGCAATTTCAACTAATATTCCCGCTAATTTCTTATCGTTCAAATAAAGATCATTTGGCCATTTTACTTTTATCTGTTGACCGGATAATTGGCGAAGTACTTTTGCAACGACGATTCCAACAGCAAGACTTAATCCCATTGCAGCAGCAGGACCTTGTTCTAAACGCCAGTAAAGAGAAAAATAAAGATTGCTACCAAAAGGAGAAAACCATTGCCGCCCACGACGCCCTCGACCTGCTTGCTGATACTCTGCTACACACGCATATCCCGACGGCAATGTGTCTAATTTACTTAATAAGTATTGATTTGTTGAATCAATAATGGGTAATACTTCTAAATCTAACGGTTCAATGGATGGATAATGTTGTTTAATTTTACTGATATTCAGAAGATCAAGCGGTTGCGCTAATTGATAACCCCGCCCTTGTACAGAGATAATATCTAATCCCCATTGTCTGATTAACTTAATATATTTATTTATACCTGCCCGAGTCATACCAAATTGACTCGCTAACGCTTCGCCTGAATGAAACTCTCCATTAGCTAATAACTCAATTAGTTTAAGAGGATTAGATAGATCGCGCATCTTTACTCCGTTTATTTATGAATAAATCCTTTGCCAGCAACGCGGCATAATACATTGAAATCACTACAAAGCTAATAAACAAGTAGTGAATTCCTCCGATATCCATTACCAAAGCAATAATGGCTGGCGCTATTAAGCTACCTATAGTATTCACTAATAACATTGTTTGATTCATTGTAACAATATCTTGTTTTCTTACTGTCTGACACGCCCAAGCCATAGAGATTGGGTATACAGTATAAATCGTCGCTCCAAATAATATTGTGGCAAAAATGGTAAATTGATGAGTAATCAATAATAGACAAGCAAAAATGGCAATGATCATTTCAGCGAATAACAATCGCAATTTACCATATCTATCAGCAAACCACCCCATCGGAATTTGGGCAACTACACCGGATAAAATCAATAAAATTATCCAGTTTGCTACCGCACTATCATCATAATTTAAATAAGAATAGTAAGCAGGTAAAAGTGAGTAAATAGAACCAATGATCATACCGGCAACCACACATCCCATTAATCCTAACCGCGCAGGTTTATACAACAACATCGGCATCAAATTAAAACTACTCTTTTTCTTTTTCGGTAATTTATAGTGCGTAAGTAAAATGAAAAAAATAGCTAACGCCATTAGGGTGGCAATAACTAAACCAAAATAAAGCACGTCTTTAGGAAAATAACGTAATAATGCTTGACCAAAAACGGTACCTAAATAGTAGGTAGTCATGTAAATGGCTAACATTTTACCACGATTATGTGCGCTTCCTGTGACTAAAATACAACTTTCAACAATTACCCAAGTCACCGCACATGCCACACCAATAAGGAATCGCCAAAATGACCAACTATAAGCGTCCATTGATAAACTTAAGCCTAAAGTGGCTAAAGCAAAGATTAAACAAACATAACTATATGTTTTTCTAGTATTAAATTTACTGATAAGCCAATTAGCAATGAATGTTCCGACTAAATTTCCTACAAAATAACTCGAACCAACTAAACCAATTTGAAACAAAGAAAACTCATTATGCTTCAACCAAAGGGGAACTTGAGTATTTAGAGTCGATAAAGAAATAGTGACAAATAATAAACTAACCAACAATATTGGAAATGAGTAAGAACGATGAACCATATAGATATCTCTAATATAAAAAATGCATAATTATTAATGCCAATCATAGTGCGAAAATGTCGCATAGCATTGATTGGCATAAGTTCGTTCTAGTTATTGAGACAACGATTGATCAGCATTGATTTCTGCTGTGGCACCAATAAAACGAATTTCTGGTGATAACATCACGTCAAATTTATGTTGAACGGCATGTTTAATAAAACGGGCTAAATTAATGACATCTTGCGATGTGGCATGCTGCTTATTTACTAAGACTAACGCCTGTTTATCATGTACCGCCGCCCCCCCTAATTGATAACCTTTCAAACCGCATTGATCAATCAACCAACCCGCTGCTAATTTTACCTGTCCATTACTTTGCGGATAACAAGGCATATTCGGATACTGCTGTAAAAGAACCTCAGCCTGTAATTGTGATACAACAGGATTTTTAAAGAAGCTACCACCATTACCTAAAACTTCAGGATTAGGTAGCTTAGCCAAACGAATGGCACAGACTTTATCGAAAATCAACTTAGCATTTACGGCATTTGGATCAAATTGGGCAAGTTCACCATAATTAATAATCGGTTGCCATTGTTTAGCGAGCTTTATTCCCACTTTTACAACCACATAACCCTTAAGATAGCGTGATTTAAAGATACTATCACGATAGCCATATTCACCATCGGTTACTCGAATGATATGACCGCTATCAAGTTCAAGCAAATCCACGTAATCAGCGACATTCTTAAATTCAACGCCATAAGCGCCAATATTTTGGATTGCTGCTGAACCAACACAACCCGGAATCAATGCCAGATTTTCTAAACCTGGCATACCCTGCTCAATCGTTAACTTAACGAGTTGATGCCAAATTTCACCTGCACCGACGCTCAAAAACCATGCATCAGGCATTTCATTAATAGTTATGCCAGTAATGCGATTAATAATCACCATACCGGCAAAGTTTTCGGTAAATAACGTATTACTGCCTTGACCTAAAACCAGTATGGGTAATCCTTTCGCTTGCGCCTCATGATAACTTGCTAATAATTGTTCAATGCTAGCAACTGTAATCACCGATTTAGCATAAACAGGTAAGCGAAATGTATTGGGAATTGGATAGTTCATATTCCAGCCTTATTATTTTTTCTTAAACGCCGCCGCAAACGCATTACCCATAGCATTATTGGTAACGAGTGATGCTTTCGTTGGATTAGATTGCGACTTTTTGCGTGGCTGATCACTCGCTTTATTGGCATTTCCAGTCTGATCATTTAATCGCATAGATAATGCAATTCGTTTACGTGCAATATCAACCTCAATCACTTTTACTTTTACAATATCACCTGTTTTCACAACAGTGCGAGGGTCTTCTACGAATTGATCAGATAAAGCAGAAATATGTACTAAACCATCTTGATGTACCCCAATATCAACGAATGCACCAAAATTCGTTACATTTGTTACCGCACCTTCCATAATCATTCCAATTTTCAGATCATTCATGGTTTCGACATTTTCAGTAAATTGTGCAGTTTTAAATTCAGGTCGCGGATCACGTCCGGGTTTGTCCAATTCTTTAATGATATCGGTCACCGTAGGCACACCGAAATGCTCATCAGTAAAATCATTGACCTTTAAAGAACGTAATAAAGCACTATCGCCCATAACATCTTTCAATGGCTTATTGACTGCGGTTAATATTTTTTCTACAACGGGATATGCTTCAGGATGCACTGCCGAAGCATCAAGCGGATTCTTACCATCCATAATACGCAAAAATCCAGCACATTGTTCAAACGCTTTCGGTCCTAAACGTGACACTTTTAATAGCTGTTTACGATCAATAAATTGGCCATTGTCATTACGATAGTCCACAATATTTTGGGCAATCACCTTATTTAATCCCGCAATACGTGCTAATAACATCACAGAGGCCGTATTTAAATTAACACCTACGGCATTAACACCATCTTCAACAACCGCATCGAGTTTCTTTGCCAATTGTGTTTGACTTACATCATGTTGATATTGACCCACACCAATTGATTTAGGATCGATTTTAACCAATTCGGCTAATGGATCTTGCAATCGGCGTGCGATTGAAACTGCCCCACGCAACGATACATCCAAATCGGGAAATTCCTGCGCAGCAAGTTCGGATGCTGAATATACCGAGGCACCTGCTTCACTTACAATTACTTTCTGGGCTTTTACTTCTGGGTAGCGTTTTTGTATATCAAGATAAAAACGCTCCGTTTCACGTGAAGCAGTTCCATTACCAATTGCAACTAACTGTACTTGATATTTAAGGCAAAGCGCTGCAACTATCATGGCAGCTTTGTCTGCCTGCCCAGTATGTGGGTAAATTGTCTCAGTCGCAACAAGTTTACCTGTTGCATCAACCACCGCAATTTTCACTCCCGTACGTAAACCTGGATCCATGCCCATTGTGACTTTCATGCCTGCTGGTGCTGCCATTAACATATCATGCAAATTAGCAGCAAACACATTAATCGCTTCTTCTTCCGCACGTTCTCTTAACGTAGTCATTAAATCCGTTTCCATGTGCATAAGAATCTTAATTCGCCATGTCCAATTAATGACAGCTTTGCGCCATTTATCTGCTGGTTGATCATTGAAATGAATATTAAGATGTTCAATGATAATCTGTTCACAATAACTCTCTTTAGGCGGTTCTTCGGAAAGCGGATCGGCATTTAAAGACAGTTGTAAAAATCCTTCATTACGACCACGGAACATTGCTAATGCTCGATGTGAAGGTACTTTTGAGATTAATTCATGATGATCAAAATAATCTCTAAATTTAGCCCCTTCCTCTTCTTTTCCTGCATTAACTTGGGAAACTAAATGGGCATTATGCCATAAATAATGGCGAATTTTCGCCAATAATGCGGCATCTTCGGCAAACCGTTCCATTAAAATATATCGCGCGCCATCTAAGGCTGATTTGCTATCTAGTACATTTTTATCTTGATTGATATATTGGGAAGCTTCTATTTCAGGATCTACGTTAGGTTGTTGCCATAATGTATCTGCCAATGGCTCTAAACCCGCTTCAATAGCGATTTGTCCACGCGTACGTCGTTTTGGTTTATAAGGTAAATAGAGATCCTCTAACTCTGTCTTATTTAAGGTATTACTAATAGATTGTTCTAATTCTGGTGTTAATTTACCTTGCTCAGCGATTGATTTTAAGATCGTTTGTTTACGATCATTTAATTCGCGTAAATAGCTTAAACGACTATCTAATGTACGTAATTGTGTATCGTCAAGCCCACCTGTCACCTCTTTGCGGTAACGAGCAATAAAAGGAACTGTACTCCCTTCATCTAATAAAGTTATGGCTGATAAAACTTGTTCTGGTTTTACGGTTAGTTCACCCGCTATAATATGGCTAATTTGCGTATTTATCATAATATGCTAGTCTTAATTTTTTATTAAATAAAATCAATAGGTTGTGATTTAGCTATGGTTAGGAGTCATTATATAACAAGAGAGGGCTATTTGGCACTCGATCGTGAATTAAAATATCTTTGGAAGGAAGAACGTCCAAAAGTTACTCAAGCCGTGTCCGAAGCTGCAGCAATGGGCGATCGTAGTGAAAATGCAGAATATATATATGGTAAAAAACGCTTAAGAGAAATCGATCGTCGAGTACGATTTTTATCTAAACGTTTAGATGTACTGACTATTGTCGATCCTAGCCCAATGCAAGAAGGTAAAATCTTCTTTGGAGCATGGGTAACCTTAGAAGATGAAGATGGGAATGAAAAAGTTTATCGCATTGTTGGTGCCGATGAATTCAATCCGAAAAAAAATTGGATATCAATTGATAGCCCTGTAGCCCGCAGTTTAATTGGGCACAAAGTAGATGATGAAATCGCTGTTATGACACCAAATGGTCGAGTTTACTATACTGTAATAGCGATACGATATAGTGAATAATACTATTGATACACTGTAGATGCACAACATTATGCAATAAGGATAAATTAAAAGCTAACTACATTTAGTTATCAATTTTTGTTTATCCATATTTAATAAAACGATACTTAGCCCTCTGTTGTGCATTTAATTCTTATCTTTAAAAGATCTTCACCAAATGATAGAACTTGATGTTGGATCTCAACTTATCTTTTTTATTGCAACGATATTCAATGCTAAAGAAATGATGACGATCCAAAAGCTAACTATTTTCATAAAAATAGTTTTTATTTTTCTTTAAAAGATAAGTTATATAAATTTACCTTTACCACTTATAAAATCTAAGCATTATGTTCTATCATCTTAAATAAGACATAACAAAAGATTCTAACACAAGGTAACTTAATAGATTTCGGACAGAATTTTTCAAAAGATTGGCTAGTTATTCATTTTTAAAATAATGAATAATAGCTTCATTTATTGGACGCATCTTCAAATTTTTACGCCAGATAAGGTATATATCAACACTCAAATTTGTATATTGATTTTCAATTAATTTTTTATATACCACACCTTCAACTTTTGCTTGAGCCATTGATTGAGGTAGAAGCATCATCCCTTTACCTAAAGCGACTTCAAGTAACATAGACAGATTATCTGCTAGTTCAGCACGGCGTATGATAGGGTAATTTAACGTCTTAAATACTCGTTCACATTGATCATAAAAGGCAGGATTCATGTATTGTTTAAACCAAAAGAGTGGTAAATCAGTCACATCATTTAAATCGACTCTTTCATGTTGACTACATGGATGACTAATAGGTAAAACTAAAATCATTGGTTCTTGATAAATTAATAGCGAATTTTCGTTTGCATCTCTTGTTTGATAATCAGATACTAACGCAAAATCAATATTTTCCTTTTGCAACTCTGTTAAAAGCTCTTTTGAAGTATAATTATGTTTATAAATTTCAGTTTCATCACTAAAATCAGAAAAAAACAATTTAAAATAAGGAATGAAATCAAAACTAAGTGTTTTAGTTGTACCGATTATCGCTTTTTCGACATTATTAGATTTAATTGCTTTAGTAATTGAACACAGATCCGTCAACAAGCTTGCTACTCTTGACTTGAGTTCCTCCCCCTCCTTCGTCAATACAACATTGTGAGAGTTTCTCAAAAATAATGTCACTTCTAGTTTTTCTTCTAAATCTTTGATCTGAATTGAAAGTGGAGGTTGGCTTATATTTAGCTTTTCTGCTGCACCTCTAAAACTGCGCGCTTCACAAACTGCTATGAAATACTGTAACTGTTTTACAGTGGGTAACCTTTTGCTATAAATATCCATAATTTTTAGAACTCCTATGTAATTAAACTAATATAATTCTCAATATACTCCTTAAATAATCTTACGCGCTTGGGTAAATAATTTCTGTCTTTAAATAGTAAATATATCGGTCTAGAATTACCTCCCCAATCGGGTAAAACTACTTCCAATTCATCTTTATCTATACTTTCTGTTACAAACTGTGATGGTACAAAACAAATGCCTAAACCTTCCTTCGCTGCATCAATAATAAGCTTGGTATCATCAATAATTAAATAAGGTTTAGCGTGAACTTCATAAGATTCTTCAGTTTTAATATTCGTCAATAACCAACTTACCGTATCTGCTGAATTTATTAAATTCTTATTCAACAAGTCAACAGGATTCAAACAGCCATTTATTTGGCTTATATAAGCTTTTGATGCACATAATATATTGTTTGATACTAGTAATTTTTTAGCTATCCAATCATTCTCGGTTAAATTTCCAACCCGAATTGCGATATCAATATTCATATCATCTAAATCTAAAATCCGATTTGTCGCTAATAAATCTATTTTAATGCTTGGATAAGCTTTCATAAAAGAAAAAATACATTTAGTAAGCCATTGATAAGTTAGGCTTGTCGGCGCAGTTATCCTTATCGTGCCCGATAATTTATGATGATACTCATCTAAATTTTCTGTTACTTCAACAAACTCTTCAAGCAAAGGGGTTAATTTATCACTATAAATCCGTCCTAAAGTGGTAAGCGTAATCTTTCTACTGCTTCTATGGATTAAACGACCCTCTATCGCTTCTTCTAACTGTGTTAAACGTCTACTTATAGTAGCTGATGATATTGATAATTTCTTAGACGCTTTAACAATACTACCTTCTTTTACAACGTTAATAAATATAAGTAAATCATCTAGGGATTGTTTCATTTATGCAATTTAAAATTGTTTTTTTGGTTATTGTATTATAAATGCTTCCTAAATAAACTTAAATGTAACTTATTTAACCAATATTTTTATTTTTTTAAAACATCATTGTGTTCATGATTATCTTTGTTATTGGTGTTAAAGCAAGTATTAAAAAACAAATTGCCTAAATAACTGTCATGAAAGAAACAATATACACGTACTGATACTTATTAAGAAATATCTATATTTTAAAAAATTATTTATTCTTTAAGGGAGAAAAGGAAATTAAAATGAAAAATAATCATGTCGCAATAATATTGGTTATATTATCTACATTTTTTTGGGGATCCAATTTTAATGTGGGAGCAATCGTTGTTCAACAAGTAGCTCCTCTGTGTGCCGCATCTGAACGTTTTATTATTGCGACATTAGTTATTTTCATCTACATGCTTATCAGAGACAAAAATAATATTGTCACATTTAAACTCAACTGGAAACCGTTTTTGCTATTAGGATTATGTGGTATCACTGGGTTTAATTTAGCCTTTTTTATTGGATTACAAACGACATCACCCATAAATGGTGCCCTCATTATGGCCACTTCGCCCGTAACTACCGCATTAATTGCTGCAATTATTGATAAACATCACATGACAAAATCACAGGGAATAGGAATGTTTATCAGTTTATTAGGAGTAACTTTGGTTATCAGTAATGGCAATGTCGCTAATTTACTGCAATTAGAATTTAGCTCAGGAGATTTAATTATCATGTTAGGTAATTTAGCGTGGGCAACTTATACCGTAGGATGTCGTAAATTTATATTTAATTCAACACCACTACAAACAACAACCTTCACCATGCTATTTGGTACACTGGGAATAGTACTGCTTACAGTCTTTCAAGCTGATTTAATAAAACAGTTAACGCATATTTCTTTAGCAAATCATCTCTTATTAATTTATTTAGCCATTGCTGGTGCTGTAATAGCTTACTTATTCTGGAATATCGGTATAAAGAGACTCGGTGCCGCTAAAACGTCAATATTTTTTAACCTAGTTCCCGTCTTTGCAATGCTAATTTCCTCCGTAACAGGACAAATCCCAAATATCTTACAATTAGTAGGAACAATTTTAGTGATTAGTGGTGTGATTTACGCTACTAGAGCGAGCAGAATAGTTGTGAAAGAAAGTTAATATATTAAATTGCATGCATTAATATTATTAGTAAGAAAATGACAAGACCTCAAGTCATGTTATTTTCTTACATTTTTATCCATTAAAATCTCATCTTCTATATTTAATTCTTTTTCACAAAACCTACAAAAATAATTATGTATATGCGTAAATTTTATTATAAACAAACACCTTTCAACAACAGAAATTAATCTTATTTATTAATAAGTTAACTAACTTAATGACCAATAATTTTATCACAGATAATTTCGTTTATTTCTCTTTATCAAACAGCGTTGAAGCCTTGATATGAATTTCATATCGCAAAATAAGTAATTTAGCAACGATGTATTTTTGTTTATCCTTTTAACTTCTTTTTCATAAAAAATATAAAATTATCAAAATAATAAGGAATATTATGATATCACAATATCTATTGATAAATTGTAATTCAGTTCTAAAAGGACAAGAACAGAATATTCAAGACTTTGTAACTAAAAACGCAACGATCACGTTGAATAAAAACAGTTTCTATTCTTCTCTAGATGGAGACGAATTAATTGAATTTATTAGTTTAAATTCACTAAATGAACTCACAGATTATGAAAACCGTTTTGCTTTAGCTTTCTCAGATTATGCTTGTTACCTACGTGGTGATATTAAACGAGAACTGCTTAGGTATGTGGAAAGTCCTATAAAAGCCCGTACGGCTATACCACAAACTAATTATGTTCAACTTCGCCATGTCGAAGTATTACCAAGCGCATATCAGGCATATTTAAAATGGCGTAATGAAACTATTTTTGAAGTAGTTCGCAACAACTCAAACACAATTGACTCTTTTGATGCCTATCATTCTCTTATAAGCCAAGTTCCTGGCGTCATGTTTATTTCTTGCTTTAACGGTTCAATTGAAGAATACATGGAACCATTCACCAATGATCATTACAAAAATATTATTACTCAAGCTGGGGATAGTTACATCACGGGCGGTAATGAAGGTCTCTATACAAAAGTCTACAAAAAATTAGGGATGTAATATTCCACTATTCAAAATTATAAGGAGATAAATTTTGAAAAAACTAGTCGTTGTAGGTGATAAATTTGAGGAGTTTGCAAAACTAAATGGAACAATTACTCAGAGCCAACTTTCAATAATGACTCAATTACCCGCAAAAACTTTTGCTAAGAAAAGCTATTTAATGCCCGGTCTAGGCTGTAAAAGCGAAGAGGTCATTGGTTTTGTAGAAGGAATGGATAATTCAGAACATTTGGATATGACTTCACTGGTATCATTTTATAGTCAAGAAATAGTACCCAATAAATATACCCACAAAAAAAATATTCATAATGTTTTGATTGGGAAAGCAAAAAAATTAAATGAATGTCTATTTGAATTACCTTTCATTATTGATGAAAGAAATATGTTTATGGGCGATCACCAAACAGGTTGCCATGTACAAGGAATGATCATTACAGAAGCGTTTAGACAGACTTTTATTGCAATAACAGAAGAGTTTTATCTCGATTTTGAAAATGATCAAGAGAGCTATTTTATTATCAATAGCATGAATATTGAGTTTGAAGATTTCTTATTTCCATTACCGGCACAAATTTATTTTGAGCCCATTGATATAAATAAAAATAGTTATCGAACCAAAATGCAAGCCAAAATAAGCATAAAACAAGCGGAGAAAGTTTGCGCAATTATGAATTGTGCTTTTACGGTATATCCCATGAATAATATTTCAGAAAAAGAAAAAATATTAGCAAACCAAGTATTAAATTCTTATCTGACAGATAGTTTTATCAAAGTTGCATAGAAAAGGGAATATTTATGACTCAGTTTCAATTAACGCCAACCACACAAGGTCCTTTATATCCCCCCTCTGAAATTGTAGATAAAAATGGTGACTTTGTGGTTGTTGGTAACTTAGCTAGAGAGAATAAATCTATTTCTTGGGGAATGGCAATTGTTTCAAAAAATAGTACTGTATCACGATTTGGAGAGATATCCCCTTATCTAATTCAAGAAGAATTAGATTATGCCAGTGAACATAGACTGACAGAAATAGAATTATTTACATTACCTTTACCATTGCCATTAAATAACTATCCAATGATATTTGCACCTGAGCAATGCGCAAACGCCGCGCAAATACATCGTCAAAGCTATCCATTAAATGAAGGATATATATATGACTATCGGGAAAGTGATGGACGGAGAAAATTACCGAAAATCCTATTAAGCGATTGGCTTAAAGCTGAAGGAATCGTAGAAATAAGCACGGATGGTTTTTCAGCTAAATTCGAGTTTACTTTTAAAAATTTAGTGCCAAATAGTCTTTACACGGTAATGAGTTTGCGAGAAAAAGATCTTAATCCTAATCAGCCAACAAGACCAGGACCGTTGGGCATCCCCAATGTTTTTATAACCGACCAAAATGGCAATGCTAGCTACTACGCTATTTTGGATAACCCTTTTCCCAAACAGAATCCAACCAGCAATAGAATTATTAATGTAATCGTCTTATTTATGAGTTCTCAACAATCATATGGCGGAGCTATTGGATATTTCGGATTAGGCGGAGATGTTCATGCCCATCTAAAACTAAAACAGACTGATTTATTTGATTCGTTTTTAACACAACCACATCAGGGAAGATAAATGCCACATATTCATATTACAACTTGGCCAATAGATAGTGATGAAAAAGCCAAAAAATTATTGGAAGAAATAACCCGTGTTATGCATAACACCTTAGGCTGTCCACTCGACAAAATTTCGATCAGTATTCAAGAAATTCAACCTTCACGTTGGTCTGATGCGGGTGTAGTCGGAAACGATCCGGATTTTAAGACCAAAAGTAGACGGATGGATTTTGGGGATAGCCAACATGAAGCCAGTTAAGAGTAATTCATCACAATTATCGGCCGCTTTTTTTGATGTTGATGACACATTAATAACGGTTAAAAGTATGTTTGATTTTTTTGAATATCTATCAGAAAAAAAACAATTGACCCTTTTAAAATTTAAGTTTGAACAAACTTTCAAGCAAGCAAGAGCTAATGATTGGCCTAGAGAAGCACTAAACTCACTGTATTACCAATTTTTATCAGGTATGAAAATGTCGGAGCTCATTGTTTTAGGTGAATGTTGGTTTGATGATAATGTTCTTACAAAAGGAAAATTTATTAGTAAAACAATCAAATGTTTACGTAAACATCAAAGTAGAGGTGAAAAAATCATTTTTGTTTCGGGTTCTATGTTACCGCTTCTAAACCCCATTGCGAGATATTTTCAGGTTGATGGCATTCTTTGTGTTCAACCAATCGTTGATGTACAGGGTTTCTTGACCGGTAAAATTAAAGGAATACAAACAATTGGTGAAGGAAAAGCGAAAGCAATGAGGAAATTTGCTTTAAAAGAAAAAATAGATTTAAGCATGAGTTATGGATACGGCGATGATATTTCAGATCTAAATATGCTTTCTTGTGTCGGTAACCCTGTTTACGTTGGCAATAACAGTACGATGTTAAATCATGCTAAATATCATAATTGGTCAGTTTTATGATGTAAAAAAGTAATAAAAAAGAAAAATAATTATAAATATCATAAGGATAGGGGGGGTTCTATATGGAAGAGATAGTCATCGTAGCAGCTAAAAGAACAGCTATTGGAGGATTTTTGGGAGCTTTTTCAGAATTATCTGCAACCGAATTGGGAGCTATGCTAATTAAATATATGCTTGATGAATCTAACATTCCCGTTGATGAAATAGACCAAGTAATAATGGGGCAAGTCCTAACAGCAGGGTGTGGGCAGAATCCCGCTAGACAAACAGCATTAAAAGCTGGGTTACCAGAGAGAGTAACAGGATTAACTGTTAATAAAGTTTGTGGTTCAGGTTTGGTAGCAATTAATTTAGCTGTTCAGGCAATTAGAAATGGCGATGCGCAAATGATTATTGCAGGAGGACAAGAAAGCATGTCCACTGCTGCACATGTACTTAAAAAAGGGAGGAAAGGTAACCGTTTAGGTCATTTAGAGTTAGTCGATACACTATTATATGATGGCTTAACAGATGCTTTTAACCAATACCACATGGGAATTACCGCCGAAAATATTGCGGAAGAATTTAACATTTCTCGTGAAGAACAAGATAGTTTTGCACTTTCTTCACAAAATAAAGCACTTAAGGCGATCCAAAATAGCGCTTTTTCCAGCGAAATCATGCCTATTAAATTAACAACTAAAAAAGGTGAAATCGTGATTGATAAAGACGAGTCACCTAGGGAAACTTCATTTAATAAATTATCAACGCTACAACCTGTATTCAAGAAAGATGGTGTGGTTACTGCGGGTAACTCCTCTCCAATAAACGATGGCGCTGCTGCTGTGATTATATGCAGTAAATCAAGGGCGATATCCTTAGGATTAAAGCCATTAGTATCTATCACAGCATTTGCCAATACCGGTATCAATCCTGCAATGATGGGATTAGGTTCGATTAGTGCAATTCAAGCCTGCTTAGAAAAAACAGGTCAGTCTATCAATGATATTGATCTCTTTGAATGTAATGAAGCCTTTGCATCACAAGCTATTGCTACACAAAAAACATTAAACCTACCGGATGAAAAACTTAATGTTAATGGAGGAGCCATCGCTTTAGGTCACCCAATCGGTGCATCAGGTTGCCGTATTTTAGTATCTCTTATCTACCAATTATTCTCTAAAAAACTCAGTACTGGTATCGCTGCACTATGCGTTGGAGGTGGCGAAGGCGTAGCGATGAGTATTATTCGCAATTAAACAGGAAATAAGATTATGGGATCAAGTGTACTATCAGAAATCAAGCCAAAGCAATCAAATACAAGTATTATCATTTCAGCCATATTAATCGTTCTTTTAGTGGGATCGGTTTATATAAGTCAATTAATATTTCAAGAAATTGCAAAAAGCTTCAACATAGATATTCTTGATGCCAGAAATATTTTCAGTTTATCGTGTTTTTTTTATGCTATCTCCTTTTTTATTTATGGTCCATTATCAGATAAAGTCTCGACAAAACCATTAGTTCTTTTCGGTAGTATTGGAACAATATTTTGCTTATTTATATCTGGGACCGTTCATTCATTTAATCTTTATTTATTGGTAATGTCATTGATAGGTTTTTTTGCCGCCTCCGTTCCGGCGGCATTATTTGCCTATACAGCGAAAAACACGCCTAATGAAAAATTACCTCAAGCAATGGGAGTTATGATATCCGCCTCAATTGTCGGAATTATTTTTAGTCGAAGTATAGTTGCCATGTTGACAGATTTTTGGTCTTGGCAAATCGCTTTTACTATTTATGCATGTTTAATTATCTTAATTTGCTTTTTCATCCCCCTTGGAATAAAAAGCACAAAAAAAGATACGAATAATACAAGTATTATTAATACTTATATTTCAGCAACTAAATTACTACTCAATATAACAGTCGTTATTTATTTATTAGTCGGTTTTCTTCTTTTCTTTGTTTATCTTGGCTTATCCTCATTTCTAACCTTTTATTTAAAAGGTGAACTATTTAACCTATCTTCAACAGTTTTAGGATGGTTGAATGTTGCCGGGTTGAGCGCTGTAATTGGCGCAATTATTACGGGTAAACTATCAAATTTCATCAATAAAGATCGGCTATTAGTCATTTATTTAATTTGCGTAGGCATTGCCGTTATCACAATCGGATACAGTCTAAATTTATTCTTCATAGCAATGGGTATTTTTTGTCTATTTCTTTTCGTTTTTGGTATTCAACCAATTGTCATTTCAATGCTTAATCAGATTGTACCCTTTAATTCACGAGGCGCCATATCTTCTTTATACCTATTGTCTTGCTTAGCAGGAGGCAGTATTGGCACATACCTATTAGGCATTTTATATGAGCATATGAATTGGCAGGGATTAGTTTTAGCCTGCGTAATTATCACGTTAACAAATATAACGTTAGCGTTATTAGGTAATCATTTATTAAAAAGGAAAATAAAATGAAAACAATCATGATCACAGGTGGTTCAGGTTCAATTGGCAAGGGAATTGCAAAGGTACTTTTACAGAATAATTATAACGTTATTCTTGTTGGAAGAAATCAACAGAAGTTATTTACTACACAGCAAGAATTAGAACAAGCAACTAATAATAGAAATATTATGACTTATACAATGGATATTAGTGATGAGGATCAAATTGAATCAAAATTACAATCAATTTGGCAAAACACGTCCATTGATGGTCTTGTTAATGCGGCTGGTCTTGGTGAACCCATTGATTATTTTTCATCAACTAAACAAGACTGGGACACGTCATTCCAAAGCAAACTTTGGGGGACAATTAACATGACCAAAAATATAGCCAAGTTAATGAAGGAACATCAAATAAAAGGAAGAATCGTCATTATTAATGGTACGTTTTGTTATGATCCTAATCCAGATTTCATTATTAATAGTACGGTAAACGCAGCGCTCTTAGGATTTACAAAAGCGGCTTCAAAATACTTAGGTAATCATGGAATCTGTCTAAACGTTGTTAACCCTTGGATAACCGAATCTGAATCTTGGCAAAATACAGCCACTAATTTTGCTAAATCCTTAAATACCACACCTGAATTATTAAATGATAATTTTAAGAAAATGAATCCATTAAAGCGATTCACTGATGTTGATGAAATTGGCCAAACCATTGCTTTTTTATTAAGTGAAAACGCAAATTATATCAATGGTGCCTCAATCAACTTAGATGGGGGGGCATCAATCGGTTATTAATTTGCTTTTAATTGAGTATTAACTACAGAGGAGTATTTCTTATGAAAAAAAATTTTTTAAATTTTATTGTTTTTATCTTTATAACGTTATATGGAGGTGTATGTATGGCGGAATCAACAAAGGTTGCCTCAGGTTTTAATGCTCCAACGGGGATTGCTTTTGATAGTGTTGGATCAATGTATGTAACTAATTGGTCTGGTGATTCGATCGTTAAAATTAAAGCAAATGGGGAACGTGAAACGGTTTATTCTGGCATTTCATCCCCCGCAGGAATCGTCATTGATTCAGAAGATAATATCTATGTTTCTTCTTATAGTGACGATTATATTTTGAAAATTAAAACTAACGGTCAGGCAGAAAAAATTTCTGATGGCTATCATACTCCAACAGGAATTGCATTTTCAAACTCTGGACAACTACTGATAACAAATCGCTCAACTGGAGAAATTGTCTCTCTTAATCTACAAAACGGTCAAAAAACGGTGATTGTACGAGGACTGTCTACCCCTGTTGGAGTTACCCAACTCGCTGATAATAGTTTAGTTGTTTCACAATATAGTGGACGCCTTACCTTTGTAAGCCCTAATGGTGATAAGAAAGAAATAGGCGATAAATTCAATCGACCTGGTGTAGGTATTGTAACTATATCACCTGAAGTCGTTGCGGTAATTGATAATGGTGCTGGAATGGTTCGCAAAATAAATGTAAAAACACAAGAAGTTCAAACAATCGCTTCATCATTATCAGGCGCTGTTGCTTTAGCATTTTACAATCATCGTTATTACATTGGGACATGGGGAGATGGTGCCATTCACACGGTAGCTGAATAATTAATTTTACTAACAAAAATTGGAGATAAATAAATGGGTACTCTACCAGAAAGAACATTAGGTTCAAGTATTAAAGTTGGGGCTATAGGATATGGCGCTATGGGATTAAGTGAATTCTATGGACCTGCAGAAGAGCAGAATTCACTAAAATTATTACAAAGTGTCGTAGATAATGGCGTTACCTTAATTGATACTGCCGATATGTATGGTCGTGGAAAAAATGAGTTACTCATTGGCTCATTTTTAAAGCAATTACCATCATCTCAACGCGAACAATTAGTTATCGCAACTAAATGCGGTATAGATAGAGGCAATAGCGTTGGCTATGAACGAACCATAAATAATTCACCTGAATATATTAAATCTTGTTGCGACGCATCATTAAAACGTTTAGGTATTGAGCAAATTGATCTGTTTTATATACATCGTATTAATAATGAAAATCCTATTGAGCAAACAATGGAAACCCTAGCAGAATTAAAAAAAGAAGGTAAAATTAAGCATATAGGGCTTTGTGAAGTGCCTGCTGATTTATTAATTCGCGCCCATTCAATCTTCCCTGTCGATGTTGTGCAAACTGAATATTCTCTTTGGACGCGTGATATTGAGGAAACTATTTTACCTCTATTAAAAGAATTGAACATAGGTCTAGTGCCATACTCTCCGCTTGGACGAGGTTTTTTAACCGGTAAATATCAATCGGTAAAAGATTTTGCTGACGGCGATTTTCGCAAAACAAACCCTCGATTCCTAGATGAGAATATTGAACATAACAAAAAATTACTCACCGCAATAAAACCAATGACAATTAAATATAATTGCACCAGTGGTCAGATTGCGTTGGCTTGGCTATTAGCTCAATGGGAAGGAATTGTACCAATTCCAGGAACAAAACAAGAAAAATATTTAATCGAAAATGTGAATGCTTGCTCTGTTCATCTTGAAAATGAAGATATTGAAATACTCAACGATTTAAAAAACCGTATTAGTATTAAGGGTGAACGCTATACACCTGAAGGCATGAAAGGTATTTACTAAATTATTGCTATAAATAACTTCAATTGAAAGGGCATTAATATTGAACAGGATCCTAAATGGTGAAGACCTATAATCAAAGGTGAATTTCAAAATAATGCCCTTTATAAACCCAATAACACGTCTAACTACTAACCATAACATTAATAATCACTTTTTTTATTCAATTTTATTATGGCACTAGTCCTCCATTAAATAAAAACCTGAAAATAACAAAAAAAATTGTTATAAGCAAAAAAATAACCTATAGTGTTAATATCAATTAGCTTATCGTTATTATATGGAAAAACAATAATAAATAATAAGGATTTCCTATGATGATATTGGTGCAAATAACTTCTATGATCGCCCAATCGACAGCGATTCTTTTGCTGATTTGGTCTTACTTATTGAATATCACATTAAGTATTACGCCTCAATTATTGATATCTTCACTTTCAAAAAGCAGATCTTTTTTTGTTTCATCCCTGTGTTATAACACTCGTTTTTACCATATACCTAAACGGATATTGGTTAAACTTAAATTTGTTCAAATAATTAATTCAATATTAAAAAATACATCTTACATAATTACTTATTACAAACAAGGATAAATAAATATGAGTGAAAGGCGAATAATAATTGGTCCAGCAATTATGGCAGGTACCGTTCCTAATGATACTTATAATAAATCTCGCGTAGTAACATATGTAAAAGATGGTTATAAAAAACTTAATTGGATCCGAATCTGTCGGATTCCATTAGGTAATCCACTTAAAGGAAATGGCGCTATCCCAGGACATTATTGGGTTGAAATTATTCATGACGATGAAAATGATATTGATGATCACGTAAAAAAAGCCAGAATGGCAAAACAAAAAGAAGGCAAAATAAATAAATTAGGAAATATCAAATCTGCCAATGGATTCAGAGAAAGCTATGGATGGTATCCCGTAAGTTTACCAATATCGATATCGTGGTCATCCTTTGAAATCAAAGAAAAAGGGGTTTTAAATGGCGCATCAGATTCAAGAATAGCAAAAGATGCGAACAAGTTTCGTGATCATAAAACTGAACGAGAAGCAGGAAGAAAGACAATGAACAATAACTTATCTAAATATGCTTTTGATCCACATCAATATCAACGTTTTAAGGAAAAAGATATAAATATGATCTCAAATCCTTATTTACCCCCTGGAGACAATAGAACTAAAGAAACGATAATTCAACAAATCAGAAATTTTGCAAGCACATTTCATTCCAAACACTCAGCTATTTGGAGTTGGGACAATGATAGCTATTATGAAGTTAATTGTCATACCTTTCTATTTTTATTGTTAGGTGAGCTTAAAGTAGCCGATCCGATTATTGGAAAAAAAAGGGATAAACATTTTACAGCCTATTTTAATAATCTCAAAAATAACTTTACGGTTCCTAATTCAAAACGTATACAGTTATTAACTGATTTACAAAAATTATCATCACGACTTACTTCCTCCTGAAATATTGATTAATGGTAGCTAAATTAAGGAGGGCTTATGAAAATAACATTTTTAAAACAAATACACCTGTTTATTCTAATAAGTTTATTTTATTCAATTTTGGGGATGGCTATGAACAACGATAATTTAACCGATGATATCATCATCAACCAATTAAAAATACAAGGTATTAAACCTCATGTTACATATATTCACTCAGACTATCCTTATACTGATTACAAAAACTTCCCTACCCAACCATTTTTAACCCTGACTGAAGCCGAAAGAAAAATTTCTTATTTTTCAGATAATGAAATTCAATTTATAGAATTGAATAATAATTATCAATACGAGAAGATTCTTTTTAACAAACGAGATGTAATTGATATTTTATTTCCGATAGCAATGTTTAGCGAATATTCAGATGGCGAACATTTCTTTACTCTTGATGAAAAATACCAACTCCATCATTTAAATTCAGTTGAAGAAGCTTGGAAACAAGACTGCTATCTCAAAATAGTGATTGAAAAAGGGAAAGTTGTCAAAATGCAAAAACGTCCCTTAACATGGATTCAAAAATCCTATTTTTCCTACTGGGCTAATGGCAATAAACAAAAAGAAATAAGCGAACAATTGGATCTGAATAATAGTGTTAAAGTTCGTTACGAAATTGAATATGATCAAACAGGACAAAGAATAAAATTATTAGAAGATAACTTTATAACCAACTATAAAGTGGTTATGACTTACTTATACACGCAAGACGTTTATGCATTAATGGATATTTTTAATGAGAAAGGGATTAAGGTTAATCATACAATTTTCTATGATGAATTAGGTAATGTGGAAAACCAATATTTAGATGAGTCTGGACAAATTATACATACCAGCAATATTGAGCCAAACTTATCAACAGATGTATATTTACCACAATCCGCAATTTATCAATCTATCCCGATGGATCTTTTACGAGTACATCCATCCTATGTAGACAAACTGATTGAACAAATGGCATCTAAGGACAATTATACCTTAGCTGACCAAGAAGCTGTCACACGAGCAAAATTTCTAGGTATACAATCAAATAGTACTTATTATCATCCAACCCCCTTCCCTCAATGGGCAAAAGATCGTTATAAAAATTATCCTCACCAATTAACGATGACATTAGCTCAAGCTGAATATCAACATCCCAAAGAACAATATGTTGACTTAGTCAAAGTAACAGTCGGTGACAATTATCAATATCAAACCATTTCCAGAGAAAAATGGTTACAAGTCCCCTTATCAATACCACATGAACAATTTAAACCATTAGAAAATGGCACCTATTTTTTTACCCTAGATAAGCAAGGTCAACTAATACCATTAGAAGATATTGAACAGGCAATTATATTGCCTAGCTACGTGCGAATCGAAAAAGTAATGGGGAAAATTGCTTCAATACTTCAAAAAACACGAATCCAAAAAACGCAACAGGTTTATGAATACAACGAAAATAATCAAATGCACAAAGAGATTTTAACAGTGTTGGAAAGTCCTAGCATGCCATTACTAACCGTTGAAACAATCTATGATGATATTGGTGTTTTTGTCGTATCACAAACGATCAAAGATAGTCAAAACAAACGAATCGCTGTTTTTTCAAAATTTAATGATAATAATATTTATGGTGTGATTGAACGATTTAATCGGGAAGAGGAAAAAACGAATCATATTACTATTTATCGTAATACCCTTATTGAAAATCGTCATTTAGACAAAGCGGGGAATACGCTATTGATTACAGATGATTTGACTAATGAAAATGATCCACAACCATACGATGAATTACCACTTTATTCGGATAAATTGATTCAACAAATATTTAATGCCTATTTAAACAAGAATAAGGAGTAATAAAACTCGATTGGCTTATCATTATTATAGAGAAATATATCTTACATAATTACTTATTACAAACAAGGATGAATATGATTAATTGGGAAAATCTTGGTACAGCCGTTATGGGAAATACCGTTCCTTATAACTCTAATGATCAATCTCGTATTATTACTTCCGTTAAAGCTGGGTTTAAAAAACTTGATTGGCTTCGCATCTGTAGAATTCCATTATCGTTTAATAGCTCAAAAGGCGCTTTTCCCGGGCATTATTGGATTGAAATCATTCATGAGAAAGAGGATATGATTGACCAACACATAAGAAATGCCAGAGAAGAAAAGAAAGTAGAGCAAGAAATCATCGACCTTGGCAATGTTCAATCAGCTAATGGATTTAGAGAAAGTTATGGATGGTATCCAATAGCTTTACCCGTAACAATTACACCAAATGATAATCCTTACTCTACAAGTGATATTCCTATCGGTCGGATTGAGATTAAAGAACAAGGTATTATAAATGGTGCTTCAGATTCAAGAATAGCAAAAGATGCATCCAAGTATCGTGATCATACAACCGAACGAGATGCAGGAAGAGAAATAAAGAAAAAAGATGAAAAGACAGAAGTGATGATACTAGAGAATAATCTATCCATTTATCCTTTTGATCCTCATCAAAGCTCCCGTTTTAGAGAAAGTGAAATCAAAATGGTGTCGCATCCTTATTTATTCCCTAGAGATAACAGAACAAAAGATGAAATCATTGAAGAGATTAGAAAATTTGCAAGCTCATTTTCCAGCGATCATTCCGCTTTATGGAGTTGGTGTATTGATGGTTATAGTGAAGTTAACTGTCATACCTTTCTATTTTTATTATTAGGTAAATTAGAATTAGCTGATCCTATTATTGCGGAAGATAAAGATGACCATTTTCGTCGATATTTCAAAAGCGTTAAAAGTAATAATTTTTCTAATCCTAAACGTCTGGAATTACTAACTAAGTTAGATGATATTTCAAAAGAACTCAAAGAAAATTATGAATATTATGTCAGCTATTAATAATCAAAAAAGGTCATTATTAATGAGATTAAAATGTCAAAGTTTCATTTATTTTTTAAGTTTATTAGCGCTAGTATTTTATTCAACGTTAGGATTAGCAATGCAAAAAGAGAACTTATCCGATCATAACATCATTAATCAACTCAAGTCACAAGGCATTAAACCGCATGTCACTTATATTCACTTTGGAAATATCTACAGTAAATATAAGAATTTTCCAACAAAACCTTTTTTAACATTATCTGAGGCTGAAAAAAAATTTCCCAATGATTCTAATAATATCATCCAATTTATTGAGCTAGATGATAATTATCAATATAAACATATTGTTGAGAAGGAAAGAGATCTAATTGATATATTGTTTCCCATTGCCTTATTTGACGATTATTCAGATGGTGAATACTTTTTTACTTTAGATGAAAATTATCAACTTCATCAATTAAATTCGGTTGAAGATACTTTCAAACAAGATTGTTATCTCAAGGTGTTTATTCAACAAAATAAAGTCACTAAAATTCAAAAACGCCCCTTAACATATATTACCAAAACCGTATTTTCATATTGGTCAAATGGTAATAAACAACAAGAAATCAGTGAAAAGCTAGATTTGAATAATAATGTGCTTGTTCATGATGAAATTGAATATGATCAAACAGGACAAAGAATAAAATTATTAGAAGATAATTTTATAACCAACTATAAAGTGGTTATCACTTACTTATACACGCAAGACGTTTATGCATTAATGGATATTTTTAATGAGAAAGGGATTAAGGTTAATCATACAATTTTTTATGATGAATTAGGTAATGTGGAAAGCCAATATTTAGATGAGTCTGGACAAATTATACATACCAGCAATATTGAGCCAAACTTATCAACAGATGTATATTTACCACAATCCGCGATTTATCAATCTATTCCGATGGATCTTTTACGAGTACATCCATCCCATGTAGACAAACTGATTGAACAAATGGCATCTAAGGACAATTATACCTTAGCTGACCAAGAAGCTGTCACACGAGCAAAATTTCTAGGTATACAATCAAATAGTACTTATTATCATCCAACCCCCTTCCCTCAATGGGGAAAAGATCGTTATAAAAATTATCCTCACCAATTAACTATGACATTAGCTCAAGCTGAATATCAACATCCCAAAGAACAATATGTTGACTTAGTCAAAGTAACAGTCGGTGACAATTATCAATATCAAACCATTTCCAGAGAAAAATGGCTACAAGTCCCCTTATCAGTACCACATGAACAATTTAAACCATTAGAAAATGGCACCTATTTTTTTACTTTAGACAAGCAAGGTCAATTAATACCATTAGAAGCTATTGAACAAGCAATTATATTGCCTAGCTACGTGCGAGTCGAAAAAGTAATGGGGAAAATTGCTTCAATACTTCAAAAAACACGAATCCAAAAAACGCAACAGGTTTATGAATACAACGAAAATAACCAAATGCACAAAGAGATTTTAATGGTGCTTGAAAGTCCTAGCATGCCATTACTAACCGTTGAAACAATCTATGATGATATTGGTGTTTTTGTCGTATCACAAACGATCAGAGATAGTCAAAACAAACGAATCGCTGTTTTTTCAAAATTTAATGATAATAATATTTATGGTGTGATTGAGCGATTTAATCGAGAAGAGGAAAAAACGAATCATATAACTATTTATCATAATACCCTTATTGAAAATCGTCATTTAGACAAAGCGGGGAATACGCTATTAATTACAGATGATTTGACTAATGAAAATGATCCACAACCTTATGATGAATTACCGCTTTATTCGGATAAATTGATTCAACAAATATTTAATGCCTACTTAAACGAGAATAAGGAGTAATAAAACTCGATTGGCTTATCATTATTATATAGAAATACATCTTACATAATTACTTATAACAAACAAGGATAAATAAATATGAGTAATTGGGAAAATCTTGGTACAGCCGTTATGGGAAATACCGTTCCTTATAACCCTAATTGGACCCGTTATGAACAAAAAGTAGTAACTGGTGTTAAAGAATTAACCCGAATCAGAATATGCCGACTACCGACTTTATTACTTGGAGGTCGTATTGAAGCGGTTACTGAATCACCACCAGGTCATTACTGGATCGAAATTATCAATGATTTAAGCAAAATGGACGGTAGTGAACCATTTATTGAAAGTTATGGTTGGTATCCTCAAGAGCCGGCAACCTTTTTTAACTTTTTTACAGTAGATGGATGCCTAAATAGTGATTGCAATTATTTTCGAAATAAAGATAAAGATAATGATGATGATAATGGAGGTATTCCCAATGAAGCCGGAAGAGCTATAATCAAAGAAGAAGATAAAAAATATTCATTATATCCTTTTGATCCCCATCATAATAAACGCTATACCCTTCCAAATAGTGAAAAAAGGGAAGTCAATCATCCCTATATTTTTGCTACTGATCCACGAACAGAAGAAGATATTATTGAAGAAATACGAAGTTTTGCAAGGAAGCATATTCCAAATAAAGAAGAAGAAAAGAAAAAATGGTCTTATGCGTTTGAAAATTTCGCAGAATATAACTGTCATACTTTTTTATTTAATTTATTGTATGAAACCAATTTAGCTGATAGATATATTTTACGAGACCTTCATTTTATTAGATTCTTTTCATCTGCTTCCGATTACAAAGATGAGTATCGTTATATTTCAGATCATCATGGAAATATATTCAAAATAAAAAATAATGAAACAATCAGAAAACAAGCTGATGAGGTTTATAAAAGAATGAAACGTGTTAAAGATAATGCTGAGAAATTAGCCAATTTACTAAAAAATAATAGATAAAGATGATAACAATGAAAAAAAAAGTGACATTGACATTAACCTTAATAATGATGCCATTATTAATATATTTATTAGGAGCTATGATGACAAGTTTAACTAATCCATTTGATGTTGCTAAAAGTATTGAAATTCGCACCATGGGTATTAAACCTCATGTACCCTATTATGACTCCACCGAAACTATTCTCCATCATTACCGAACTCCTAATAATTATCCTGATTTTTCACCAATTACTCTTGAACAGGCAGAAGATGCACCCTATCGGGTTGATTATCCGTTCAGTACAGAACTTAAAATTAATGAAGTCGGTGACAATTATCAATTTAAAATACGTTGGAGTTATGAACGTAAACCTCAATATATTTTACTTAATAATCAACAACAAGACTGTTTAAAAGAATTGGAAAATGGTTCACACTTTTTTATTTTAGATGACGATTTACAATTGCAACCTATTACCATTGAAAACGCGATTACCTTACCTAATTATATAAGAGTAACAAAAGAAATGGGTAAAATCGTAGCGATTGAAAAAAAACCCTTACTTTCCATCAGCAAATGGGAATATGAATACTGGCCACACAGCGCTAAGCTGCATTATTTACGATATTTTAATTATGCCATTGACAAGAAAACCATATTGCAATCTTTGAATGTGGAATATAACGAAGAGGGTAAGTCATTAATATCTGTAACTAAAAACCAAAATAATAAACCGATAAGTATAAAAAAACACTATCCCAAAGGAAATGAATATTCATCTGAAACCACATTATTTAACGAGCAAGGTGACAAAACGGAGATCTTTTATACTCCCAGTGTTGGAGATAGTAAAATTGTTCACCTTGATAAAGAAGGAAATATAATTGAAGTTACATATGGTCGTGTTCCATCCCATAAAATTGCTAATTTTGAAGAAGAGGAACGTTATAAAAATCTTGAAATTGACACCAGTAAAAAGTACATAGTGGTTAATTAAAATCAAAAAATAGTTTTCGAAACCATAGAAAGCCTAATACATATAATTGGGAAAAAACCATATTCAATTTGTAAATACAGCGGTTATAAAATTAAAGCGAATTCGGTTCTATTGTCTTCCAACAGTTACTATTGGTGGTCAAAACAATACTTAAAATCAGCATTGAAAAATACGAAAGAATATACTATTGAATCCAGACCTCCCTATGGTGCACCGCATAAAATTGAATATAACCAACAAACAATAGAACAAGCCACTAAAGTTTATAATAGAATGAAAAAAGTAAAAGATAATGCGCTAAGAGTGGTTGAAATACTGAGATAAATCTTAGAGGAGCATAAAAGATGTTGAAAAAAATAGCATTCATTGGGATGATAATACTTATAACAATATACTTATTAGGAATAATAATGACACATACCACTTCCCCTCTAGACATGGCTAAAATAATTGAACTCAAAACGATAGGTATTAAACCTCACATACCGTTTTATGCTTCAACACGAACAACAGTTGGCTCTTTTCAGCCAGAACATAATTATCCACAATATCCACCGATTTCATTACAACAGGCTGAAAATGCACCCTACCGAGTAAATAATCCGTTTAATACGGAATTTAGAATCTTGATCGTTGGCGATAATTATCAAATCAGAGAACGCTGGGTTTATCGTCGTAAACCACAATATATCCTACTTGATAAACAGCAATTAATCGGACTAGCAGCGCTAGAAAACGGAGAACACTTTTTTATTTTTGATGATGATTTACAGTTACAATCCATTACTCTAAAGGAAGCGGTAAGTTTGCCTAATTACATTAAAATCGTCAAAAATATGGGGAAAATCATTTCAATTGAAAAAAAACCATTATTATCCATTACTAAATGGGAATATGAATATTGGCCAAATAATAACAACCGGCATTATCTTCGATCATTTAGTTACACTATCAACAAAAAACAGGTATTGCGCTCATTATTTATTGAATATGATAAAAATGGAAACCCGCTATCCGTATTGACTAAAAACCAAGATGATAAACTAATCAGTCTGGAGGAATATTACCAAGAAGACAGTGATTATGTTTCCGAAACGACTTGGTTTGATGAACAAGGAGTAAAACGTAATATCGTTTACATACCTAAAGTTGGAGAAACTAAAAATGTTCATTTTGACAATGAGGGGAATATAACAACTATTACTTATGACAATATTGAATCCGATCATTTACCCGATTTTGTAGAGGAACAACGCTATCAAAATCTTGCAGTTGATACCAGTAAACAGTATAAAGCGGAAGATAGCCAACAACCTGAAAAATAAAAAGATTAAACCTAATCATTTAACTTGCTATCTGTTAGACCGTTCAAAATAGCATTAAAAATATCAACTTCTCATTTGGCTACAAGCAATTAGTGATAGCTATCATAAACCATTTATTCGGTTAGTGAATCACAGACATATTTGGCATAAAAATGAATGACATCATAAATTATTACTTGTGGTGTATTGTAATTACACCAATCTTTAGCTTTCTAGATCACTAATAAATTGGTAACAAATGCTTTTTTAACTGGTTTAATGCGATTTAAATCCCACTTTTTAAAAACCTCTAACAAAAACAATGAAAGAAAATGATTACAAAAATGACTTTTATAAATAAGTTGTTAAACTAATCAATAAACAAACTTAATAACACAAGGTAGGGATGACAGTTTATGAAAACTGCTTTATTTATTGCTGATAATATTGATTTCAACTGTCAGAATTTATCTGATACATTAAGTTACCTTAATGCCGAAGAATTGAGTCGCTTTGAGAAGATTAAAATTGAAAAAGATAAAGCTATATTTGCCTTGTCACGAAAGATATTAAAATTAGCACTAGCGCAATACTATCCTTATGTTGATAAAAATGATTGGGTTTTTGCACAAAATAGCTATGGTAAACCATTTATTGCCTCTCCCCAATTACCCGCTCCCTTATATTTTAATTTATCCCACTCTATAGATGCCATTGCCGTGGTCATTAGCCGCGACAGTGAAGTGGGAGTAGATGTCGAAAGAGTCCGCAGCCTTGATCGAACGCAAGATAAATCCACATCCCATTTGAATATCAGTCAGAGTTTCTTTACAGAAAACGAACATCGTAACATCGTTAACTTAGCTTATGATGACGGCTTTTTGTTATTCTGGAAGCTGTGGACACTTAAAGAGGCTTATACAAAATATCGGGGTATGGGGCTATCTTTGGGACTCAAATGCATTGATATTGCTTTTTCAGCAAATTCTATTTTATTAAATGCGTGTAATGAGGACATTGGCGTCCATCAGTGGATTAATGATGATCTCATTATTGCATTGTCGGTGGCAAAATCAGTCAATGACATCGCTTTGTTTCGCTATGATAGGCAATTAGTATTACAACCAATTGAAGATTTTATCTATATTCATAATTAAATAGTTGAGCCATTTGGTTAATACTCTTGGTTCATACTATTGATTAATACAACAACTTAACAATCAAGAATAGGATAAATTTGTAAAATGCTCTTCAATACAAAATCAAGCGAATGGTTTGGCACTGATTATACTATGAACATTTATCGTGGTTGTAATTTAGGGTGTATTTATTGTGATTCGAGAAGTGAATGTTATCGAATTAAGCACTTTGATGAAGTCGAAACGAAAGAATCTTGTATTGTTACCTTGAAAAACGAGTTGACTCATAAGAAAAGTGGCGTCATTGGTTTTGGCTCTATGAGCGATCCATATAATCATTTAGAAAAGCGATTGCAACTAACTAGACAAGCATTAACATTAATTGAACAATATCGATTTGGTGCGGTATTATGTACAAAAAGTCAATTTGTGTTACGAGATTTAGATCTGCTAATGCAAATTAATGCCCATTCATCATTATTAGTTGGGTTTTCAATCACCACTTGTGATGATAAACTCGGCAAACAACTCGAACGGCATGCCTCCCTTACTTCTCAGCGTTTTGCATCCATGAAGTCATTGGCTGATCAAGGTATATATACAGGAACACTATTAATGCCGGTGTTACCTTTTATCACCGATAATCGAGACAATATTATTCAAATTATTCATGAAACACATGCACATGGCGGGAAATTTATCTTTCCTTGGTTCGCTCTCACTTTACGTGATAAGCAAAAAGATTATTTTTATCACTGGTTAGTCAAGTTATTCCCGAATATGAAATCACTTTATAATCAGACTTTTCAAAATAACTATGTTTGCTATCCGCCCAATTACACCTTACTCCAATCAACATTTATAAAAGAGTGTAATAAACTAGGTATTAAATATCAGATGGCGGATATTATTGCCGATTATAAACACAAACAATATACGCCACAACTTAATCTATTTTAGCTATATTTCCTTATTATTGCTGAGTTAGCGCAATGACATAACTAGCTAATTTAGAAATGATATTAATTGCCGATAGTTTTGAGGAATGTCGCGATGCGACCACTTGCATTTCTATACGGTGATGACGTATTTAGCTGAATCATTCGTCCTCGAGTGTATTTTTCACACCAACTCGAACCATATAAATCATTATTCGTAAAACCTTCAATCAATTTAATAAGATCATTTTTATTTTTTTCTAACCGTTGTAATAGCTCCTTGTAATCAGTGATGTTTTGATAGTCTTGATAAAATTTCTGTGCTAGTTTTCCTAATTCATTCCATTTAAAGCCCACTTCAGGAAAAACGATGCTATGCCCATGTGCTTCTTGTGCATGCCAAGATAAGACTAATTCGCCCCAACCTATTAAATAAGAAACAAGTTGTGCTGCACTCATAGTCGTGCCTTTGGCATGCCCCTCCATTAATGGTTGGAAAGCCTTTTCTGCTGGTACAGCTGATAGCTTTTTGACTAACGAAGCATAATTTTTATTAATCGCTTCTATTAACTCAGTTTTAGATTCAGGTACTGCCATAAAATCCTCCCAACACATTTAAGATAACTTATCTAAGGGAACAAGACGGAATATTATTCCGTCTTAGTTACTTGAATTAGAGTTTGATTGACGATATTAACGACTTCTTTATACTTTTTATCAACAAAAAAGTGATCTGCTTGGGGGAAAATGATCGTTTTTGTTTCTTTATCGCTGAATTTCTCCCAATGCGGTAGTTCTTCTAATGCTACTAGGCTGTCAGCATCGCCATGCAATAATACCACAGGACAGCTTAATAAGCGCGCTTTTGTTTGATAATTATACTGCTCAAAAAGTCGATAATCGTTTTTAATAATTGGGGTGAAAATATCCATAAGTTCTTTATTTCTAAACACATCACCTGACATGCCACCCAATTTAGCTATTTCCTGCATAAATTCAGAATCAGGAAGTGTGTGTAATATTTCGTCATCATGCGTACGATCAGGCGGGCGGCTACCTGAAAAAAAGATTACCGTCGGCATCTTATGACCTTGCTGCAAAATATAATGAACAAGCTCAAAAGCCATAAGCCCACCTAAACTATGTCCAAAAATGGCATATTCACCGCCATCATAGCGGGTTATGAATTGCTGATACAGATCCTCGATAGCATCTTCCATAGAGCGACATAGTGGCTGCCGAATTCTTGCCCCTCTTCCAGCCGGTTCTAGAGGAACTAAATTAACGTTTTTTAATAGTTCCATACGCCATTTATAATAAATAGATGCTGAGCCACCCGAATAAGGGATACAAAATAAACTAATACTACTCATTACTTACTTCCTTTCTTATTGTGAGAGATTTTCTTTTTAATCCGATAATTAAGTGTTAATAATGTCACCAAAAATATAATAGCTGTTATGAAGATTAATAAAGTTGATGGCAACCATAGTGCAATGAAATGCCAATTGATACCTAAACCTAGCCCCGGTGACACATAAATAATTCCAGCAATAATAAGAGGGACTAATAACACTATTCCCCAATCTAGCCAATTCAAAGACAACTTATTATTCTGTTGACGATAATTTCGGATTCTTAGCACGATAAATAATCCTACTAAAACCACGATGATCATTGTAATTGCGGTTAAAACACTAAAGATGAAATCCATAAATAAGAACAGATCTCTAACTTCATCACTATAAGGTTGATTATGCAAATAGCTATCAATATCAGAACATAATTCCAGTATGATATTTGAGCTAATATTGGCTAAAGCAACGATACCGATCTGTTGATCCGGTCTTAAAGCAATACAAGATGAATAATTAGGATTTTGCCCACCATGATTAATATAAGTTCCTTGCCGTTGTTCAATCAGCCATCCACTGGCATATAAAATAGAATTATTATTATTTACCGGTACACGGGTATTGCCTTGCCAGCTGCGCTCAATAGCGCGACGTAACGTTGGATCTAGTTTAGTCGGATCAAGTAAACGGTCCAGCCACTTTTCCATATCGGCTAAGGTACTATGAATATAAGCTGACGGAACATGATTAGATGCAATCGGAGCTTCGATAGGGACAGGATAACCAAAACGGATTTTATAACCTGTCGCTTTATTAGCGATAGTTTCTTCACCGGAAACGGCAACCGTCGCTGACATGCCGAAAGGTTGAGTAATAAAGGTTGCAATCGCATCATGATAACTTTGCCCCGTCACCTTTTCTATCACCGCCCCTAATACATCATAATTGGCAGAAGCATAAAAATAGTGTGATTTAGGTTTGAATTGTAAGTTAAGATTTTGTAATTGTTGCTCAACGGTTTTTGACGATGGTATTTCCAAAAACGCTAGGGTTGAAAATGGTAAACCAGAGGTATGATACAGGAAATCCTCTATATCTAATTTTGCCGGTTTACCTTGATAAAGTAAGTTGAGATTAGGTAAATATTGATGAATATCGTCTTTCAGTGACAGTTTACCTTGTTCATTTAAGATCTGAATAGCTAAACCGGTAAAAGCCTTACTCATTGAACCGATTTCATACGCCGTATTAACTGTGTTTTCACCGGGCTGTTGCAAATCAGGAGAACCGTAATTAAATCGTTTAACTTTTCCGTCAACGACTATACTGACAGCTAGCGCAGGTGCTTTTGCCTCTACCATACGCGTTTGAATAAGTTCAGCTAATTGCGCATCGTCTAAACGCTGCGCTGGTACACTATAAGCTGGAGAGGAACTACTAAATAAATACAACCAGAAAACTAACAATAAGTAAAAACTTGAGAGATTTATTCGTTTCATTATACTTCTCCAAATTTAATTTATAAAATTTCGTCAACACACTGGGCAATATAGGCAGTATGTTCTTGGATGCATGGCATAGCGTAAATATCCGCTGCGGTTAAAGCAGTTTTATAAATAAAATTACAACGATTAATAAATGAGATGATATGCAATGATGTTGCGCCATATTCAAAAATTGTCTCTTCTTCATGATATTGGTCGATACAGAGTAATGTGCACCACATCTTCCTGACAAAATCCTCAACAGAGGTATAACTTACTGATAATGTGCCATGTTCACTTTCTCCATCAGATTGAATTTCATAACGAATACGATCAAATTGGTAACCCGGTAAACCAATCGTGCCATTAGCAATGGCGTTTGGTAACCGATTAAGTACTCCGCGTTGCCATAAAATGGCTAATAACGGATAGATATCTTGAGATAATGTAGAATTCAATACAGAACACAAAATATCTTGCCCAATCCAATCACTATTTTGTTGATAAAGCGCGTTAAATTCATTTGGACAGCCCATTTCTAACATTATGACACCCGACGATAAAGCAATGTCTGCAAGTCGCACTCGCAAGGTATCTTCAATTACCAGTGGTGTTGATGCTATTGATGAAATATGTTTTAACTGCAAAACGGCTTCATCCAGCGTAATCATGTCAGAAAGATAGTCTGCCGTAATTTTACCGGCTTGATTACCTAACATTTCATGCGGGATAATACCTTGCTCGATTAGCCACTGCGCTAAACTAACTTGATAAATAAAGTGGCGTAATAATACCGACCAAGTTGTCATTGACCATAGTGAAGCAATTCTTGACTGAAGTTGATCGCAATACTGTTTAAGTGCCGGTTGGTGCTTCATCAGCTCAATTATGTTATTTTCCAGCGCTTGATCATAAGCAGAAAATAAAAACACCACCTTATTTTCAGCATTAACAGGCATAACCGTACTGGCAATATTATGTTTAAGCGCTAATTGTTCTTTGAGTTCAGGTAAACTATTGGCAACAATTGCACAACGGTAATTAAAATGGGCACGTCGTTCATTTAAAGTATAAGCAATTCGTCCAATGTCGTTCTCGTGATAATCCGCTAACTCTTCACGATACACCGCAAGTAAACGGTGGAGTGATGTCGCCGATTTAGCACTAAACGGAAAAATATAACGTGCTTGGCTTAGTTGCTGTTCAGGGTGGTTGGTGAGCCAATTTTGGACGATTAACTGAACATTCGTTCCCCCTAAACCAAATGAACTTACCGCGACCAACTGCTTTTGATTGACGGGTAAGGACGTCAGTTGATCACTAATATAAAACGGCGTGGTCGGCTGTAATAACATTTTATGTTTATGCTGCAAATTAATCTGTGCTGGTAGTTTTTGGTTATACAGCGCTAACGCCGTTTTCATCAAACTAGCAATGCCTGATGCGACACCAAGATGACCAATGTTTGCTTTAACCGAACTAATTTGAATACTGTGTGGCGCACATTCCGGTGCAAAAACCTTATGTAATGCCTCTAGCTCAATTTCGTCGCCCAGTGGTGTACCTGTACCATGGGTCTCGATCATTGTAATATCAGTCGGATTAATTTCTGCTGCATTGAGCGCCATTTTTATGACTTCACTTTGCCCTTCAACACTTGGTACCACAAATCCTACACGTCGAGCACCATCATTATTGGCGGCACCGCCTTTAATCACCGCGTAAACCGTATCTTTATCACGTAACGCATCTTCTAAACGTTTAAGTACGACAACACCCA